>JBNKCG010000104.1:0-21411 GCA_050287605.1 Gammaproteobacteria bacterium | reverse complement strand
GCTTTGGATCGCCGCGCCCCGCTTTTGCGTATCCGATCCCAGTGCCGCGCCGACGGTATCGCTCATAATCCCTTCGCTGCGTGAGCATGCCGGGTGTGGCCTCAGGCTGCACCCGCGCCCATGCTGCTATAGAATCACTCTTCGCAGGGTAATCGCCCGATCCGAGAACGAATGGAAACCTCATGAACAGTCTGAAGTTGGTGCGGACAGCGGTTCTGGTGACCCTGATGCCAATCTTCCTGCTCCCCGCGCGCGGCAGCGCCGACGATGCGGTCTGGCGCGACGTGGCGATGGCCACGGCCCTGTCGCGAGCCGCCGGCGAGCCGATCTATTACCGTCCCCTGCAGGCCGACCTGGCGCTGCTGAAAAGCCAACTGGGCGCCGCGCCGCGCGAGTTCACCAGCAGCCAGGGCACGGTGCTCACCCTGCCCATGCCCGACGGCACCCTGCAGCGTTTCGATGTGGTGGAGTCGCCCATCCTGGCCCCGGGACTGGCCGAGCGCTACCCCGAGATCCACACCTATCGTGCGCTGGGTATCGACGATCCGCGCATCACCGGTCGACTGGACATCACGCCCCAGGGTTTTCACGCCATGTTGAGCAGCCCGTCGGGGGCGGTGTTCATCGACCCCGAACGTGGGAGCGACTACTACCGCAGCTATCGCAAGCGTGACTACGCCAACGCGGTGCCGCGTAGCGCAAGTGAGCGCGCGGTCTGCTTGGTCGATGGTGCGGCGTCGGACGGCGAGAGTGGTGCGGCAGGTGCCCGCACGGTGTTGGCGCGAACCGGTGATCAATTGCGCACTTACGATTTGGCCGTCGCCGCCACCGCGGAGTACACGGCGGTTTTTGGTGGGACGACGGCCGCGGCCTATGACGCGATTGTTACCGCGATCAATCGGGTGAACGAGATCTACGAGCGCGATTTGGCTATCCATCTTCAGTTGGTCTCGGATGAGAGCGTTGTGTATACCGATGCGGCTACTGACCCCTACATCAACAACAGTGCTACCGACATTCTCAGTCACAGCCAGGGTGACTTAGACACGAAAATTGGTAGTGCCAACTACGACATCGGGCATGTCTTCAGCACGGGTAGTGGCGGTCTAGCACAACTCGGGGTTGTTTGTGATAACAGCAATAAGGCCAGGGGTACGACGGGATTGTCCAATCCCACTGGCGATGCGTTCTACATCGACTACGTAGCCCACGAAATAGGGCATCAATTTGGCGCCAACCACAGCTTCAACGGAACGACGTTTAATTGTGTCGACCCCAATCGTCATGGGGCGACGGCGTACGAACCGGGCAGTGGATCGACCGTAATGGCCTACGCGGGTATCTGCGGTAGCGAAAATCTGCAAAACAACAGCGATGCGACGTTTCATGCAGGGAGCATTGCAGAAATACTCACCTATGTCGCAGGCGTCTCGTGTCAATCGTCGAACCCAACGGGCAATACTTACCCAATAGTCAACGCCGGCAGCAACTACACGATACCGAGCCAAACACCGTTTGTGCTGACCGGGTCTGCGACAGACGCCAATGGCGACAGCTTGACTTATCAGTGGGATGAGATGGATGCCGGTACCCAGACCGACAGCAGTACCTTTGGTACCGACCTGGGTGACAACGCGCTGTTTCGTTCGTTCCTGCCCCGTTCGAACGCGTACCGGCATTTCCCGCGTTTGATCAATCAATTGGCCGGCAGACAAGACCCTGCCGAAGTGCTGCCGACTACCACTCGTACCCTGAATTTCCGTCTGACGGCGCGTGACGGTAACTCGGGTGTCGATGAAGACAACATGGTGGTGACCGTTGCAGGTGGCGCCGGGCCTTTTGAGATCACGTCGCTGAGTCCCGCTCAGTCCACCTACAGCAGCTTCGATGCGGTAACCGTCAACTGGGATGTGGCGGGGACCGGCGGTTTTCCGGTCAATTGCACCAATGTCGATATCGATTTGTTAACGTTTAATTCGGGTAAAACCAGCTACTGTGCGACGACTTTGGCGAGCAATACGGCTAACGACGGTTCGCAGCAGATCGCGATTCCGGATCAAGCCACCAGTTATGCACGGTTTCGTGTGATGTGTCGCGGCAACATCTTCTACGACATCACCGATTCGGATGTGACTATCAATTCCAGTACGGCCGCTACCACCAACTGCACCAACGTTGATTGGACCGGCGGGGTGAGTAGCGGGTCTGCCGGGAGTGGTGGCAGCACTGGTGGCGGTGGTGGCGGCGGTTCGGTTGCCCTTTGGCTACTGGCGCTGCTGGGTGCGGTATCGATTCTGCGGGTAGGGATTAACTACCGCCGCAGCGTTTGACCACGATGGCGTTGTAAGTTTCGGCGTAGCGGTGCACCGCCTGAAGCAGCTGCAGATGGCGGTCGCCGCGCACCACGTCGGTGGTGCCGGGGAGTATTTTCTCGCCGCATAGCGTGCGGTACCTGGCACCATCCTCCGGCTTCAGTCCCGGTACGCTTTGTCCCCTTCCGGCAGGCACCAGCAGCCGGTAGTCGCCGGCTTGGATCGCCCGTTGCGCGTCGGCCGCCGCGTCGGCATGCTCCACCCACAGCAAGGCTTGTTCGGCTTCGGTCATGGCAGGATCGCTGTTTGTCTCTTTGGCGTTGGGTACGCAGGCTTGCAGTGTCAGCGCCAGGGCGGCGGCCATCAGGATTCGTCCCATCGCAACGGTGCTCCATGGAGGTAGGCGTGATTGTTGTGGGTCGATGATAGTGCCCCCATGCGCCCGGCGTAAACACGGCGTGGCGGGATTCGCTATCATGCGCGCATACGCGGCGCTCGATCCGTTGGACGCCGCATACCTGTCGCAGTGAAATTCCGCCACCCCGGGAAACGAGGAGTGATACCCCTTTGAAAGACGTGCTCGCAGGCTGGCTGCTCATGACGCTGCTGGCGCTGTCGCTCGCCAACGCGTTTGTCGATGCGGTGGCGCCGGAGTGGGCGGGGCTGGCAGGGTGGGGTGCCGGCGTGTTGCTGGCCCGGCGCCTGCGGGGGGCTGCCCGCATCCAGGTGACCGCGATGTTGACGGTGGGCGTTGCGGGGCTGGTTGGGGGCACGATGTTGGGCGTGCCGGTGCGCCTCGGCAGCGCGATCAGCGCCAATCAGGTGTTGTTGGCCATGCTGGTGGGTGTCAGCTTTCTGCGTCTCGTTGCGCTGCCTGCCGCCGAGCGCCGCGAGGCCTTGCCCCAGGGGCGGCGGGCGCTGTGGCGTACCCTGCTCGGGGTGCATTTCTTCGGCGCCGTCATCAACCTCTCGGCGTTGATGATCCTGGGCGAACGTCTGTCGACGCGCGCGCCGCTGACGCGCCTGCAGGCGACGGTGTTGTCGCGGGGGTTTGGTGCCGCGGCCAATTGGTCGCCGTTCTTTGCGGCCATGGGCGTTGCGTTGACCAACGCTCCGGGCGCCGGGCTGAAGACCCTGGTGTTGATCGGGCTGCCGGTCGCGCTGATCGCGCTGACGTTGACCGGCGTCGCGCTGATGCGCGATCCCGAGGCCTCCCGCTTCCAGGGCTACCCGATGCACTTCGAGGCACTGCTGCTGCCGGGTGTGTTGACGGTGTCGGTGCTGGTGCTGCACGAGGCGTGGCCGCAGGTGCGGATTCTGTCGTGGATTGCGCTGCTGTCGCCGTTGATCGCGGGCGGCGGGCTGATCATGCGCGACCGTAGACGCGCACGGTACTGGCTGACGGCGCACGTCCGTCACGGGTTGCCGCAAATGGCGAGCGAGCTGCTGCTGTTCCTGGCCGCGGGCGTGCTGGCCGCGGGAATCGCCAACGTCGCCGAGGGATTGGGGTTGAGTGCCCTGATTACCCGCTTCGGGCCGCTGGAGGCTACCGGGCTGGTGGCGGTGATGGTGCTGGTCGCCGTTGCGGGCGTGCATCCCGTGATCAGTATCTCGGTGGCGGGCGGCCTGCTGATGCCGGCGGTGACCGATCCCAACCTGCTGGCCATGGTGTTTCTGATGAGCTGGTCGCTGGGGGTAACCGCGTCCCCGTTGTCCGGGATGCATCTCGCGATGCAGGGCAGGTTCGGCGTCGCCGGCATCCGCTTCACGAAGTGGAATATCCGCTACGTCGTCGTCATGTGGGTGGTCGATGGAATCGCCTTGCACGTCTACACTTGGCTGACGGGTGGAGGAGGCTAGGGAACCTCCGATCAAGTCATGCTCGGCGATCTGGACACTCATAGTGGACGATTTCGGTGTTGAAAAGCTTGGCAATAGCCCGCTATTACCTGCGCTTTTCGCCTAGAACTCACCCATTCTGAGCACCCAACTCATCCAAGCAGACTTAATCGGAGGTTCCCAATGGTCGAGGTCGGCAATTGCGAGCAGTGCACGCTGTGGCGCTACGAGTTCAATCCTGCGCTGCAATCGCAGGAGGAGCAGGACGGTTTCGGGGTGTGCGAGAGTATCGAGATGCAGAAGGAAAACCCGCAGCGCGCGATGGCGCGATTGGACGACGACCTGGCGCGCTTTCTGACGCGCCGTGAGTTCGGGTGCGTCATGTTTCGGCCACGCCAACAAGAGGATGCGTGATGAGCAAATTGCAGCTGGTGATCGGCAACAAGAACTATTCGTCGTGGTCGTTGCGTGGTTGGCTGGCGACGCGCAAGTCGGGGCTGGCGTTCGAGGAGATCTACCTGTCGCTGCTGCAGCCCGGTTTCTCGCAACGCATCGGAGACTACACGGCGGCCGGCTGCGTGCCGGTACTGATGGTGGACGGGACGCCGGTGTGGGACTCGTTGGCGATTTGCGAGTACCTCAACGAGCGCGTGGACGGCGGGCTCTGGCCCCGCGATGCCATGGCGCGTGCGCATGCACGCAGCGCCTGCGCCGAGATGCACTCCGGCTTTGTTGCGCTACGTTCCTTGATGCCCATGAACTGTCGCGCGCAGGGGCGCCAGGTTGCGGGGGACGAGGCGCTGCAGCGCGATATCGATCGCATCATGGCCATCTGGGGTGAAGCGCGTGAGCGCTTCGGCGGCGGCGGGGGTTGGCTGTACGGCGATTTTTCCGCTGCCGATGCCTTCTTCGCGCCGGTGGTGTTCCGCTTTCGCACCTACGGTGTGCCGCTGGATGCGGTGGCGCACCGCTACGTGGATCACCTGCTGGCCGATGACGACGTCCAGGAGTGGCTTCGTGCCGGCGTCGCCGAGTCGGAGACCATCGAGGAGGACGAGGCGGGGATGTGACGCGGATGTGACTCCCTTCACCGGCACGCAACGGAGCGGGGGCTACACTGTGTGGCGATCGATCCCGCGTGCGTTGAAGCGGGCGCGGCCCAGGGCGCTTACCGGGGATCGTGCCGGCCGTCGTGTCGTACCCCAGCCGTAACTCCCAGGTGGTGAAGTGTTCAAGCCGAAGCGAAACCCGCCCTCTTCCAGTACCTATCGCGCCGCGTGGGAGCGTGCGCGCGCCGGCTATCGCAAAGCGGCCGCGGGCCGTGTTTCCCAACGCGAGCGCACCTGCGCGGTATGCGAGTCGCTGCGCGCAGGGCTGCAGTCGTGGCTGCAACGCCTGCTCAGCCTGCCGGACCTTCTGACGCGCGCTTTCACCGGCTGGCGCGACCGTCGCCGCCGCGGCGTGCGGGACGTGAACTACCGTTACCGCGCCCGCGCCCATTCGGGGTCGCGCGACCGCCGCTACCGCGTGCACGTGCCGCCCGGCTACAACGGCCGCACCCCCCTGCCGCTGGTGATGGTGCTGCACGGCTGCCGCCAGACCCACGGCGACATCCAGCAGATCTCCGCCTTCGACGAGGTGGCGGACCGCGAGGGTTTTCTGGTGGTCTATCCCTTCGTCACCAGCTACGTGGGACTGCGCAACCGCAACTGTTGGGGTTGGTGGCTGCACACCGAGATTCATTCCGGCGCCGGCGAGGTGGAAGACCTGTGGCAGATCCTGCGCGAGGTGCAGGCCACCTACCGGGTCGACAGACGCCGCATTCACGTGGCCGGACTCTCCTCGGGGGCGGGGATGGCGGTGGCGCTGATGGTGGCACGTGCCGGCAAGATCGCTTCCGGCGCCGCCGTTGCCGGTGTGCCCTACGCCGAAACCGCGCGCGCCGTGGGTTTCGTGCGCCAGTTCGCCGGCCATTTCCGACCGCTCGACGAGTTGGTTCAGGAGATGGATGCGGAGATGGGCGCCAAAAAGCGTCTGGTGCCGATCTTTATCGTTCATTCGCACGACGACGGTACGGTCAATATCCGCGCGGCGCGCAATCTGCGCGACAGCTGGGCGTTGTGCTTCGATGTGGATTTGCAGAAGCGTCCCGGCATTCGCCGCGGAACGGTGGGCGCGACACGCTGGGAGCACGCGCGACACCGTGGCGCCCATCGCCGCAGCGCCATCGAAACCCTGTTCCTCGAAGGGGTGGGACACGGCTGGTACGGCGGGCGCCCGGGGCGCTACAGTTATCCGCAGGCACCGCCCGTTTCGGAGTGGCTGTGGCGCTTTTTCCACGCCAACGCGCTGAGCAATCCTCTGGCGGAGACGCGCGGAATCGAGCCGCTGAGCGCGTCGGTTCCGGAGGCGGACGAAGCGGGTTCGGCACCCTGACCACCGCTACGCGCGGAGACCGCGCAACGTACTCGGCAACGTGTAGAGTCTGTCCACCCATCGCACAGGGAGAAGCTTGATGATCATCACCACCACCAACGGCATCGACGGCAAGACCATCCGCGAATACAAAGGCGTCGTGGCGGGCGAAGCGGTTGTCGGCGCTAACATCTTCCGCGACATCTTTGCCGGTATCCGCGACATCGTCGGAGGGCGTTCGGGCTCCTACGAGAAGGTGCTGCGCAATGCGCGCGAGGCGGCCATCGAAGAGATTTCCGAGCAGGCCGAAGAGATGGGCGCCAACGCCATCGTCGGCGTGGACATCGACTACGAGGTGCTGGGCAAGGAGAACGGCATGCTGATGGTGAGCGTCAGCGGCACGGCGGTGCTCGTGGAGTAGCGGCGGCGCGATGTCGATCGGGTTAGCGCGGCGTAACCCGACAGTCGGACTCCCTCGTCGCCACGAAGTGCACAACGCAAGCCGGCCCTTGATGTCTTTCGTGCGCGTCGTGGTTCAAGGCTGTCGTCGCGACTTGCGCTCGCTGCGGTAGGTGTCCAGCGCGTAGATCAGCAGCGCGATCCAGATGCAGGTGAAGGTCACCGCGTGGGCGTGGGTGAAGGTTTCGCCGAAGGCGAACACCGCCAGCAGGAAATGCCCGGTGGGCACCGTGTATTGCAGTTGGCCGAGGGTGGAGAGCGTGAGCCGGCGCGCCGCGGCTGCAAAGAGAATCAGCGGCGCGGCGGTCAGCACACCGGAGATCATCAGCAGTCCGTCGAGCTGCCAGCGCGCGGCGCCGAACAACCCCGCTCCCGTGGCGTTCAGGTAGACCAGATAGCCCAGCGCCAGCGGAGCGAGCAGCAGGGTCTCCACGCACAGGCCGGTCAAGGCGTCCACCGGGATGCGTTTGCGCATCAGACCGTAGAGCCCGAAGCTGCACGCCAGTCCCAGCGATATCCACGGCACCTGACCGTATTGCCAGACCAGGTTGATCACGCCCAGCGATCCGAGTGCGATGGCGGCCCACTGCGCAGGTCGCAGGCGCTCGCGCAAAATCAGCACCCCCAGCACCACGTTCAGCAGCGGGTTGATGTAGTAGCCGAGACTCGATTCGAGCACGTGGTTGTTGGCGATGGCCCAGATGAAGATCAGCCAGTTGAACGACACCAGCAGCGCCGAAATCGTCAATCCCAGCACCAGGCGCGGCGTGCGGAAGGCGTGAACCAGATCGACCCACTTGCCCCGCAGCAGTATCAGCAGCATGACGAACAGGGCCGACCACCAGACGCGGTGGGCGAGCACTTCCAGCGCCGGGACCTCGGCCACCGATTTGAAATAGACCGGAAACCCGGTCCAGACGAAGAAGGCGAGCGAGGCGTAGATCGCGCCCCAGCGCGCTTCCAGCGCGGCGCTTGGCGGGGTCGGAACCTTTTCGGTTGCGGGTGTTTCGTTCACGGGGGCGACAGGGCCGGTGCCGGGCCTAGTCGTTGCCAAACCACGTTGCCGCCAGTTCCGCGCACAGTTCCGGCTGCCAGAACGGCAGCATGTGGGTACCGTCCGCAACGCGGATCAGTTCGAAGGGGTGGGTGAGCTTGGTGACCAGACGTTCGAGGTAGTGGAACGGCACCAGTTCGTCCCGGTCGCCGGAGAGGATGGCGGCGCGCAACGGCAGCGTCTCGCGCGCCGCGCGGCTGCGATGGTTGAAGACGCTGGCCAGGGTGAGCAGCGGATAGCTGGTGACCAGCAGCGGGTCGCCGGCGATCAGTTTGTGAAAGCGCCGTTCCGGGATCAGGTCCTGAAGGTTGAACAGATGCTGCAGCGGCAGATGCAGTCGCGGAAAGAAGAAACTCATGTGCTGCAGCCAATGCCAGCCCCACAGGTGCAGCAGGTCCGGCGCGCGTTCGCCCAGCAACAAGGTGTGGCACAGCAGCGCCGTGACGCGGTCGTCGCTCTCCGCGGCCGCCAGCGCCAGCGGCGCACCGATGGAGTAGCCGTACAGCAGCACCGGTCCGCGGAAACGCGGTGCGAAGTGATCGATGACGCGGCGCACGTCGTCGCTCACCTGCTCCACGGTGTACTCGCCGCGCGCCCCTCCCGAATGCCCGTGGCCGCGCAGATCGACGCCGACCACGTTGAAACCGTGTTGCGACAGCCGATGGAGCAGCCGGGCGTAGAGCGCGGAATAGGTGGTGATGCCGGGCAGGAAGAGCAGCAGCGGCGCGTCGGGCTCGGCGGGAAACACCTCGCAATGGATGGGCAGATCGCCGACGCGTTCGGTGGTGCGGAACCGCAGGTACGGCGTTGCCCCCAGGGCATCGATCAGCCGCACGGGCGCTTCGTCGACGGCGGCAGGTACGGCGGAATCGATGGAGGAGGCGTAGCGGTTCATAAGTGACAGGCAGTGTACCCCGCCGTCGGTAGCTACGCATCCGGGCAGCGCGGGATCGTCGGCATCGCTTGAGCTGCGTCAAATTCGACCGGTCTCGGCGCAGGGGTGGAGTTACAATGGCACGGTTGTTTTCGTCGAGCGCCGCCCATCCCCATGACCGCCAGTCAACACCGCCCACCGCAGCACGACGTCGCCCTGGTGACCCTGCATGCCGGGTATCACCACAGCTCGCTGGCGTTGCGTTCGATCGCGGCGTTCTGCCGCGACCAGCCTTTCTTCCCGGCGCTGATGATCCGCGAGGGTCTGGTCAAATCCAGCAGCGACGAGCTGTTTGCGGAACTGGTCGCGGCGCGGCCGCGGTTGGTGGGGTTCTCTACCTACCTGTGGAACGTCCAGCCGCTGTTGCGCTTGGCGCGCAACCTCAAGGCGCTGATGCCCGACGTACGCATCGTGCTGGGTGGTCCGGAAGCCGGACCCCGCGCCGAGGCGTTGTTGGCGAGCGAAGCGTGGCTCGACTTCGTCATCGACGGCGAGGGCGAGGCGGGCTTTCGCGACCTGGCGCGCTGGTGCCTGTACGGCGCGGGCGAACTCGCGACGATTTCCGGTTTGGTATGGCGCGATGGCGACGGTGCTCCGCACCGCAATCCGATGCAGTTGCTCTCTCCCGAACAGTGGGTTTCGCCCTATACCAGCGGACTGGGTGCGCTGGACAAACCGCTGATCTACTGGGAGACCTCGCGTGGCTGCCCCTACCGCTGCACCTTCTGTACCAGCAGTACCGACCGTTTGCGCACCGCGTCGCTGGCGCAGGTGGATGCCGATCTTGCGGTGTTCAGCCACCTCGAACACAAGACCGTGAAACTGCTCGATCGCAGTTTTCATCTGGGTGCCGAACGCACGCTGCAGCTGCTGCAGCGGTTTCTCGCCACGCCCGACACGCTGCGTTTTCATCTCGAGCTCAATCCCGATCGCGTCTCCGATCAGGCGCTGGCGCTGTTTGCTGAGGCTCCGCCCGGGAAGTTCCAGTTCGAGATCGGCTTGCAGACGCTTTCCGATGCCGTGTTGGAACGCATCGACCGCGCGATGGAAGTGCCGCGTGCGCTGGACCGCATCCGCGAGCTGGTGGCGCTGCGCCGGCATCCCGTGCACCTGGATCTCATCGTCGGTTTGCCCGGCGAGGATGCCGACTCCTGCCGCCAATCCCTCGACGAAGTGTTTCGGCTGCATGCCGATCATCTGCAGCTGGGCATTCTCAAGCTGCTGCCGGGAACGCCGCTGCTCGAACAAGCCGCGCGCTTCGGTTACCGCTGGGACGCTGAACCGCCTTACGAGATCCTGTGTCACGAGCGGCTCACCCACGCGGAGCTGATGCGTTTCAAGCGCTACGCCGAGCTGCTGGAAAGGCTGTGGAACAACGGTCTGTTGTGCAACACGCTGGCGTGGCTGGTGGAGCACCATTTCGCCGGCAGCGTCAGCCGCTGTTTCGACCGCCTGTTGGCGGGGCCGGCGGGTGCGCTGGCCAGCGAGCGTCGCCAGCCCGATTTCGCCTTCGCCGTCCTTATCGACGCGTTGGCGGAGCTTGTGGACCGCGATGCGGTGCTGGCGCAGCTTCTGCTGTGGGACTACGCCCACCACAGCCTGGTGACCGCCAAGACGCCGGCGTGGATCGCGCACCGGCTGTCCGCCACGGAAACGCTGCTGCGCCACTTCGGCAACCGGCGCATGCCGGTGCTGGAGTTGAGCGGACCTGCCGCTGCGGCTATCAGCCGTCGCCGGATTGAACCGCTGCCGGCCGGGCGCTATGCGGTGTGGGCGCAGCGCGACCGCAAGGGCCGCCCCGCCGAGATCGTCGCCGTTGCCTGACAGGAATACCCAAAGTGGTGACGGCTTCCCGGTTCCCGGGTGATGGGAGTCCCGTTCTGGCGCCGTACATCGGCTACGATGGAACAGTGCTGACGGGTGGTGAAGTGTTGTGACTAATTACCGGTGTTTGGTTGTGGGAATTGGCGCTCTGCTGGTTTCGTTTGCCGCGTGCGGCCAGGATGCGGGCGGTGCCGATTCGCGCTACGACATCGGCGTCTTCAGCGGTTTCAGTACCGGCGGCGATTTCAAGGATGCACTGACCGACGAAACCCTCGATCTGGAGGGGGGCGCCAGCGGTGGGGTGGTCATGCGTATCCCGCAAACCAGCAGCACCTACATCGAGGTGTTCTACAGCGAGCAGTCCACGCGCACCCGTTCGAACGGACTCTTTACCGGTGATCCGCTGTTCGACCTCAAGGTGCGTTACCTGCAGATTGGCGGCGTTTACGAGATCGACGATGCCCTCAACCGCCCCTACCTGATGGGCGGGATGGGGCTGACGCACTTTGAGCCCGACGGCGAGTCGCTGGAGCCGGAGACCCGGTTCTCCATGGGGTTGGGGGCGGGATACCTGTTCCCGGTGACCCGGGGCGCCAACCTGCGGCTGGAGGCGCGCGCCGTCGGAACCCTGTTCAACACCAACGGCGAATTGTTCTGCACCAACGGCCGTTGCCGCATCACCCTCGACAGCGACGTGTTGTGGCAGGCGCAGCTGTCGATGACGTTTGCGCTGGCGTTTTAGCCGGCTGTTGAAATTCTACTGAGGCGGCACGGCGGGGCGTCGAAGGCCGCGGTTGTAGTGAACTCAGTGCAACCCACCGTGGCGTCTGTCGCAGTGGTGCGCCGGTTCCAGCATCCCCATCAGCAGGCGGGCGCGCTGGGGGAGATCCTGCGCTTCCAACAGCGATTGCTTGTCCTCGTCCTCCAGCGGCAGCTGGACCGCCATGAAGTTCACCAAGTCGCCGTCGCCCATCCCTTCCAACACGTTCCACGCCACCTCCAGACGGTGGATGTCGCAGTAGATGCGCAGGCGGCTGAGCAGTAGCCGCCGGTCTCTGATCTGCGTCTCGCGGTAGCGGTAATCGTTTCCATAGTGCGACCAATCCGGTACCACCACGCGGTAACCCCGGGTGGTGGGAAGCTCGTCGCCGACGTCGAAGCGGCACACGCCGCTCAGTACGATCAACAGACAACCGTCCGAAGTTTCGCTGAACGAGCTGATGCGTCCCGCGCAGCCGGTGTGCATAACGTCCGGTTTGGTGCGGTGGAAGGCGGTAGGTTGCGGTTGCACCATGCCGATCAGGCGGTGATCTCCCAGCACGTCGAACACCATGTTGAGGTAGCGCGGTTCGAAGATGTTGAGCGGGAGTTGGGTGCCGGGCAGCAGCAGCGCGCCCGACAGGGGAAAGATGGGAATCGCGTTGGGCAGTGCCTGAAACTGCGGAGTAAACGGATTGTGCGCCATAGAAAACCACCCACTTCAGCCGGTTCGGGAGGCGTGTTCCAGCCGTGCCGGTTACCCACGCCGCCGCTCTTCCCTTGGACTGTCTGGACGGGGGTAGTTCCCCGAACGTATCTCAATATGCGCTACGTGGAAAATTGCGATTCGCTACAGAGAAACGTTTGGGCGTGCCGGTATTTTCCGCGACAGCCGTCGGAGTGCGCGACGGGCGTCAGAAGCTCGGTGGCGTACAGGCGCTCACCACCACGCACGGTTCGCGTCCGGAATTGCGAAAGCGATGCGGAGTGCGGCTGTTGAAGCGGTAGGCATCGCCGGTGCGCAGTACGCGCATCTGTTCGCCAACGGTCACTTCGAGGCGGCCGCTGATCACCACGCCGGCCTCTTCGCCTTCGTGGGTCAGCAGCGAGTGTCCGGTGTCGGCGCCTGGCGCGTAGGTTTCGTACAGCACCTGCAGCCGGCTCTGCGTGAGGTCGCCTCCCACTTGGCGGTAGGAGATCGGGCCGCTGCCGATCTCCACCAGCTCCTCCGCGCTGTAGAACACCTGTTCGGCGTGGTGCACGTCCATGCCGAAAAAATCGCTGAGCGAAATGGGGATGGAGTCCAGCACTTTTTTCAGCAGTCCCAGCGACGGATCGGTGCGCTGGTTCTCGATCAGCGAGATGGTGGCGTTGCTGACCCCCGACAGGCGCGCCAGGGTGCGTTGCGAGAGACCGCGCAGCTCGCGCAGCCGGCGCAGGCGGAGTCCGATGTCGTCCACGGCCTGATCCCTGTTTAAATGTTGAAAATAGTAAACAAAATAGGTGATGGCGCTTTCTATATCAATAAGATAGCCACGTATCAGTCAAATATTGTTAAACGGGCGGCCTCCCGTTAGGCTTTCTGAACCCACCTGCCAACCACCGAGAGTGCGCGCCATGGCCGCTGCTTACCCCACCGAACTCGACCTTGAACCCTACTGGATGCCCTTCACCGGCAACCGCGCCTTCAAGCAGCATCCGCGTCTGATGGTGGGTGCCCAGGGGATGCACTACCGCACCTCCGATGGGCGTCAGGTGCTGGACGCCATCGCCGGGCTGTGGTGCTGCGCTGCAGGTCACTGCCATCCGCGCATCGTCGAAGCGATCCGCGCCCAGGCGGGCGAGTTGGACTACGCGACCGCGTTTCAGATGGGTCACCCCAAGGTGTTCGCGCTGGCGGAGCGGTTGGCCGACATGGCACCGGCAGGTCTCGATCACGTCTTCTTCACCAACTCCGGATCGGAATCGGTGGACACTGCGCTCAAGATCGCGCTGGCCTACCACCACGCGCGCGGGCAATCGTCACGCACCCGGTTGATTGGGCGCGAGAAGGGCTATCACGGTGTTGGCTTCGGCGGCATCTCGGTGGGCGGGCTGGGCAACAATCGCAAAGGGTTCGGTCCGCTCCTCCCCGGCGTGGATCACCTGCCACACACCCACGATCTGGCGCACAACGCCTATTCGCACGGACAACCCGCGTGGGGTGCGCATCTGGCCGACGAGTTGGAACGGCTGGTCGCGTTGCACGATGCCTCCACCATCGCCGCGGTCATCGTCGAACCGATGGCCGGTTCCGCCGGCGTACTGCTGCCGCCGCAAGGTTATCTGGAGCGTTTGCGTGCCATTTGCGACCGCCACGGCATCCTGCTCATCTTCGACGAAGTGATCACCGGCTTCGGGCGCCTGGGCGCGAGCTTCGCCGCCGAACGCTTCGGCGTGATCCCTGACATCATCACCTGCGCCAAGGCGCTTACCAACGGCGCGGTCCCCATGGGCGCGGTGCTGGTCAAAGGCGACATCTACGGCGCCTTCATGCAGGGCGCCCCCGAAGCCATCGAGTTCTTTCACGGCTACACCTACTCGGGCCATCCGCTGGCCGCCGCGGCGGGATTGGCGGCGCAGGAGATCTATCGCGAAGAAGGGTTGTTCGAACGGGCGAGAAGTCTGGAGCCGCTGTGGGAAGAGGCGCTGCACTCGCTGCGCGGCGCGCCGCACGTCATCGACATCCGCAATCTGGGATTGGTGGGTGCCGTGGAGTTGGAGCCGCTGGCGGGACAACCCACCGCGCGCGCCATGGCCGCGTTTCGCGAGTGCTTCGATCGTGGCGTGCTGATTCGAACCACTGGCGACATCATAGCCTTGTCGCCGCCGCTGGTTGTTGAAGAGTCGCAGATCGCACAGATCGTCGATACGCTGGGGGAGGTGTTACGCGGCTCGGCGATTCCCTGAGTTCTCTCATCCATTGGGATGCTCCAGGGAAGGCGAAGGTAGAACAAAGTTGGGGTAGGTCGGGGTGGCGCAGCGTAACCCGACGATCCGGATCCAGTCGGAGTAGGTCGGGTTAGCACAGCGTAACCCGACGATCCAGCATATCCTGACGTTCTGAAACCTGAATGGAGGGGAGGGAGAGGGCGTGCGCATTCTGCCCAAAAAATTTTCCTGTTTTAATGCTCTCCCTGAATGTTTCTCCCTACCCTATTGATTTTCAGTAACTCCCAAGTCGTTAGACGAGCCGATTGATGTAGTCTTGCAACAGGACCGCGGGGGAACACGGTTGACACGCTTCTCCATGTTTGTAATAAGTCCAAGTTCATAAAACAAACAACAGCGCTTTCTGCTTGTCGAGTGGAGCGCGAAACAACAACAAAACAGGGAGGTTCCTCGTGACCCGTTCGCACCAGTCCCGCAGCGTTATTGCGTCCGCCGCTTTCGTGATTTCGTACTTGCTGTTTCCGGCAATCTCATACTCAACCGAAGTAGGTACGATTCCGGGACAATTCGCTGTTGACCCAACGGGTGCTGCTACCTACACCATCCCAATCGAAGTGCCACCGGGTATCGGTGGTCTGCAACCCAATTTGGCGTTGACCTACAATAGTCGCGCGGGTAACGGCTTGTTGGGCGTGGGTTGGTCACTTAGTGGGTTGTCGGCAATTACTCGGTGTCCGCAGACATTGGCGCAGGATGGGAAGATTCATGGCGTCGACTTTTCCAGCGAGGATCGATTTTGTTTGGATGGGCAGCGGCTCATGGTAATGCAGGGGTCCTATGGAGAAGAGAATTCCGAATACCGTACGGAAACGGATTCTTTCGCAAAAATACAACTTATTCACAGTGCATCAACTGGGGAACTCTATTTCATTGCTCATTTAAAATCCGGCGAGACAATGGAACTTGGTAATACGGTGGATTCGCGCATACAGCCATTGAATCTGGATGGCTCGGTTGCGACGGATAAAACTTCCGTATGGGCGGTAAACAGGATTTCAGATTCAGTTGGCAACTATTTGACGGTTTCATACGCGACAAATTCACAAAGTGGTGAATTCCACGCGGAACGCATTGAGTATGCTGGCAATCAGAATACTGGAATGGCGGCATCAAACTCAATTCAGTTTGTCTACGAGTATAACCGAACGGATACGGTGACGCAGTATAGGGCAGGAACGCGATTGGCAATATTGGCGCGGCTTCAACATCTTCGAATCTATTCCGGGGCGTCACAAATTGCCGACTATAGGATTAGCTACGCACCTCAGCAGGATCTCGATAAGTCGCGTATTGTTCAAATTGACAAGTGTGTAGGCTCCGAAGCATGTGAAGGGAGCAACATAAATACTCAATTTGTATGGATTGCAAGAAGTGGGGTTGGAGAGTGGCAAGCCGTTAACGCATCAGACACACTGAGGGGGATATCCGGAGATGGCGATCATCAGTGGTTAAGCGGTGACTTTAACGGTGATGGGTTGGCCGATCTTGCGCGTCGCCATATCAACGGTGAATACAATCTGGTATTGCTGGCTGATGGTCAAGGCGGTTGGGATTCGATAAGTGGTTCTGACCAGTTCAGGGGAATCAGCGGTGATGACGATCACCAGTGGTTGAGCGGTGATTTCGACGGTGACGGAAAGACTGATCTGGCACGTCGCCACATTGATGGAACCTACAATTTGGTGTTGTTGGCTGACGGTGTGGGCGGATGGACTCCGGTAAGCGGGGCGGATAATTTCGGTGGTGTAGACGGAGATGATCACAATCAATGGTTGACCGGTGATTTTAACGGTGACGGAAAGACTGACCTGGCACGTCGCCATATTGATGGAACCTACAATTTGGTGTTATTGGCTGACGGTGTGGGCGGATGGACTCCGGTAAGTGGGGCGGATAATTTTGGGGGTATCGACGGAGATGACCATAATCAATGGTTAACCGGTGATTTTAACGGTGATGGGCTGACCGATCTGGTAAGGCGCCATATTGATGGTACGTTCAATTTGGTGTTGCTGGCCGATGGTGAGGGTGGTTGGATTCCGAAGGGTGGGACCGACAATTTCGGGGGAATAGACGGTGACGATCACAACCAATGGTTAACCGGTGATTTTAACGGTGATGGGCTGACCGATCTGGCACGGCGCCACATTGATGGCACCTACAATCTGGTGTTGCTGGCCGATGGGGAGGGTGGCTGGATTCCGAAGAGTGGTACAGAGAATTTCAAAGGGATTGACGGAGATGGCCAAAATCAGTGGTTAACCGGCGATTTTAATGGTGATGGGCTGACTGATCTTGCGCGCCGCCATATTGAAGGTACATACAATTTGGTGTTGCTGGCCAATGGCCAGGGTGGCTGGATTCCGAAAAGCAGTTCGGACAATTTCAAAGGAATAAGTGAAGACGGAGTCCATCAGTGGTTGATCGGTGACTTTAACGGTGACGGTCTGACTGATCTTTTGCGTCGCCACAAAGAAGGAACATACAACAGCGTTCTGATGTCGTCTGGAACTATGCCGGCGGAATATGTGGAAACCATTCACACCAATGTTGATTCTGATATTACGATCGCTTATGAGCCACTGACCAACAAAGAAATATATACAGGATCTCCAACGACTTTACCGGGAACACGTTCTTTTCAAGGTCCGATTTACGTGGTTTCGAATGTACAAGCTGACAACGGCATAAATGGCCAGCGCACCACCACTTACAATTACGGCGGAGCTAAGATTGATCTACAAGGCCGCGGTTTCCTCGGCTTTGAGTGGATGAAATCGACTGATACCGATACCAGTATCGTCTCACGCACCGAGTTCCGCCAGGACTTTCCCTGCACGGGTATGCCGACCTACACCACCACGATGCTAGGTACGGTGACGCTGTCGGAAACCACCCATTCCAATTTCACCGATACCACATCAGCAAACGGCAGGGTCCACTTCCCGCAGGTATTGAAAAGCGAACAGAAGGATTTCGAACTGGATGGCTCGGAGGTCAAGACCACGGTTACCGAATCCACCTATGACGACTTTGGTAACCCCGAGACCATTACCGTATTCACCACCGGTGGTGGCAGGACATTCACCAAGACAACCACCAACGTCTATACCAACGATACGATCAACTGGTTCCTGGGGCGCCTGACGCGCGCAACCGTCGAACACGCCGACGGAGTGAATCCTGTTGTCACGAGAGTGTCGGGCTTTGAGTATGATCCAGATACCGGTTTGCTCAGCAAAGAGATCATCGAGCCCAATAGCACCGATCCCAACATCCGCCTTACCACTGCTTATGGCCGTGACGGCTACGGCAATATTACCGCCAAAACGGTCTGTAGCAGCGTGATCGATCCCTACGACTGCCCGCCCGGTCTGAACGATCCCAACGCCCGCACCACCCAAACTGCTTACGACTACACCCAGCTCGGCGTCGACGGCACCTACACCGTCACCACCACCAATGCCGTCGGGTTGAGCGAGACCCGCCTCATCGACGCCCGCTTCGGGGTCACCAAAACCCTCATCGGTCCCAACCAACTGACCACCACCTGGGACTACGATGGCTTCGGCCGCAAGACCGACGAATACCGTGCGGATGGCACTGCCACGCATATCGAACGCGCGTGGTGTGATAGCGCCACATGCCCTGGCCTCTCCCTGGCCAAGTACAAGATCACCACCACCGTCAGCGGCAAGCCCACGGTGACGGTTTACTACGATGCCCTCAATCGAGAACTGCGCAAGGAGACCGTTGGTTTTAGCGGGACTCCCATATATGTGGATACTCAGTACGATGCGCTGGGGCGTGTAGAGCGAGTCTCCGATCCCTACGGCAGTGGGGGCAGCATTTACTGGACCGAATACGGCTACGACGCCATAGGACGTATTGTGCAGGAGACCTTGCCAGGAAACCGCGTCACCGGAAAAACCCATGGGGGACTAGTCACCGCGGTCACGGATCCCCTTGGGCATTCCACTACGCAGACCAAAGATGCATTGGGGCGCCTGGTCCAGGTCACTGATGCCAGTCAAAACACAACGTTTTACGGCTACGACGCTGTCGGCAACCTTACCGACGTCACCGACGCCCAAGGAAACATTACTCACCTCGACTATGACGTCCGTGGCCGCAAGCGGGCCATGAATGATCCGGACATGGGGCAGTGGAGCTACGACTACAACAGCTTCGGGGAATTGACCCACCAGAGAGACGCCAAGGGCCAAGAGAGCTGGCTCTACTACGATAAATTGGGGCGCATGCAAAGGCGCACGGAGAACGAAGGCGACACCGTCTGGACCTACTACGACTCCAATGCCGCCGTTGGCAATCGTGGAAAGCTGCACCAAGTAACCAGTCCCGGCGGGTATCTGCGCAGCCATGCCTACGACGCTTTGGGTCGACCGCAGTCGGTCTCGACCAGTATCGACGGGCACACTTACACCCACGACACTGGCTACGATGGCTTTAGTCGTCCGAACAGCCTCACCTATCCCAGTGGGTTGACCGTGAAACAAGCCTACAACGCCCGGGGCTACCTGGAGCGCGTCTACAATTTCGACGACACGCTCACTTACTGGCACGCCACCGAAGCCAACGCCCGCGGCCAGATCACTCAGGAGGCATTGGGCAACGGCTTGACCACCACTCGCGTCTTCAACGCCGAGACCGGCTACATCGAACAAATCGGCACCGGTGCCAGCGCCGGCTACTGGAATGTGCAATCGTTGGGCTTTGTTTTCGATGCGGTCGGCAACCTCCAAGAGCGGCACGACGACATGCAGCTCGATCCCAACGGTGGAACGCTTACGGAAACCTTCGGGTACGATGAACTCAACCGCCTCACCAGTGCCACCCTCACCGGCGTCGGCACTACCGAGTTCCAATACGACGCCATTGGTAACCTCACCCATAAGTCCGACGTCAGCGCAGCCGATTACGTCTACGACGACGGTAGCGGAAAACCTCACGCCGTCAAGAACGCTGCTGGTGTTGCTTACAGTTACGACGCCAACGGCAGCATGACCAGCGGCGGTGGACGCACCCTGGGCTACACCAGCTTCAACAAGCCCAACAGCATCAGCAAGGGTGATACGAGCCTCACGTTCCTCTACGGCGCCGACCGTGCGCGCATCAAACAAGTGCGCACAGATAGCACCGGCACGCGTATCACCTACTACGTCGGACTGTACGAGCGCGAGATCAAAGGGAGCCTTATCACCGAACGCAACACCATTGTCGCCGGTGGACACAGCATCGCTATTCAAACGACGCGATCCAATGGATCGAATGATCTGCGTTATCTGCACCGCGACCATCAAGGCACGCTCAACGCCATCACCGATGAAAGCGGCACCGTCAAAGAGCGCTTCAGTTTCGACGCCTGGGGGCGCCCGCGTAAAGCGGATTGGGCTTATGACCCGGTGGGGAACTTCCTCAGCAACGTCACTCGCCGCGGGTACACCGGACATGAGCACCTGAACGACGTCGGGCTCATCCATATGAACGGGCGGGTCTACGATCCGACTTTGGGTCGGGTGTTGAGCGCCGATCCTATCGTTCAGGCGCCGGCGAATCCGCAGAGTCTTAATCGGTATAGCTACGTTATAAATAACCCGTTGGCGTTGGTGGACCCGACGGGGTATTCGTGGTTGAGTCGGGCGTTTAGGCGGATCGCCCGAATAGATGGAGTTTCGGCTATTGCGTTTGCCTTGGAACCGACCGCTATCACTCTTCGATTTGACTACTATATGCGGAGCACAAGTTCCAGTTACCGAGCAGGAAGTAATGTCGCCGCAAGCGTCGCTTCTGTATTTTTTGGTCCATGGGTCTCTGCTGCAAATGCTGCGATCAATACGGCTGCAACTGGAGGAAGTATTTCTGACATAGCAAGCGCATCTATCAGTTCGTATATCTATTCATACTTATCGATAAATTCTGTGGCTAAGATGGGGGGCGATATCCAAGCCGCTTTTTCGGAAGGAAATTTTGGTCCACTATTGCAAACACTTGGCCACCATTATGCCAATCAGCTCATGAGAGAAGCGGTATCAAAATTTGCTGAAGAACATGGAATGTCACTATCGGAGTTCAATAGTTATCTATTTATTGTGTCTTTGACTGGAAACTTGGTTACCGAAAGTAGGGCGAGTCTTGGTGAAGGTGCCGTATATATTCAGGGTGTCAACACTCGTGGGTTTGGTGCATGGATATTTGACGCCGCAGACGTTGTGCTTGGTTATCAAGGCTTGCCTACTGCGACTTCGTTGGATTATATGATGCATTATCAAGGTGCTGATATTGTTGCTCATAGTTTGGGATCAATAGATGCGGTCAATTTGGCTGGTTACGGTGTAGCGGGTTCAGTTCAAGCAGCGGCCCTTCCATTTATGAATATCGCTCCCAGCAATACTGAGGTGGTAATTAACGCAGGTGATTTTGTAACGGGGTTTGGGTTCGGTCAATTTCTTAACCCAGGCGCCAGCGTAATTAATATTGCCCCCACTGTTGGGGCTTTTGGTAATTCACTAGGTCACGATTCATATCTTGTTTACGGTGTGTTCGCCCCTCTTCCATAGAGGGAAGGTAGAGGGATCAAGGGGATCAAGGCGGGGATCAAAAGGATCAAGGGGTCAGATACGAATGGCACTTAGTTAAGCTTTTTAGGGTGTCCATTTTTCTTGCATTTTTCTTGATATCTTCGCGCGCCTGATCTCTGGGTTGGGTTAACAACGGCAGGGGTTTTGGCCTTCGTTTCACCGCCCGCGGCTCAATGCGTCCGGGTCGGTTACCGACCCGCTGTTGCGCCATCAACCGCCACAATG
>JBNKCG010000103.1:0-2329 GCA_050287605.1 Gammaproteobacteria bacterium | reverse complement strand
GGTTCAGTTCGCGCCATTGTCGGACGGATCCGGATACGCCTCCTGCGCCCCCGGCCCCAATGGCTGGCCATAGCTGAACTCCACCGCATTGCCATCAGGATCGAGCACGCCGCAGTAATATCCCACCGGGTAGGGCTCCTGGCGCGGCGCCCAGAGCAGGCAACCGTCGCGGCGCGCCTTTTCCGCCACCGCGTCCACCGCGTCGCGATCGGCCAGGGCAAACCCGATATGGCCGTAGTCGCGCTCGGCACGGTGCTGCCCGGCACCACCCGGCATCAACACGAAGATTAACTCGCGTTCGCGCCCCGGTTCCGCCATCCAAACGATGCGCGAGCCTTTGCCCGCACGCTGGTGCACCACGCGCATCGAACAGTAGTCGCGATAGAAGGCCACGCAGGCATCGAGGTCGCGTACCTGCAGCGCAAGATGGGTAAGTACTGCGGGTCGCTCAGTCGCGGACAATGTCGCGCCCCGCCCCCTGCTCCACGCGCAGTTTGGCGGCGATGAAATCGCTATGCGAGACGTGCAGCAGGTCGGCCAGCTTGCGGATGGTGTACTCTTCGTAGCGATCCAGCGAACCGTCAGCGAACGCCACCTCCCAGAGCAACTCCACCACGCGGATCTTCTCCTCCAGGTTGAGGCGCGCGTCGACCAGTTTGGTGAAATCGTAGAGACTCACCGCCTCCTCGCTCTCGCGGCGTGCCAGTTCCACGAGGCTCCCAGTCTCCTCGCTGCTGAGTCCGAAGCGCCCCTGCAGCAGGCGCGTAATAGTGCCGATCTCGTCATCGCTGATGCGATGGTCGGCGCGCGACACCTCGAACAACAACGCGCCGGTCGCGAGCCGGTAGGCGCGCTCCCGATGCTCGGCACCGGGGCGTTCCAGCTCCGTTGCGATGCGTTGGTCAAAGAAGCGGCGCAGGGTGTCGATCATGGGTAGTTCGACCGGTGGGTCATCGGGCAAGTTCACTTCGGGCACCGCTCGAAGCGGGCGTCCGCCGCCGGGTCAATCGAGCGACTGCGCCTCGGACGAGGTCCACACCCGATGTCCGCACACGTTGACGAACGGCGCATCGCTGCCGTTGAACAGTGCCACGTGCGCGGCGATCAGTCCCGCGGCATCGGTGCCGCTGTCGCCGAAACGCTCGCGCTCCTCCTCCAACACGGCGCGCTCCAGGTTCTCCACCGCCTCCGAGGGTTTGACGCCTTCGAAGTAACGGCGCAGCAGGGCGTTGTCCGATTCGGCCAACTGTTTGGCGCGGCGCCGCACCAGCAGCTTGATCCCCTGGCTGGAGGCGGATTTGAAGGCGCCCGCGCGGATGCACCAGCGCCGTGTCACGCCCGGCTCCAACGCCCAGCGTTCGATCGCCGCCTTGGAGTGGCCCATGGCGCCGTAGGTGATCTTTTGATGATCGAGATTATAGAAGGTGGAATAGGCGACCAGATTAGCGATCTCCAGACGCGCCTCCAACTCCCGCAACGGATCGAAACTGAGACGGTTGGAGGCGGCGATCTGCTCGGCACTGGCCTCGTCGACGGGAAACCCCACCTCGCCGTGGGCCGTGGCGTACAGACACCAATCGAAGGCGCTCCCCGCCTGCGTGGCCAACATGGCGTAAAACCCGGGGTCGGTCACGTCACCGTACAGGGTGCGGTCAGCGCCATCGATCGCCAACTCGGGATCGGGTTTGCCGTACCACACGCCGGTGATGTCGGCCTCAGCGCCGAAACAGTTGCACGCGGCCGCAATTCCCGCGCTGCCCGCCACCCCCGTGGCCCCGATTACCAGAATCCGCACCATCTCGCTCCCAAGGTCAAACAACGGCCTCATTTTGCCACAGGCACAGGTGACGAACACGCGCGCCGGTACCCAACCCGCCGTCGCTTCGCCTCCTGTGGGGCGCAGACCGACGACGGTACGGTGACGCTATTGCTCCAACAGCCGTGGCATCAGCTCGACGAAATTGCAGGGTCGCGTGCGGTAGTCGAGCTGCGGCTGGATGATCTCGTCCCACCCGGTTCGGCAGGCGCCGGTGGAACCCGGCAGACAGAAGACGTAAGTACCATTGGCCACTCCGCCGAGGCAGCGCGACTGCAGCGACGAGGTACCGATGTCGCGCACCGAGATGGCGCGGAACAGTTCACCGAAGCCTTGCAGCTCCTTGTCCAACAACGGCTGGACCGCCTCCGGCGTTCCGTCGCGCCCCGTCACGCCGGTACCGCCGGTAGTGATCACCGCCTGGATATCGGGATCGGCGATCCAGCGCGAGATCACCGCACGGATCTGGTATTTGTCATCGGCGACGATCGCCTTTTCGGCCAGGCGGTGTCC
>JBNKCG010000102.1:0-27508 GCA_050287605.1 Gammaproteobacteria bacterium | reverse complement strand
CCGTGGGCGCCGTCCACGTGAAACCAGATGCCGTGGGCGCGGCAGAATTCGCCGATCTCGTTCAACGGATCGTAAAGCCCCACCGCAGTGCTGCAGGCGTTGGCCACCAGCGCCATCGGGCGGCGCCCCGCCTCCTGCACGCGGTGCAGCGCATCCGGCAAGCGATCGGGGACGATCACACCGCGCTCGTCGACCGCAAGTGCGAAGACGCCCTGCGCGCCGATGCCGAGGATTCCGGCGGCGCGAGCGATCGAGTAGTGGCTCTGCTGCGGCGCCAGGATCGCCAGATCGCCGGGGTTGCCAGCCTCCCACACCTCGGGCGCGACGCGGGTGCGCGCGGCGATCAGCGCCGTGAGGTTGGCCAGTGATCCGCCGTGGGTAAGCACGCCGCCGCCGTAGCTGCCCGGTTCGGCGCCCCCCGGCGTCAACGGCGCCGCCCTCCAGCCAACCTTGGCCAGCATCCAGTTGATCACGAAGTACTCGATGGCGGCGGCGGGCGGCCCCATCTCGTAGATGGCCATGGGGTTGTTGCTGAAACCGTCGATGAGCGCCGCCAGCGCTCCCGCGTAGTGCGGTACCGCCACCTGATGCGCCAGATAGGCCGGGTGGTGCAGGCGCGTGGTCGCGTCCAGATAGCGCGCGACAAAGTCCTGGAACGCCGCGCCGGTGAGACCGCCTTCCAGGGGATAGCGCTCCAGCTCCAGGCGCTCCACCAACTCGCGCAAGGGCGGCAGTTGAACCACCGGTTTGGTTTTGTCCCGCGACGCATCACGGTAACGCGCCAACTGCGTAACCAACGCTTCGGCATCGGTTTCGAACCCCATGGCACCCGGCTCCTTAGTTCAGGATTGCGACACCTCATCATACGGCGCCCCGCCTCGGGATATTTTGCTATTTTCATCCCTAGCAGCAACATCTACGCTTGATTCCGCCATAAATTGCCAGATAATCAGCGAATTCGTGCGCAAATGACCTGGGCCGGGAATCACCATGAGCGACAAACCGCTGGACCCCTTCGACTGGCAGATCCTCACCGCCCTGCAGGAAGACGGACGCCTCACCATGGTGGAACTGGGCGAACGCGTGGGGCTCTCTCCCTCGCCCTGCCACCGCCGCGTGCGGCGCCTGGAGAGCGAGGGCATCATCCAAGGCTACGGCGCACGCCTGGACCGCACCCGTCTGGGTCTGCAGCTGACCATCTTCATGGAGATCAAGGTGGACGGCCATCGCGACGAAAACGCCCGGTTGCTACAGCAGACCATCCTCGCCGTGCCGGAAGTGGTGGCCTGCCACATCGTCTCCGGCACCCCCGATTTTCTGCTGGAGGTGGTGGTACCGGATCTGGCCAGCTACGAGCGCATCCTGTTCGACACCTTCCTGAAGCTGCCCATGATCAAGGACATCCAGAGCAACTTCTCCATCCGCGCGGTGAAGACCGGCGGCCGTCTGCCGCTGCCACGGCCCTAGATCCGCGTCGCCTGCCTTGCGCGCCGCACTCGAAACTGTGATGCGGCGCCGGGAAATATCCCCACTAATCGTCCTATTTTTAGATCGCCCCAGGGACGGTGCCCTCCACCGGAGATCCGCAGCCGGAACCGCGAACCATGTCTACCCCCTTCCAGTTCCTCATCCCGCCGGATGCCAACGAGAAATTGAGCAAATCCGCCGTGGCGCCATCCGCCCGCGCCCGAACACTGAACGGCCTGGTGACCTATATGGTGGTCTGGGTCGATACCCGCCAACTCGTCAGCGCATGGCGCCACGACGATGCGCGGGGTTACCAGCGCTGCGACCCGGCCCAGATGGAAGAGATCTTTCAGGTCATGACCCACACCGGCAACGAATACATGCCCATCCTCTGTTTCGCTGAAAACGGCTCCATGCAACTCGTCGACGGCCGGCACCGGCTGCGGATATTTCGCGACTGCGAATACGACGAGGTGCCGGTGGTGGTGCCCGCCGCGCAGAGTGCGCGCTTCGAAACCCGCTTTGGCATTGCCGCCACGGGCGGTGCACCCTAACGCCCCCAAACAGAGGTCTCGTAGTTTCGCCCGCACCCGTTACAATCGCATCGCGTAACCCACCCTCGGAGCCGCGCGATGACCGACGAAAATCACTTCTACCTGCTCTCCGACGCCACCGGCGAAACCGCCGAAACCATCGTCGAGGCGGCGTTGACACAGTTCAAATCCGAAGTGGTACACCTGCGTCGCGTAAGCAACATCCGCACCGAGAAACAGGTCTACGAGCTGCTGCCCGAAGCCAAGGCGCTCAATGCCATGGTCTTCTTCACCTTCGTCGACAGGAACCTGGCAATCTTCACGGAACGCGAGTGCGCCGCAGCCGGACTGGAGTGCCTGGATTTAATCAGCCCGCTGCTGCACAAGATGGCACGCTTCTTCGGCCACTCCCCGGTGGGCACGCCAGGTCTGTTGCACGAGGTCGACGACGAGTACTTCCAGCGTGTCGAAGCGATGGAGTACGCGCTGAAATTCGACGACGGACAGAATCCCGACGGACTGATCAGCGCCGACATCATCCTGGTGGGTGTATCGCGCACCAGCAAGACGCCGCTATCCATCTATCTCTCGTGCCGCGGCTGGAAAGTGGCCAACGTCCCCCTGGTACCGGGCATCGATATCCCGTCGGATCTGGAGCGCATCAACCCCAAGCGCGTGGTGGGCCTGTTCATCGACGCGCAACGCCTCATCGAGCGCCGCTCCGCACGACTGCAGAACATCGGCGAAGCCTCGCTCAACGAATACATCGACTACGATTCCGTGCGCGACGAACTGCGCTGGGCACGGACGCTGTGCCGCAAACACGGTTGGGCGACCATCAATGTCTCGGGTCGCTCCATCGAAGAAAACGCCCACGAGATCCTGGTCGCCCTGGGACTGCGCTGACGGGATCGCAAATCGCTTAAGGTGCGCTACCCCTCGCGCGCGGCGCTGCGCCGGTTACGGCGCCGAAATGAACAATGCGCGAAAGTCGTTGACGTTGGTCAGGGTCGGCCCGGTGACGACGCTATCCCCCAGCGCTTCGAAAAAGCCGTGCCCGTCGTTGTCGCTCAGCGACTGGTGCGGATTGACGCCCAGCGCCCAGGCACGTTCGAGGCTGTCCGGCGCCAGCAAGGCACCGGCGATCTCCTCCATGCCGTCCACCCCGTCGGTGTCGCCGGCGATGGCGTGCACCCCCGGCTCCCCGTTGAGGGCGATACCCAGCGCCAGCAGGAACTCCACGTTGCGCCCACCACGGCCGGTGCCGCGCAGGGTCACCGTGGTCTCGCCGCCCGACAACAGCACGCAGGGCGCGGCGAAGGGCATGCGGTGACGGCGCACCTGCAGCGCGATGCCGGCCATCGCCTTGCCCACCTCGCGCGCCTCGCCCTCGATACTGTCGCCGAGGATGTGGGCAGGGACGCCGGCCGCCTCGGCAACCGCGGCGGCGGCCTCCAGCGCCATTTGCGGGGTGGCGACGAGGTGTGTCGTCACGCCGCGAAGACGCGGATCGTCGGGCTTGACCGTCTCCCCCCGGCCACTCGTCAGGAGATCGCGGGCTGCGGGCGGCAGAGCGATCCCATAGCGCTCGGCAATGGCCAAGGCGTCACCGCAGGTGGTGGAGTCCGCCACCGTGGGCCCCGAGGCGATGTCGCTGGGGTTGTCGCCGGGGACGTCGGAGATCAGCAGGTTCACCACCTGCGCCGGGTGACAGGCGGCGGCCAACCGCCCGCCCTTGATGACCGACAGGTGACGGCGCACGCAGTTCATCTCGGTGATCGAAGCGCCGCTGCGCAGCAACTCGCGGTTGATCTGCTGCTTGTCATCCAGCGTCAAACCGGGCAGCGGCAGCGGCAGCAACGCCGACCCGCCGCCGGAGATGAGGCAGACCACCAGGTCGTCCTCCGTCAATCCCTCCACCGCTCGGAGCAAGCGCTCCGCAGCCGCCAGCCCCGCCGCATCGGGTACCGGGTGGGCTGCCGAGACGATCTCGATGCGCTGGCACGGCACTTCATAGCCGTAGCGCGTCACGACCAGGCCCTCCAACGGACCCGGCCAATGGGTTTCCAACGCGTGCGCCATGGCCGCGGAGGCCTTGCCCGCACCGATGACCAGCGTCCGGCCTTTGGGCGTTTCGGGCAGGAATAGCGGAACACACACCTGCGGCTGCGCCGAGGCGACGGCGGCATCGAACATGCGCCGCAGCAGGAGCGCGGGGGCTTCGCTCACGACGGTGTCAGGCGACCTCGTGGTTCGCCAGAGTTTCCAGGGCTTTCACCATGGCCGAATGATCCCAGGCCCGCCCGCCGTGCGCAACGCAGGCGTTGAACAACTCCTGGGCAGTGGCGGTGTTGGGCAGGCTGACACCCAGCTCGCGCGCGCTGGGGAGCGCCAGGTTGAGGTCTTTCTGGTGCAGCGCGATCCGGAAGCCGGGATCGAAGGTGCGCGTCACCATACGCTCGCCGTAAAGTTCGAGGCCCCTCGACGAGGCGAATCTGCCCATCAATCGCCGACGCGCCGGAAACGAAAAAGCCCGCCGAGAGGCGGGCTTCACTGTCGAAGTGGTGGCTATGCCCTGACTCGAACAGGGGACCCCATCATTATGAGTGATGTGCTCTAACCAACTGAGCTACATAGCCGAAAGAGAAGCGGAATTCTCCGTTTTCGCGCCCCGAGTGTCAACCCGATGGGAGCCGACAACGCCTAGACGTTGAAGCGGAAGTGGACAACGTCTCCGTCCTGGACGATGTACTCCTTGCCCTCCAGGCGCCACTTGCCCACCTCCTTGGCGCCCTGCTCGCCGTTGCAGGCGATGAAATCGTCATAAGCGATCACTTCGGCGCGAATGAAACCCTTCTGGAAATCGGTGTGGATCACCGCCGCGGCCTCGGGGGCGGTAGCACCGACGCGCACGGTCCAGGCGCGCACCTCTTTTTCGCCGGCAGTAAAGTAGGTCTGCAGCCCGAGCAGCCGGTAGCCGGCGTGCACTACGCGATCCAGGCCCGCCTCCTCCAGTCCCATCTCGGCCAGGAACTCCGCCTTGTCGGCCTCATCCAACTGGGCGATCTCGGCCTCCATGGCGGCGCAGAACGGCACCACCACCGAACCCTCCAGCACGGCGAGGGCCTCCACGGCCTGCAGGTAGGGATTATTCTCAAAGCCGTCTTCGGCCACGTTAGCCAGGTACATGGTGGGCTTGATGGTGAGCAGATGCAGGTCGCGGATCAGAGAAAGCTGCTCTTTGGACAGCCCCATGGCCCGTACCGGACGCCCTTCGTTGAGGTGCGCTTCGACCGCCACCAGCAGGTCGCGGCGTGCAATGGCCTCCTTGTCGCCCCCGGCTTTGGTAGCTTTTCTGGCACGCTCGGCAGCCTTCTCCACCGTAGCGAGATCCGCCAGCGCCAGCTCGGTGTTGATCACCTCGATGTCCGAACCCGGATTGATGCGCCCCGCGACGTGGGTGACGTCGTCGTTCTCGAAACAGCGCACCACGTGAGCGATGGCGTCGGTCTCGCGGATGTTGGCCAGGAACTGGTTGCCCAACCCTTCACCCTTGGAGGCGCCGGCTACCAGCCCGGCGATATCCACGAATTGCATGGTGGTGGGCACCACCCGCTGCGGCTTGACGATGGCCGCCAGGGCATCGAGGCGTTTGTCGGGCAGCGGCACCACGCCCACGTTGGGTTCGATGGTGCAGAAGGGGTAGTTTTCGGCCGCGATGGCCGCCTTGGTGAGGGCGTTGAACAGGGTCGATTTACCCACGTTGGGCAGGCCAACGATGCCGCATTTGAATCCCATGGGAGGTTACCTAGGCCCTAAAAAAATGAGTGCCCATTGTATGGATTGCGGCGCACAGCGCAACGGCGTCTCGCGGCAGCGTACAATCGGCGCCACCATGGGAATTTCGGCCTCACAAATCGCTGCGCTGGTACTGGTGTGGATCGCCTATGGCTCGATCCACACGCTGTTGGCAGCGCTGAGCGTAAAACGCTGGATCGCGGCACGCTGGCCCTCGGTTCCGCGCTACTACCGATTGATCTACAACGCCCTCGCGCTGGTATTGCTCATTCCGCCGTTCGCTCTCGCCTATCTTTGGCGCGGCGATCCGCTGTGGCAATGGAGCGGCATCGGGTTCTGGATCAGCAACGCCCTGGCGGCGTTTGCACTACTCGGATTCCTCTGGACGCTGCGCGACTACGATACCGCTGAGTTCATCGGCACCCGGCAATGGCGCGCTCACGAGCGGCGCATCGAGGACCAGGAATCGCTGCATCTCTCGGCATTGCACCGCTACGTGCGGCACCCGTGGTATTCGCTCGGACTGGTGATCCTGTGGACCCGCTCCATGGATCCCGCCATGCTGGTCAGCGCGCTGTGCATGACGGCGTATCTCGCGGTGGGAATCAGGTACGAAGAACGCAAACTGCTCGAGTACCACGGCGCCGCGTACCGCGAGTACATGCGCCGAGTGCCGGCCCTGCTGCCGCTGCCCGGGCACCGCCTGACGCCAGCCGAGGCCGAACGGCTGGCAAAAAAATACCGGGATGCTGTGGATCCCGGTACCTAGTGACTACCTCTGCTCGTTATTGTTGTTCGATACGCCCTTCGACTAACCGGAGCGCATGCCCCTCCTCTCCCATATTTCGAAGTTGTTATTTCAAGGAGCAATCAGACCATGAAGATGAGGTTGCTGACCACAACGGCCACAACCGTAAGCACAAATAGTTTGAACATCACATCCTCCGCAAGCCGTTATAACGCTTTGTTTTCTTGTAACTCTCGGCACGCGGTAGATTCCCTTCCACCAACCACGCCCCCTGCGTGGGACCTGGTCATCTACTCGTTGTGATGCTAAGGCGTGTCTTGTGTACTACAGGACAACAAGCCCCTGCGGGCTTTACACCTGCTGGTTGTACGTCTTTGGCAGGTAACGCGCGACGCTACCCTCAGCTTTTTGCTATGTCAACCCCTTTTTCCCGTCAACAATTGCACCAGGTCAGTTCCCACACACCGATATCGCCCCCCCGACGGCGATGCAAATCCCGCTCACCCTACTTCTCCTCCGTCGACCACCCGGTCACGCCCCCCGTGCTTGGCCTGATAAAGTGCGCCGTCCGCCCGCTCCAGCAAATTCGCCCCTATCGACTCGCGGGGTTTCGCGCCGCCACCCAATCCGGCAACACCGATGGAGATGGTGACCCTGAACGGTTCGTGGTCCGGATGATTGAACCACTCCCCCCCCACCGCTTGGCGAATACGCTCGGCGATAACCAACGCTTCGCCCAGCTCGGTTCCCGGCAGTACCGCAACAAACTCCTCTCCGCCGTAGCGGGCCAATATGTCGACGTTGCGCAGATGCGATTTGATGATCCGCGCCACCCCCTGCAGCACGAAATCACCCACCGCATGACCGTAGGTATCGTTGACGCGCTTGAAGTGATCGACATCCAGAAACAGGCAGCTCAGCGGTTGCCGCTCGCGCTCCACACGGCGCAGCTCCTCCTCGTAACGCTGGTCGAAGTAGCGCCGGTTGGCCACCGAAGTCAGAGTGTCGGTCAGCCCCACCAGTTTGAGCCGCTCGTGGTTGAGGGCGTTCTCCAGACAGACCGCCACCACCGCGCCAAAGTGGGCCATGAAATCGGTGAAATGGGTCCCCCGGTAGCGCTCCGCATCCTCGCTGCCGAGATTGATGCTGCCGATGATGCGCCCGTCGCGCACCAGCGGCAGCAGCGCGGCGCTGAGCGGCTGCGGCAGGGGATGCGGAAAGAGCCGTTGCGCAAACTGGGGTGTGCATCCCTGCAGGGTTGGTTGGCGCTGGTCGTTGAACAGCTCCTCCAGCGCCGCGGCATCGTCCACGAACAGCAGCTGCGGCAGCTCGGCCGCCTGAACGCCCAAGTGCTGTAACAGGTGACGGATCTCGTGATCGCGGTCCAGCAGAACCAGCGTGATGGTCTGCAGCCGGAACTTGACCCGCGTCTCGTGGATCAGCATCAGCAGCAGCTCGTAGAGCGAGTTGACGCCCAGCAGCATCAGCTCCTGCGCCTGAAAACGGCGCATGCGCTCTTCGTTCTCTTCGGCCCAGCGCATCATCACCTTCAGGCGACGGTGCAACGACCGGTTTTGCGCCTCAAGATCTGCCATACCGCCTTCTCATGTCGCCCGTTTGAACGTCACCCCAGGCTGTCACAACCCGGTTGCCCGGACCGGTACTCAATAGGCAGGATCGGTGACGGAAGTCTGCTCACATGCCACTGCGTTCTTCCGCCTCCGGTTCATTTGCTCGCCAATCGCCGCTATCGGGGCGATGATACACGAAGCCGTTGGCGGGTATAGGACCGCATCGCCCCTTGCAGACACATTCGAGATATCATTTGCGCTTCACCCGTTCCGAAGAGACGCGTGCCATGAAACGCCTGCTTCCGTGCCGCCGGGCACTGCCGCTGATCGCGGTCGCACTGTTACCCCTCAGCGCAAATGCCGACTGGAAGGATTTTCTACGCAAACTCCAGGACACCTTCTCGGGCGAGCAGAATGCCACCGTCGCGCCGGTTAGCGGATTGAGCGAACGAGAGATCACGGACGGATTGCGCGAAGCGCTGCTCGTCGCCGCACGCCGGGCGACCGACCGGCTGAAACAGCGCAACGCCTTTCTCGACAATCCACGCTTGCGCATCCCCATGCCCGAATCCCTGCAGCAAGTGGAGAAGTTGCTGCGCAAGCTGAAACAGGACAAGTTGGCCGACGAGTTCGTCGCCACCATGAACCATGCGGCCGAACAGGCGGTGGGTGAAGGCATCGACGTCTTTTCCGGTGCGATCCGCGGCCTGAGCTGGCAGGACGCCGCCCACATTCTCCAAGGGCCGGACGACGCGGCGACTCAATACTTCCGCGAGCGCACCAGCACACCGCTATCGCAACGTATGCGCCCCATCGTCAGCGCCGCCACCGAAGCCACCGGCGTTACCCGCACCTACAAACGCGTCATCGACAAAGCGGAGTTCGTGACCCGCTACATGAAACCGGAGGAGGTAGATCTCGACGGCTACATCACCCAGCGCACACTGGACGGGTTGTTCCAGGAGTTGGCGGCCGAGGAGAAGCGGATAAGGGAAGATCCCGTAGCACGGACGTCGGAGTTGCTGCGCAAGGTTTTTAGCAAGCCGTGAAGTCGCTGGACCAACGGGTGTGGCGTAGCCGCACCATCCCTGTCTCCCAAGCCCGCGCTGCGACGTGAACAAATCCCGCATCATCGTCCTCGGCTGCGGCTTCGGCGGCGTCGCCGCCGCCAAGGAGCTCTCCCGCCAACGCCGCGATGATGTGCAAATCGTCGCCTTCAACCGCACCCCCGTCCTCTACCACTACCCGTTGCTTCCGCGCCTGCTGCTCGACGAGTTACCCGAACAGCGGATCAACCGGCCGCTGGTTCAGCTGCTCGATACGCGCCGCGTGCAACTGCATACCGAACGGGTCACCGCCATCGACTTCGCCCAGCGAACGGTGGCCACCGCAACCGAGCACCACGCTTTCGACTACCTCATCATCGCACCCGGCGGCAAAGCGACCCCCCTCGACCAGGACGACGGATTCACCGTCTACTACCCGAAGTCCGCGCGACATCTGGCGCGCCTGCGCGGCGAGATCGAAACCCTGTGTACGGCGACGGCCGCCGGCGAGACCCGCCGTACCTTGATGGTCGTCGGCGGTGGATTGACCGGCATCGAGTTCGCGATGGCGATTCGCACCCTGGCCGATACGCGCTGCCGGGCACAGGGAGTGGACCCCGCGGACATCGCTGTCGTGGTCATCGAACAGCAACCGCGGCTGGCACCGCACTGCCACCCCCGGCTCGGCGAGGCACTGCGCCTTCACCTGACACGATGCGGCATCAGCGTGATGACCGGGCAGCGTGTCGAGCGTGTCCACCACGACCACGTCACCACCACCAGTGGCGAAATGCCTGCCCACCGCGTTATCTGCTGCATCGGCAGCCACGCCGATTTGCGCTTCGACGCGCAGGGGCTGAATTCGCCCGACGGACTGATCGCGACGGGTACGCTGCAACTGACGGACCACCCGCACTGCTTCCTGGTCGGCGATGCAGCAGCGCCGCCGCATGGGCGCCATCAGGAGACCAAGCGCGCCAGCCACGCCATCCACCAAGGGCGCGCGGCGGCTCGCAACCTGTTGCGGCTGATCGACGGACAGGCCCCGAAACCCTATCGGGTGCCGTCGCACCCGACGCTGGTAACGCTCGATCGGGGACAGGCGATGTTGGAATACCGCGGGTGGTGCCTCACCGGAAGCGGGCCGGCGCGCTTGAAGAGGCTCCTTGAAAACCGTTAACTTTAAGGTCGAGCTGACGGGCAACGATGAAGGGATGCTCCATGACCTCATCGCGACTACGGCGCTTCGCGCTCCTCTGCGCCATCACGCTGGCGGGAGGCTGCGCCAGCGCCATCAACTGGCCGGCACCGGCGCCAGGGGATCCACCCGCCGCGCCGCAGATCGGCACTACGCGCGTAGGTGATCTCGCCGCGCGGACGGCCGTCACCCAGGTGGGGGCCCCCTATCACTATGGCGGGGCGTCACCGCGCGGTTTCGATTGCAGCGGATTGGTCTATTTCGCCTACCGGCGAGCGGGCGCGCAGGTACCGCGTACCACGGGGGGCCTGTACCGCAACGCGCAGCCCATTTCACTGGATGCGCTGCGTCCGGGCGATCTGCTGTTTTTCCACTTCGAGCGCAAGGTGGGACACGTTGCCATCTATACCGGCCACAACCAGTTCGTCCACGCGCCCTCCAGCGGCAAGAGCGTGATGCGCGGCACACTGGATGACGAATTCTGGCGCGAGCGGCTGGTCCGCGCCGGGCGTTTGATGCTGTAGCTGCGAGCCGCGACCGCTACCAGTCGCGCAGTGCTTCCTTTGCCGCTTCGTTGCCCGGGCGGGCGATCAATCCGTTGGCGTTGAGCGTGACCGCGTACTGCGCCTTGTCGGCCATCGGCAGGTACGTGGCACTGCCGTAGGCCGCATCGACGAACGGCAGCCAATCCCGATAGCCGCGCGCCAACTGCCACAGATCGAGACCGGCAGCCTGGCTCAGGGCGTGCACGGTGTGTTGCGCCTCACGCTCGCGTTGCAGGTCGCGGTAGCGGCCGCTGATGCGCTCCAGGCGATAGAGCGGGTCCAGCCCCAACAGCGTCGCCCTGCCCTGCCAGCGCAGCAAGCGCGCATCCAGCTGCCACTCGTCGCCGCGCAGTTCGAAATGCTGGACGTCGCCCTGGGGATCGATGACGGCCACGCGAAAGCGCTGTTCGCCCAGGCGCTCGAAGTTGAGGTCCACCACCGCCTGTTCGGCGGTGAAGCGATGGTAGGTGTAGAGGTTGCTCGCCAGCGCCAGGCCCAGTCCGGCACCCGCCAGCACGATCGCGCCCAACGTCGACAAGCCGCTGCCGGTAAACAGCTTGCGGCGGAACAGTCGTACGATCCCGCTGGCCAGCGCGGCCAGCCCCGCCAGGCCCAACGCCAGCAACACTACCAGGGTCAGCGGCTCGCTCATCAGGCAACCTCTTCGTGTTCGGATGGGTAGACGGCATCGGCGCGCAACCGTTGCTCAAGAAAACGGGGGATACGCGCCTCCAGCCAGTAGTGCGCACGCCACGGCCACGCGCCGCCCACGAAACCCACGTGTCCGCCGCGCTCGGCAAGTTCCAGCGTCACGCCGCTACCCAGTTCGGCTTGCGCCGGCACCACGTCCGGCAGCATGAACGGATCGTCCGTCGCGTGCAGCACCAGCGTGGGCACGGTGATCGCGTGGAGAAACTGCCGCGAACTGCAGCGCGTGTAATAATCGTGAGCGTCGGCAAAGCCGTGCAGCGGTGCGGTCACGGCATCGTCAAAACGGCGAAAACTGGTCAGCTCCGCGACCTCCAGCGCCGCCAACGGCAGGCGCACGCGCTGCTGCTTGCGTTTGAGGTTGATGCGCAGGCGGCGCAGCAACACCCACTGATAAAGCCGCGAGAAGCCGCGCCCCAAGCGATCGGAGACGCGCCCCAACTGAAACGGCACCGAGACCGCCACGGCGGCATCCAGCGGCGCCCGTCGGCCCTGCTCGCCCAACCATTTCAGCAACACGTTGCCCCCCAGCGAATAGCCCACCACCGCCAGCCGGCGCTCAGGGTAGCGCTGGCGCAGAAGCTGCACCAGATGGTTCAGATCGGAGGTTTCGCCGGAATGGTAGCTGCGCGACAAACGGTTCGGTTCGCCGCTGCAGCCGCGAAAGTGCATCAGCAGCGCCGTATAGCCCTGCGTCTGCAACTCCTTGAGCAGACCCGAGGCGTAGTTGGATTCCACCGACCCCTCCAGCCCGTGCAGCAGCAACACCACCGGCCCGGCGCCGCCCTCGGCCCAGTCGAGATCGAGAAAATCGCCGTCCGGCAGTTCCAGGCGCTCGCGTCGCAGCCGCGGCCGCGGCGTCGGGCGTACCGTGCTTGCCCACAGCGTCTGTGCATGCGGCCCGCGTAACCACCACGCCGGTTGGAACTCGCTGCTACGGATCTGTCCCATGGTGCCCTTTGCGCTTTCGTTCATCGTGTTTCATCGTCTGGCCATCCCTGCCATCTGGGCAGCGCGCGCCGTTGCCACTACCATTGCACCCATGCCATCCCTCATTCAACTCAAAGAGCAGTTCACCGACCGCATCTGGCAGGATCGCCTCGAAGCCCTGCCGCCCCCGCGCCGCTGGGCAACCCAGGCCGCGCGCACGCTCTACGTGCTGGTGCGCGACGTGGCCGAGGGCCAGTTGACGTTGCGCGCCATGAGCCTGGTCTATACCACACTGCTGTCGCTGGTGCCGCTGCTGGCGGTGAGTTTCTCGGTGCTCAAGGGTTTCGGTGTCGAGAGCCGCATCGAGACTTTGATGCTTAACGTGCTCGAACCCATGGGCGAGCGCGGCGTCGAGATCACCGAAAAGGTCATCGGATTCGTCGCCAACGTCAAGGCCGGCGTGCTGGGCGGCGTCGGGCTGCTGCTGCTCTTCTACACCGTGGTGTCACTGTTGCAGAAGATCGAGCGCGCCTTTAACTACGCTTGGCGGGTGAGCGACGCACGCAGCTTCGCGCAGCGTTTCAGCGACTATCTGAGCGTGGTGGTGATCGGACCGGTACTGGTGTTCAGCGCGGTGGGGCTCACCGCCTCGGCGATGAACCACAGCGTGATGGAGACGCTGCGCGCGGTGCCGCTGATGGGGGTGGTATTCGACGCCGTGGGACGCCTGGTGCCCTACATGCTCATCGTCGCCGCCTTCACCATGATCTACGTCTTCGTGCCCAACACCCGGGTACGCCTGCGTTCGGCGCTGGTGGGCGGCATCTTCGCCGGCATCCTCTGGCAATCCACCGGCTGGGCGTTCGCCGCCTTCATCGTCAACTCGGCCAAGTACACCGCCATCTATTCGGCCTTCGCCAGCCTGATCCTGTTCATGATCTGGCTCTACCTGGGGTGGCTGATTCTGCTGATCGGCGCCAGCATCGCCTTCTATCACCAGAATCCCCACCACCTGCGCCGCTCCAACGGCGTGCTGCGGCTCAGCAACCGCGAGCGCGAAACCCTGGCGCTGCAGATCGGGCTGCTTGTCGGGCGCGCCTTCCACGCCGGCGCTCCCCCCCCCACCACCCACCAGCTCGCGCATGCGCTGGCCACCACGGACGAGGCGGCCGCCATCGTCATGTACGCTCTCGCCCAGCGCGGCCTGCTCACCGAGGCCCGCACCCCGGCGGGCTGGGTACCGACCCGCTCGCTGGAGACCATCCCGCTCACCGAACTGCTCGATGCGGTGCGCGGCGAGGCCATCTCCTCCGAAGACAGCGCTGTCACCACCGCACCCGGCGTCACGGCGCTGACCGATCAGGTGGAGGCGGCCATCGCCCAGGCGCTGGGCGGGCGCACCCTGCGCGACCTGGTCACCGACAGATCGGACGCCCCCGCCCAACTCCCCAGCGCTTCGTCCGGAGAACATTGAACGTCAGCCCGCCGGCGCAGCCCGCTGGCCTCACGGGCCGCCGTGTGGGAAGATGGCCGACCTCGTAGCAATTGGGACGACAGCACCCGTCCCGCGAAACCAAGGAGTCATCATGAAATATCCCCTGCTCGGCGCCGCCCTCCTGGCTCTGGTCGCCGCCCCCCTCCAGGCAGCGGAGGTCGCCGAACTGACCACCCAGCAGCAGAAGCTGGGCTACACGGTGGGCCTGCAGATCGGCCAGAACCTGAAGCGCGACGGCCTCAACCTGGACGCCGACGCCCTGGCCCAGGCCATCAAAGACGTCTACGCCGGACGCACTCCGCGCATTTCCGCCGAAGATAGCAAGGCCGTCATCCAAGCGCTGCGCGACGAACAGATGAAGAAACACGCCGCCGCCGCCCAGGTTGCCCAGGAAGCCGGCAAGAAGTTTCTGGCCGAAAACGCCAAGAAAGAGGGCGTGGTGCAGACCGCGAGCGGACTGCAGTACAAGGTGATCAAGGCCGGCACCGGCAAGGCGCCCACCAAGGAGAGCACCGTGACGGTGCACTACCGCGGCACCCTGCTCGACGGCAAGGAGTTCGACAGCTCCTTCGCGCGCGGCGAGCCCGCCAGCTTCCAGGTGGGGGGCGTCATCCCCGGCTGGCAGGAGGCGCTGCAGCTGATGAAGGAAGGGGCACGCTGGCAGGTCTTCATCCCCGCCGACCTGGCCTACGGCGAGCGCGGCGCCGGTGGCGCCATCGGCCCCAACGAGACGCTCATCTTCGAGGTCGAACTGATCTCCGTGAAGTGATCCAACCGCGGGGACCGGCGGCCGCCGCCGGTCCCCGACCGCGTTGAGCCTGCCCCGGAATTCGAGGACAATCGGGGTTCCATAACAAACGCGATCCCGGGACGGGATCTCGACTCAGGTTCAATCGATTCGCCGTGTTACGCCGTCTGCTCGTCAACTATCGGAGCGTGCTGGCCCTGACCACCCTGCTGGTGGTCTTGGCCACCTATACCGCGCCGCTGCAACGCGTCGAACAGTGGGCGCTGCGGCAGGTCCTGCCACTGGCCCCGGTGACCGACAGCCATCAGACGGTCACCGTCGCCAGCGTCGACGGCGAAGCGATCGAGCGCTTCGGTCCCTGGCCCTGGCCGCGCGACCGTATCGCCTCGGTGGTCGACCAGCTCGACAAGCTGGGCGCCCGCACCATCGGTCTGGCCTTTCCGCTGGCCGAACCGCAGACCCCGGCGCGTCTCCCCGAATACCAAGAGCAGGCCATCGGCCTGCCGCGCGAGGCACGCGACAAGGTGCGCGACTGGCTGCGCCGCCTCGATACCGACCGCATCCTGGCCCAGTCGCTGCAGCGCGCCGGCAGCGTCGTACTGGGCGCCGACCTGGGCGTACCCGGCCAGCGCCACGAGTCGCTCGGCTGGACATTGCCATCCGTCGGCCGCGACGGGGTGCTGGCCTCACTCGCCCCGCTGCTGCGCGCCCCCGCCGCATCGGCACCCACCGACCGTCTGCCGCTGCCCGAATTCGCCGAGGCCGCCGCCGGCATCGGCCACTTGCAGGACCTCACCGACCGCGAGCCCACCGGCACACACATGGCATGGCGCGACGGCACGCGGCTGGTCCCCTCGTTCGCCCTGCGCGTGGCCATGAACGGTCTCGCCTTCCGCGAACAAGATCTACGGCTGCTGGGCAACGGCCGCCTGCAGCTGGGCAAAACGCCGCTACCCACCGCCGACGACTGGGTGCTCTACCCGCCCCCCGTCAACGCCCGCAACGGCCAGCGCATGGTTGCGGAGATCCCCATTACCGCGCTCTGGACCCGCAGCGACGCCGCGCGCCTGGTACGCAACCGCGTAGTGCTGCTGGGCCCGGTGGCGCCGCAGGCGGTGGCCCCGGTCGTTGCCCCCGGTGGTTACACGTTGGCCCCGGTGCTGTGGCAGGCTCACACCGTGGCGACGCTGTTGAACGGCGCCGCGCTGGAGGTACCGTTCTGGTTTTACGGTGCGCAGCGCGCCCTGCTGCTGGCGGTGCTGGTCTACCTCATCGTATTGCCCGCGCGCTGGCACGGGCGCATCGGCCTGCTGGTAGGCGGCGTCGGTGCGCTGGCGCTGCTCAACGCCGGTGTGCTGCTGCTGGTCACCCAGGGCCGCTGGCTGCCGGTGACCGTGCCCAGCCTGTTGCTGCTGGGCGGCCAGGTGATGATCTACTGGCACCAACGCTACGCCGCGCGGCTGACGGCCATGCAGCGCCGCACCAGCGACGCGTTGCGCACCCTGGCCGAAAACCTGATGAACCAGGGCCGCCTGGACCTGGCCTACGAACGCCTCTGCCAATGCCCGCCGGGACGGGACAACCTGGAACCCTTCTATCACCTGGCGCTGGAGTTCGAACGCCGCCGCCAATTCGGCAAGGCGCTGGCCGCGTACGACAGGATCATCGAGGTCGATCCCGGCTACCGCGACGTGGAGAACCGCCGCCAGCGCTTCCGCACCGTCACCCAACACGCACCGCTTACCGCCACCGGCGCCGCCAACGCCGCCACCGTGGTGATGGTCAACGACCCCACCATCGAACGCCCCATCATCGGCCGCTACCACATCGAGAGCGAGCTCGGGCGCGGCGCCATGGGCGTGGTCTACTGCGGCGTCGACCCCAAGATCGGGCGCAAGGTGGCCATCAAGTGCCTGGCCCTCACCGAAGAGTTCGAAGGCCAGGAGCTGGAGGAGGTGCAGAAGCGCTTCTACCGCGAGGCCGAGGCGGCCGGCAGACTCGACCACCCCAACGTGGTCACCGTCTACGACGTGGGCGAGGAGCACGACCTGGCCTACATCGCCATGGACTACGTGGAGGGCAGCAGCCTCGATGCCTACACCCACCCCGACCACCTGCTGCCGGCGGAAGAGGCACTGGAGGTGATCGCCCAGGTGGCCGACGCCCTCGACTACGCCCACAGCCGCAACGTGGTCCACCGCGACATCAAGCCCGGCAACATCATCTACAACCGCGATACCGGCGTGGTGAAGGTGACCGATTTCGGCATCGCCCGCCTCACCGACGAGAGCAAGACCAAGTCCGGCTCCATCCTCGGCAGCCCCGCCTACATGTCGCCCGAGCAGGTGGCGGGCAAGAAGGTGGACGGACGTTCCGACCTCTTCTCCCTGGGCTCCACCCTTTACCAGTTGCTCACCGGCGAACTCCCGTTCACGGGCGATTCGGTCACCAACGTGCTCTATCGCATCCTCAACGAAAGGCCCAAGGCCGTCGTCCGCCTGCGCCCCGAGCTCTCCACCGGCATCAGCCGCCTGGTGAGCCGCACCCTCAACAAAGACCCCAAGAAGCGCTACCAGAGCGGCGCCGCACTGGCCGAGGCGCTGCGCCGCTGCATCTGAGCCGGATCGCGCGCGACACAACGCGAAACACGCACGCCAGTCCTGCCCATACGCTTTGCTATAATGCCCCGACGCCGCCGCCGCGGCGCCGAGTCCACTCTGGCAGGAACCGGTCCGAGAGATGCCCAAACTGGTCAAAATCGTCAACGGCGTGATCGTGCGCGAGTACCCCCTCAACGACAAAGAGGTCACCATCGGGCGCGCCCCCGGCAACCCCATTCAACTGGACGACGCCACGGTGAGCAGTCTGCACGCCCGGGTGGAGATTCTGCCCAGCGCCTACCTGGAAGGGTTTAGCGACGTCTGGCTGGAAGACAAGAACAGCACCAACGGCACGCTGATCAACGGCCGGCGCATCACCCGCGTGCGGCTCAAGCACGGCGACGTGGTCGGCATCGGCTCCCACAAGCTGGAATTCGTCGACGAGAACAACCTGGGCACCGAAACCACCCGGCTGCTGCTTACCGATACCCGCGACTAGCGCGGATAACACCCCAGGGCGCCGAGGGCGCCGCCCCCGTCAACACCCCATCGAGGAGTCCCCATGAGCGATTCATCCCCCCGCGTGCTGCTCAAAACCAACCACGGCGACATCACCCTGGAGCTGAACGCCGAGAAAGCCCCCAAGACCGTGGCCAACTTCATCGACTACGTCAACGACGGCTTCTTCGACGGCACCATATTTCACCGCGTCATCAGCGGCTTCATGATCCAGGGCGGCGGCTTCACCGCCGACATGCGGCAGAAGGACACCCGCGCGCCCGTCAAGAACGAAGCCGACAACGGCCTGCCCAACAACCGCGGCACCATCGCCATGGCGCGCACCCAGGTGGTGGACAGCGCCACCGCGCAGTTCTTCATCAACCTGGTGGACAACGACTTCCTCAACCATCGCGACCCCTCGCCCCACGGCTACGGCTACGCCGTCTTCGGCCAGGTGGTGGAGGGCATGGAGGCGGTGGACGCTATCGCCAAGGTGGAGACGGGCAGCCAGGGTTTCCACCAGGACGTGCCCACGGAGGCGGTGATCATCGAAAGCGCCGCGCTGGTCGAGTAACACCGCAACATCTGCCGCGACAGCGATTGGGCCGGCCATGATCCAAAGGCGACGCGGCAGCCGACCCGCGCATAGGAGCGGCGAAAGCCACCAAGCGCAATCTGCCGGCGGCGACCGGGCACCGCTCGCGCCGCTCCTACAGGCGCTGCGCGATCTGCTGGCGGAACATCGCGACGGGATACGCGAATACCAGGTGATTCAGCAGTTGCGCACCCGGGCCGTCGCCGGCTATCCCGACGGCCCGCTCAGCGATCCGGTGGTGCTGTTTCAGAGCCACTTCCTGCTGCGCCACGCCCTCTATCGCCTGCGCGACGAGTACCTGGCGCAGGGCAACGCCTGGCTCGAAATGGATGCCCTGGAGATCCGGCTCGCCCCGCACCGCCACGGCGAGAGCGGCATCGTCCCCCACGATCCGCTGCGCGCCTACTACGACGATCTCAGCCACCTCGACACCACCGATCGCGTCGAGGTGGAGACGCTGCTGACGCAGTTCTGGGAGCGTCTCGCGGCCAACGAGCAGCGCCAGGCGGCGCTGGCCGTGCTGGAACTCGTCGATCCGGTGGATCACGCCGCCATCACCCGCCGCTATCGCAGCCTGGCCCAGCGCCACCACCCGGACCGCGGCGGCGATACGCTGCGCTTTCACGCCATCCGCAGCGCCTATGAAACCCTGCGCAAAAGCGCGCCTCCCGCATCGCCATGAGCCTGATCCGGTTGCGCGACATCGACCTCAGCGTCGGTACCCAGGTGGTACTCGACCGGGTGGCGCTGGACATCGAACCCGGCGAACGCATCGCCCTGGTGGGGCGCAACGGCGCCGGCAAGACCACGCTGATGCGCATCCTCGAAGGGACGCTGCCCCCCGACGGCGGCGAACGCAGCCTGCGCCCCGCACTGCGCATCGCGCGCCTGGAGCAGGAGGTGCCGCGCAGCGCGCCCGGCCACCGCGTCTTCGACGTGGTCGCCGAAGGGTTGGGCGACATCGGTACGCTGATCCAGCGCCACCACGCACTCAGCCTGGCGGTCGCGACCGGCGCAAGCACGGCGCTCGCCGAGTTCGACCAGGTCCACCATGCCCTGGAGGCGGCCGACGGCTGGCGCCTCAACCAACGGGTAGAGGCGACGCTCTCGCGCCTGCAACTCGACCCCGATGTGCCCTTCGAGGCACTCTCCGGCGGCCAGCGCCGCCGCGCGTTGCTGGCACGCGCCCTGGTGGTGGAGCCCGATGTGCTGCTGCTCGACGAACCCACCAACCACCTCGACCTCGCCACCATCGAGTGGCTGGAGCAGGAGCTGCTCAAGTTCCCCGGCACCGTGGTGTTCGTCACCCACGACCGCGTCTTTCTCCAGCACCTGGCCACCCGTATCGTGGAACTGGACCGCGGCTGGCTCAGCGACTGGCCCGGCGACTACGCCAACTACCTGCGCCGGCGCGAAGAGCGCCTGGCGGCCGAGCAGGCCGAACAGGCACGTTTCGACAAGAAGCTGGCCGAAGAGGAGGTCTGGATCCGCCAGGGGATCAAGGCGCGGCGCACCCGCAACGAAGGCCGGGTACGGGCCCTGGAACGCATGCGCGAGGAGCGCCGCCAGCGCCGTTCGCACAGCGGCAACGCGCGCCTGCAGATCAGCGAGGCCGAGCGCTCGGGGCGGGTGGTGATCGAGGCCGAAGGTATCGGCTGCCGCTACGACGATGCCACGCTGTTCAGCGACTTCTCCACCACCGTCCTGCGCGGCGACAAGATCGGCGTCATCGGCCCCAACGGCTGCGGCAAAACGACGCTGCTGCGGGTGCTGCTGGGCGATCTGCAACCGGCCACCGGTACGGTCAAGCACGGCACCCGGCTGGAGATCGCCTACTTCGACCAGTACCGGGCGCAGCTCGACGAGGCGCGCAGCGTCATCGACAACGTCGCCCACGGCAGCGAGCGCATCACCGTGGGCGGCGAGTCGCGCCACATCATCAGCTATCTGCAGGATTTCCTGTTCACCCCGGAGCGGGCGCGCAGCGCCGTGCGCAACCTCTCGGGGGGCGAACGCAACCGCGTGCTGCTGGCACGGCTCTTCACCCAACCGGCCAATCTGCTGGTGCTGGACGAACCCACCAACGACCTCGACGCCGAAACCCTGGAGCTGCTCGAGGAGCGGCTGGTGGAATTCACCGGCACCGTGCTGCTGGTCAGTCACGACCGCGCCCTGCTCGACAACGTGGTCACCAGTACGCTGGCGTTCGACGCCGACGGGGTGCTGCGCGAGTATGTGGGCGGCTACAACGACTGGCTACGCCAGCGGCCGCCACCCCCTGGCGCCCCGGCGAAAACGGCCGCGGCCGCCGTCCCGGCACCGCGACCCGCCAGCGCCAGTCGCAAGCTGAGCTACAAGGAACAACGTGAACTGGAGCAGCTGCCGCAGCGCATCGAGAGCCTGGAAACCGAGCAAGTACAACTGCACGCCCAGTTGTCGGATCCGCGGTTCTATCGCGAGCAGGGTGACCGGGTGACGGCGCTCCAGCAGCGACTGCAATCGCTGGAAGCGGAACTGGACGCCGCCTACCGGCAGTGGGAGACCCTGGAAGCGCGCAGCCGGTAACCGCCGCCGGTTGCCGAGCGCCGCACCGCTGTGTTACCTACAGGACTTCGACCTGCGTGACGCAGCCCCGGGGCACCCGACTCCCAGATGTTAGAAAAACGCTCATCTCCCCACCGCACCCTCTCCACCGTGCTGGTGACGTTGGCGTTGCTCGCCACCCTCTTCGCCACCCTGCTGGTGCTCAACGCGTACCAGAATTACCGCTCCGCTGCGGCGCTGATCCGCGTCACCCTCATGGCCGATCATCTCGGTTCGGCAGCCGACGCCTACGCGCGGGAACGCGCATATAGCGCCGGCGCCCTGGGCAATCCCCAGGGGCTCAGCAGCGCCACCCACGATCAGATACTCGCCCAGCGCTCCCAAGCCGACCAGGAATTGGCGCAGGCGCTGGGCATCGCCGACCAGATCCAAGCGCTGTTTCGTCAGGGCTCCGGATACCACTCCGCACTGGCTGCGCTGCATTTCGCCAACAGCGATCTGATGAGCCGCCGCCGCCAGCTCGACCCGCTGCTGGCGGGGCAGGACGCGGAAATGGGGTTGGAGTCCTGGTTCACCACGACCACGCGCCTGATCGACAACGTGCGACTGGTTCAGCGCATCGCAGTGACACTGCTCAATCAACCGGCAGAGGTGGAATGGCTAACGCTCGACCTCGGTGTCTCGGCCGCCAGCGCCGCGGAGTACCTGGGACGCGAGCGCACCGTGATGGCCTATTACATCGCGCGCAAAGTGGTCGTTCCCGAGGCGATGCGCGCCCAGCTAGCCAGCTATCGCGGCGTCGTACAGAATCACCTGGAGACCATCTTCAACGCCGTCGATCACACGCAGCTCTCGACGCAGCTCAGCGAGCGCGTCGCCGAGATGAAACGCACCCTCGAGGAAGACTACGACCCGCTGCGCCGCCAGGTGCTGCTGGCGGACCGGCACGGCGACTACCCGGTCAGCGTAACGCGCTGGCTGCTTTCCGCCACCCGTGCGATCGACAGCCTTTCGGCCATCGGCCACGCGGTGGCCGGAGAGACCCGCGCGCGTATCGAGGACATCGCCAAAAAGAATCAGCGGCGTCTGCTGTTCATGGTGCTGCTGCTGGCGGTCAGCGTGCTCATCGCCGTGTTCGGACTCGCCAAATTACGCGTCGCGGCGCGGCTGCTGGCACGCCAGGAGCAGCTTGCCAACGCGACGCTCGGCATGGTGGGCGATGCCGTCATCACCACCGACACCGCCCGGATCGTGCGCTACCTCAACCCCGTGGCCGAAACGCTGACCGGCTGGAAGGCAAGCCAGGCGGTAGGCAGACCGCTGACCGAGATCTACCGCTCGCGCGACACCTTCGCCGGGGGCGAACGTCTCGACCCGATAGCGCGTTGCCTGGCCGAGGACCGGCCGGTCACTCTGGGACGCGACGTGCTGCTGACCCGCGGCGACGGCGAGGAGATCGCGGTGCAGGACTCGGCGACGCCCATCCGCGACCCCGACGGCCGGATACGTGGTGCGGTGCTGGTTTTTTACGACGCCTCCAGCCTGCGCCACGCGCCGCACCTGCTCTCCTATCATGCGCGCCACGACCCGCTCACCGGGCTGCTCAACCGCCGCGAATTCGAGCGCCGACTCGACGAGCTGGTGGCCTCGGCACGCGAACTGGGCAACCACCATGTGCTGTGTTTCGTGGATCTCGACAACTTCAAGCCCATCAACGACAGCTGCGGACACGACGCCGGCGACAAGCTGCTGCAGCAGATCGCCTACCTGCTCAGCCAGCGGGTGCGCGGCAACGACACCCTGGCGCGCATCGGCGGCGACGAATTCGCCGTTCTGCTGGAAGGTTGCGACGTAGCGAAAGGCATGCAGGTGGCGCAGGCGCTGTGCGATCTGATACGCGATTACCGTTTCGTCTGGCAGGAGCAGCCCTTCGAGATCGGCGCCAGTATCGGCCTCGCCCCCATCACGCAGGACGTGGTCAACGCCGCGCAAATCATGAACGCTGCGGACGCCGCCTGCTACGCCGCCAAGGAACAGGGCCGCAATTGCGTGCACCTGTTCACACCGGAAAATCTCGATCAGATTGACCGCCGCAGCGAACAACAGTGGCTGCCGCGCTTGCAGCGCGCCCTGGAAGAGGATCGCTTCGCGCTCTACGCCCAGCCCATTGTGCCGGCGCTACCGGGTCAGCGAATACTGTGCGAGATCCTTATGCGGTTGCGCGACGACGATGAAAACGTCCTGCACCCGGGCAGCTTTCTGCCCGCAGCGGAACGTCACCAGTTGGCGCCCGAACTGGATCGCTGGGTGATACGGCACACCTTGCGCACCTTGAGCACGTTGCCCTCCTCGTTCACGGGCAATCACATCTTCACCATCAATCTCTCCAGCGCCTCGCTCTCTGATGAAGGGCTGTTCGACTTCATCACCGCGCAGTTGAGCGAATTTGGCATGGACCCCATGGGACTGTGTTTCGAAATCACCGAGGCGACCGCGGCGGCGGCGCTGCGCCAGGTCGCACAACTGATCCAGGGGCTGCACGAGCTCGGCTGCAACGTCGCGCTGGACGATTTCGGGACCGGACTATCGTCGCTGGCCCATCTGAAGAACCTCAACGTCGATTACCTGAAGATCGCCGCCCCCTTCGTGCGCGAGGTGGCCCGCGACGACATCGCCGCCGCCATGGTCGATGCCATCGGGACAATCGCGCGCCTGATGGGTATCAAGACCATCGCCGAATACGTCACCACGCCGGATGCCGCCCAGCGTCTGCGCAACATCGGTATCGACTACCTGCAAGGCTATGCGATCTCCAAACCGTTACCGCTGCTGGAAGTCGTACAATGGCTGGAGCAACAAGAGCAGGATGTGGTACAGGACAACGCCTAGGCTCGAAGGCCGGGCCGGTCATAAAAAAAGCCCCGCCGTTGCGGCGGGGCTTTTGTTACAGCTTATCGTTGGACGTTTGATCAGGTGACGACGGTTACACCGGAAGCCTGCAGACCCTTAGGGCCGCGCTCCACTTCGAACGTCACCTTCTGTCCCTCGTTGAGCGTTCGAAATCCTTCTGCCTGAATCGCCGAAAAATGGACGAAAACATCCTCACCGCCCTCCTCCGGAGAAATGAATCCAAACCCTTTCGCATCGTTAAACCACTTTACAGTTCCTGTCTTCATACTAGTTGACCCCTAACTAACTTATTGGTACCAAGTGCCTTGCTGCGAGCTTCCGGCGCCCCCCATTACTTCGCGTTGTTACGGTGCCCGAAACGCACAACAAGGCGCAGTATAGACACAGATTAGGGTTATTACTAAGTGTTCTCTTTGTCGCACTGCGACATAACCGCGCTCACAACGGGCATCGACACGCCTGCCGAATGCGGTTGCTGAACATATCGCCGATGCGATCGCTTTGTTAGAATCAAGCGAACTTTCAGGTGCTTACGGAGATGCTCACGCATGAACAGTCAGGATCTGGTTGCACAGGTCGCGCAACTGATTTCGTTGCCCGAGGTTTGTTATCGGGTCAACGAAATGCTGGACGACCCCAACGTAACCTCCAACCAGGTTGGCCGTGTCATCCGTCTCGATCCTGCACTGACCGCGCGCTTGTTGAAAATCGTCAATAGCGCACTCTACGGCTTTCGTTCGCGCATCGACACCGTATCCCAGGCGGTCACCATCATCGGACTCGAAGAGCTGCGCTCGCTGGTGATGGCATCGTCCGCCAACATCGTATTCAACAAGATCTCCACCGATCTGGTGGACATGGATTCGTTCTGGCACCACAGCGTCTATACCGGTCTGCTGGCGCGCAACCTGGCGGGGCAGTGCAACATCCCCGGCCGCGAGTCCATCTTCCTCACCGGTCTGTTGCACGATGTGGGGCAACTGGTCATCTACAACCAGCTGCCCAAAGAGGCCGCGTTGGTTCTGACCCGAGCCAACAAACAGGAGGAGAGTTTGAGCGTTGCCGAACAGGAGATACTCGGTTTCGATCACAGCGACGTGGGCGCCGAACTGCTCAAGACATGGGACTTGCCGCAAAACCTGTGGGAACCGGTGCGGTATCATCACAACCCCGTCGGCGCCGAAAACTTTCCCCGTGAGACCGCCTTGCTGCATATCGCCAACGCCATCGCCAGCACCGTCGAACCCATCCTCAAGAGCAGCACACCACCGGCATCGCTACCGCCGTCGATCGCCCCTGCCGCGTGGGAAGTGACGGGGCTGAATGACGAGGTGATCGACCCCGCAATCCGGGCGGCCAACCTGGAACTGCTGGACGTGTTGGAAGTCATCTGCCCGGTGAATCCGCCGCCCGTATAACCGCGTACCCCGCGCATCTCAAAAGCAAATCCGATGAGCAAAAGCGGCCAGAAAGGCCTTCTCCCCCGCACGCGCAACAACCTGCTCGCCGGCCTGTTGGTGGTGATCCCGCTCTGGATCACCTGGCTGGTGTTCGAATTCCTGTTCAAACAGCTGGCCGCCATCGGCACCCCGTGGGTGCGCGTAGCCGCACGCGCACTCGCCAACTCGGCACCTGATATTTCTCAATGGATGCTGCAGCCCTGGTTTCAAAACACCATCGCCGTCGCGTTGATCCTGATCGGACTCTACCTGCTGGGTTGGATCGCCAACTGGGTCATCGGCCAGCGTCTGATTGCGCTGTTCGACGGCATCATGCACCGCATCCCGGTGGTGAAAAAAATCTACGGCTCCACCCAACAACTGCTGGCGGCTTTGCGCCAGGAGCCGGGCGGCCCGCAGCGCGTGGTGTTGATCGAGTTTCCTTCGCCCGGGATGCAGGCGGTGGGATTCGTGACACGCACCCTGACCGACCAGCGCACCGGCAAAGAGCTGGCCGCGGTCTACGTGCCCACTACGCCCAACCCCACCTCCGGTTATCTGGAACTGGTCCCCCTCGACCAGGTGATCTCCACGGACTGGAGCATGGATGAGGCGATGACTTTCATCATCTCCGGCGGCGCCGTCGCCCCCAAGAAGCTCACCACCCTGGCACCGGAGCGCAAAGCGGAAGGCGAATAGCGCGGCGCCATGTCGATACTCGCCTATCTGGCGGCATTCAGCGTCGCGGTCTACCTGGGCATCGGGCTGCTGCTCTATGTCTCGCAGGAGCGCATGATCTTCTCCCCCACCATACCCACCCGCGAAATCGAATCAACGCCCCGCGAACACGGCATGGCCTTCGATCCCGTCGTCTTCACCACCGACGACGGCGAATGCCTGAGCGGATGGTTCGTGCCGGCACCAAAACCGCGCGCCACCCTGCTGTTTCACCACGGCAACGCCGGCAACATCTCCCATCGCCTGGAATCGGTACGCCTGTTCCATGATCTGGGACTGGCCGTCTTCATCTTCGACTACCGCGGCTACGGTGAAAGCAGCGGCAAACCCAGCGAGGCGGGCACCTACCACGACGCCGAAGCGGCGTGGCGCTATCTCACCGAGACGCGTGCCATCCCTCCCGAGGAGATCGTGATCTTCGGCCGCTCGCTGGGTGCGGCCATCGCCGCGAATCTGGCGCGCCGGCACGCACCGCGCGCGCTGATCCTGGAATCGACCTTCACCTCGGTGGCGGATCTAGGCGCCGAGCACTACCGCTGGTTTCCCGTACGCGCATTCACGCGCATCCGCTATGAAACCCGCGCCGCACTGGGCGCCCTCCGCACCCCGCTGCTGATCGTGCACAGCCGCGACGACGATCTCATTCCCTACCAACACGGCGAAGCGCTCTACGCATCCGCCAACGAACCCAAACACCTGCTGACCATCAGCGGCACGCACAACGACGGCTTTCTGACCAGCGGCGCGCGCTACCGCGACGGCGTCGCGGAGTTTTTGGCGACCCACCTCGGCGACGCTACAATACCCGCCCCCTGATCACGAAGCCACGCCATGTCCGACTCCGCCCGCAGCGTCCATTGCTGGATTTTCAAGAGCCTGAAGAAGGACGAGATGTACCTGTACGTCAGGGAGGAAGAGTACGAACCGCTGGTACCGGCCGCGCTGCTGGCCGCCATGGGCCGGCTGGAGAAGGTGATGGAGATCGACCTGCACCCCGAGCGGCCGTTGGCGCGCGAAGACGTCAATCAGGTCATCGATCAGCTGCTGGAACAGGGCTACTACCTGCAGATGCCGCCCAAGATCATCCCCGAACTGAACGACACCAGCGACGGTTTCTAAGACGGCTCGACCCTACTTGAACTCCGGCAGTTCGTCCTCCAGATACCAGAGCTTCTCGTCCGGTTCGTAGACCCAGTGCTGTATCTGCGTCAGCGTGCGCACGCTGGGGCTGGAATCCCAGTAGTAGTCGATCTTCACTTCGCGCGTGACGTGATTAGCGTCTTCGCCGGGCTGCTGGCTCAGCACCTCGTAGGCCGTGATCTTGACGCCCTCGTACTGCGGATAGTTCGACGGCATGGCGCCGGGCGGCCGCTTGCGAAACGTGTCGGCCGACT
>JBNKCG010000101.1:0-34015 GCA_050287605.1 Gammaproteobacteria bacterium | reverse complement strand
GCACGCCCTCCAGCTGACCTTCCGCTCTCTCGCCCACCGCCGCTTCAGACTCTACTTCGCCGGGCAGTTGGTGTCGCTGACCGGGACCTGGATGCAATACGTGGCGCAGGCGTGGCTGGTCTACCGGCTGACCGGTTCGAGCTTCATGCTGGGGCTGGTGGCCTTCCTCAGCCAGCTGCCGGTGATGCTGCTGGGGCTGTTCGGCGGCGTGCTGGCGGACCGCTGGCAGCGGCGGCGCATTCTGATGGTGGTGCATGCCTTCGCCATGGTGCAGGCGCTGGTGCTGACCCTGCTGACCCTGGGCGGGACCATCCATGTCTGGCACATCATGGTGCTGGCCACCGCGCTCGGCTTCGCCAACGCCATGGAGATGCCGGCCCGACACGGGTTGCTGGCGGAGCTGGTGCCGCGCACCGAGCTGTCCAACGCCATCGCCTTGAACTCCAGCCTCTTCAGCCTGGCGCGTGTCGTCGGGCCGGCACTCGCCGGGGTGCTGGTGGCGGCGGTGGGCGAGGGCTGGGTGTTCGCCATCAACAGCGCCAGCTTTTGTGCGGTTCTGCTGGCGCTGTGGCGGATGGGGCCCATGGGGCGAGGCTCCGGCGAAGCGGCGCCGACCACGCTGGGCGAGGGGTTGCGCTATGCGAAGGCGCACCGCCCCATCCTGTTCGCGCTGTTGCTGGTAGTGATGGTGAGTCTGTTCGGTGTGCCCTATTCGGTGCTGATGCCGCTGTTCGTCGACCGCGTGCTGGGCGGCGCGGCCGACACCCTGGGCTGGCTGCTGGGTGCGGCGGGGATCGGGGCCTTTGTCGGTGCGCTGCGCCTGGCCAACCGCACCGCGTCGGACGGATTGCGTCGCACCGCCGGATGGGCCGGCGTGGCGGCGGGGACCGGGCTGCTGATTATGGCGCGGGTGACGGCCTTCCCGGTGGCGCTGGTGACGCTGGTGGTGGTGGGGTTTGGCTTCACCACCCTGGTGGCCGCCACCAATACCTACATTCAGCTGCAGGTGGACGACGGTCTGCGCGGGCGCACCATGGCGCTGTTTACGGTGGCGTTCATCGGCATGACGCCGGTGGGGCACCTGCTCGCCGGATCGGCGGCGCAGTGGTTGGGTACGGTGACGACGCTGACGCTCAACGGCGCGGTCTGCATCGTCGGCTCGGCGGTTTATCTGGTCATCCGTCGGCGCTTTCGCGCCACGCCGCAATCAGACCCATAAGATACTCCTGCGCGATTTGCTGGATGCCCGGCTGCTGGCTCTCGCGGGGGCCGGCGACGTTGAGCACCGCGATCGATGCGCTGCGCAGCCAGTACAACAGATCGGCGAGATCCCCAGGGGCGGCGAGATCCACGACGCGGCAGGGTCGCTCCCAGCGCCGGGCGAGGTCGCGGGTCAGTGCGGTTCCGCCACGCAGCGGCCCGCCGCGGTGCAGGATCAGGGTCGCATCGCTGTCGCGCACGTTCCATTCGGTGCGCTGGCGGTAGTCGCGCTGCGGGGTCTCATGCAGCGGGTAGCGGGCGTCGATGACGCCGTCTTCGGCGCGCCGCCCGCGCGGGCACCAGCCGCCGCAGGCGATCCCCGCGGCCAGGGCTGCGTCCAGCGCCGCGCGGTCCACGCCGCTCTGGCCGCCGGAGACGATGCGCAGCGGGCGGGAACTCCTCATCGTTGGGGGGCGGTGGCGTCCGGCCAGGCCGCTATCCTCTCGACGCCGCTTTCGAGAGTGCCGTCGGCTCGCAGTTTCAACCAGCGAAACCCCGGCAGCCGTCGGTCGCTGTGCGAGGTGGTGGAGCGCGGTTCGAACTGCATGCAGGTGGAGGGGGAACCCAGTACGCTGAGTTGTCCCTCCCGCGCCTCGAAACGCTGGTGGACGTGACCGAACAGCACCCCGCGCACCCACGGCCGCGGGCGCAGCAGTTCCATCAGTGCATCGCCGTCGGCCAGTACCATCGCATCCATCCATGCGCTGCCCACCGGCACCGGATGATGATGCAGCGCCACCAGCGTCGGGCGCTGCGGCGCATCGTCCAGCCAGGCTGCGAGCTGATCGCGCTGGGGCGCGCCCAGCCAGCCCCCTTCCTGCCCCGGCACGTGGCTGTTGAGCAGAATGAGATCCCACCCCTGGATGCGCACGCACCGCGGCCACGCCTCCGGTTGCCCGCCCAGCGCGGCGCACAACGTGGCGGGGTCGTCGTGGTTGCCCGGCAGGTGGCTGATCGGCGCGCCGAACGGCTCCAGCAGCGCACCCAGGCGCCGGGCGCCGGCCACGCTGCCGTCGTGGGTGAGATCGCCGGTCAATACCACGTGGTCGGCCCGTTGCAGCCAGGGGGTGGCTAGTGCCACGACTGCCGCCAGCGTGCGCTCCGGGTCGATGCCGCGCAGCCGCGTTCCCGGTTGGGCGCAGAGATGGGTGTCGGTGAGCTGTACCAGCAGGGCGTCGGCGCTGCGGCGTTCGGTATCCGTCATGGTGTCGGCCGGGCGATCGGGGGATGGTGCGCCATGGTAACGCAATCCCTGCCGGCCGCGTGCCGGGGGAGGCGCTCGATTCATCCTCTGCACGCACGACGCGAATGCGTCAGGAAGCTTGAAAGAAGCTGCGCGGATCGATCGATTTGACTATGCTGTTATCCTTCCCGAAAGGGGTAGTCGTTTGGATGTCGGTTGTTGGAGGGCATCGACCCTGATACCGATGCCGTGGGACCATGGCGTGCGAAGACCGGCCGTGGGATGGGGCGCCGAATGCCGGTTACGGCGTGCGCGATAGTCAATGGTTTTCGCTGCACGGGCAGCGCCCGCGCGTGACGAGGGCGCATCGACAACCGCCTCAACGGGGCGAGAGATGCCAGTCATATTCAGTGGGATGGAAAAACTCGACGTCAGCGATCTGAAACTGGGTATGTACGTCTGCGAGCTCGATCGCCCGTGGACCGATACGCCGTTCATCTACCAGGGCTTTTTCCTCGATCGCGAGGAGCAGATCGCGGAGCTGGGAAAGCTGTGCGAGTACGTCTACGTGGATCTGCTGCGCCAGCGCGAAGAGGTGTCCGGCATCTTCCGCTCGCCCATCGCACAGAAGCGGCGCGGCAAGCCGTGGGAGCGTGAACACCACGTCAGTACCGAAGTTGCAACCGATCAGTTGCATCCCGAGGTCTACCCCGAAGTCCATGGGGTGGAAGAGGAGATGGGTGCAGCGCGTGATGCCCGCGGCGAGGCGGAGCGAGCGCTGGAGCAGATCGTCCGCGATCTCAAGCATGGCAAGAAGCCGGCGATCGCACCCGCGCGCGAGGCGGTCAGCAGCATGGTCGAGAGCGTCATTCGCAATCCCAACGCCTCGGTGTGGCTGACCCGGCTCAAGAGTCTCGACAGCTACACCTATGCGCACGCCATCGACGTCACCGCGTATCTGCTGGTGTTCGGCCGGCATCTGGGGCTGCCCAAGGAGGAGTTGCGGGTTCTCGGCCTGGGGGGGCTGCTGCTCGATATCGGCAAGACGGCGCTGCCGTTGCCGCTGCTGCACAAACGCGGCCGGCTGAACGACGAAGAGTACGAAACCGTGCGCGGTCACGTCGCCCATGGTGTCCAGATGGTGCGGCAGATGGACGGGGTGCCGAAGCGGGTCATCGAGATGGTCCAGGGCCACCACGAGCGTTTTGACGGCAGCGGCTATCCGCTGGGCAGCCGCGGGCAGGAGATACCGACCTTTTGCCGGATGGCGGCCATCGTCGATACCTTCGACGCTATCACCAGCGAACGCCCCTATGCACATCCGCTCTCCTGTCATGAAGCGCTGCGCAAGCTCTACGACTGGCGCGAAAATCAGTTCCACCCGGCGCTGGTGGAGCAGTTCATCGAATGCCTGGGTATCTACCCCGTCGGCACGCTGGTGGAACTCACCACCGGGGAGGTGGCTATTGTGCTGGCGCAGAATCGCTTTCGCCAGTTGCGCCCGCGGCTGGTGCTGATACTCGACAAGGACAAGCAGCATTATGGCACCATGGATGTACTCGACCTGGTGCAGGAAATCGTCGACGAAAACAACGTGCCGGTGGAGATCGTGCGGGCGCTCGAACCCGGGATGTATGGGCTCAATCCGCGCGATTACTATCTCTGAACCCGTTACGCGGTCCGATGCCAACGGTGCCAACGCTGGTGGCCCCCCTGTCGCCCTGTGGCGACGTGGGGCGGGATGCGATGAGTTAAGACAACAGCGGTGTGGTCTGCGTTACACTCTTGTCCGGCGATGTCCCGAACATTCCGTCTGATTTTGATTGCCAGCCGGCCGCCACCGGCGCGAATGCTGATTGGTGATGCGCGATAAGCCACTGGAGACTCAAGTACCTGCGTCCGACGAACCTGTCGGCGGTTCTGACGTGAGTCCAAGATTTCGTCAGGTGCTGGGGCATTTGCTCAACCGTGGTGCCGATGCGGAGAGCCCGCTGATCGGTACGCATGCCGTCGCGGAACAGATCCACCGTTATGTGCAGCGTCTGGGCCTGCAGGCGTCCGATGGCGAACGCGTGCGCCGGCTCCACGGCCAGTGGCGGGAGACCGCTGTGGACGCGGTCGGGGAAATCCTGAACAAGGCGCTTGGCGAGGAGGCGCTCGCTCCCCACGTCAATGGCGATACCGATCTCGATCAGCTGGCCTACTCGCTGCGCTCGTTCTTCGACTGGTTCGATACCTTTGATCCCTGCTCCGACGCGTGCCTGCGCAAACGCGTGGATTTCTATCTGCGCCATCGTGTTCTTGGCGTTGCCTCGACGTGGTACCTGGCGGCCTACGAAGTCTATCTCGACGCCTTGGCGACGCTGGTGCTGCAACACAACCCGGTGGATGTCGATACTGTGGAATCGCGCGCAATGCTCGATAGCGTGCATCGGATGATGTTGCTCGATCTGGGGTTGATGCAGCAGGCGTACCTGTTCACCCGCGGCCGGCGCAACGACGAGGGGGGCGAGTACGCCTATCCCGCGCGGCGCCGCAAAGACTTCATCGAGCACGTCAACCAAGGGCTGGCGGCTCACCAGGGTTCAGTGGCTGTAATCGCCCTGATGATCGACAACCTGCATCAGATCAATACGCTGATGGGCCATCAGATCGGTGATCTGGTGATGCAGCATGTGGCGGCACGGTTGTCGGAATCGCTGCGCGAGGCCGATATCCTGCAACGCACCGGTGCGGCGGAGTTTGCGCTGCAGATTCCCGGCATCCAAGGCAGGCAGGTCGCAATGCTGGCGGCCAACAAGTTCATCGCGCTGCTCAACGAGCCGGTTCACACCGGGGGACGCGAACTGCACCTGTCGACCGCCATCGGTGTGGCTGTAGCGCCGGAAGACGGTCAGGACGGCGCAACGGTGTTTCAGCATGCCGAACTCGCCATGCGCGAGGCGGCGCGCCTGCAGATCGACTGCGTCTACTTCAACCAGGGGTTGCAGCAACGCAGTCGCGAGCTCTACGGGTTGGAGACTGAGTTGCGGCGCGCCATGTTCGATGGCGAAGAACTGTTTCTGAATTATCAACCACAAGTGGATCTGCGCAGCGGCAAGATCATCGGCTGCGAGGCGTTGCTGCGCTGGCGCAACGAGAAATACGGGCTCGTCTCGCCCGCCAAGTTCATCCCCATTGCCGAGAAGTCGGGGTTGATCCATCGGCTCGCGGTATGGGTGTTGCAAAACGCGGTACGTGAATTTTCGGGCGGCTGGATGGATCCGTGGGAAGGAACGCTGTCGGTCAATCTGTCGGCGCTGAATCTGCACGATCCGGATCTTCCGGAGACCATCAAACGCGTGCTGGCGACCTGGGACGTCGCGCCCCGCTACGTAGTGGTGGAGATCACCGAGAGTGCGGTGATGGAGAAGCCGCGGGCGGCGCTGAAGATACTGAACGAACTCAGCGAGATTGGCGTGCGGGTGTCTATCGACGATTTCGGCACCGGGCATTCGTCGTTGGCCTACCTGAAGCGCCTGCCGGTTTCCGAACTCAAGATCGACCGCAGTTTCGTGATGAACATGATCCGCGATGCCAGTGACGAACGCATCGTGCGCACGGTCATCGATCTGGCGCACAACTTTGGCTTGGAAGTGACCGCGGAGGGTGTCGAGGACGAAGAGACCCAGGCGCATCTCGCGGATCTGGGCTGCGACCGCATCCAGGGTTATCTGGTCAGCGCCCCGGTTTCGGCGGAGGAGTATTTGCAGCTACTGAGCCGTTTCAACGGTAGCAAGTAGCGGCGGTGCCCGGCGCGGTTGAGATAGAACCGCTATCGCGGGCAGCGACGCGAAGTTCTCCCGCCAAACGAACTTCCACACCGTTTTCGGAGCCCGTGGCATTTTGGCGGGAGGATACAGCCCTTTCGTCGGCCTGCCGTCACAAACGCTTGATGTACACCCGCGAATTGCGCTGATAGTTGTAGAGTTCCTGGCGCTTGACCGGCAATTCGGCGATACGCGCCTTTTGAAAGCCGCGATCCCCGAACCACTGTGCGGTATGGGTGGTCAGGACGAAGATCCGCTTCAGTCCCGCCGTTTTCGCTTCGCGCTGGATGCGGTCGAGCAGTGCGTCGGCACGGCCGGTGTTGCGGTAGTCGGGGTGCACGACCAGGCACGCCAGCTCGCCCACCCGTTCGCCTGGGTAGGGGTAAAGCGCGGCCGATGCAATGATCGCCCCATCGCGTTCCACGACGGTGAAATGGTCGATCTCGCACTCCAGCAGCTCGCGCGAGCGGCGCGCCAGAATACCCTCCTGTTCCAGCGGTTCGATGAGTTGCAGAATGCCGCCCACGTCTTCGATGGTGGCGCGGCGCAGCCCTTCGTAGGTCTCGTCGGTGATCAGCGTGCCGACGCCGTCGCGACTGAACAGCTCCAACAGCAGCGCACCGTCGATGCTCCGGCTCAGCAAATGAGCGCGGCGCACGCCGGAGCGGCACGCCTTGACCGCTTGGTAGAGGTGGCCTTGCACCTCGTCGGGCAGTTTACGCCGCGCGCGCAGCATGCGTTCAGCCTCGGCCGGTGTGATCTGATCTACTCGCTCACCCGCGGCGTCTTCAACCGCTGGCGTTTCGATGAGGCTGATCAGCTTATCGGCGCCCAGGGCGATGGCGGTGGCGCCGGCGACCTGTTCGGCGCTGACATTGAACACCTCGCCGGTGAGCGAGTAGCCCAGCGGCGAGAGCAGCACGATGGCACCGTCATCGAGCTGGCGGCGGATGCCGTCCACGTCGATACGCCGCACCTCCCCGGTATGCCCGAAGTCGACGCCGTCGCGCACCCCGATGGGACTGGCGGTGATGAAGTTGCCGGACACCACGCGCACCCGGGCGCCGGTCACGGGTTGCGCCGATCCGCCGCTGGAGAGTTGTGCCTCGATCTCCAAGCGCACGCTGGCACTCGCTTCTTTGACGCAGGCAAGGGCGTCGTCGTCGGTGACCCGCAAACCTTGGTGGTAGCGGATTTTCAGCTCGCGTTCGCGCAGCCGCGCTTCGATCTGCGGGCGTGCGCCGTGCACCACCACCAGCCGGATGCCGAGGCTGTTGAGTAGTGCGATGTCGTGGATCAGGGCGGCGATACCGCCGTCTTCGAGCGCTTCGCCGCCGAAGGTGAGCACCAGCGTGCGGCCGCGGTGGGCGCGTATATAGGGTGACGACTGGCGAAACCAGTCGACGAAGGCCTGCTGTGATGTGTCGTCTGCGTTCTTGCTCATGGACCGGACCCCGCCCCCGTGGTGCAGCCTGCAAAACTAACCGCGATGGGGGCGGGTGGCAAGTGGTCGGTGGGCGGGTGATCCGGGTGTCGATTGGCGGGGGGTGTCTCGGCAACCTCAACCAATTTGTGTTGACTTCATCCCTTCGTCACCGCACCGGTCAGCGAGGCGTAGTACAAAATCGCCGGATCATCCGTTGCAGCAACTCCACCGTAGGGGCAATGCGATCCAGCGCCAGGTATTCGTCGGGTTGGTGGGCCTGCTCGATGTTGCCCGGCCCCAATACCACCGTCTCGATTCCCAGTTGCGCGAGAAACGGTCCTTCGGTGGCGAAATTGACCGGCCCCGCTGTGGTTCCGGTCAGCGCTTCACTCTCGCGAACGATGGCGGAATCGGCCGGGGTTTCGAAGGCGCCGACGCCGGCGAAGAGCTGTTCGATGCTGAATTCAAGTCCGCGCTGTTCGGCGATGGGTCGCAGGCGCCGATCCAGCTCGCCGCGCAGTTCAGCGATGTCCATGCCGGGCAGCGGGCGCAGGTCGATATCCAGCGCACAGGCGGCGCAGATGCGGTTGGGATTGTCGCCGCCGTGGATGTGGCCGAGGTTGAGCGTGGGGACGGGTACCCGAAAACGCTCGTCGCGGTAACGCTGTTGCAGTTGTTCGCGCCAGCGTAGCAGTTCTCCCATTACCTCGTGCATCCCTTCCAGCGCGCTGTTGCCTAAACTGGGGTCGCTGGAGTGGCCGGAGTGGCCGCGCAGTCGGATGCCCTCCATCATGATGCCTTTGTGCAGCCGCACCGGCGCCAACCCGGTGGGTTCGCCGATGATGGCGTAACGGGCGCGCGGGCGGCCGACCTCGGTCAGCATGCGGGCGCCGCACATGGAACTCTCCTCGTCGGCGGTGGCGAGCAGCGTGACGGGTGCGGTGAGGTCGCTGGCGCGCAGGTGACGCAGCGCCTCCAATGCGAGCGCGAAGAAACCTTTCATGTCGCTGGTACCCAATCCGTAGAGGCGTTGGTCACGCTCCGTGAGTTTGAACGGATCGTGGCTCCAGCGCGTATCGTCGTAGGGTACCGTGTCGGTGTGGCCGGCCAGCACCAGTCCGCCGTCACCCTCGCCGAGGCGGGCGATGAGATTCGCTTTGCCGGTGTGGCCGGGAATCTCCATGACCTCCACCTGGAAATGCGCGGCTTCCAACCAGTTCGCCAGCAGGTCGATAACGGCGCGGTTGCCGTGATCGAATTGGGGTTCGACGCTGCTGATCGATGGGGTGGCGATGAGTTCGCTGACCATCGTCAGCGTATTGGGAAACGGTTTCATGAAAGGCATTCTCGCCCGCACCCTGGGGAGTAGCAAGTGCGGGTGAGAGGGATGGGTGGGGGGAAGGCTTCTGGTATGCTTGTGCGCATTCTCACGCTACAACGCTCGATAGAGGAACCCGCAATGCCTCAATACCGTTCCCGCACCACGACGCACGGTCGCAACATGGCCGGTGCCCGAGCCCTTTGGCGCGCCACCGGAATGAAAGATGGCGATTTCGACAAACCCATCATCGCCGTTGCCAACTCGTTCACCCAGTTCGTCCCCGGGCACGTTCACCTGAAGGATCTGGGGCAACTGGTGGCGGCCGAGATTGAAAAGGCGGGCGGGGTTGCCAAGGAGTTCAACACCATCGCGGTGGACGACGGTATCGCCATGGGGCATGACGGGATGCTCTACAGCCTGCCCTCGCGCGAGATCATCGCCGACGCGGTGGAGTACATGGTCAATGCCCACTGCGCCGATGCGCTGGTGTGCATCTCCAATTGCGACAAGATCACTCCCGGCATGCTGATGGCGGCGCTGCGCCTCAACATCCCCACGGTTTTCGTCTCGGGTGGACCCATGGAGGCCGGCAAAGCCGTAATTCATGGCGAAAACCTGCATCTGGATCTGGTCGATGCCATGGTGGCGGCCGTCGATCCCTCCGTTAGCGATGCCGAGGCGCTGACCATGGAGCGTTCGGCCTGCCCCACTTGCGGCTCGTGTTCGGGCATGTTCACTGCCAACTCCATGAACTGTCTCACGGAGGCGCTAGGGTTGGCACTGCCCGGCAACGGTAGTCTGTTGGCGACGCATGCCGATCGCCGCGAACTCTTTTTGCAGGCGGGTCGGCGCTGTGTGGAGTTGGCGCGCCGCTACTACGAGCAGGATGACGAATCGGCGTTACCGCGCGCCATCGCCACCTTCGATGCCTTCGAAAATGCCATGAGTCTGGATATTGCCATGGGCGGGTCGACCAACACGGTGCTGCACCTGCTGGCGGCCGCCCAGGAGGCCGAAGTGGATTTCACCATGGCAGACATCGACCGCCTGTCGCGCAAGGTTCCGCATCTGTGCAAGGTGGCGCCCAGCACCCAGCAATACCATCTGGAAGATGTGCATCGTGCCGGCGGTGTATTGGCCATACTCGCCGAACTTGACCGTGGCGGCCTGCTGCATCGGGAGGCTTTCACCGTGCATGCGCCGACGCTGGGTGAGGCGCTGGCGAAGTGGGATGCACGCGCTTCGGACGACATGCAGGTACGGCAGTTCTACGCTGCCGCACCGGGCGGTGTGCCCACCACCGAGGCGTTTTCGCAACAAAAGCGCTTTGCGGAACTCGACCTGGATCGCGAACGTGGCTGCATTCGGGAAATTCAGCACGCTTACAGCCAGGATGGCGGGTTGGCGGTGCTCTACGGCAATCTTGCTGAAGAGGGCTGTATCGTCAAAACCGCCGGCGTCGACGCCAGCATTTTGACCTTTAGCGGGCCGGCACGAATCTGTGAAAGTCAGGAGCAGGCGGTACAGGCGATACTCGGTGATCAGATCAAACCGGGCGACGTGGTGATAATCCGTTATGAAGGTCCCCGCGGCGGTCCGGGGATGCAGGAGATGCTCTATCCCACCAGCTATCTGAAGTCCAAGGGGCTGGGTAAAGCGTGTGCGTTGGTTACGGATGGCCGCTTTTCCGGTGGCACTTCCGGTTTATCCATCGGACACGTTTCTCCCGAAGCGGCGGAAGGCGGCGCAATCGGTTTGGTGCAGGAAGGCGACGTCATCGAGATCGACATTCCCAACCGCACCATTCGACTTGCGATTTCCGACGAAGAAATGAAACGCCGACGCGACGCGATGAACGCATTGGGAGATGCTGCGTGGAAACCGAAACAGCGTGCTCGTGTCGTGAGCAAGGCGTTGCGAGCGTACGCTGCAATGACAACATCTGCTGCAAAAGGTGCTGTGCGAGATGTTTCTCAAGTTGAAAAGTGAATAAAGTCAAGTGAAAAATTAGACAAACTAAAATTGTGGCTATAATCTAGTTACACCACACACTTGGGAGACTACGTATGGCAGTTAAAAAGAAGAGTGCCGCAAAGAAAAGGACTGCAGTTCGCAAGAAGGCAGTGCGCAAAACTGCTGTAAAGAAAACCGCAGTTCGCCGGACCACGGCGCGTAGAGCAACGGGCGCCAAGAAGTTGTCCGCTACCGTCAAAAAGACGCAGGCGTTGGCAAAGGCGAAGAGTGCACGTTTGGCAGCGGCGAAGAAAAAGGCTGCCGCTCAGGATCGTGCACAGCAGACCAAGCTGAAAGCTAATCTCGCTAAGGCCAAGGCGGAACTCAAGAAGGCCGACGACGAGATGAAGGCCTACGAGAAACGCCAGGCGGTTGTCAACAAGGCGTTGGCCCAGCTTGATAAGGCGGAAGCGCGCAAGGCGGCGAAGGCTGCCAAGAAAAAGCGCAAGCCGGCCCGCAAGAAACGCGTTGCCAAGAAGGCTGCTGGCTGAGCGCATCGGACATACTGTCCAGTGCAAATAAAAGCCCCCGCTCTTTCGCGGGGGCTTTTTTGTTTCGGTCCGCCCGTTGTCGGGGAGACGGGGGATTCTGCGGTAGGCGCTAGAAACTTTCCCAACCGCCGCGTCGACGCCCACGCATGCGGGCCAAGATCGCCCCGGTCAGTATCCCCAGCAGGAGCACGCCCGCCCCGACCATGAACCAGTCGCGCGCACTGCGGTCCTTGAGCTCTTCGTTTTCGGTCCGTAGGGTTTGCATATCCCGTTCCAAGGTGCGCACGTACTGCTTCAGTTGCTGGCGCTCTTCGTCGATCTCCAACACTTTGCTGGAGGTGCGGCGGATGCGGCCGAGTTCCTGGTTGGCAGCCTGCAGCTCGCTCTGCAACTGGTTCTTTCCGCGTTGCAGTTCGCTTTTCTCCGATTTCAGGGTTTCAACCTGTTGGGCGAGGGCTTCGACTTGCTCCTTGGCGGTGGAAACCCGGTTTTGGGCGGTGGCCAGTTGCGCGCGGGCGCTGGGCGCGTCCATTAGATAGCGTGTGATGACCCAGCCTTCCACACCGTCGCTGGTGCGTACGCGCGAGTAGCCGGAATCGGGATTCTGTTCAAGCAACTCCACCGGTGCGCCAGATCCCAGCATCTTGATGATGGTGTTCTGGGTGCTGGCCCCGGTGCGCAGCGTGATCTCGAACTGGTCGGAGATGTAGCGGGTGGGTTCGGCGTGCAATAAGGGTGGCGCTAGCAATAGGGCCAGCATGAGGGCGTTTTTGTTCACGTTCCGGGGCTCCCGATCTCGCATTGGCGGTGCGGCACACCGTCGGCTGTTATTTTGATGATCCGTTCCATCCAGCCAAGTGCTGGGGTGAGGCGGATTCGTGCATTCTATGCCAAGACCCGCACCCTTTTGGGGTGCGGATCACAAAAAGCCGTTGCTGTTGGGGGTATGCGTTGCCGTGTCGCGGTAACGCTACTGCCCGAGCTGGCCCGCGGCATAGCCGCCCATCATCTTGACCCGAGTGATCAAAATGGACTCGAAATCGTCGACCACGGAGTTTTGCACGGCGTTCAGCGCCAGCAGCGATTGCGACCAGTGCGCGGTCTTTGGGCCGAGCATGTCGGTTTCCAGGATATCGAGCCTGACCAGCAACGCCTGGCGCATGAAGAAAGGCGCGTAGGCGGTGTCGGCCAGCGACAGATCCGCGCCGTTGAAGTAGGGGCCGTCACCCACGGCGGTCTCCAGGCGCTGCATCTTGGATGACAGCTCCTTGCGCTGCGTCTCGAATCCGGTTTCGTCCTGCGCGGTGAGGAGTTGGAACTGGTTCATCAGGCACTCCGAGCCGAATTCGATCCAGGCGCGATTGAGGGCGCACGTCAGGGGGTCGGCGGGTTTCAGTGACGGCGGAGTGATGTCATCGATGTATTCGTTGATGACGGCGGATTCGAATAGCACCTTGTCGCCGTCGATGCGCAGCAGCGGGACCTTGCCGAAGGGGGAGATCTCTTTGAACCAGGCGGGTGGATCGGCCAGATCGATGTAGGTCACGCGGTGGTCGACGGATTTGTGCAGCAGCGTAATCACCGAGCGCTGCACGAACGGGCAGAGCTTGAAGCTAATCAGTTCCAGATCCATGAGATTCTCCTCGCTGGCGGCGGAAACTCCACGCGGGCACCAAGTTTCGGCGTCGAATGCAGAGTACTAAGCAGATTCGTTCGCGGGGGTGGCGTGTACGCTAACGTATCAGATCGCGCAGCAGCAGTTCCAACAGCGCTTTTTGGGAGTGAAGCCGGTTTTCGGCTTCGTCCCAGACCACGCTCTGCGGACCGTCGATCACCTCGGTGGCAACCTCTTCTCCGCGATGCGCGGGGAGGCAGTGCATGAAGAGGGCGTCAGGGGCGGACTGCGCCATGATGGCCGCTGTGACCTGGTAGGGGGCGAAGGCCTTGGTGCGCGCCTGCTGCTCGTCCTCCTGTCCCATGCTGGCCCAGACGTCCGTGACCACCAGATCGGCATCGCGTGCCGCTTCCATGGGATCGCCTATGAGTTCGACCCGGTCGGCGGCGGCCGCCACGATGTCGCTTTCCGGTTGATAGCCCTGGGGGGCCGCAATTCGCAATTTGAACCCCAACAGCGCGGCGGCGTTGATGTAGGAGTGGCACATGTTGTTGCCATCGCCGATCCACGCCACCGTGCGCCCAGCGATGGGTCCGCGGTGCTCGCGGTAGGTCTGCATGTCGGCGAGTAGTTGGCAGGGGTGGTAGCGATCGGTGAGCGCGTTGATCACCGGTACGCCGGAGTGGTCGGCGAACTTCTCCAGCTTCTCGTGCTCGTAGGTGCGGATGACCAGTACATCGACCATGCGCGACAACACCCGCGCGGTGTCCTCCAGCGGTTCGCCGCGGCCCAGTTGCGTGTCGCGCGGCGAAAGAAAGATCGCCCCGCCGCCCAGTTGAATCATGCCCGCCTCGAACGAGACCCGGGTGCGGGTGGAGGACTTTTCGAACACCATTCCCAGCACGCGCTGGGTAAACGGGGCGTAGATTTCACGCCGGCGATGCATGTCGCGCAGTTCGATGGCGCGGTCGAGCAGGCGTTCGAACTCGGCGGAATTAAGGTCACGCAGGGTCAAGAAATGGCGTACCGACATGATCGGTCCTTTGTTCAGGCCGCGAGAAACTCGCGTATCACCTTGCTGACGCCGGCAACGATCTGGTCGGCCTCGGCTTCGCCGATGATTAACGGCGGCAGCAGGCGGACCACTTTGTCGGCGGTGACGTTGATGAGCAGTCCCTGCTGCAGGGCCATGGCGACCAGCTCTTTGCACGGCTGTTCCAGCTCGATGCCAATCATCAGCCCGTGGTGGCGGATGCTTTTGATCCCCTTGACCGTCCCCAGGGCGGCAACGAATCCGTCGTGCATGCGTTCGCCCAATTGGGCGGCGCGCGCCGGGAGATTCTCCTTTTGCAGAACCTGCAGCACGGTCAGCGCCACCCTGCAGGCCAGTGGATTGCCGCCGAACGTGGAGCCGTGATTGCCGGGTTGGAAGACGCGGGCGGCGTCGCCGCGCGCGAGACAGACGGCCACGGGGAAGCCGTTGCCCAACCCTTTGGCGAGCGTCAGCACATCCGGCGTGATCCCGGCATGTTGAAAGGCGAACACCTGACCGGTGCGTCCGATGCCGCTCTGAATCTCGTCCAGCATCATCAGCCACTCGTGGCGGTTGCACAGCTCGCGTACGCCGCCGAGGTATTCGCTGTCGGGGATGCGGATGCCGCCTTCACCCTGCACCGGTTCCAGCAGCACCGCCACGACCCCCGGGGTATTGGCGGCAACGGTCTCCAGGGCCTTCAGATCGCCAAAGGGTACGCGCACGAAGCCGCTGACCAATGGCTCGAAGCCGGCCTGGACCTTGCGGTTGCCAGTGGCGGTGAGCGTGGCCAGCGTGCGGCCGTGGAACGACTGTTCCATCACGACGATGACCGGCTTGTCGATGTCGCGCCGATGGCCATGAAGGCGCGCCAACTTGATCGCCGCTTCGTTGGCCTCGGCACCCGAGTTGGCGAAGAAGGCGTTGTCCATGCCGGAGAGGGCGGTGAGTTCGGCGGCCAGCTGCGTTTGCAGCGGAATCTCGTAGATATTGGAGGTGTGCACCAGACGGCGCGCCTGATCGCAAATCGCGTCGGCAACGGCCGGGTGCGCGTGGCCCAGTCCGCACACGGCGATGCCGCTCAGCGCGTCGAGATACTTCTTGCCGTTCTTATCCCACAACCACGCGCCTTCGCCGCGGTCGAACGCCACGGGAAGCCGGGCGTAGGTGTTCATGATCGGGTCGCTCATGGTGATCCCTGCCGATACCTCAAAACAAAAAGGCAGTCCCCAACCGAGACCGCCAATACGGAATCGGAAATTCTAACGGTGGATTTGGTGCGGGGTAAACCCTCTGCGCGGCCCCAGGCCGGCGTTGTTCAGAATCCCAGGAAACGAAAACCCCCACGGGCAGGGGTGCCGCCCGCGGGGGTTGGCTCGCGATTTCCTGGTTTAGAGGTTGGACGCGGCAAACTCCCAGTTCACCAGATTCCAGAACGCCTCGACGTACTTGGGGCGCGCGTTGCGGTAGTCGATGTAGTAGGCATGCTCCCACACGTCGCAGGTCAGCAGCGGGGTTTTGCCGTCGGTGAGGGGGTTGCCGGCGTTGCCGGTCTGGACGATCTCCAGGTCGCCGTTGGCATTCTTCACCAACCACGCCCAACCGGAACCGAACTGGGTTACGGCCGCCTTGCTGAAGGCCTCTTTGAAGGCGTCGAAAGAGCCGAAGGCCTTGTCGATGGCTGCTGCCAGCGCGCCACTGGGGGCGCCGCCGCCGTTGGGCGAGAGACTGTTCCAGTAGAAGGTGTGATTCCATACCTGAGCGGCGTTGTTGAAAAGGCCGCCGGCCGGTGCCTTGCGGATGATCTCTTCCAGCGTGGCATCGGCGAATTCGGTCTCCTTGATAAGGTTGTTCAGATTCACCACGTAAGTGTTGTGGTGTTTGCCGTGGTGAAAATCCAGAGTCTCGGCCGAGATGTGGGGCTCGAGCGCGTTCTTGTCGTACGGCAACGGGGGCAGTGTGTGTTCCATGGTGTTCGCTCCTTGGTACAGGTTCGCAAGGGAAAAGAGTGTTTAGAGTTGGTCAAAAGCGTAGTCGCTCACCCGGGTTCCCACATTGAGCTAAGTCAGCTAAACCCTATATAACAATGTATTTTAGTCGGAAATATGACGGCATTGGCGACAGTGTTAAGATAGCCGACCTTGCGCGGCCGGACGCGGCTGCTGCCGAGTCTCCGAGGTCAGAATGTGCGGAATTTGCGGTGAACTGCGGTTCGACGGCGCCGGCGGCGATCTCGCCGCGCTGGGGCGTATGCTGGAGCGGCTGCAGCGCCGCGGCCCCGATCACGAGGGCTGTTTCACCGATGGTCCGGTCGCATTGGGGCACCGGCGTCTCGCCATCATCGACCTCTCCGAGAAATCCAACCAGCCGCTGGTAGACAGCGACCTGGGGCTGGTGCTGGTCTTCAACGGCACCATCTACAACTACCCCGAGTTGCGCCGCGAACTGATCGATCTCGGCTACCACTTCTTCTCCCACGGCGACAGCGAGGTCATCCTCAAGGCCTACCATGCCTGGGGCGAGCGTTGCGTCGAGCGTTTGACCGGCATGTTCGCGTTCGGGATCTGGGACCTGCACAACCAACGGCTGTTTCTGGCGCGCGACCGCATGGGCATCAAGCCGCTCTACTACGCCCAGACTGGGCGCTGGCTGCGATTCGCCTCCAACGTCCAGGCCTTGCTCGCGGGCGGAGAGGTGGATACCGATATCGATCCCGTCGGTCTGCACCATCAGCTCACCCTGCATGCCGTGATCCCCGCGCCACACACGGTGCTCAAGGGGATACGCAAGGTGGCGCCGGGTACTACCTTGACCATCGGCCGCGACGGCAAGGTCGCCGAGCGGGTCTACTGGCGGCTGCGCGCCGAGCGCCCGGCGACGGTGCGCCACGATGGGGAGTGGATCGAGGCTGTGCACCAGGCGCTGAGGCGTGCCGTTGACCGGCGTTTGCGCATCGCCGACGTGCCGGTGGGGGTGTTGCTTTCAGGCGGGCTCGATTCCAGCCTGCTGGTGGGCCTGCTGGCCGAGGCGGGGGTCAAGGATCTGCTCACTTTTTCCGTCGGTTTCGAGGATCAGCCGGAGGAGAAAGGCAGCGAGTTCGAGTATTCGGACCAAGTGGTCGAGCGCTTCAATACCCGCCACCACAAGTTCCTCATCCCCAACGATAGCGTGTTGGAGCGTCTGCCCGAGGCGGTGGACCAGATGGCCGAGCCCATGGTGGGCCAGGACGCCGTGGCGTTCTACCTGCTGGCCGAGCGGGTGTCGCGCGAGGTCAAGGTGGTGCAGAGCGGGCAAGGGGCGGACGAGGTGTTCGGCGGCTACTTCTGGTACCCGCGTATGGCCGCCGAGACCGCGGAGGCGCCGGTGGAGCGCTTTCGCAAACACTACTTCGATCGCGATCACGACGAGTACCTGGCTGCCGTGGCCGATCGCTTCCACGGCCCCGATCACACCGCCCTGCGGGTGGCACAGCTGCTCAGCGAGGAGGGCGCAGCCAGCTTTATCGACGCGGTGCTGCGCCTGGATGTCACCACCCTGATCGTCGACGACCCGGTCAAACGGGTCGACAACATGACCATGGCCTGGGGGCTGGAGGCGCGGGTGCCGTTTCTCGACCACGAGCTGGTGGAGCTGGCGATGCAGATGCCGCCCGAGCTCAAGCTGCGCGAGGGGGGTAAATACCCGCTCAAGGCCATCGCCAGGGGTCTGATCCCCGATGCGGTCATCGACCGCCCCAAGGGCTATTTCCCGGTGCCGGCGCTCAAGTATGTGCGCGGCCCGTTCCTGGCGTTCATGCACGAGATCCTCGACTCCGAGGCGTGCCGGCGTCGCGGGTTGTTCCGCCGCGACTACGTGGAGCGCCTGCTGGCCGAGCCCGAACGCCACCTTACCCGCATCCTGGGCAGCAAGCTCTGGCATTTGGCGCTGCTGGAGCTATGGTTGCAGCGTAACGTGGATGCAGCGGCGGGCCGATAGGCTGCCTCGAGAATCATTTTCAGTTAGACTGGGTCTAACATCAGGCGGGGTTGCGGCTGACCCTGCCACCCCCAACGGTCATGTGAGGTAACCGCAATGGACGTACTTGAACGTATCCGTGAGCAGGTGGAAGGCCACCCCATCGTGCTGTATATGAAGGGCACCCCGCAGTTTCCCATGTGCGGCTACTCCAGCCGTGCTTCCCAGGCGCTGGCCGCCTGCGGTGAGGATTTCTTCTACGTTAACGTACTGGAAGACCCTGAGATCTTCGAGAATCTGCCGCGCTACGCCGACTGGCCCACTTTCCCGCAGCTCTACATCAACGGCGAGCTGGTGGGCGGGTGCGACATTACCCTGGATCTCTATCAGAAGGGCGACCTGCAGAAGATGGTACAGGGTGCCGCCACCGGCACCGACGGCTAATCCCGCAACGGCTATACGCCGGCCGGCCCCTTCAGCCGAAGGCGGCCGGCTGGGCGCCACCCACCGAATCTTCCAGATCCTTCCAGCGGTTGACGATTAGACAGAACAGCTCCGCCGTGCGTTTGGCATCGTAGATCGCCGAATGGGCCTGGCGGCTGTCCCAGTCCATACCCGCCGCCTGTACCACCCGAGATAACACCGTCTGCCCGTAGACCAGTCCGCCCAGTGTTGCCGTATCGAAGCTGCTGAAGGGGTGGAAGGGGTTGCGCTTGATCTGGGTGCGCTCCACCGCTGCGTTGAGAAACGCGAGATCGAACAGCGGATTGTGTCCCACCAGAATGGCCCGCGAACAGTTGGAATCACTGACCGCGCGACGCACCGGCCGGAAGATGTCTTTGAGCGCCTCCTGCTCCGGGACCGCTTCGCGAAAGGGGTGGTAGGGGTCGATACCGTTGAACGCCAGCGACTCTTCGCTGAGGTGCGCCCCGGGAAAGGGCAGGACGTGCGCGGCATAGGTGGGACCCGGTCGCAGGTAGCCCTGCTCGTCCATCTCCAGGATGACGGCTGCGATCTCCAGCAGCGCATCGGTTTGGGGATTGAGCCCGGCGGTCTCGACGTCGACTACCACCGGCAGGAAGCCGCGGAATCGCTGGGCGATGGGCGCTTTCGGGTTGGAAGTAGACATTAACTCCGAAGATCTTTGCACGGCCCGGCAGTGTGCCGGTCGGGTTCGACTCTAGCACAATCCCCGTGACTCCTGCAGAAGCCGCGGCTCATTGGGCGGTCACTCGCCACGCGATGCGCTCGCCGGCGCGCAGCGGAATCAGGCCGCCGTCGGGGTAGTCGTAGGAGCCGGGTACGGGATAGTCCCCGCGCGCGAGCGTGACGCTGTCGCGGTTGCGCGGTACGCCGTAGAAGTCGGCGCCGTGGAAGGCGGCGAAGGCCTCCAGACGGTCCAGCGCGCCGGCCTGTGCGAAGGCCTCGGCGTACAGCTCCAGGGCCGCGTGAGCGGTGTAGATACCGGCGCAGCCGCAGGCGTTCTCCTTGGCATCGCGCGCGTGTGGCGCGCTGTCGGTGCCGAGGAAGAACTTGGGGTTGCCGCTCACCGCAGCAGCCAGCAGTGCCTGGTGATGCACCTCGCGTTTGAGGATGGGCAGGCAATAGTAGTGGGGGCGGATGCCGCCCTGGAACAGGGCGTTGCGGTTGTAGAGCAGGTGATGGGCGGTAAGCGTGGCGGCGACGCGCGCCGGCGCCGATTCGACGAATTGGACGCCGTCGCGGGTGGTGACGTGTTCCAGCACCACGCGCAATCCGGCGAAGCGCTCCACCAGCGGCGCCAGATGACGCTCGATGAAAACCGCCTCGCGATCGAAGACGTCGACGGCGGGATCGGTCACCTCGCCGTGGACCAGCAGCGGCAGCCCCTCGCGCTCCATGGCCTCCAGCACCGGATAGACCTTGTCGATGGCGGTGACGCCGGCATCGGCGTTGGTGGTGGCGCCCGCAGGATAGAGTTTGACGGCGTGTACGTGTCCTGATTCACGCGCCTTGCGGATCTCGGCAGGATCGGTGCGCTCGGTGAGATAGAGCGTCATCAACGGTTCGAATCGGCAGTCCGCTGGTACCGCGGCGAGAATGCGCTGACGGTAGGCGAGCGCTTGTCCCACCGTGATCACCGGCGGGCGCAGGTTGGGCATGATGATGGCGCGGGCGAATACGCGCGCCGTGTGTGGTACCACGGTGGCGAGCGCGGCGGCGTCGCGCACGTGCAAATGCCAGTCGTCGGGGCGGGTCAGGGTCAGGGTGTCGGTCACGGTCGTCGTCTTCGGCGCGCTGAGCGCGTCATTCTACCCAAGCCGGCTCACGGCGTCTTTTCCAGGTGACGACCCAGCAGCAGCTCCAGGGTGTAGCGCACGCCGAAGCCGGTGACGTCGGTGGGGATGTGGGCCAAGCCGCCCTTGTTGCGGCCTGCGGCAAGATCGATGTGCAACCAGGGGGTGGCGTTGTCGACGAAGCGCTGCAAAAAGCGCGCGGCCAGAATGTGGTCCGCCTCGCCGTCCAGGGTGCACTGTTTGACGTCGGCGATGCCGCTCTCCAATGCCTCGTCGAAATCGGCGTCGTTGGGAAACGGCCAGACCCGTTCACCGCTGCGCCGCCCCGCTTCGATGAGGGCCGCGTGGTAGGCGTCGCGGTTGGTGACCACGCCGCTGTAGCGGGTGCCCAGGGCGTAGATGCAGGCGCCGGTGAGCGTGGCGTAGTCGATGATCAGGCGCGGCTTCTCCTTGCCCGCTATGGCCAGGGTGTCGGCCAGCACCATGCGCCCTTCGGCATCGGTATGCACCACTTCGATGGTGGTGCCGTTGGCGGCGGTGACCACGTCGTTGGGTTTGTAGGCGCGCGGGCCGATGTGGTTCTGCGCCAGCGCCAGCCAGCAGTCGACGGGGAAGCCGACGCGCAAGCGGGTGAGCGCCAATAGCGTACCCAGGGCTACCGCGCTGCCCTCCATATCCTCGTGCATGTTGAACATGCTGCGCGCCGTCTTGAGGTTGACGCCGCCGGTATCGAAGCAGAGTCCCTTGCCGACAAGGGCAATCGGCCTGCCTTTGGCTCGGGCGGGCCGGTAGCTCAGCCTGACGATGCCGGCGTCGCGCTCGTCGCTGCCCTGCACCACGGCGAGAAACGCACCGGCCTTGCGCCTGCGGAGCTGGGCGACGTCGAGAAAACTCATCCGCCATCGGTGCTGTTTGGCGAGGCGCGCGATCTCTTTGCGGTAGTGCGCGGGTGTCAGCAGATTGCCGGGCATTTGCGTCAGGCGTCGCGCCAGCTCGTTGCCCTCCGCCTCGGCCAGCAGGCGTTCGCCGTCGATGCGCCGCCCGATGCCGTGCAGCGTGACTCTCTTCAACCGCGGCGCTTTTTGCGGCTTGCTTTTGAACTGGGGCAGTTCCGCGCTGGCGGCGAGCAGCGCGGCGATCACCGCCTCGGCCACCCGCGCACCCAGCGCACCGTCGTCGACGGCGACCAGTAGGTGGGCCTGTTCGAGGGCGCCGCGCAGGCCGCCGGCCACGGCCTTGCGTGCCAGTGTCAGCAGCGTGTAGGTGTCGCTGTCGGTGGCTACGGGCAACACGACGACGCGCGTCCCGCGCCGGTTGGGAAGGTCGAAGGCGAGCGTCGATCCGCCGGAGAAATCGTCCGCCCGCCGCTTGATGCGCTGCGTAAGCTCTGTCCCGTACGGCAGGTTGCGCAATGCGTTTTCGTTCAGCGGGCGCGACACGGCGAGCAGCATCGTTTCCCAGCGATCAATGCTACGTGGAGTGGGTAACGATTGCGATTGGTGGATACGGATGGGGTTCATGTCGGTCTTTGGTCATTGTGGGCACTGCGCCATACTAGGGCCAATCCAATGAGTGTGAACAGGCCCTTTGCCTATTCTTGACGTGGTGACGGCGCGTGGCGGGCGGGGGGTGCGTCGCTGTCTGCGGTACCCGTCGTCGATTTCAGACACGTGTTGTGTTCCTTCGAAGCGTCGCCGTTGGCGCGCGTCAGACGCTGAATCGGCGCCAGTTTGCGCCAAACATGGAGCGTCGTGTCCGCGGCGCCCGCCGCGATCAGGCCGACCTCATTTTTGGTTTGATACAGATGCGTGGATTGTCCAGGATAGTTGCTACACTTTTTGCCATGCTCCACTTCTCACACCACTGGTCGCTCGGCGCCTTCCTGGCGTCCGCGGTTGGCTGGCTTTCACCACGCCCGACAGGAGTATTGCGTGCACGACCTCAAACAAGAAAAGCAGGAAACCATTGAGCGCGTCGTTCAACTGGCCAAAGAGCGCTTCGGCGGTGATAAATCCGAACAGGTCGTGTTGTTCGTTCAACACTACTACGCCAAGACTCCACCCGAGGACCTGCGCCCTTGGCGCGACCAGGACCTTTACGGCGCCGCTATCGCTCAATGGAACCAGATGCAGCGCCGTGTACCCGGCACCGATCTCATCAATGTCTACAACCCCGATTTCGAGGAGCACGGCTGGGAGTCCACCCACACCGTCGTAGAGATCGTGCTCGAGGATATGCCGTTTCTCGTCGATTCGGTGAGCATGGAGCTGGCGCATCAGGGACTGACCATCCACCTCATCGTCCATCCGGTGATCACGGTACGGCGTGACAAATCGGGGCGGCTGAAGGCCATCACCGAGAGTGCCGAGGAGGGTGCGATACGCGAGTCGGTCATGCACTTCGAGATCGACCGGCAGACCGATCGCACGCTGCTCAAGACCCTGCGCAAGGAGTTGCAGCGGGTGCTGGCCGACGTGCGTGCCGCGGTGGAGGATTGGGGCACCATGCGCGCCAAGATGAGCGAGATCGTGGAGGAGCTGGAGCGTAATCCGCCGCCGCTCGATTCCGACTCGGTGACCGAAGACAAGGCGTTTCTGCGCTGGGCCATCGACGAGCACTTCACGTTTCTTGGCTACCGCGCTTACGACCTGATTCGTGGCAAGGATGAGGATGTGCTGCAGGGCGTGGAGAGCTCGGGTATCGGGATCTTGCGCGCCTCGCAGCCCGGTGCCTCGCGCAGCTTCGCCGTGTTGCCGCCGGAGCTGCAGCGCCTCGCCCGCGAGCCCATCCTGCTGATACTCACCAAGAGCAACTCGCGCTCGCTGGTGCACCGCTCGGCCAATATGGACTACATCGGTATCAAGCGCTTCGACGCCAAGGGCAAAGTGATCGGCGAGCACCGTTTCCTGGGTCTCTACACTTCAGCGGCCTACAGCCAGAGCCCGCGCCGGATTCCCATTTTGCGGCGCAAGGTCGAGAGCGTGCTGCGCCGCTCGGACAGCCCGCTCAACAGCCACGACGGCAAGGCGCTACTGCACATCCTGGAAGGCTATCCGCGCGATGAGCTGATCCAGACCCCGGAGGATGAGCTCTACGAAACCTGCATGGGGATTCTCAATCTCCAGGAGCGCCAACGAGTGCGCCTGTTCGTGCGCCGCGATCCGTTCGGGCGTTTCGTCTCCTGCCTGGTCTACGTGCCGCGCGACAGTTACAACACCGAACTGCGTGTGCGCATGAGCGAGATCCTCAAGCGCAGATTCAACGGCGGCGACGTGGAGTTCACGGTGCAGATCTCCGATCTGATGCTGGCGCGCGTCCATTTCATCGTGCGCACTGCACCGGGTCAGGTTCCCGAGGCGGACGTGTCGGAGGTGGAGGAGGAGCTGATCGAGGCGACGCGCGACTGGCAGGACGTGCTGTTCCGCACCCTGATGGAGCATTACGGCGAAGAGCGCGGCAACCGCCTGTTCCAGAAATACCGCGACGCCTTCCCCGCCGGCTATCGTGAATACTTCACTCCGCGCTCCGCTGTTTACGACATCGACCACATCGAGCGGCTCGAAGACGAGCAGAGCCTGGAGATGTTGCTCTACCGTCCCCTGGAAGCACCCGGCGGTGCGCTGCGCTTCAAGCTCTATCGCGGCGGCGAGCCGATCTTTCTCTCCAAGACGCTGCCAATGTTGGAGAACATGGGCGTCGAGGTGGTGTTCGAACACCCCTACCGGATTCAGGCGCACGGGGCGGGCGTGGTGTGGATTCACAACTTCGGCCTGTTGCACGGCGCCGAACTGCCGTTCGCTGCCGAGGAGATCAAAGGTATCTTTCAGGACGCTTTCGCGCGGGTCTGGCTGGGCGAGATGGAGAACGACGCCTTCAACCGCCTGGTGCTCAGCGCGCAGCTCGATTGGCGCGAGACGACGCTGCTGCGCGCCTACACGCGCTACCTGCGCCAAGTGAACGCCAGCTTCAGCGAGAGCTACATTGCGGAGACGCTGGAGGCCAACGCGGCCATCACGCAGCGGCTGGTGCAGCTCTTTCATCTGCGTTTCGATCCGCACAAGCGCAAGGGCAACGAGGAGCGCGAGACCAAGCTGGTCGAACAGATCAACGCGGCCATCGATTCGGTCAGCAGCCTCGACGAGGACCGAATCCTGCGCCGCACGCTGGCCGCGATCCGCGCCACACTGCGCACCAACTACTATCAGCACCTGCGCAAAGGCGTGCCCAAGCCTTACATCTCCTTCAAGGTCGATCCGCAGCAAATCCCCGACATGCCGGCACCCAAGCCGATGTTCGAGATCTTCGTATATTCGCCGCGCACCGAGGGGGTGCACCTGCGCGGTGGCAAGGTGGCGCGCGGCGGGCTGCGCTGGTCGGACCGACGCGAGGATTTCCGCACCGAGATTCTGGGCTTGGTCAAGAGCCAGTTGGTGAAGAACGCGGTGATCGTGCCGGTGGGTGCCAAGGGTGGCTTCGTTGTCAAGCAGCCGCCGGCGGAGGGTGGGCGCGACGCCTTGTTCGAAGAGGTGAAATTCTGCTACCGCACCTTTATCCGCGGCCTGCTCGACATCACCGACAATCTGGCGGGCGGCAAGGTAGTTCCGCCGCCGGATGTGGTGCGCCACGACGAAGACGATCCCTATCTGGTGGTGGCAGCGGACAAGGGTACGGCCACCTTCTCCGATCTCGCCAACGAGGTTGCCGCCGAGTACGGTTTCTGGCTGGGCGATGCTTTTGCTTCCGGTGGTTCGGCTGGGTACGACCACAAGAAGCTGGGCATCACCGCGCGCGGCGCCTGGGAGTCGGTGCAGCGCCATTTCGGCGAATTGGGCATCGATACGGCCAAGCAGCCGTTCACGGTAGTCGGCATCGGTGACATGGCGGGCGACGTGTTCGGCAACGGTCTACTCTATTCGCGCAATACCAAGCTGGTGGCGGCGTTCAACCACTTGCACGTCTTCATCGATCCCGATCCCGATCCGGCGGCAAGCTACGCCGAGCGCGAGCGTCTGTTCAATCTGCCGCATTCCACCTGGGACGACTACGATCGCAGTGCGATCTCCGCAGGCGGGGGCGTTTTTTCGCGCCGCGACAAGAGTATTGCACTGACGCCGGAGATCCAGCGTCTGCTCAACGTGCGCGACGCGCGCCTGCCGCCCAACGAGCTGATTCGCGCCATCTTGCGCGCGCGCGTGGATCTGCTGTGGAGCGGCGGTATCGGCACCTTCGTCAAGGCCAGCCACGAGACCCACGCCGAGGTGGGCGACCGCAGCAACGATGGTATCCGTGTTGACGGACGCGAGCTCGGCTGTGCAGTGGTGGGCGAGGGCGGCAACCTGGGCTTGACGCAGTTGGGTCGCATCGAGTTCGCTGCCAGCGGCGGACGCGTCAATACCGACTTCGTGGATAACTCGGGTGGTGTCGACTGCTCCGACCACGAGGTCAACATCAAGATCCTGCTCGATCACGTGGTGGCCAACGGCGACATGACACTCAAGCAGCGCAACCAGTTGCTGGCGCGGATGGCCGACGAGGTGTGCGAGCACGTTCTGGAACACAACCGCCACCGGGCGCTCGCTATCAGTCTGCTGGAGGCGCAGGCGCCGCAGCTGTTGGATGAGCAGAGCCGCTTCATGCACGCACTGGAGCGTGAGGGCTTGCTGGATCGCGCCTTGGAGTACCTGCCCAACGACGAGACCCTGGCCGAGCGCCAGAGCGACGGCCAAGGGTTGTTGCGGCCCGAGATCTCGGTGCTGCTCGCCTACACGGCCATCGTGCTCTACCAGGAACTGCTGGCGAGCGACATCGCTGACGACCGCTATTTCGCGCACGAGCTGCGCGACTACTTCCCGCAGCCGCTGCGCGAACGCTTCGGCGACGAGATGCAGCATCACCGCCTGCACCGCGAGATCATTACCACCCAGGTCACTAACAGCATGGTCAACCGCGTGGGGATCAGTTTCGTGCACCGTCTGCGTGAAGAGACCGGTGCCGAGCCGGGCGACATTGCGCGCTCCTACGCCGCGGCACGCGAGGTGTTTGCGCTGAGCGAGCTGTGGCAGCAGATCGAAGCGCATCAGAACGGCGCGGCGGCACCGCTGGTGGTGCAGCTGTTTCTCGAGTGCGGCGAACTGGTGGAGCGTGCCACCCGCTGGTTCCTGCGCCGTCAGCGCCAACCGCTGGCCATCGGCGATGCGGTCAAGCGTTTTTCCGCCGGAGCGCAGACGTTGGCACAGGTGCTGCGGGGGGTGGTCGTCGATGCCGACCGCGAGGCCCTGGAACGGTCGGTAGCGCACTACGTGGACAACGGTATCGACGAGGCGCTGGCTACGCGCGTGGCCTTATTGCGCATGCTTTATGCCGCGCTCGACGTGGTGGAGGTGAGCGAGGCCACTGGCTATGCGGTACCCGAAGTCGCCTATGCCTATTTTCATCTCGGCGATCGCCTTGGCTTGCATTGGTTGCGCGATCAAATCGGTGCGCTGGGTACCGCCAACCACTGGCAGGCGATGGCCTGCGCCGCACTGAGTGACGACGTCACCACCAAGCAGGGCGCGCTGGTGGCTAGCATACTGAGCCAGGCGAAACGCACCAAGAAGATCGATCCGCTTATCGAAAACTGGTTGGTGGACAACGAGGCGGTGACGCGGCGCTGGCAGCGCGTCCTTGCCGATCTGCGTGCGGCAGGAAGTCCCGATCTGGCCATGCTCTCGGTGGCGGTACGCGAAGTGCGCGACCTGGCGCAGGCCAGCGCCCAGACCACGGCCAAATGAGGGGTGGGAGGCACGACGATGCCTGACGGCGTCGAGCTGTCCGCGCGCGTGGTGGGTGACGGCGAACCCCTGGTCATCCTGCACGGCCTGTTCGGATCGGGGCGCAACTGGTTGTCGCTGGCGCAGGCGCTGAGCGGGAGCCATCGGGTGTGGTGCGTCGACCAGCGCAACCACGGCGAGTCGCCGCACACGGCGGCCATGGATTACCCGGCAATGGCCGCCGACCTTGTTCGCCTGCTGGACCGTAACGGACTGCAGCGCGTAGCGCTTATCGGGCACAGCATGGGCGGCAAGACCGCCATGTGGTTGGCGCTGCACCACCCCGAACGCGTGTCGCGGTTGCTGGTGGTGGATATCGCGCCGGTCAGCTACGCCCACGATTACGAAACGATGATCGGCGCCATGCAAGCGGTGGATTTTACGCAGGCCACCCGCCGCGACCAGGTGGACGCCGCCCTGCGCGATGCGGTGCCCGAGGCGGGTGTGCGGCAGTTTCTGCTGACCAACGTGGTGAGCCGCGACGGCAGGCTGCAGTGGCGCATCAACCTTGCGGCCATCGGTGCCGCGCTGCCGGCGCTGGTGGACTTTCCCAATCCCGCCCCGGAGTGCCGCTACCCGGGGCCGACGCTGTTCCTCGGCGGGGCCGAATCGCCCTACCTGCGCCCGGAGCACGAGCCGCGCATCTTCCGTCTGTTCCCCGAGGCCGACGTCGAGCACCTGCCCGGCGCGGGGCACTGGGTGCACGCCGAGCGGCCCGACGAATTTCTGGCGGTGGCGCGGCGTTTTCTGGCCGCCGGCGCCTGATTCCATCGGCCCGACGCACAGCGAACTCCGCTGTCGCCGGGCTCTCGCTCCCCCCTCGACCTCAAGCTTTGTGCCCGCCCGGCCGATGTAACAGACAGGCAGGAACGGACGGGCAGGGTATTTCGTGGATCGCGGGTTGCTCAAAGCAGGATTGGTGGGATCGCTGGTGTGGTTGTCGATGGCGACGGCCTACGCCGGCGAGCGTGTCTATGGCGCCGAGCCCATGGAGTCGCACTGGCAGGTGGCGGGCGAAGAGCTGGCGTGCCGGCTGGACCACGAGGTTCCCCAATTCGGGCAGGCCCGCTTTGTACAAGATGCCGGTACCCCGCTGCGCTTCGAACTCCACATGCTGCGTCCGCAGCGTTCGGGTACCGTGGCGTTGCGGGCCATTCCTCCCGAATGGCACTCCGGTTCCCTCATCGCCGAGCTGGGCGAAGCGCAGTTGGCGCCCGGGCGCGCGGTCCTGCAACTGGATGCCCAGCAGGCCGAGGGACTGATCGCGGAGTTGGAGGAGGGGGTCTACCCGGCCATCTTCTTCCCGGAGTCGGCGCCCGGCCGCGGTGGTGTCTCGGTGGTGATCTCGGGCGTGCGCTTTCGCGACGCGTTGGACGGTTTCCTGGCCTGCCGCGCCAAGCTGCTGAAGGTGGACGTGGCGACGCTGCGTGAGCGCACCCTGCGCTTCGGCTCCAACCAGGCCACGCTCAAGGATGCCGATTACCGCGCATTGAACCGCTTGGCCCGCTATGCCAGTAATGGCGATGTCGGGCGCAAGGTGGTTATCGAGGCGCGTACCGACGATCGCGGCAGTGCCCGCTACAACGACCGCCTTGCGCGGCGCCGCGCCGAGGCGGTGCGCGACTACTTAGTGGCGCAGGGGGTGATGCCGCGCCAGATTCAGATCAGTGCCCTGGGAGAGCGCAAGCCTGTCGCCAGCAACCGTTCGGCGACCGGGCGTGCGCAGAACCGGCGCGTCGATGTGCGTGTCGTCGACTAGCCCGCCGGCCCGAAATCCGCCCGATTTTCCGGTATAATCCCCCGCCTGTCGCCGCCCCGCGGCGGTCTTGATCGATCCCTGTCCCTACGGTTTGGAGCGCGTTCCCATGTCTGGCGTCAACAAGGTGGTATTGGCCTATTCCGGCGGTCTCGACACCTCGGTCATCCTCAAGTGGCTGGAACAGACCTACGGCTGTGAGGTGGTGACTTTCACCGCCGACATCGGCCAGGGCGAAGAGCTGGAGCCCGCCCGCGCCAAGGCCAAGGCCATGGGCGTCAACGAGATCTACATCGACGACCTGCGCGAAGAGTTCGTACGCGACTTCGTCTTCCCCATGTTCCGCGCCAACGCCATCTACGAGGGCGAGTACCTGCTGGGCACCTCCATCGCCCGGCCGCTGATCGCCAAGCGCCTGGTGGAGATCGCCAACGAGACCGGCGCCGACGCCATCAGCCACGGCGCCACCGGCAAGGGCAACGATCAGGTGCGCTTCGAGCTGGGTGCCTACGCGCTCAAGCCCGACGTGCGCATCATCGCCCCGTGGCGGGAATGGGACCTGCTGTCGCGCGAGAAGCTCATGGCCTACGCCGAGCAGCACGGCATCGCGGTGGACTTCGCCAAGAAGGGCAAGAAGTCGCCCTATTCCATGGATGCCAACCTGTTGCATATCTCCTACGAAGGCGGCGTGCTGGAAGATCCCTGGGCCGAGCCCGAGGAGGAGATGTGGCGCTGGACGCGCGCGCCGGAAGCGGCACCCGATCAACCCACATATATTGAGCTCACCTATCGCCAGGGCGACATCGTCGCCATCGACGGTGTGGCGATGACCCCGGCCGAGGTGCTGGCGAAACTCAACCAGCTGGGTGGCGACAACGGCATCGGCCGCCTCGACATCGTCGAGAACCGTTACGTGGGTATGAAGTCGCGCGGCTGCTACGAAACCCCCGGCGGTACCATCATGATGCGCGCCCACCGCGCCATCGAGTCGCTGACCCTGGATCGCGAGGTGGCCCATCTCAAGGACGAGCTGATGCCGCGTTACGCGAGCCTCATCTACAACGGCTACTGGTTCAGTCCCGAGCGCGAGATGTTGCAGACGATGATCGACGCCTCGCAACTCACCGTCAACGGTGTGGTGCGCGTCAAACTCTACAAGGGCAACGTCAGCGTAGTGGGACGCCGCTCGGAAAGCGACAGCCTGTTTGACGCCAGCATCGCCACCTTCGAAGACGATGCCGGCGCCTATCATCAGGGCGACGCCGAAGGGTTCATCAAGCTCCACGCTCTGCGCATGCGTATTGCGGCCAAGAAGCGCGGGATTACGGGATAGGTTCTAATCCGTTTCCTTGCCAACCACCCGAACCGGGAACGGTTCGGTGACCGCGCCGGCGTAGAGCGCGCGATGCGGGAAGGGAATCTCGATACCTTGATCGTCGAAGGCTTCCTTGATTTCGGTCTGGATGGTGTTGAGCAGGTCGAGGTAGCTTTCGCGCCGCGCCCAGACCGAGAACTGCAGATCGATGGATGAATCGCCGAAGCCCAGGAAGATGAGTAGCGGTTTGGGCTCCTCAAGGCACAAGGGGTTGTTGTCGGCCACTTCGAACAACACCTCTTCCACGCACCGTATGCTCTCCTTGTAGGCGACGCCCAGCTTCAGGTCGATGCGTCGGATGGGAAAGCGCGTCAGGTTGGTAAGCTCCGATTTGATCAGCGTTTCGTTGGGAATGCGCACGTAGAGGTTGTCGAAGGTGCGCAGTTTCACCGACAGCAGGTCGATGGAGAGCACCTCGCCCGTGGTGGAGCCGACCCGCACCACGTCGCCCGGCGTGAAGGGACGCTCGGTCATGAGAAACAGTCCACTGATCAGGTTGGAGGCCGAGGTCTGCGAGGCGAACCCCACGGCGACCGAGAGTATGCCGGCGGCGCCGAGCAGCACGCTGAGATCAAACCCCAGCTCGCGCATCACCGACACCACGACGATGGCAAGCACTGTGAAGTAACCGATTTGACGAATGACGAACGCTTGGTGCGCGTTGCCGAAGCGGCCGGCGACAACTCCGAGATAGCGTCGTACCAGACGCGCCAGAAACAGACCGACGACGATGATGACCGAGGCGCGTAGCGCGATCATGACGCGCTCGCCGGTGACGAAGGTGTGCAGGTTTTGCAGAAGCTCTTCCATCATGGTTGCTCAACCGATCAATGCGCCTAGGGCACGTTTGAGTAGATTGGACTCGGCGCGCTGGCGAGGTGCGGTGATCTCTGTGCACTCACCCGCTTCCTCGGCTGGCTTGGCGTCCAGGTGCAGCGATGCCTCACCCTTGTCGTCGCCGATGTCGAGCACCACGGACGGTGTCCACAGGCTGTCGTCGGCCGCCTGAAACAGTGTCAGGTTGGGCACAGGTAGATTGACACGTTCCAGAAGTATCGGTTCGTTGCTGCGATTGATGAGGCGCAATGCAGTGAACGCGCGGTGCGGTGCCGTCGGTGGTCGCGGTGCGAGCAGACTGGCGCGGGTGCGGGTGGCGTAGCAGAGTTCACCTTCGCGTGTGGAGGGGCCGAACCACGTGTCCGACAACCGGTAAAGCGGAAACTCCAGCAGTGCGCGCTGCGAAGGCTCGGAGTGAATACTCATCCACAACGGCGTGTTGAGATAGAGGCGGGTCTCGCTGCGCGCCAACACGTAAAAGGGTTGATCGGGCCTGACCACCACCGGGCGGTCGGCGGTGAGTGGTGCGAAGCGCAGCGCAGTGCTCTCTTGGGGCAGTGCGATTCGCGTCGCGCGCGCCGGCGCAGGAATCGGCCGTTCGGTTTTTATGTCCACCACCAGGGAATTGGGGTGCGACTCGAATCCCTGCTGATGGTAGATCTCCAAACAGCCTTCGCGGCGCAGCATCCACATCTCCATGGATCCGATCTGCCAGTAACCGGTCTGGTTTTCCTCCAGTGTGAAGCGTTGTTTCCAAATGTTTTGCATGGTGGTCGTGGATAATCTGGCGTGAACGGGAATTACCGGGTCGGTGCAAAGGAATTGGATGCGGCGGATTGTTCGATGCGTTCGCAGGCTCGCGAGTGCCGATTCAATGCAATGCAGTCGAAGTAGAGGATCGCGAACGAAATCTCAAGTGCGATGCTAACACGCATTCTAACCTTACCGGCGCTCCGGTAATAAAAACAGAAAAATCTGTAGAATGACGAAACATCGCTGCCGCGACGTCTATCTTTGAATGACACACACTCTACGGTGCTGGCAGTCTGCGACTCAATTTGTCTGCAGTGAGTGTCACACGATTCAATGTGAAAGGTAGGGGCTATGAGTGCGAGGAACAGACACTTGCGTCCTATCCCGGCAACGCTGGATTGCCATCACTGTGCGATCCGTCGTCGCTGCCTACCCGCCGGCCTGGATCGCGACGATATGCAGGCGCTGAGTGATGCCGCTGTGCGTCAGGAGCGCAGGCGCAAAGGCGCAACCCTGTATCGCCAGGGTGATCCGTTTCACTCGCTGTACGTCGTGCGGTCCGGCTCGATCAAGACGTATGGACTTACCGAAGAGGGCGAACAGCAGATCACCGGTTTTCATTTGACCGGTGAGATGGTGGGGCTTGACGCCATCGGTAGCAGCTACCATCCGTGTACGGCGGAGATGCTTGAGGATACCTGGATTTGCGAGTTGCCTTACGACGCGCTGCGTGGACTGGGTGCACGATTGCCGAGCCTGCAACGCGTGATGCTGGATGTGATGGGGCAGGAAATTCGCAACGAAGAAAACGCGTTGATGTTGGTCAGGGGATTGCGCGCCGAGCAACGCGTGATGCGCTTTCTCAGCAGTCTGTTGGAGCGCATGAGGGCGCGCCTGGGCAACATCAACGAGATTCCCCTGGCGATGACGCGGGAGGATATCGCCAACTACCTGGGGTTGGCACCGGAGACGCTGAGCCGGTCGCTGGCCAAGCTGCGCAGCGACGGTGTGATCCAGGTGGAGTTGAAGAGCATTCAGGTGCTGGATAACGAGGCGTTGCGACGCTTGGGTCAGTGCTAGTGCTGCGCGCGGACGAGCGCGGATCGCAAGCGGCGTTCAGCTGTCAGCGGTAGTCGTCGAGTACCGCAAGGACCTTGCGTACGTAGTTGCGGGTCTCCTGGTACGGAGGGATGCCGCGGTAGCGTTCGACGGCCGAGGGGCCGGCATTGTAGGCGGCGAGTGCCAGGCGGGTGTTGTGCCCGAAGCGTTCCAGCATCTGGTGCAGATACTGGACGCCGGCGCGGATGTTCTCTTCAGGGTTGAAGACGTTGCGCACCCCCAATTCCGATGCGGTGGCCGGCATCAGCTGCATGAGCCCCTTGGCCCCAACCCGTGATACCGCGTCGGGATCGAAACAGCTTTCCACGGCAATGACGGCCTTCACCAAGGCGGGATCGATGCGCTGGGCGGCGGAGTGGGTCTGTATCAGCGCCAGATGCGGTGCCGCCCGCTGACGCAGCAGGCGCGTGTTGATGCCACGGCAGGAACGCTCCGCCGTGGGACGGCCGTAGCGCCCCAGATAGACCAACGACTCCTTACGCATGGGGCGGTCGGTGAACCAATGCGTGCCGTTCTGATCCATGTACATGTACGGGCGGTTGTCGCGGGCCAGTGCAACAGGCTGGACGAGCAGCGTCAGCAGGACAACCAGCGCGCCCGCCCCGATCAGGCGCAGATTGGCTGGTGAGGTGGTCAACATGGAATCCCTGTCAGTTCTTCTTGTGCGCCAGTTTGAACAAAGCGTCGGGTGCTGGCAACACCCGATGTGGTTTGCGCCATCTTGCGGTCGTCTGCTTGCATCGCACTCGATGTCGCTCAGTGGATCTTGAACTGCCTCACCAGGCCCTGCAGCCCGGCGATCTGCTGATAGACCGCTTCGGCGGCGGACTGGGTCTGCGATGCGCCGCTGGCCGAGGTCTCGGCGATGGTGGTGATATTGGCCAGATTGCGGTTGATCTCCTCGGTGACGGCCGCCTGCTCTTCGGCGGCGCTGGCGATCTGGGTGTTGAGGTCGTTGATCTGACCGATCGCCTGGGTGATC
>JBNKCG010000100.1:0-34722 GCA_050287605.1 Gammaproteobacteria bacterium | reverse complement strand
GGATCGAAGCTGTGGATGGTGCGCAGGATCTCCAGCGGGCTCTCGGCATCGGCCATGGGCGTGCCCATCAGCGAGGCCTCGTAGGCGCCGATGTTGCCGTCCAGGTCGCGTGGCGAACCGTTCCAGGTGGTGGGCACCACGCACTGGTAATTGGCGATCTTGCCGTCGACGATGTGCACCCAGTGGCCCAACGCGCCGCGCGGCGCCTCGGTGAAACCCACGCCCTGGGCATCGCGCTTCCAGGTGCCGGGCTCCCACTGGCCGGCGTTGGCGGTAGCCAGATCGCCCGCCTTGATGTTGGCCACCAGCTTGTCCTGGAAGTGGCGCAGCTTGTGCGCCGCCCACTGGCACTCCAGACCGCGCGCCGCGGTGCGCCCCAGGGTGGAGAAGATGGCCGGCAGCGGCAGGTCGAGCTGTTTGAGCACGGCATCCACCGGCTCCTTGAATTCCGGATTGCCCTGGGCATAGCCGATGATGTAGCGCGCCAGCGGCCCCACCTCCATGGCGTGACCGCGCCAGCGCGGCGCCTTGAGCCAGGAGTACTTGGAACCCTCGTCCACCGCTTCGAGGTTCTTGCGGTCGCCCTTGGCGTTGGGGCCCAGTTCGAAGTGGGGTTCGGTGACGCCGTCGTAGGGGTGCAGCCCCTGGGCCTCGTCGGGGTAGCGGTACCAGGAGTGGTTGACGAACTCCTGGATCTGCGAGCGGTCGCTGAGATCCACCTCGTGTATCTCGTTGAGGTTGCCGTTGATGATGGCGCCATGGGGCAGCAGCAGGTTGGCGGGCGAATAGTCGTTGGCATGCTCGGGGATGTCGCCGTAGGACATCACCGCCTGCGAGGAGAGCCCGCCACCGATCTTGCCCCAATCCTTGTAGAACGAAGCGATGGCCAGCAGATCGGGAATGTAAACCTTCTCGACGAACTCGATGGAACGGTCGATGACCGAGGAGACCAGGTTGAGCCGTTCCATGTTGACGGCCCCCACCGCCCCGGTGCCGTCCAGGTTGATGGCGCACGGCACGCCGCCCACCAGCCAGTTGGGGTGCGGGTTTTTGCCGCCGTAGACGGTGTGGATCTTGACGATCTCCTTCTGGAAATCCAGCGCCTCCAGGTAGTGGGCCACCGCCATCAGGTTGGCCTCGGGCGGCAGCTTGTAGGCGGCGTGGCCCCAGTAGCCGTTCTTGAACGGGCCGAGCTGGCCCGATTCGACGAACTTCTTCAGCCGCAGCTGCAGGTCCTTGAAGTAGCCCGGCGATGAAAGCGGCCAGTCGGAGATGGACTGAGCCAGCGCCGAAGTAGCCTTGGGATCGGCGCTCAGCGCGGAGACCACGTCCACCCAGTCCAGGGCATGCAGGTGGTAGAAGTGCACCAGGTGATCGTGCACCTGCAGGGTGAGCTGCATGATGTTGCGGATGGAGTTGGCGTTCTCCGGGATGGTGATGCCCAGCGCATTCTCCACCGCGCGCACCGAGGTGAGCGCGTGGGTGCCGGTGCACACCCCGCAGATGCGCTGGGTGAAGGCCCAGGCGTCGCGTGGGTCGCGCCCCTGGAGGATCACCTCCAGGCCGCGCCACATGGTGCCGGTGGAGACGGCGTTGTTGATGACGTTGTCGGCGTCGACGTTGACCTCGACGCGCAGGTGACCCTCGATGCGGGTCAGCGGGTCCACCACGATGCGGCGGCCGCCATTGTCCAGTGTGTAACCGTTGGGCGTATTGACGACGGACATGCTTGCTCCTCCCCTGCCTTAATCGTTGTTTTGTTCGTTGGCCTGTTCACGGTTCGTACGCGCCTTGTCGCGGGCACGCTTGACCGCGCTCACCGCTGCGTGCGCCGCCACCGCGGTACCCACCACGCCGGCGACGGTACCGCCCACCTTGTCGGCGTTTTCTTCAACGCCGAACTGGTTGATGTCGGTGAGGCGCTGGTAGAACGAGCCCTTGTCCCAGAAGGCATCCTCGGAGCAACCGATACAGCCGTGGCCCGACTGGATGGGGAACGAAACGCCCCCGTTCCAACGCACCGTGGAGCAGGCGTTGTAGGTGGTGGGGCCCTTGCAGCCCATCTTGTAGAGGCAGTAGCCCTTGCGCGCGTTCTCGTCGTCCCACTGCTCGACGAACTGGCCGGCGTCGAAATGCGGGCGGCGGTAGCACTTGTCGTGGATGCGCTGGCTGTAAAACATCTTGGGCCGGCCCTGGGCGTCCAGCTCGGGGAAGCGGTCGAAGGTGAGGATGTAGCTCACCACCCCGGTCATCACCTCGGCGATGGGCGGGCAACCCGGCACCTTGATGATGGGCTTGTCCTTGATCACCTTGTGCACCGGCGTCGCCTGGGTGGGGTTGGGCTTGGCCGCCTGCACGCAGCCCCAAGAGGCGCACGAGCCCCAGGCGATGAGCGCCATGGCGTCCTTGGAGACCTCCTTGAGCTTGTCGACGAAGGGACGTCCGCCCACGATGCAGTAGACCCCGTCGTCGTTGAGCGGCGGATTGCCCTCCACCGCCACGATGTAGTTGCCCTTGTACTTCTCGCGCACCTCGTCGAGGATCGCCTCGGCCTGGTGGCCGGCGGCGGCCATGATGGTGTCGTCGTAGTCCAGCGACAGCATGGAGAGCACCACGTCCTTCACCAGCGGGTGGGCGGAGCGGATGAACGACTCGCTGCAGCAGGTGCATTCCAGCCCGTGCATCCACAACACCGGGATGCGCGGCTTGGTCTCCATGGCGTGCGCGATCTTGCCCGCGAAACCGGGGCCGAGGCCCAGTGCGGAGGCGGTCAAGGTGCAGAACTTCATGAAACTGCGGCGCGTGATCCCCTGGCGGCGGATGACGTCATAGAAAGTCTCGGTGGGTTTGCTCATCACTCCTCCCTCGATTGGTGTGCGGCTTGTTATTGACAATTGTCATTTGCAATCGAGGAATACAAACGCTGTGCCAAATACCCGAGTCCGAGCAATTCAGTCGGATATCTAACTGATTATTATCAATTTAGAACTCCACAAGTGCTCGAACCGGAAACGGCAAGAAACGATGAAACTGGAAACTTTGTTGTCGCATCGGCGCTGAAAGCGATCACGGAATAACCATTTTGCCGACCGCCAACGGATGCGACGCCTTACCGGCAGGGGAGACAGCGCCATCCACCGGGAGGAGTCCCGGCGCCGGTGATCAGGCAGGTATCAGCAGGACGTCGCCGTCCCCGGTGGCGAACGCCAGTCCCCGTCCGGGAACCGGTACCACACAGGGGCGCATCCTCTCGGGCAGCTTCAGGCGCTCGATTTCGGCGCCGCTGGCGGTATCGAGCACGTGGAGCACATCGCCCATATCCAGCGCATAGAGTCGCCCCCCCGCGGTGATCAGCTCCGCCATCAGCGGTGCCCAGTGCCCGACGGTGTGGAGGTAGTCGTTGGTGCGGTGTCGCCAGCGCACCTCGCCCGAGGTGATATCGATGGCGAACAACCATCCGGTGGGCGACCAGAGGTAGGCCGTATCGCCGGATACGTGGTGGGAGTTGATGAAGTTGCCCGCGTTGAAGGTCCACAACACGGCGCCGTCTGCGGTGGAGATGCCGTACAGCGTCTCCGTGTAGCTGCCGGCGACCAGCACCTCGCCGCTGATGTAGAGCTGGCGCAGATACTGCCACTCGGCGCTGCGGTCCAATACCCAGCGCGGAGTTCCATCGTCGGTGGAAAGGGCATAGAGCCGCCCATCGCCGGGACCCGCAAACACGGTATCGCCGTGCACGGCCGGTGCGTAGCTGGCCAGCGTATCGGGTACCCCCGCGTGGCGCCAAAGTTGCTCGCCGCTGGCGCTGTCCAGTGCCAGGATTGCGTGCCCGTCGCCGAGATAGATGCGCTCCCCGGTCACCAGCGGTACGCCGGTCTGGACTGCAGCGGAGCGCTGCCAAAGCCGGCGGCCGTGATCGAGATCCCAGCAGGCGAGGCCGCCCAGACCACCCACCACCACTCGGCCGGCGGCGGCGCGGGGGCGGAACACGGCTTTGCCCGCCAGCCCGTGCGGCGTACTCCAAAGCGGCAAGGGTCGATCAGGTGAAATCGCCCCAAGGGTGCGATCCCCGGCGAACAACAGCTGCGATCCGAACCGTGTCAACGGTGCCAGCCGGGCGTTGCCCGTGTGCCAGCGCCGCGGCGCATCGGGCGTGCCCACTGCCGCCGCCGCGCCCCCCGCCCCCAGCGCCAGACCGGCCGCTAGCGAGGCGAGGAACGCGCGACGACCGCAGGTCACTTACACGACGCTCCCTGCTTGATCCACTCGAACAGGATCAACGTGTTGGGATGATCACGGTTCTCACCGGGGCTGATCCCCGGCGGCATCCGGTCTTCCGACAAATGCTGCCAGATGGGGCTCTCCTCGGGTTTGCCCGGGACCACCACCTTGGTGGCATTCGCCACGCCCTTGGCCACGGAATCGGCGCCCAGCATGATTCCCTCATAGGAGGTCAGATCCATCTCGTGGAAACTGGGCGGCTCCTGGTTGGACATGTGGCAGTCGGTACAAGCCGGCGAGTTGGGAGCGAAGGCCCCGCGGGTACTAAACAGCGGCAGGATGGTTTTGCGGAAGTGCTCGTCGTTCTTGGCCCCGTCGGCAATCCAATCCCGTACCGCGATATAGTTGGGCGAGTGCTTGGGAACGTTGAACGGCGAACCCAGCGGCATGCGGTTGTTGCGCAATCTACGCCCGAGGATGGAGTGCTTCGGTTCTTTTCCCGCTTCGAATATCTTGCGTTTGGGTTTTTCGTTGGTCCCTTTCTGCATACCCTCGCAGGTCGACAGGTCGAGCCCGCGGTAACTCTTGGACGGATCGTTCGACGAGTGGCAGACGATGCAGGCGGGTCCGGACCCGAAGGCGTTGGGTGTCCACATCAACGATTCGATGTAGCGGCCGGGAATTGGGATGCCGCGCTTCAGAATCAGCTCCGATACCGCCGCATTGTCGCCTTCGATCTTGATCCGCCCCTCGCGGATATCGTCGACGTACTGTTCGGCCAGGGAGCGCTTGCGCTGGTGCCGACCACTACCGTCTTCTTCGTCGTCATCGGCCAGCGCCGCGCCCGAGACCGCTAGCATAAACGTTGCCGCCAACGCGACCGCCGAGGCATTGCTTGTCCGCCTGGTGACCTGCCAACCCGTGCGATGATGCATCATGCTCCCCCCTCCGGTAAGTGATCCCACACATCCGGTTGCCCGAAACCGGGATCAACCGAACACTGTTCCGACCGGCCCGCGCCTAATCAACCCGAGCCTTGCCGACCTGCCCTCCGTGGCAACGGGTCTGCTGCAACCCGCTGCATATTCGGTGTCCGCGCACCCGTTGCAGCTCACCCGACAATCACGAACATACGAATGAATATGCTGACTCAGTCACACTTCCTGTGTTTGGTTTTTGCTTTCTTAATTCCCTACGGTAGACAAGCGAAATTGTCAAATGTCAACTAGCAAATTCACTGATTTATCCAATGGAAATTAAGGATGGCTTAAGCTTTGACTCGAAACTTAAGATTTCCTGAAAGGCCTCGCCGCGACGACGGACGCCGCCAAAGACAAGGATGCGATAGGGGCAAGGGCGTGCGGGTGAACACCCCTGAACGAAGACATGAGATCGCGCACGCCACGCCAGAAACGGCGGCATCGCCACACCGACGCTGGCCTCAGAAGCGGCTGAAGCGCTTAGCCTCGTTGAAAGCCACCAGGAAGGGGTTGGGGTTAAGGTCGAGCCCGGCTTCCACCGTTTCGCCCAACAGCCGACGCACCAGGTCGAAGTACTCATCCCAGCGCTTCATGCCGGGGACCAGGCCCATGGGTTGCCCGTCGCGGAAAAAGAGCAGGGTGGGAAAGATCTTGATGCCGAAGGTATCGCGAAACAGCGGCTCCTCGGCGCGATCCGCCAGCGCCACGTGCACCCGCCCCGAAAACGCGTCGAGCAACTCGCGCAGCACCACCGCCAGATCGCCCACCTCGGGGCGTTGTTGCACATCGCCGCTGATGAAGAGAATGCGCACCCCCGGTGCCGATAGAAAGGTCTCGCGCGCCGCCGCGGCAACGGTGGGGACAGCGTGATCGCTGACAAAACACTCGAGCGGCGACTGCGGCACGGGACGACCTCCTCTCAACTCCGACGATACAGCCAATACCAAGCGGCACCCACGGTCTGCAATGCCGCAATCATACCGAAACTGGCATGGTAGGCGGCAACCGCGTACCCCCCTCCGGGCGGTTCAGGCCACAGCCCGATCACCCCGCCCATCGCCCATTGCAGCGCAAACGCGGCGAGAAACACCAGCAGGTTGATGGCAGTGTTGACGCGTCCCGCCAACGCTTTGGGAAACGATTGCGACAACGCCGCGTAGCTGAGAATTCCCGAAGTGCCCAAAAAGCCGAACAAAGGCCACAGCGGTAGCGCCCAGCCAACCGGCACGACCAACATCAGCCACTGAACGCCCAGGAACAGGCTCATTCCGCTCGCGGCCACGGTTGCGGTGCTTACCCCGCGCCGCGTGACGCGCTCGGTGATCGCCCCCCACGAGAGAAAACCGACCACCATGGCGGATGCAATGAGAAACAGGGTGTTGGCGGCTTCGGGCCGCGGCATGCGCGCGACATCGCGCAGCCAGGGCCCGGCCCACAGACTCTGAATGGCGATGAAGCCGGACTGTGTCAGCACCGCCATCGGGGCGATGCGCCAAAACACCGGACTGGCGAAGATCTGCCCGACGCCGCGCAGTTGGCCCCGCAACGTCGATTGCGGCGGGCGCTCGGGATGTTCGGGCACCGCGAACCAGACCACAGCGGCTACGGCAAAGCTCAGCAAGGCGAGGATCAGAAACAGGCCGCGCCAGTCGGTTACCTGCATCAGCAGCTCGACCGGCGCGGTGGCGCTCAGCGCTCCCAACCCGCCGGAGGCCATCTGCACGCCGTTGGCCAGCGGCAGACGCTGCGCCGGCACCCAGTCGACAAACGCCTTGAAGGCCGCCATGAGGCAGGCCGAGACGCCGAATCCGATCAGCCCGCGCCCGAGCACCAGACCCCAGGTGCTGTACGAGAGCGCAAACACCAACGCGCCGATTCCGGCAAAGATCAGCAAAACGCCCTCGATACGGCGCGGACCCATGCGATCCAGCAGCACCCCCAGCGGTAGCTGGAACAGTGCGAAGGTGAGGAAGTACGCCGAGGTAAGCAGGCCCAGATCGGCCGGCCCCAGCCCCACGTCGCGGATCAGATCGGGAGCGATGACGGCGTTGACCACCCGGTAGAGGTAGGAGAGGTAGTAGCCCAAGCCGAAGGGGATGAAGAGGCGCAGCAGCAGCCTCGTGGTCAACGCAACGCTGGATTCGCTCAAGTTCGGTCCCGCAACGACAACACGGCGCACCCCAACGCATCGGGTGCGCCGCGCCGGCTGAATGAAATCTGGGGAATGATACGGGTAGGGATCAGTAGTTCCCGACGATGTAGTTCACCAGGTGTTGGATCTCCTGCTCCTGATTTCGCACCAGCCAATGGGTGAGATCGCCGATGGAAACCATCCCTTTAACCGCGCCGTCGTCGATGACCGGCAGATGGCGAAAGCGCTTTTCCGAAATGATGTGCAGCGCCTCGCCCACGGTGGTTTTGGACCCGACACAGGCCAGATCCGGCGACATCACTTCGGAAACCCGGGTCTGTTTCACGTCGCGCTCCGCATCCAGTACGCGCGTCATCACGTCGCGTTCGGTGAAGATACCGACGGGATCATCCCCTTCCATCACCAGCAATGCGCCGATGCGCTCGGTGTTCATCTTGCGCACGCAATCGGCCACCAACGTGTCAGGGGCAACGGACAGAATGCGTGATCCCTTGGCTTCCAACAGCTTGCTCAAAGGCGTTTGCATGCTTTTCTCCTTCTCCACCTGGCAGGGCAACCCCGTCCAGCGCTTTGGCGAGGGGAGTTCCCTAGTCAAATCTAATAATTAGTTATTATCAACCAATAAACAAGAGTGAATTTGTGAGGATAGGCCGCCTCCTCAGTAATAGCAGTGTTAGCCTGAAACGTTAGCATCGGGGTAAACTTTGTCCCGCTTACCCCCGACTCAATAACCACTACAAACCCGGGAGAAGGACACACCCAATGAACAGAAGAATCCGAGCAGGTCTGGCGACTGCGCTGCTGACCTGCACCATCGTCCCCGTTGTCGACGCACTGGCCGATGAGTGGCAGCCACGACTGGACCCGGTAGCCAACGGCCAAGTCCGCGGTCCCACCACGCCGTTCGAGATCCACATTCCGCCGACCGTGTCGGTGGAGACTTTGCAGCGCCTGGCGCTGGAGCTCGACACCATCGACGTCACCGAATTCATCGACAACAGCCGTGCGCCCCTCTACGCCTTCACCCCGGTGCAGGCACTGAGCTACGGCGCCCACCAGTTGCGCCTGGTGGAATACACCGCGGACGGCGACATCGTCGAGCGCGGCGTGTGGGACGTGGACGTACGCAAGAGCAAGGCCTTCCGCGAAGCGGCGTTGAACGTCAACGGAACCTTGAGCCTGATACGCCGGGTTTCCGACAACAGTGAGGTCGAAACGACCGATCGCAACACCGCCAATGGCACCCTCAACATCGAGGCACAGGCCGGCGAAGGCAACTGGCGCGGCACCGCCTACCTGCCCCTGCTGTTCGACGAAGCCGCTGAAGAGCGTAAGGGCGATGTGGGCGATTTCCTGTTCACCAGCAGCCAGGGACCGGTGGTGGTGCAAGCTGGGCATCACACCATCGCCTCCGACAGCCTGGTCGCCAGCGGCGTCTACAACCGCGGCATCTCCGCCACCGCCACCTCGGCCGACCAGGGTCAAAGCGTCACCGGCTTCGTGATGCACTCCTCGCCCATCAGCGGCACGCGCGACGGGCTGGGCATCGGCAACACCGACGACCGCGTGGACGGCGTGGTCTGGACGGGCTATCCGGTGCGCAAGGAGGGAGAGTACGTGGAGCTGTCGGCGGTCTACGTCGATGGCAACGGTCCCGGCGACGGATCGGGCACGCTGGGCGATCCCACCGTCACCGGCGGCACGGCGTGGAGCCTGCGCGCCGATGCCGGATGGAAACACAACCGGCTGCGGCTGCGCGGTGAATACGCCGGCTCCGAGTACGACTTCGACGGCGACGGTGGATTCGATGCCGAGAAGGACCATGCAGTGAGTCTGCTGTTCACCTACCGTCCGTGGGAGCAGAAGATCGTCGGCGATCAGCCGATGGACATCGCGTTCAACGTCGAACACCGCAAGATCGGCCCCTTCTTCGCCACGCCGGCCGGCCAATCGCCGGTCAGCGACCGCGACATGTTGCGCGCCTTCGTCAACTTCAGCTGGGCGGCGTTGCGCGTCGACGCCAGTCTGTCGCAGGAAGAAACCAACGTCGACGGCAACGACCTGCTGCCCACCGACCAGACCGACATCGCATCGGTTTCGTTCAACTACACGCCACTGCCCGCCAACGATCCCGACCACCCCTATGGCCTGTGGGGTCAGCAAAGCTACCGGCTCACGCTGATCAACCAGAAAGACGAGACCCAGGAGCTGCCGAGCGGTTACGCCAGCAGCGGAATCGACAGCACCACCGACACCTTGAGCCTGGGTGCCGATTTCATCCACGAACGCTGGAACTGGGGTATCTCCTACGACGAGATCAAGTTCGACGATGCCGCCAACCTCAATCCCGACACGCGCGACAGATCGACCCAGTTGCAGGCGACGTTCAACATCAGCGATACCTTTTCCCTTTCACCCCACGTTCAGCTGCAATCCTTAAACTACACAGAAACGGACGTCACCTCGCGTACCGGGACAACCGGAATCGGGCTGACCTACAACCCCAGTGAACGCTGGAGCATGCAAGTGAACGCAGATGTAAACCACAACGAGGTTTCGGACGACTCACTCGATACCGACACCAAGACCATAACGGCAAGGGTCACCTGGACAGCGATACCGTCCAAGACGAACCGGCCGGGGGTGACACTGACACTGGATGGAAGCAAGACCGACACCACCGACAACATCGATTCCACCCAATCGACTGACAGCACTCAGCTCTTTTTCCGGGTGAACGTCGGCTGGTCTGCGCTCTACTAGGGACGAGGAATATGAAGACACAAAAACTGATACTGGGATGGTTGGCCGGCTTGGTACTGCTCTTCGCCAACGCAAGCGCGTTCGCCGTAACGCAGATCGTCAGCGTCACGCCCTCTTCCGTGCGTGCACCGTTGGGACAGGCCTTCTCCACCAATCTGACATGGCGGGTGATGACGGTGGATCCTGCGGCGACCATCATCTCCACCAGCGGCGAGTTCCGGCTCGGCTCGGTCAACGGAACCGTATTGGGCACCGTCAACAAAACGCTTTCGCGGTTCGCGCCCAACACCACACCCGTCACCATGACCGAATCGCTGTTGATCCCGCGCGACGTCATCTACAACGCGTTCAAGGCGGGCGCCAGCCGCATCGGCCCCGCGCGCATCGTTTACGTGCGCGCCTTTGACGACGGCGACGCCCCCGATCTGGGCGCAGTCGTCAACGTCGCCATCGACATCGCCAGCCCCTCGGCCGCGAGTTTCAGCGTCAGCCGTCTGGCCATGAGCTTCGAAGACAACGCCATCGAGAAGATCGCCGACGAAAACCAGTTCCTGCGCGCCAAGGCCGTCATCTCGCACACCGGATCGGGCGTAGTGCGCGGCATCTGGGAGGTGGCGGATCCGTCGAGCACCGCCGGCACCCCCGTCTACCGGCCACTGACCCGGGTGAGCGAATTTCTCTCCGCCGGCGGCGACAAGACGCTGCTCAGCCCGCGTCTACCCACCGACGCCCCCGGTCTCTACCTGGTGCGGTTCCGGGTGACCGATCCCGAGCTGTTCGACTCCGCGCCCGTGTTGCGCTATTTCGTCCAGCAGGCACCGACACCGCGCGAACCCGTCACCCAGGTCGCACCTCCCCACTTGGCGCTGTTGGGCAAGGAGACACGTTTCGTCTGGCAGCCCATCGCCGGCGTACGGGCCTATCAGTTGGAACTCTTCCAGCAAGGTCTGCCGGTTGAGCTGCCCAGCGATGCCGCCCCGGTCGACGAGCCGCGCGCCATCGATCCGCGCCCCGGCGCCGCGCTGGCACCCAGCGCGGGTCTGCTGGTCCCCGGCGATCAGACCTCGGTACCGCTCACCCTGCTGACCCGCGCCCACCTGGACGCCGGCCGCACCTATCTGTGGCGCGTGCTGGCCATCGGTCCTCAGGGCACGGTGATCGGCGAGAGTCCGCTGCGCGCCATACGGGTACCGTAGGTGTCGATCGGGATCGGAGTTTCCACGGACCGATGCAAGCACCGTTGACCGAGGCGCAACTTGGCGCCCTGCTCGAGCGCATTGCTGGCGGCGACCAGCGGGCGCTCGAGCATTTCTATTTCCAGTTCCAGCGCCGCGTCTACGCCTACGCCCAGGCACGCGTGGGCGATCCGCACCTGGCAGCCGAAATCCTCAACGAAGTGATGATGGAGGTGTGGAAATCGGCCGGTCGATTCGAAGGGCGTTCCAAGGTGCAGACCTGGCTGTTGGGCATCGCTCATCACAAGGTCGTCGACCGGCTGCGCAAGCGATCCGGTCCCGAAGTGGTGGAGCTGGACGATCAACTGGCGGACGACAAGGACGTCAGCATCGAACGGGCCTTGGCTGGGACGCAGGATGCCGAGCGGTTGCAACGCTGCCTGGACGGGTTGTCCGACGAGCATCGCCAGGTGATGCACCTCGCTTTCGTGGAGGATCTGCCCTATGGTGAAATCGCCGAGATTGCCGACGTCCCCCTCGGCACTATCAAGACCCGCATGTTTCACGCCCGCAAGCTGCTCAAGCGCTGCCTCGGGGCTACCGGGTGGTGACCCCCTCTACCCTGAACGAAACATGAACCGAGATCTCCGCCGAGACGACTCAGTGATCAGCCCAACGCGAATGTAACGACCCGACGCCGATGCCAACGCCCGAACTATCCAACCGCGAACTTGACGAGCTGCTGCCCGCTTACGTCAACGGTACGTTGAGCGCAGAGCAACGCAGCGCGGTGGAGACCTATCTTGCCGACCACCCCGACGCCCGCGCCGAGGTGGAGTGGCTGCGGGAGCTGCGCAGCGGCATGCGCGACCTGCCACTGGAGAACGCGCCGGGCGAACTCGGCTGGCAGCGCCTGCGCCGCAATCTGCCCAAGGAGGTGCCGTCCGCAGCTCCACGCACCTCGCGGTGGTGGAAACCCGCCATGGCCGCCGCGGCACTGATCATCGTCGTGCAGGCAGCCCTGCTCGCGGGGCTGCGACCCAGCGCGGATGGGTTTCAACCCTTGTCGGGCCCGGTGGGCGGCGACCGGATCATCCAGATCCAATTTCAGCCCACCGCGACCGAAGCCCAGATCCGCCAACTGCTGCAACAGGTGGATGGCCAACTGGTGGATGGTCCAAGCGCCATCGGTTTGTACCACGTGCGCATAGGGGCCGAAGGCGCTGCCACGCCGCCTGTGGTGCAGGCACTGGAGACGTTGCGCGCCCACAGTGACGTGGTAGCCCATGCCGCGACGCAATAGCCACCAACGACCGCGCCACCTTCTCTGGGGAATACCGCTGGTGGCGCTGTTCTGCGGCGGCGCATACGCCGCTTCCACAGTGATTCCGCAGCCCCAGATGTCCGTCCCACCCAACCTGTCGCGCGGTTTCGTATCCAACCTCACCGCGGTTCCCGTCGTCACCGGGTTCCACCCCGCCACCTGCATCGCCAAGGGCGGCACCGTCACGGTGTTGGGGAAAAACTTCGCTACCGCCGACGGCAAGGGGGTGGCGCTGGGCGGACACGGCATCCACGTCGACACCCAGGTGCTGAGCTGGGGCGCAACCGCCATCAAGGTGCGCATCCCCAACGACACCAAGATCCAGGTCAACCAGTGGTACTACCTGGGCGTCGAACAGGCCAACCACGCCAAATGGCTGAGCAACATCAGCAAGACGATCACCATCTGCCCCAACCCCGTGGTGACGCCACCCAAACTCTCGCTGCCCTCCTCGACGGTGGGAAGCGGCGCATTCGTCCCGCCTTCTGGAGCCCTCCCGCCGGGGTCGGCACCGTCGCAGCCACCCCAGCCTCAACCGCAACCATCGCAGCCGCCGCAAGGGTCCGAAAACGCTGCTGGCGGAGACACCGGATATGAGTATCCCGACACCGGCACCGCCCTGCCGCAACCCTCTGCGGGAACCCTGCTCACGGCGCCGCTGCCGCCCGTGCCGCAGGTGCCCCCCATCGCCCCGGAGGCGGAGAAATCGGATGTGGAGCCGTCGGAGGTGGTGGTCATACACACCGACCCCGAGCAGGCCAAACAGTTCGCGGCGACCCTGCAGGGGATGGGGCTGACGATCAAGCGCCGCCGCACACTGAAAGGCCTTGGGCTGGTGGTGAGCGTGGTCCGTCTGCCCGCCGGCATGCGCGTGCGCGACGCACTGCAGCAGCTGCGCGGCCAGCTCCCCGACCTGTGGGCCGATGCCAACCACCGCTACACCCTGCAGGCGGGTACCGACGCCAAGTCCTACGGCCGTCGCCTGACCGGCTGGGACGCACGCGCCGGGGCGTGCCCCACGGCGCCGCGGATCGGTATCGTCGACACCGGCGTCGCCGATCATCCCGCCCTGCGCGGCGCGCACCTCACCGAAAAATCGTTCCTGCCCGCGGGTCGCAAAGCGGCGCCCGCTCAACACGGAACCGCCGTTGCGGCGCTGCTGGCGGGACGCGGTGACGGCGACATACCGTCCGGGCTGCTCCCGGAGGCACAGCTCTACGTGGCCGCGGTGTTCCGCAGCCGCGCGGACGGCGGTCAGGAGACCTCGGCCGAACAGATCGCCTACGCACTCAACTGGCTGCTGGAGCAGCGGGTGAGCACCATCAATCTCAGCCTGGGCGGGCCGCGCAACCTGCTGTTGGAAGCGTCCCTGCACCGCGTACTGGAGGCGGGCGTAGCCGTCGCCGCCGCCGCCGGCAATGGCGGACCCAACGGCAAGCCGGTCTATCCCGCGGCCCAGGATGGCGTCGTGGCAGTCACCGCCGTCGACGCCAACGCCCATCTCTACGCGCACGCCACTCGCGCCGGCTACGTCGCGTTCAGCGCACCGGGCGTGGACGTGTGGAGCGCCAACGCCGGCGGCGGCGGGGCCTATTTTTCCGGGACTTCCTACGCGGTCCCGTTCGTGGCCGCCGCTCTCGCCATGCGCGCATCTCATGGCTCGGTGCGCGCAAGAATCGCCGCATTGTCGGCAGCCGCCGTCGACTTGGGCAGCCCCGGCCGCGACCCCGAATTCGGGTGGGGATTGATCCACACCGACGGCCGCTGCGCCACAGCGCCCTGAATTCGCGCAACTCGCCCGCGTTAACCCTTGTCTCGGTGCCGAATATCCGGCATCCTGCGCGCTTCCCCATGGAATTGGTAGGTTACTCCCCCCGCAACAGCGTCGGAGCTCTTTCACCGAGGCTCCCGTGCCGGGTCGATAACCACTCCCTCAGCGACAGCAGTTAAACGGCAACGATGAGCAACGACAGGGTATTTCTCTACGACAGCACGCTGCGCGACGGCGCGCAGACGCAGGGTGTGGATTTCAGCGCGGCCGACAAGGTGGCCATTGCGCAGGAGATGGACCGCCTCGGTATCGACTACATCGAAGGCGGCTGGCCCGGCGCCAACCCCACCGACAACGCCTTCTTCGCCGAGGCGCCGCAACTGCACCGTTCGCGGCTTACCGCCTTCGGCATGACGCGCCGCTCCGGCAAGCGCGTCGAGGAGGATGCGGGACTCCAGGCGCTGCTCGGCACCGGCGCGCCGGTGATCACCCTGGTGGGAAAAACCTGGGACTTCCACGCCGACGTGGCGCTGGGTATCGACCTCGACGAAAACGTCACCATGATCAGCGAGAGCATCGCCTACCTGGCCGACAAGGTGGACGAGGTGATGTTCGACGCCGAGCACTTCTTCGACGGCTACAAATCCAACCCCGAGTTTGCGCTGCGCTGCTGCAAGGCGGCGCTGGACGCCGGCGCGCGCTGGATCGTCATGTGCGACACCAACGGTGGCACGCTGCCCAAAGAAGTCGAAGCCATCGTGCAGACGGTACTCAAGACCCTGCCCGGCGACCGGCTCGGCATCCACTGCCACAACGACACCGGCAACGCCATCGCCAACAGCCTGCTTGCCGTGCAGGCCGGCGTGCGTCAGGTGCAGGGCACGCTCAACGGCCTGGGCGAGCGCTGCGGCAACGCCAACCTGATCTCCATCATCCCGTCGCTGATGCTGAAGCTGGAGCTCGACACCGGCATCGATCACAACGATCTCACCCGCCTCACTCACGTGTCGCGGGTGCTGGACGAACGGCTCAACCGCTCGCCGGCGCGCAGCGCGCCCTACGTGGGCGAGTCGGCCTTCGCACACAAGGGCGGGTTGCACGTCTCGGCGGTGGAAAAAGACCCCAAGTGCTACGAGCACATCGTGCCCGAGTTGGTGGGCAACCGCCGCCACATCGTGGTGTCGGACCAGGCGGGCCGCTCCAACATCCTGGCTCGTTTTCGCGAAATCGGCATCGACGTCGAGGCGAACAATCCCCAGGTCAACCAACTGGTGGATGAGGTCAAGCAGCGTGAGTACTACGGTTACGCCTACGACGGCGCCGAGGCGAGCTTCGAGCTGCTCGCCCGCCGCGCCCTGGAGGGGGTGCCGGAGTTCTTCCGCCTTACCAGCTTCCGCGTCATCGACGAGCGGCGCTGGAACGCCAAGGACGAACTCATCACCATGTCCGAAGCGACGGTGAAACTGGATGTGGGCGACGAGCACCACATGGCGGTGGCCGAGGGCAACGGCCCGGTCAACGCCCTGGACGCGGCACTGCGCAAGGTGTTGATTCCCATCTACCCGACGCTGGCCGACCTGCGCCTGGTGGATTACAAGGTGCGCATCCTTACCCCCGGCGAGGGCACCGCGGCGGTCACCCGCGTGATGATCGAAAGCGCCAACGGCCACGGCGACACCTGGTCGACGGTGGGCGTTTCGGCCAACGTCATCGACGCCTCGTTCAACGCGCTGCACGACAGCATCACCTACAAGCTGCTGCGCAGCGGCGCGACCGCACAGTAGTTCAGAGCGACGGCGGCGGAAAATCGGCGGGCGGTACCGTTCCCGCGTACTGCACCGAGGCCGCGCCCCACGCCACAGCGGTGCGCAGCGCGGACTCCATGGGTACCTGCCTGACCAGGGCGTGAAGCAGACCGGCGGCGAACACATCGCCGGCGCCGGTGGAGTCCACCACCGCCACCGCGGGCGCCGGGAGACGCAGCACCGTCCCCTCACCGTGGGCCACCACGCCCTCGGCACCCTGCGTGATCACCACCCAGCGCAGCGCATTCCCCGCCACCACCAGCCCCGCACGCCAAGGGTCGGCACGGAAATCGTTCGGCAAGTCATCCCACGACCCCACCAGAATATGCGCAGGCCGCGCGCCCGCCGCCGTCGGCGGCACATGAGCAATCACCAGGCAGTAAGAAAGGCCATCGCGCAGCAACGGAGTTAGCGCGGGATCGGCGCTTCGCGCATAGACCGCCGCAGTCTGCGCATCGTACAGGCGAGCGGGCAGCGGCACCTGTGCGCGGGAAAGATTGACGACGGTGCGGACGCCGCCGCTCTCCAGCAGCACCACCGAACGGGTGCTCTGCGGCGCGCTGCAGTCGATGCGCGCGGTATCCACGCCGGTCTGCCGCAATACCTCGATCAGCTCGCTCCCCGCCGCGTCGGCGCCCACGGCACTGATCACCGCCACCCGGTCGCCTCCGCGCACCAGGGCCATGGCCGTGTTGGCCGCACCACCGCCGATGCGCCGCCCCCGCCCGCAGCCCTGGTTGTGGGCACCGGGGCGCAGCGGATGCTCCAACTCCACCACCTCATCCCAGGCCACTGAACCGATCACGACCACCTTGCCCTTCATACCCTGAATCCTGTCTCAGCGCCCTGCATCACGGTATCATTCACGCCCCTTGGTGAGACACTGATTAGCGTCACGCCGCAGCTGCCGTATAATTACCGAGTGTCTTGATAAGGAATAAACAGTCATGTCTCAGATCGACGACCTGATCAGCGGCTTCGACATGCTCGGCGACTGGGAGCACCGCTACCAGTACCTCGCCGAACTGGGCGAGAAGCTGCCGCCCTTTCCCGACGCACTGCGGGTGGACGTCAACCGGGTCAAACCCTGCATGAGCCAGGTCTGGGTGTACGCCCAGCGCGACCCCGACGACACCGCCAAGATCCGCTTCCAAGGCGATTGCGACACCTCCATCATCAAAGGGGTGGTGGCACTGCTCATCAAGCTCAGCAAGGGCAAGACACCGCAGGAGTTCGTCGACCTCGACATCGACCACCTGTTCGAGGGGCTGAAGCTCGCCGAACACCTCAGTCCCAACCGTCACGTCGGCATCTACGCCATCGTCGACGTGATGAAAACGCAGGCCACTCAATTGCTGGAGCACGACACGGCCGTGCATTAAGTCGCGCTGCCGGCACTTCCGTCGGACGGAGCGCGACGAATACCCCAGTGGAGAAGTAGACATTTAGGCCGCGGCGCCTATACGTTGCCGATATCGGCCGGCGACCCGATCCGGCGACGCAGGAGGTGCCTACCATGAATCGCGACTACTACGACGCCGTCACCCGCCTCGAAACAGCGGGTGTGGACCCGAATTACATCCTGGGCTGGCAGGGCGGCTGGCTGGGCAACCCGCCGCTTGAGGAGCAGCGCGTCACCGACGCCTACAGCCGGGGTTATCAGGACGGGTTGAACAAGGATACGGCGCACAGCGCCGAGTGGATCATGCAAGAGGACGGTTAGCGCTTCGACCCCTTCTCCTGGTGGGCCAGCTCCACCACCTGCATCGCCAGGTCGCGGAACTGCTGGCGGTAGTTGTGCAGTTGATGGTGCTCGTCCGGCAGGTAGTAGTCCGCCGGATCGAGGCCGTGCTCGTGTTCGTAGGCAACGAACTTGCGCTGCATCTCCAGCATCTGCCGGATCAGTTCCTGCTTTTCACTCACCGGTGACCTCCTCCTCGCTGATCAGTGCCCGACAGCCGGCGGTCAATCCGGCTACCGCAACGTAACCTGAGCATATCGCTCAGATATATTTCTGCACTATATCTTTTGGGGAGTGCGGCGGCAGCGGCCGTCAGCCGGCGTCGTCGATGCGCTCGTAGTAGCGTGCCCGGTAAACCAGGCGCCCCGGCCGCCCCGGCTCGTCCTCGAAACCGGTGCGCCGGTGCAGGACGTTGTTGCACAGCAACCCCTCACCCGGCTGCAGGCGATGGCGCAGCACGTAGGGGGCATCGTCGTTGATCAGCTCCTGAAGCGCCTGCAGCGCGGCGGCGGTCGGCGCATCATCCTTCCAGCGGATACTGCGCGTGCGCGCCGTGTAGCGCATGTGCAGCGCCCCGCTGTGCGCATCCACCGAGAACACCGGTCCACTGCTCTCCCCGCGTGACACGGTGTCGTCGAAGTCGTTGCCGGGGATGCTCATCGCATCCGTCGCCATCAGCGCCGCCACCAGTTCGGGATCGCGGTCGCGCAGCTGCAGGTAGACCAGTTCGTGATCGAGCAGCAGCGACTCGCCGCCCTCGGCAGCAGGCCGCTGGCAGTAGAGCGCCATGCCGCGTACCTGGTGCTTGGCGTCGTTGTAGTAGCCGTCCGTGTGCCAGCTCAGGCGGCGGTTGGTGTAGGGAATGTACTCGGCACCCTTGCCGGAGGCGAGCGCCTGGAGCGCGCTGATGCCTTCATCGTCCGCGTAGGGATTGACGTCCAAGGTCCTCATGCCGAAGCGGGCCGCCAAATGCGGCAATACCCGCTTGGGTGCGCCGATGCCGCCCTCGACGCGAAACAGCGCCATGTTGCTGGCGCGACAGCGTACACGGATGGCGTCGGCCTCGGACTCGGTCACCTGCAGCGGATCGGCGATGGCGACCAGCAATGCCTCGGGCGCGGTCGGCACCTGCGCCAACTTCCATTCACGCCATGCGCGATAGGTGGCGTCGTCGTTGAGGTCGAAGGGACTGGGCTGCGCCGTTGGCGACGGTTTCGCGGTGGGGTTCGGGGCCATGCGCTCGCGCTCTCCACGTTCATGCGTAGGGTCGCAGTCTGCCCCCGTGACAGCCCCGAGATCTATTACCAAAGAGAGGTAGATAATACTTTAGTGGATTACTACGGTTTTTAATATCACGGCAATCCCGAGCGCCCGTGGGTCGATATCCGATTGTTTCTTATGACCTTTATAAGCATTCATTCATGGATCGGCTGCCCGCACACCGGTGCCGACCTGGGGTCTTCCCGAACCCGGCGACGCATCCTATGACAGCCCGCGAGGAGAACGAAATGGCGGACAAAAAGCACCACGAGACTCCGATGTTGGATGAACTGGAGCAGGGCCAGTGGCCGAGCTTCGTCTCCGGGATCAAACGGCTGCGCGACGGGCATCAGGACGAACGCATCCAGAAGGTCGCCAACGATCTGCTGGGCCAGGTGGAGCACTCTTACGAAACCCGTAAGGGCTACTGGAAGGGCGGCACCGTCAGCGTCTACGGCTACGGCGGCGGCATCATCCCGCGCTTCTCGGAAGTGGGCGATCAATTTCCGAAATCACGCGAGTTCCACACGTTGCGCGTGCAGCCACCGGCCGGCAACCACTACAGCACCGACATCCTGCGCCAACTGGCCGACAGTTGGGAGAAGTACGGCTCTGGCCTGGTTACCTTCCACGGCCAGACCGGCAACATCATGTTCATCGGCGCCACCACCGAGAACACGCAGCCCTTCTTCGACGAGATCAATGAATACGGCTTCGACCTGGGCGGTGCCGGGCCCTGCGTGCGCACCGCCATGTCCTGCGTGGGTGCGGCGCGCTGCGAACAATCCTGCACCAACGAGCACCGCATCCACCGCATGCTGGTCAACAACTTCCTCGACGACATGCACCGCCCCGCCCTGCCCTACAAGTTCAAGTTCAAGGTCTCGGGTTGCCCCAACGACTGCGTCAATGCCATCGAGCGGGCGGACATGGCGATCATCGGTACCTGGCGTGACGAGATCAAGATCGATCAGGCGGAGGTAAAAGCCTTCGTCGAGCGCAAGGGCCGGCAATACGTTCTGGACAACGTCACCACCCGCTGCCCCACGCAGTGCATGACGCTCCACGACGACGACACGCTCGCCATCCAGGACAAGCAATGCGTCAAGTGCATGCATTGCATCAACGTGATGAACAAAGCGCTGTCGCCAGGCGACGAGAAAGGCGTGTCCATCCTGGTGGGCGGTAAACGTACGCTGAAGATCGGCGACCTGATGGGTACGGTGATCATCCCCTTCATGAAACTGGAGAACGACGAGGACTACGAGCGCCTGAAAGAGCTGGCCGAGCAGATCATCGACTTCTGGGCTGAGAACGGTCTGGAACACGAACGCTGCGGCGAGATGATCGAACGTATCGGGCTGGTCAACTTCCTGGAAGGCACCGGGCTCGAACCCGAGCCCAACATGATCGCCAACCCGCGCACCAGTTCCTACGTGCGCACCGACGACTACGACGACGAGGCGGAGAAGTGGTTCGCCGCCCACGTCGCGGGCCAGAAGGTCGTCGGCGAGTAACCGTTCCGACAGCGAGGAGAGTCAGCAACCATGGCACAAGCCCAGCACAGAACGCCCATCGAATCCGGCTGTCCGGACGGCTTTCAGTACATGCATCCGGTAATGCGCCGGAACTTCGGTCAGTGGCGCTATCACGAACACCCGCGGCCCGGCGTGTTGCGCCACGTCGCCCACAGCGGCGACGAGATCTGGACCGTCAAGGCCGGTACCCAGCGCATCCTGGATCTCGAATCGCTGCGCAAGCTGTGCGACATCGGGGACCAGTACGCCGACGGCCACGTGCGCTTCACCATCCGCAGCAACATGGAGTTCATGGTCGCCGACGGGGCCAAGGTCGAACCGCTCATCGACGCGCTGGAGAGCGCTGGCTTCGTGGTCGGCGGCACCGCCAACTCGGTGGCCATGATCTCCCACACCCAGGGGTGGCTGCACTGCGACATCCCCGGCACGGACGCCTCGGGCGTGGTCAAGGCGATGATGGACGAGCTCATCGACGAGTTCCGCAACTGCCGCATGCCCAACCGCGTACACATCACCACCTCGTGCTGCCAAATCAACTGCGGCGGCCAGGGCGACATCGCCATCAACGTCCAGCACACCAAACCGCCGCGCATCGACCACACCCGCGTGGCCAACGTCTGCGAACGCCCCTCGGTGGTTGCGCGTTGCCCGGTGGCAGCCATTCGGCCGGCCATGGTCAACGGCCAACCGTCGCTGGAGGTGGACGAGAAGAAGTGCATCTGCTGCGGCGCCTGCTACCCGCCCTGCCCGCCCATGCAGATCAACGATCCCGAGCACACCAAGCTGGCCATCTGGGTGGGCGGCAACCACTCCAACGCCCGCGGCAAGCCCACCTTCCAAAAGATGGTGGCAGCCGGCATCCCCAACAATCCGCCGCGCTGGCCCGAGGCAACCGCTATCGTCAAACGCATTCTCAAGGCCTACCAGGAGGACGCCCGCGACTGGGAGCGCGTCAACGAGTGGATCGAGCGCATCGGCTGGGTGCGCTTCTTCGAGAAGACCAACCTGCCGTTCACCAAACACCTGGTCGACAACTGGCGGGGATCGCGCGCCAGCCTCAACGCCTCGGCGCACCTGCGGTTCTAGGCCGCTTCAACCACTTTCCTGCTGGGCGGGTTTGCCCGCCCAGGGGAGATCGACCAACGCATCCATCCCTGCAACCGAGGAAGTCCCCAATGAGCGCACGCGGCGACGACGTCAAGGCCGAACACGCCCTCACCTTTCGCCGCTTCCGCGAGGGTGACCACAAACGCACTAACTTGCACGAGGCGATCTTCGACGCCGACCACTCGCACAAGTGCCCCACCTACGTACACCGCACCCCGCCCTGCCAGGGGAGCTGCCCCTCGGGCGAAGACATCCGCGGCTGGCTGCAGATCGCCCGCGGCATCGAGAAACCACCCGAAGGGGTAAACTGGCAGGAGTACGCCTTCCGCCGTTCCACCGACGCCAACCCCTTCCCCGCCATCATGGGTCGCGTCTGCCCGGCGCCGTGTGAAGACGGCTGCAACCGCAACCAGGTTGACGACCACGTGGGCATCAACGCCGTCGAACAGTTCATCGGCGACCAAGCCATCGCCGCAGGCTTGAGTTTCGCGGCGCCGGCCGCGGACAGCGGCAAGCGCGTCGCCGTCATCGGCGGCGGACCCGCAGGGCTCGCTGCCGCCTATCACCTGCGCCGGCGCGGGCACGGCGTGACGCTGTTCGACGATCACGCCGAGCTGGGCGGCATGATGCGCTACGGTATCCCCGGCTACCGCACCCCGCGCGAGGTGTTGGACGCCGAGATCCAGCGCATCCTCGATCTCGGTGTTGAAGTCAGAACCAGCACCCGCGTCGGCCGCGACATCCCCATGGAGCAGGTGGAGCAGGAGTACGACGCCATCCTCTGGGCCCTGGGCACCAAGCGCGGTCGCGGACTGCCCATCGACGGCTTCGACGCCCCCAACTGCATCACCGGCGTCGATTTCCTGGGCGCATTCAACGAGGGGCGTCTGCAGCTCGTTTCCAGCCGCGTGGTGGTGGTGGGCGGGGGCGACACCTCCATCGACGTTGCCTCCGTTGCGCGGCGGCTGGGTCACATCACCACGATCAATCCCACCGACCGCCCGGAGCAGATAGTCCTTGGCTATACCGCCCACGACGTGGCGTCCACCATGCGCCGCGAGGGCGCCCACGTCACTCTCACCTCGCTGTTTCCGGTGGAGAAAATGACCGCCGCCGAACGTGAAGTGGAAGACGCCCAACGGGAAGGGGTGGATATCCGCGGCAGCGTCATGCCCCTGGCCGTGATCAAAGACGACGAAGGCCGCGCGCAGGCGGTGCGTTTCGCCGAGTGCGAGTTCGTCGACAATCGTCCCCAGCCCAAGGAGGGTACGGAGTTCACGCTGGAATGCGACCTGCTGGTGGCGGCCATCGGCCAGCACGGCGACCTCGGCGATCTCGAGCCATTGGACAACGGCAAGGGCTTCATCGACGCCGATCCGCATTTCCGGGTCAAAGGGAAAATCGGTCATTTCGTCGCCGGAGACATCGTGCGCCCCCACCTGCTCACCACCGCCATCGGTCAGGCCTCGATCGCGGTGGAGAGCATCGACCACTACCTGCGCGGCGAAGATCCGCAGCGCCGCCCCAAGGTCGACAAACACCACTTCCAACTGCTGAGCAAACTGCGCGAAACCGGGCTGGAACCCGCCTCCTACGATCACCGCCAGGAGCGCGGCACCGATCACGAACGGTTCGCCATCCACAACTACGAAGACCGCTCCGGCAACGAGATCATCCCCCACGAACGTCTGTTCCTGGGCCATTTCGGGTATTTGGCGCGCGAGAAGCGCGATGAGATCGAAATTGGTGCCGATCAGGTGTTGGGCGATTTTCGCGAACGTACGGTGGGACTAAGCGAGGAGCAGGCGGTCAAAGAGGCCAACCGCTGCATGAGCTGCGGCATGTGCTTCGAGTGCGACAACTGCGTCGTGTTCTGTCCCCAGGACGCCGTACACCGCACCCCGAAAAAAGAGAGCACCCTGGGCCGCTACGTCTACACCGACTACACGCGATGCATCGGTTGTCACATTTGTTCTGATGTGTGCCCGACGGGGTATATCGATATGGGACTTGGGGAGTAATGCCTGCCGACGACCACCCTTTGAGGTACAAGCCAAAGGGTCCGGGAATTCGAGCGTCTTGACCAACAAAAAAGGCACCCAAAACGGGTGCCTTTCTTTCATTGGTCGGGGCGAGAGGGTGAGGCGGAAGATGGGAAAGCACCGCTTTCCCCCGCCGAACGCGCCTTGGCGTGCAAGCCAAGGGGCCGGGAATCCGAAAACCCCGACCAATAAAAAAGGCACCCGTTTTGGGTGCCTTTTTCATTGGTCGGGGCGAGAGGATTTGAACCTCCGACCACCTGAACCCCATTCAGGTGCGCTACCAGGCTGCGCTACGCCCCGATTGAACCGCCGCTGGCGGAAAGCGGGCAATGATACACCAGCAACGGTGGGAATGAAATTATCCCGACCGGCAACCGCCGAATCGTCTAACCCGCTTTTCGTACCTCAGCCGCGCAGGTGCCGGTTAAAAAACGTCATCGAGCGTTCCCACGCCGTTTTGGCCGCATCAGGGTCGTAGTAGGCCCCTTGCTCGTTGCCGAAGGCATGGTTGGCATCGTACCAGTAGAGTTCGTAATCCACTTTCCCCTCTTTGAGACGTGCCTCAAAGCCTTCTACCTGCTGCGCCGGGAAAAAAGCATCCTGGCGGGCAAAATGGCCTTGCAGGGGCATGGCTACGGTGCTCACGTCGGCCGCCTCCGCCGGGGGTACACCGTACCAGCTCACCACGGCGTCGGCTTGCGGAGCACAGACGGCGGCCAATACGCTCAAGGCACCGCCCATGCAGAACCCGATGACCCCGACCTTGTCGCTTTGCTGTTTGAGGTGGGCAACGGCGCCGCGGATATCCTGGGTGGCCGCATCGCCGAAGTCGAGCGAGCCCATCAGGTGGGCCGCCTCCGCCGCTTCCAGGGTCACCGTACCGCGGTAGAGATCCGGCACCAGGGTGCGATAGCCCGCCTCAGCGAGTTTCCTGGCGACACCCTTGATCTGGTCGTTCAAACCCCACCACTCTTGTATGACTACGATGCCCGGCGCCTTCCCACCCGCCTCGGGTTCCACACAATACGCCGGGGCAGTGCCACCATCCGGCCGCCTGAACTCGATCATCTCGCCCATCGTGTCTCCTCAATTGTCTGTGAAGTTGCCCCGTTCCCGTGAGTCCGAACAAGTCGACAGAAAGCGATCAAGCTCGAACGACCTGATCTATGCAGGCGAAGTGCCCGACACGAGCCTAACCAACGGATCAGCTAATCCAAACGGAACGAGACGCAACGATGAGTATAGGCCGCAGTTGGAACCTCAAGCGGCCGGGAAAAAGATTCGCCGTCAACGAGGGTGAGTTGCTGGCGAGATTGACACGTTCGGAGATGGCAAGGTTGAAGACCGAGCCAATCCCTCAGCGCTTGAGGATATGGAGGATCTCTTCCAATTCCATGCGCACCTGGCGGATAACCTGCTGCGCCTGGTGGCTATCGTCCTTGGCTTCGCTACCGTCCAGGTACTGGCGCGCCCCGCCGATGGTGAAGCCCTGGTCGTAGAGCAAGCTGCGAATCTGGCGGATCATGATCACGTCATGATGCTGGTAATAACGCCGATTACCGCGCCGTTTGACGGGTTTAAGTTGAGGAAACTCCTGCTCCCAATAACGCAGCACGTGCGGTTTCACCGCACAGAGTTCGCTCACTTCCCCAATGGTGAAATAGCGCTTCGCCGGGATCGGCGGCAGTTCGCTATTGTTGCTCGCCTCCAGCATAGGCTTCCACGCGCGATTTAAGTTTTTGACCTGGTCGGAACGTTACCACCCGACGGGCGCAAATAGGAATTTCCTCGCCAGTCTTCGGGTTTCTGCCCGGCCGTTGATTTTTATAGCGCAAATCGAAGTTGCCGAACCCTGACAGTTTGACCTGACGCCCGTGCTCCAGCGCACCGCGTATCTCTTCAAAGAACATCTCGACCAGGTCCTTGGCTTCACGCTTGTTGAGGCCAAGCTCCTCGAAGAGCTGCTCTACCATGTCCGCTTTCGTCAGTGCCATGGTCAATCTCTCAGTATTGCACCAAATTCCTTGTTAAGAGCGATCAGGACTTTTTCTACAACCTGTTCGATTTCCGTATCCGTAAGAGTGCGCGATTGGTCCTGTAAGGTCAAGCCTAAAGCGAGACTTTTTCTTCCCGAATCAACACCTTTCCCACGATATACGTCAAACAACTGTAAGTTTGTCAACAAAGTGCCTGCAGCCGATCGCACCGCACCACCCACGGCGTGAGCCGGAACCGACTCATCCACGACCACAGCCACATCCCGTCGGATGGCGGGAAACCGCGAGATCGGAGTAAAGGAGGGCACTGTGCCTTCACGGATGGCAGAGACATCCAGTTCGAAGACAAACCCCTTTCCGCTCAAACCAAGTTCATGCTCGATCGCAGGATGCAGGGCCCCCAACCAACCCACTGCCTGATTGTTTTTCTCGATCCGGGCACTCTGTCCCGGATGCAGCGCAGGGTGTTGAATCGAGGGATTAAAAATAAAACCCCGCTGGTCGCCCGTCAATCCCAAAAGTGCCTCGACGTCCCCCTTCAAATCGAAGAAATCGGCTTCGCGCCGGACGCTACCCCACTGTTCCGGCTCCAGCGCCCCTACAATAATGCCCGACAACGCCTGGTGCTGGTGCAACTCGCCGTTTTCATTACGAAAATGAAGTCCGGTCTCGAACAGTCGCACACGGTTCTGTTGACGGTTCTGGTTGCGCAGGGTTGCCTGCACCAGGCCCGGCCAAAGCGTGGTGCGCATCTCGGCCATATCGGCGGAGATGGGGTTGGCGAGGGCGATCGGGTCGATTCCGGGGTCGAGCAGACGCTGCAGGGCGGGATCGACGAAGCTGTAGGTGATCGCCTCCTGGTAGCCACGGTCGGTGAGGGCCTGCTTCATCCTGGTCAGCTCGACACGGCCCTCCGGCAGCGGACGCATCCCCATGGCACCGGCCGGCGTGGTCTCCGGCACCGCGTCGTAGCCGTGTACGCGCCCTACCTCTTCGATCAGGTCCTCTTCGATGGCGATGTCGAAGCGGTAGCCCGGCGCCGTGACTGTCCACCCCTCGTCGGTAGCCTGGGGTTGAAAACCCAGACGTTCGAGGATCTCGCACACATCGTCATCGGCGAGCGTCAGACCCAGCACCATCGCCAAGCGCTGCCGACGCAGGGTGACGGTGCGGCGCTGCGGTACCTGTCCCTCCTCCACCGCCTCGACGATGGGGCCGGCTTCGCCGCCGGCGATCTGCATCAGCAGTGCCGTGGCGCGTTCCATGGCGGCGCGCTGAAGGGTGGGATCGACACCGCGTTCGAAGCGATGCGAGGCGTCGGTGTGCAGCCCGAAACGGCGCCCGCGCCCTGCCACCACCTCGGGGGCGAAGAAGGCGGCTTCGAGCAGGACGGCGGCGGTGTCATCGCCGCAACCGCTGTGTTCGCCACCCATGATGCCGGCCAAGGCGACCGGCTTGGCGTGATCGGCGATAAGCAGCACATCTTCATCGAGCTCCAGCTCCGATCCGTCCAGCAACATCAGCTTCTCGCCCTTGGTGGCGCGGCGCACCCGGATACCCCCTTCCAGCTCGGCCAGATCGAAGGCGTGCATGGGCTGCCCCAGCTCCAGCATGACGTAGTTGGTGACGTCCACCAGCGGGCCCAAACTGCGGATACCGCTGCGTCGCAGCCGCTCCTTCATCCACAGCGGGGTAGCGGCACGGGGATTGACCCCCTTCACCACGCGCCCCACGTAACGCGGGCAGCCGGCCGGATCGAGCAGCTCAACGGGCAGCGCGTCGTCGATGGTCGCAGGAACCGGCTCGATAGCGGGTGGGATGACCGGCGCCCGGTTGAGCACCCCCACCTCGCGCGCAATGCCCGCCAGACCGAGGCAGTCGCCGCGGTTGGGAGTGAGATCGACCTCGATGCACGCATCGTCCAGTTTCAGCCAGACCCGAAAGTCCTCGCCCACCGGGGCATCGCCGGGCAGTTCTAACAGACCGCTCGACTGATCTGCCAGACCCAGCTCAGCGCCCGAGCAGAGCATGCCCTGGGACTCGACCCCGCGCAGCTTGGCGCGCTTGATCTTGAAGCCGTTGGGCAGCTCAGCGCCCAACAGCGCCAGCGGCACCTTGAGCCCCTCGCGAACGTTGGGGGCGCCGCAGACGATGCCCAGCAGTTCGCCATCACCCGGATCGACCTGGCAGACGCGCAGCTTGTCCGCATCGGGATGAGGCACCACGCGCTTGACCTCGCCTACGACCACACCGCTGAACGCCGGCGCCGCGGGCTCCACGCTGTCGACCTCAAGGCCCGCCATGGTCAGCTGGCTGGCCAACTCTGCCGTCGAAACCTGGGGATCGACCCACTCACGCAACCAGTGTTCGCTGAATTTCATTTGAACTGCTCCAGGAAGCGCAGATCGTTCTCGAAGAACAACCGCAGGTCGTTGACCCCGTAGCGCAGCATGGCCAGCCGCTCGGCGCCCATGCCGAAGGCGAACCCGGTGTAGCGCTCACTGTCGATACCCACGTGCCGGTAGACCTCGGGATGGACCATGCCGCAGCCGAGTATCTCTATCCAACCGCTCTGGCCGCACACGCGGCACCCGCCACCCCCGCAGATGACGCACTGCACGTCCACTTCGGCCGAGGGTTCGGTGAAGGGGAAGTAGGAGGGACGAAAACGCACCGCCAGATCCTTCTCGAAGAAGTTGCGCAGGAAATCGGCCAGGATGCCCTTGAGGTGGGCGAAGCTCACCCCCTCGTCCACCATCAGACCTTCGATCTGGTGGAACATCGGGGTGTGGGTGATGTCCGAATCGCAGCGGTAGACGCGACCCGGCGCGATGATCTTGAGCGGCGGCTGGCGCTGCTCCATGACGCGGATCTGCACGTTGGAGGTGTGCGTACGCAGCAGCGTGGTGGCGTCGAAATAGAAGGTGTCGTGCATCGCCCGCGCCGGGTGGTGGGCGGGGATGTTGAGGGCCTCGAAGTTGTGGTAATCGTCCTCGATCTCCGGCCCTTCGCAGATCTCGAAGCCGATCTCGGCGAACAGCTGTTCGATGCGTTCCAGGGTGCGGGAGATGGGATGGAGGCCGCCGGCCACCTGGCCACGGCCCGGCAGGGTGACGTCGATACGTTCACCCGCCAAGCGGCCATCCAGGGCAGCGCGCTCCAGCTCCGCCTTGCGCGCCTCGATGCTCTCCTGCAGGGCGCGTTTGGCCTCGTTGACCTTCTGGCCCAGTACGGGGCGCTCCTCGGCGCTCAACTGCCCCAGCGACTTGAGCACGTCGGTAAGGCAGCCCTTCTTGCCCAGATAACCGACCCGTACCTGGTCGAGGCCGGCCAGATCGCGCGCGTCGCGCACGGCCTGCTGCCCCTGTTCCAGCAGTTCAGCGATGTTCTGCACCCCGAATCACTCCCTTCAAAACGAACAGGGGGAAGGCCTCAAGGCCTTCCCCCTGTGACGAGCTTTGTTGCCTGTCGAGCCGGGAAAGCTCCCGGCAGGTCATGCGATCAGCTGGCGAGGGCGGCCTTGGCCTGTTCTGCCAGAGCCGCAAACGCCTCTTTGTCGTGCATGGCCAGATCCGCCAGCATCTTGCGATCCACTTCCACGTTGGCCTTCATCAGACCGTTGATCAGGCGGCTGTAGGAAATACCGCACTCACGCGCCCCGGCGTTAATGCGGGCGATCCACAGCGCGCGGAACTGGCGCTTTTTCTGACGGCGGTCTCGGTAGGCATACTGACCGGCCTTGATGACGGCCTGCTTGGCGACGCGATAGACCTTGCTGCGAGCGCCGTAATAACCCTTGGCCTCGTCCAGGACCTTCTTGTGCTTGGCACGGGCGGTTACACCACGTTTGACTCTTGGCATCTCGATTCTCCTCCCGGTTAGCTGTAAGGCAGCATCTTGCGCACGGCGGCCACATCCTGCTTCGCGACCTGTAAGGTGCTGCGCAGATGGCGCTTACGCTTGGTGCTCTTCTTGGTGAGGATATGATTGAGATGCGACTGGGCGCGCTTGAAGCCGCCGGAAGCGGTCTTCTTGAAGCGCTTCGCGGCACCGCGATTGCTCTTCAGTTTCGGCATTTTCGGTCTCCTTTACACAGAGATTGAGTTCAGCAGCCCAGGCAATGCCTGACGCCCGGCTGCTGCTTGTTACGGCGTCCTTCGACGCCGCTCGTTCGCGGCCTTTGCCGCTGCTACTTCTTTTTGGGGGCGATGACCATAATCATCTGCCGCCCTTCCATCTTCGGATACTGCTCGACCGCGCCGAGTTCGGCGAGATCCGCTTCGATCCGATCGAGGAGTTTCTTGCCCAGCTCCTGGTGCGCCATTTCACGTCCGCGGAAACGCAGCGTGACCTTGGCCTTGTCGCCCGCGGTGAGGAAACGCACCAGGTTGCGCAGCTTGACCTGGTAATCGCCTTCCTCCGTGCCCGGGCGAAACTTGACCTCTTTGACCTGTATCTGCTTCTGCTTCTTCTTGGCAGCGTGCCGTTTCTTGTTCTCCTCGAAACGGTACTTGCCATAGTCCATCACGCGGCATACCGGGGGTTCGGCGTTGGGCACGATTTCCACCAGGTCCAACCCGGCTTCGTCGGCCACCTCCTGAGCCCTAGCGATCGGCACGATCCCGACCTGATCCCCTTCCGCCCCGATCAAACGCACCTGGGGGGCGGTGATGTCCTCGTTCAGGCGAACCTCTTTTTCCGCAGCGATACCTCAGTCCTCCGATGAAACAGTAAGGCCGCGGCTCGCGATGTCGGCTGCGAGGTGTCGGGCGAAGTCGTCGATCGACATACTGCCCAGGTCCTCGCCGCCACGCGTGCGCACGGCCACGGTGGTTTCTTCCACCTCCCGGTCCCCGATCACCAATAGATAAGGAACACGCTGGAGAGTGTGCTCGCGGATTTTAAAGCCGATCTTCTCATTTCTCAAGTCGGATACCGCTCTGAACCCCTGATTTTCAAGGGTTTGCACTACTTTTTGCACGTATTCGGACTGACGGTCGGTGATGTTGAGCACCGCCGCGTGCACCGGCGACAGCCACGCGGGCAGCAAGCCGCCGTGCTGTTCGATGAGAATACCGATGAAGCGCTCCAGCGAACCGAGGATGGCCCGGTGCAGCATCACCGGCACCCGTTTGTCGCCGTGCTCGTCGATATAGGCCGCGCCCAGGCGTCCCGGCATGGAGAAATCGACCTGCATGGTGCCGCACTGCCAGACCCGATCCAGGCAGTCACGCAGCGAGAAGTCGATCTTGGGGCCGTAGAAAGCGCCCTCGCCGGGCTGCAGCTCCCACTCCAAGCCCTTGGCGTTGAGCGCATCCTCCAGGGCCTTTTCCGCCTTGTCCCACACCTCGTCGGCGCCGACGCGCTGTTCGGGGCGGGTGGAGAGGCGGATCTGGATGTCGGTGAAGCCGAAGTCGGCGTAGACCTCGAACAGCAGATCGGTGAAGTTGGAGACCTCGTCCTGGATCTGGTCCTCGGTGCAGAAGATGTGGGCATCGTCCTGCACGAAGTTGCGTACCCGCATCAGGCCGTGCAGCGTGCCGCTGGCCTCGTTGCGGTGACAGGAGCCGAACTCCGCCAGACGCAGCGGCAGATCGCGGTAACTCTTCAGCCCCTGGTTGTAGACCTGCACGTGGCACGGGCAGTTCATGGGCTTGATGGCGTAGTCGCGATTCTCCGAGCTGGTGGTGAACATGTCGGCGCGGTACTTGTCCCAGTGGCCCGACTTTTCCCACAGGCTGCGGTCGACGATCTGCGGGGTGCGAATCTCGCGGTAGCCGCGGGCGCGGATCTTGTCGCGGATGTACTGCTCCACGGTGCGGTAGACCTGCCAGCCCTTGGGGTGCCAGAACACCATGCCCGGCGCCTCTTCCTGGAGATGGAACAGATCAAGCCTGCGACCCAGCTTGCGGTGATCGCGCTTCTCGGCCTCTTCCAGGCGATGGAGGTAGGCCTTGAGCTGCTTCTTGTCCGCCCAGCAGGTGCCGTAGATACGTTGCAGCATCTCGTTGTTGGAATCGCCACGCCAGTAGGCGCCGGCCACCTTCATCAGTTTGAACGCTTTCAGCTTGCCGGTGCTGGGTACGTGCGGACCACGGCACAGGTCGATGAAATCGCCCTGGCGATAGAGCGAGATCTGCTCGCCCTGGGGGATGTCGGTGATGATCTCCGCCTTGTACGCCTCGCCCATTCCCTTGAAGAAGTCGATGGCCTCTTCGCGCACCATCACCTCACGCTGCACGGCGAAGTCGGCCTGGGCCAATTCCGCCATCTTGGCTTCGATGGCCTCCAGGTCTTCCGGCGTGAAGGGGCGTTCGTAGGCGAAGTCGTAGTAGAAGCCGTTCTCGATCACCGGTCCGATGGTGACCTGGGCCTCGGGGAAGAGCTGCTTGACCGCCTGGGCCAGCAGGTGGGCACAAGAGTGACGCAGCACCTCGACACCCTCCTCGTCACGGTCGGTGACGATGGCGAGCTCGGCATCGTGATCGACGAGAAAACTGGTATCCACCAGCTTATCGTCCACCTTGCCCGCCAGCGCTGCTTTGGCCAGACCGGGGCCGATGGAAGCCGCCACGTCGTGTACCGACACGGGGGCGTCGAAAGACAACTGTTTACCGTCGGGGAGCGTGATCTGAGGCATGGCTCGTCTCCTTAACGCTGACCTGTACGAGGGGCCAGCCAGACTCTGTTGCAAAGAATTTGGGCACTGCGTCGGGTCGTCGGAACAACACCCTCGGCAGTGCCCACGTGTTGGTAGGCGCGATTGGACTCGAACCAACGACCCCCACCATGTCAAGGTGGTGCTCTAACCAGCTGAGCTACGCGCCTGCGAGGGCGGTAAAGATACAGGAAGTGGGTGTTGGGTGACAAGCTGTAGGAGCGCGACACCCCGATTACCGTTATCCCGTCAGACGTGCGGAAATCAACCCATGTTCGCGGATGCGGTGGATCTCGTCGCGCAGCCGCGCTGCCTCCTCGAATTCCAGATCCTTGGCGTGCTGGAACATCTGCTCCTCCAACCGCTTGAGACGACGCGCCAATGCCTCGGGCGCCATGGCCGCGTACTCGGCCTCCTCCTCGGCCACCTTGGCGTAGGCGCGGGCCGGCAGGGGTCCGCTGGCGCGCGCGCCCTCCATTACGTCGGCCACGGCCTTGCGGATCGACTGTGGAGTGATGCCGTGAGCCTGATTGTAGGCGACCTGCTTGTCGCGGCGGCGGTCGGTCTCGGCCATGGCCCGCGCCATGGAACCGGTCACCTTGTCGGCGTAAAGGATCGCCTTGCCGCGCACGTTGCGCGCGGCGCGGCCGATGGTCTGGATGAGCGAGCCTTCGGAACGCAGGAAACCCTCCTTATCGGCGTCGAGGATGGCCACCAGCGACACCTCGGGCATGTCCAGTCCCTCGCGCAGCAGATTGATGCCCACCAGCACGTCGAACTCGCCCAGGCGCAAGTCGCGGATGATCTCGACGCGTTCCACCGTCTCCACATCCGAATGCAGGTAGCGCACCCGTACCCCATGCTCGTTCAGGTATTCGGTCAGATCCTCGGCCATGCGCTTGGTGAGCGTGGTGACCAACACCCTATCTCCCAGTTCGACCCGGGCGTGGATCTCGGAGAGCAGATCGTCCACCTGGGTGCCTGCGGGCCGCACCTCCACTTCGGGGTCCACCAAGCCGGTTGGGCGCACCACCTGTTCGATGACGGCATCGGAACGCTCCGATTCGTAAGGGCCCGGCGTGGCCGAAACGTAGACGGCCTGCGGCGCGCGCGCCTGGAATTCATCGAAACGCAGCGGGCGGTTGTCCAGTGCCGAGGGCAGGCGGAATCCGTACGCCACCAGCGTCTCCTTGCGCGAGCGGTCGCCTTTGTACATGCCGCCCAGCTGCGGGACGGTGACGTGGCTCTCGTCGATGACCAGCAGCGCATCCACCGGCAGGTAGTCGAACAGCGTCGGCGGCGGCTCGCCGGGCTGACGCCCCGAGAGGAAGCGCGAGTAGTTTTCGATGCCGGTGCAGTAGCCCAGCTCCAGCATCATCTCGATGTCGAAGCGGGTGCGCTGTTCCAGACGCTGGGCCTCCACCAGCTTGTCGAGGCGGCGCAGCTCGGCCAGACGCTCTTGCAGCTCGGCCTTGATGGAATCCACCGCATCGAGCACCGTCTGGCGTGGCGTGACGTAGTGGCTCTTGGGGTAGATGGTGTAGCGCGGCAGTTTGCGCAGCACCTCGCCGGTAAGCGGATCGAACAGCGCCAGCGATTCGATCTCGTCGTCAAACAGCTCCACGCGCAGCGCCTCGCGCTCCGATTCCGCCGGGAAGATGTCGATCACGTCGCCGCGTACTCGGTAGGTGGCGCGGTGCAGCTCCACGTCGTTGCGGGTGTACTGCAGCTCGGCCAATCGGCGCAGGATGTGGCGCTGATCCACCCGGTCGCCGCGCACCAGGTGCATCACCATGCTCAGGTAGGACTGCGGATCGCCCAAGCCGTAGATGGCGGAGACGGTGGCGACGATGATGGTGTCGGGCCGCTCCAGGATCGCCTTGGTGGCCGACAGGCGCATCTGCTCGATGTGCTCGTTGATGGACGCGTCCTTCTCTATATAGGTGTCGCTGGAGGGGACGTAGGCCTCGGGCTGGTAGTAGTCGTAATAGGAGACGAAGTACTCCACAGCGTTGTGGGGGAAGAACTCGCGCATCTCGCCGTACAGCTGCGCCGCCAGCGTCTTGTTGGGCGCCAGCACCATGGCCGGGCGTTGTACCTGCTGGATCACGTTGGCGATGGTGAAAGTCTTGCCGGAACCGGTAACGCCTAACAGGGTCTGGTGCGCAAGCCCGGCTTCCAGGCCATC
>JBNKCG010000099.1:0-18012 GCA_050287605.1 Gammaproteobacteria bacterium | reverse complement strand
TGAGGCGGATATGTTGAAGAACTATTCCGTTTCGCGCACGGCATTGCGGGAAGCCTACAGCAAACTCGCGGCAAAGGGATTGATCGTCGCGCGCCCCAGGGTGGGGACCAGCGTGCGTGAGCAAAGTCACTGGAATATGCTGGATCCCGAGGTGTTGACGTGGCACCTGCAGACCCAACCGGCTGGCCGAATCGCTTCCGATCTCTATGCCCTGCGGCGCATGCTGGAACCGGGCGCCGCCGAATTGGCGGCGGAGGTCCGCACCGACGAGGACATGGTGCGCATCGAGGCGGCGTACCGGGGAATGCAGGAGAACGCTGCCGACGAAATGAACCTGGTAGAGGCGGACTTCGGTTTTCACGTATCCATTCTGAGTGCGACGAAAAATCCGTTTCTCAACGCTTTCAGTGCGTTGATTCATACGGCCATGGTCAGCACGTTCGAACTGAGCTGGCGAGGTGCCGAAGTGAGCAAAGATCAGCGCATCGAACAGCACGGGGAGGTGGCGGAAGCCATCAAGGATCGCAACCCCGTGCGCGCACGCAAGCTCATGGAGAAACTCTTGGACGATGCAATCCACGACGTCGATGAAGCCCTGGGCGACCGGTGAGAGGAGAGGGTAGATACCATGCGCCGTAAGATCGCCCTGGTAGGCATCGGCAAGATCGCCCTCGACCAACACCTCCCGGCAATCGCCGGCAGCAGCGAGTGGGAATTGGCGGCGGCGGTGTCGCGCAACGGCCGGGTGCAAGGTGTGGCCAATTTCACAACCATCGAGGAGATGTTGGGGGCGTGTGCGGACGTCGCGGTGGTCAGTCTCTGCCTCCCTCCGGTTCCCCGTTTCGAGTATGCCCGACAGGCGATTGCCGCCGGACGGCATGTCATGCTGGAAAAACCGCCAGGCGCCACACTGGCTGAATGTCACGCGCTGGAGGTGCAGGCCCGCCAAATGGGAGTTTCGATCTTCGCCACCTGGCATTCGCGCGAGGCAGCGATGGTTCCCGCCGCCAAGAAGTGGCTGAGGGGCAAGCGGTTGAACCGGCTGAGTGTCGTTTGGAAGGAGGACGTGCGCCGCTGGCATCCGGGGCAGGATTGGGTTTTCGAACCTGGCGGGTTGGGCGTGTTCGATCCGGGGATCAACGCGCTGTCCATCGTGACCGAGATTCTTCCCGACCCGATTCATGTCGTAGCGGCGAGGTTGTCCATTCCGGAAAATCGCCAGACCCCCATTGCAGCGTCGCTTGAGTATTACCACCCGCACGGTGCCGCGGTGTCCATCGAGCTGGATTGGCGCCACGAGGGCGATCAAACCTGGACGATAGAGGCGGAAACCGACGCCGGGGTTTTGCGGCTGACGGAGGGCGGGGCGCGGATGACCGTCAACGGTGAGGCGCTCGCAGACCCCGCAGGGGTGCCGCTGAACGGCGAGTATCCAAGGCTGTATGCGCGCATGGCGCAGTTGGTCGAGATGGGGGAGAGCGATTTCGATCTCAGCCCCATGGTGCACGTGGCCGATGCTTTCGTTCTGGGGCGCCATCAGGCAACGGCGCCGTTTCTTTGGTAGAGGTGCGCGCATGACCGACTCCCACCAAGAATCCCGCACCAACTCCCACTCCCTCGGGGGAGGCGTGCAGCGTTTTGGCACAACGCCCAACGGCGAAGCGGTACACCTCGTTTGCATCGGGAACGGCGGCACCACCGCATCGATCATGACTTGGGGGGCGACTCTCCAGGATCTGCGCATCGACGGTGTCGCCCACTCCCTGGTTTTGGGAGCGGCGGAGCTGGCTCCCTATCTGGGACCCATGCGCTATTTCGGCGCTGTCGTCGGCCCGGTGGCCAATCGAATCGCCAACGGCCGAATCAGCATTGCGGGAAAGGAGTATGTGCTGGATCGCAACGAACGCGGCGAGACGACGCTGCACGGGGGCTCGCTAGGGTTCGGCGACAGAAACTGGGAACTGCAGGAGCACGACGAACACGCCTGCGTCCTGTCGCTTCGGCATCCCGACGGCTTGTGCGGGTTCCCCGGAAACATGGAGGTGCAGGTGCGCTACGGCGTGGAGTCGGGCGGCGCCCTTAGCGTGGAGATCCGGGGGCGGACCGATGCCCCGACCTATTTTTCCCCCGCCTTTCACGGGTATTGGAACCTGGACGGAAACGCGGATCTGAGCCGGCACCGACTCAGCATATTCGCGCCAACCTATCTGCCGGTCGACGCCAAGCTCATTCCGACGGGTGATCCGGAGTCGGTCGAGGGTACGCGCTTCGACTACCGCTCACCCCGCCTACCCGGCGGAGAGCTCGATACCAATTTCTGCCTGGCGAATTCGCAGACGGATCTGCGCCGGGTGTGCCGGCTGGAAACGGATCGACTGCGTCTCGATATCGAGACGACGGAACCCGGGTTGCAGGTGTACGACGCCGGCTCGCTGGATACCGCGCCGTGGCCGGGACATCAGGGACGCGTGTACGGCGCCAATGCCGGCGTCGCCATCGAGCCGCAGTTCTGGCCCGACACACCCCATCACGAATCGTATCCCTCCAGCCTGCTGCGGCCGGGGCAGGAGTACCTGCAGCGATCGCGATTTGACATCCAACCCATTCACTGCTGACACGTTTGGTTGAACATGATGAAAAAGCCTCTGAGCGGAATTCTGCCTGTTGCTCCCACCCCGTTTCGTGCCGACGGAACAGTGGACGAAGCGGGTATGCGGCGCGTGCTCGACTGCATGATCGATCAGGGGGTCGACGCGATATGCATCCTGGCCAACTACTCGGAGCAGTTCCTGCTTTCCGACGAAGAGCGTGCGAGCCTGATGCGCGTCAGTCTTGAGCATGTGGCAGGGCGGGTGCCGGTGATCGTCACCATCAGCCATTTTTCCACCGATATCGTGGTGGGGCGCGCGCAGGCGGCTCAGTCGCTGGGCGCGAGCATGGTGATGATGATGCCGCCCTATCACGGTGTCGGCCTGGTTCCGGGCGAGGCGGGCATCGTCGAGCATTTTCGCGCCGTGTCCGATGCCATCTCGATTCCGATCATGGTGCAGGATGCGCCGCTCTCCGGGGTATCGTTGCCCGTACCCCTGCTGGTGCGCATGGCGAGCGAGATCGAGAACGTCAGCTACTTCAAGATCGAGACGCCGTTTGCAGCGGACAAACTGACCGCGCTCATCGCCGCAGGCGGCGAACGCATCGTCGGCCCCTTCGATGGCGAAGAGGCCGTGACGCTGCTTGCAGACCTCGATGCGGGATGCACGGGAACGATGACCTCCGCACTCCAGCCCGAGCAGATACGGCCCATCGTCGTACGCTATCTGGCGGGGGATCACGCAGGCGCCCTCGCGCAGTGGAAGGCGTGTCTGCCCTTGATCAATCACGAAAACCGTCAATGCGGACTGCGTGCCGCCAAGGTGGTGATGAAAGAGGGTGGAGTGATTCAGAGCGACTGTGTGCGTCATCCGCTGCAGCCCATGTCGGATCGTACCCGAACCCGACTGCTGGAACTTGCGGCGGAGCAGGACCTCATCGCCTTGCGCTGGGGGAAATAGCGGAGCGGTATCGGCGCGATCGGCTACCCGGTAGGGGTTTTGCTGAGTCTTCGTTTCAGCTGCAGTTCCATCAACACCAGCTTTTTTAGCCGGTTGGCGGTGGGCGAGAGATGGCGGTCGCGAATGGTCAGCAGCAGATAGGGTTCGATTTCGATCGTTTCGTTCAGCGGCAGTACGCGTAGGTTCGCATCGACCTTCTTGTCGACCAGCAATTGCGAGAGTTCGCGGGCAATCGGCGCAATGGCCGTGGAGGAGCTGAGGATGGCGATCGTCACCAATAGCGACGTGGAGTTGATCACCCCTTTGGGGAACGGCAGGTCGTAGGCCAGGAAGGCGTTTTCCACTGCATGGCGCATGGGTGTGCCGCTGGGTTGGATGATCCACTCGTAGCCCGTCAGGTTTTCCAGCGAGACGCTTTTCGCGCTGGAAAGGGGGTGGTCCTTGCGCACGATCAGATCGATGGTTTCTTTCTCTGCACGGTGGGTCTCGAACAGGCCGGGGTCCACTGCAGGGGGAATACGCGCCAGGACGAAATCGAGATTGCCGGCCATCAAGTCCCGGACCAGTGGGGCGCTGGTGCCGATGCTGACGTGGATCTCAGCGCCGGGCGAAGCCGCTTTCAGTTGCTGGACCGCGGGGACCACGTAGCCGATGGCTGCCCCGGTTACGGCACCGACTTTCACGACGCCGCCATGTCCGCTGGACAGCTCGTCAATGTCGCGCGACAGGTCGCGCATCTCGATCAGCACGTTGTGGGCGCGGCGGGCGATGGCCCGGCCCACCAACGTCAGCTCGATTCCCCGCGGGCGGCGTTCGCAGATCCGGGTTCCCAGTATCCGCTCCATTTCCGCCAGCATCCGGGATGCCGCCGGTTGTGTGATGGCGAGGGCATCTGCTGCCAGGCTCACTTGCCCATGTTCCGCGATGGCGGCAATGAGGCGCAGATGGTTCAGTTTCAGCGGCGGAATGGAAAAAGGCATGATGATTTATATATACCAAATATTGCATGTCGTATGCATAAAAATGAATTAGATTGATATGCAACGTTCCCCTACCATCGCGACCATACCTTGCCCCATTCCCACGAACCATAACGCGGCACGCAGGGTACAAAAGGGTGGTGTCCGACGCGATCGGCGCATCCATTCACGTTAACGGAGGAGATTACATGAAACGCTTCAAATCACTTGTGGCGGCGCTTGCTTTGGGCGCGGTGGCGGTTGCGGCGCCGTTTTCATCGTCTGTGGCGGCCAGTAAGGGGTTTGTCGGGATTGCGATGCCGACCAAATCCTCGGCCCGCTGGATTTCGGACGGCAATTCGATGGTCGAACAGTTTACGGCCGCCGGTTACAAGACCGATCTGCAGTACGCGGAAGACGACATTCCCAATCAGTTGGCCCAGATCGAAAACATGATCACCAAGGGTGTGGACGTGCTGGTGATTGCAGCCATCGACGGCACCACTTTGTCCAATGCGCTGGAAAACGCCCACGCGGCCGGTATCAAGGTCATCGCCTACGATCGCCTGATTCGCGATAGCGCGTACGTCGACTACTATGCGACCTTCGATAACTTCAAGGTTGGCGTGCAGCAGGCGAACTCCCTGCTCAAGGGGCTCGGCATGCCGGGCGCGAAAGGTCCGTTCAATATCGAACTGTTCGGTGGTTCTCCGGACGACAACAATGCGTTTTTCTTCTACAACGGTGCCATGTCCGTGCTGCAGCCCCTGATCGACAAGGGGACCCTGGTCGTGAAGTCGGGCCAGATGGGTATGGATAAGGTTGGTACTCTGCGTTGGGACGGCGCGGTGGCGCAGGCGCGCATGGACAACCTCCTCTCCGCCTACTACACGGACGCGCGGGTTAACGCGGTGCTGTCGCCCTACGACGGCCTGTCCATCGGTATTCTTTCGTCGCTGAAAGGCGTGGGCTACGGTTCGGGCGGCATGAAGATGCCCATCGTTTCCGGTCAGGACGCCGAAATCCCTTCGGTCAAATCCATGCTGGCCGGTGAGCAGTACTCCACCGTTTTCAAGGATACGCGCGAATTGGCCCGCGTCACCGTCGGCATGGTCGATGCGCTGCTGAAGGGTGGCAAGCCGGAGATCAACGATACCAAGACCTATGACAACGGCGTCAAAGTCGTTCCGTCCTACCTGCTGGAGCCGGTGTCCGTGGACATTTCCAATTGGGAAAAAGTTCTGATCGGCAGCGGTTACTACCGCAAAGACCAGATTCAGTAACCGGCCTATCGTCGCGGGTCCGCCGCGGTTGTTGTCACCAAGGCGGACCCCCTTTCCTGGCCAGGATCTGACGATGGACACCATTCTTGAAATGCGTTCGATTACCAAGACCTTTCCCGGGGTCGTGGCGCTCGACGACGTCAACCTGAAAGTGCGGCGTGGGGAAATCCATGCCCTGGTCGGCGAAAACGGTGCGGGTAAATCGACCCTCATGAAGGTGCTCAGCGGCGTCTATCCGCACGGCAGCTACGACGGCGACATCGTTTACGAGGGCGAGGTCAAGCGCTTTGGCGGGATTGCCGACAGCGAGCGCGAGGGCATCATCATCATTCATCAGGAATTGGCCCTGGTGCCGCTGCTGACCATCGCCGAAAACATCTTTCTCGGAAATGAAATTGCGAAACGCGGGGTGGTGAACTGGCCCGAAACCTACGCGCGCAGCGACGAGTTGCTGAAGAAGGTGGGGCTTGAGGAGCCAAGCAGCGTGTTGGTCGACTCCATCGGTGTGGGCAAGCAGCAACTGGTGGAGATCGCCAAGGCCTTGTCCAAGGAGGTCAAGCTGTTGATCCTCGACGAGCCGACTTCGGCGCTCCAGGAAAACGACAGCGAGAAGCTGCTGGAACTGCTCAAGGAGTTTCGCGACCAGGGCATCACCTCGATATTGATCTCCCACAAGCTCAACGAAGTTCGCCACGTGGCCGACTCCATCACCGTACTGCGCGACGGCTCCACCGTGGAGACCATGGATTGCGGCTCCGGGGAGATCAGCGAAGAGCGCATTATTCACGGCATGGTCGGGCGGGATATGGCTCACCGCTACCCGGTGCGACAATCCCACATCGGCGAGGTGCTGTTCGAAGTCCGCGATTGGAACGTCTATCACGAAGAGCATGCCGGAAGGCATCTGATCAAGAATGTCGCTTTCAGCGTCGCCCAAGGCGAGGTCGTCGGTATTGCCGGTCTGATGGGCGCTGGCCGCACGGAGCTCGCCATGAGTCTGTTCGGGCGTTCCTACGGCCAGAACATTTCCGGAACCGCATTGCTGCACGGAAAGGAGATTGACGTTTCAACCATTCCCAAGGCAATGGCCAACGGAATCGCCTACGTCACCGAGGACCGAAAAGCGCTGGGGTTGGTGCTGGAGGAGAACGTCTCGAAGAACATCACCCTGGCCAACCTCGGCGGGGTGTCCGCCAGGGGCGTAATAGACAGCGCCAAAGAACGCCGCGTCGCCGAAGATTATAAGGAGATGTTCAACATCAGGACGCCCAGTGTTTTTCAAAAGGTGCTCAACCTGTCGGGCGGCAATCAGCAGAAAGTGGTGCTGAGCAAATGGTTGTTCACGGGGCCGCAGCTGCTTCTGCTGGACGAGCCTACGCGCGGCATTGACGTCGGCGCCAAGTACGAAATCTACGCCATCGTCAACCGACTTGCGGAAGAGGGCAAGGGCGTGGTGCTGATTTCGTCCGAAATGCCCGAGTTGTTGGGAATGTGCGATCGGATCTACGTGATGAACGAAGGAGCTTTCGTCGGTGAATTGACGGCCGCAGAAGCCAGTCAGGAAAGAATCATGTCCATGATTGTAACTGCCTGACAGAGAAGGTGAGAGAGTGATGAACGAACAAGTTACGGCCTCTATTGGCGGATTCCTGAAGGGGCATGTACGCCAGTACGGAATGCTCGTTGCGCTGGTCGTCATTATGGGCCTGTTTCAGGTGCTGACCGACGGTACGCTGATGCGTCCGGTCAATCTGACCAACTTATTCCTGCAGAACAGCTACATCATCATCATGGCGTTGGGCATGTTGCTGGTGATCGTTGCCGGTCACATCGATCTGTCCGTAGGTTCTGTCGTGGGCTTTATCGGAGCGTTTGCTGCTGTCATGTTGGTGCACTGGCATTTGCCACCGCTCCTCGTGATTCCCATCTGTTTGGCGACCGGCGCGCTGATCGGGATGGCGCAAGGGTATTGGATCGCCTACTGGAAGATCCCATCGTTCATCGTCACGCTGGGCGGTATGCTCGCTTTTCGCGGACTGACGCTGTGGCTGCTGGAAGGCCAGTCGGTGGGGCCGTTTCCCAAAAGCTTTCAGAAGCTGAGTACGGGCTTCGTTCCGGATGTGCTCTCCCATATCGATCGCTTCAATCTGACGGCACTGGTGCTGGGTGTGGCGGCGGTGGCGATGATCATCGCTATGGGGCTGCAGACACGCCGTAAGAATCAGAAGTACGGCATCGAAGATGAACCGCTTGGGTTTTTCTGGGCAAAAAGCCTGTTGATATCGGTGGCCATTGTCTACGTCGCCTATCTGCTGGCAACGTATCGCGGCATTCCCAACGTGCTGATCACCATGGCGGTGTTGATGGCGGCCTACACGTTCCTGACGAACAGCACTACTGTCGGTCGGCGCATCTATGCGTTGGGCGGCAACGTAAAAGCCGCGAAGCTGTCCGGTATCAACACCGAGCGCCTGACTTTCCTGACCTTTGCCAACATGGGTATGTTGGCGGCGTTCGCCGGATTGATTTTCGCCGCGCGGCTCAATACTGCGACCCCCAAGGCCGGTGTCGCCTTCGAGTTGGACGTCATCGCCGCGGTGTTTATCGGTGGCGCGTCCATGTCCGGCGGCGTGGGAAGAATCATCGGTGCGGTGGTGGGTGCCTTCATTATGGGTGTGATGAACAACGGCATGTCGATCATGGGAATCGGCATCGATTGGCAGCAGGTGATCAAAGGCCTCGTGTTGCTCGCCGCCGTTGTCTTCGACGTTTACAACCGCAGCAAAGCAAGCTGATGGAGCCGGTGGCGTATCCGGTGTATGCGGACCTTAGGGGCCGTTCGGTCTTCGTATCCGGCGGTGCGACGGGCATTGGCGCAGAACTCGTGCGCGCCTATGCAGCACAGCGGGCAAAAGTGGGGTTCGTCGATATCGACGCGGAAGCCGGTGGCGAGCTGGCAACAGCGCTGCGCGCGCGGGGCGGGAAAGTCCAGTTTCATCATTGCGATATCACCGATACCGCGGCATTTCAGGCGGCCATGGACAAGGTCGCCGGCAGGCAGGGTCCGATCACCGTTTTGCTGAACAACGCCGCCAACGACATGCGTCATTCCCTGGAGGGGCTTGCACCAGACCGATTCGACGAGCTGGTTGCAATCAACCTGAAGCATGTCTTTTTTGCCGTTCAGGCGGTGGTGCCGATGATGCGCAAAGCAGGCGGTGGCTCCATCGTCAATTTCGGTTCCATCAGTTGGCGGCTCAAGAGTCCCGGTTTGCCGGTCTATTCGGCATGCAAGGCGGCGCTGCATGGCGCCACTCGCGCGCTCGCCAAGGAGTTCGGCCGCGATCGTATACGGGTCAATACGCTGATTCCGGGATGGGTAATGACCGAAAAGCAGAAGAACCTCTGGGTCGATGAGACGGCGTTGGCCGCGATCGCCGCGGGGCAATGCCTGCAAGGGGAGTTGTTACCGAGACACGTCGCCTCCATGGCTCTGTTCCTGGGTGCGAATGCGTCGGAGATGTGCTCTGCACAAAGTTATATCGTTGACGGAGGATGGGCATGAGCGCCTTCAAGCCGGCCAAGTGGCCGCGCAAATTGAGATCGACGGAGTGGTTCGGCGGTACCTCCCGGGACCACATCTATCACCGGTCGTGGATGAAGAACCAAGGATTTCCTGCCGACTTGTTCGATGGGCGACCGGTCATCGGCATCTGCAACACCTGGTCCGAGTTGACGCCGTGCAACGCGCACCTGCGCGATCTCGCCGAACGGGTGAAGAACGGGGTCTATGAAGCCGGTGGTCTGCCGGTGGAGTTTCCGGTCTTCTCCAACGGCGAGAGCACGTTGCGCCCCACGGCCATGATGTTTCGCAACCTGGCCTCCATGGACGTGGAAGAGACGTTGCGTGCGACGCCGGTCGACGGTGTCGTGTTGATGGTGGGATGCGACAAGACCACGCCCGCACTCCTGATGGGGGCGTGCAGCGTCGATATCCCGGCCATCGTCGTTTCCGGCGGGCCGATGCTCAACGGCAAATGGCGGGGCGAGGATATCGGTTCGGGAACCGCGCTGTGGCAGTTGTCGGAAAAGGTCAAATGCGGCGAATTGACGCGGGAAGATTTTCTGGATGCGGAGCAGGCGATGTCCCGCTCTCCCGGTTCCTGCAACACCATGGGCACCGCCAGCACCATGGCCAGCATGGCCGAAGCGTTGGGTATGGCGCTCTCCGGCAACGCGGCCATTCCCGCCGTGGACAGCCGCCGCCGGGTGGCGGCGCAGCTGTCGGGTCGGCGCATCGTGCAGATGGTCAAAGACGACTTGAAGCCCTCCGACATCTTGACGCGCCAGGCGTTCGAGAACGCCATCCGGGTCAACGGCACCATCGGCGGGTCCACCAACGCCGTTATCCATCTCCTGGCTATCGCCGGCCGTGTGGGCGTCGATTTGACGCTGGACGATTGGGACACCCTGGGACGGGATCTCCCCACCATCGTCAATCTGATGCCGTCGGGAAAGTATCTCATGGAAGAGTTCTACTACGCCGGCGGTTTGCCCGTGGTCATCAAGCGGTTGGCCGAGAGCGGCAAACTTCACAACGATGCGTTGACCGTTTCGGGTCGCACCATCTGGGAAGACGTCAAAGAGGCGCGTAACTGGAACGAGGAGGTGATCCTGCCCGTGGAGAAGGCGCTCAGCCCCGAAGGCGGTATTGCCGTATTGCGCGGCAATCTCGCGCCCAACGGGGCGGTGTTGAAGCCGTCGGCGGCTTCGCCGCATCTGATGAAGCACCGCGGCCGCGCCGTGGTGTTCGAAGACATCGACGACTACAAAGCCAAGATTTTGGATGAAAACCTCGATATCGACGAAACCTGCGTTATGGTGTTGAAGAACTGCGGCCCCAAGGGATATCCCGGCATGCCGGAGGTGGGCAACATGGGCTTGCCGCCCAAGGTATTGCGCAAGGGCATTACCGATATGGTGCGGATCTCGGACGCCCGCATGTCGGGCACCGCCTACGGTACCGTGGTGCTGCACACCAGTCCGGAAGCCGCGGTGGGCGGGCCGCTTGCGGTGGTGCGCGACGGGGATATGATCGAACTGGATGTCGAGGCGCGCACGATTCATCTGGATATCGACGCTGCCGAACTCGAAACGCGGTTGTCGGCCTGGACACCGTCCGTCGAACCGCCCAAAGGCGGCTATGCCCGGCTGTTTTACGACCATGTGCAAGGGGCGGACACGGGTGTCGATTTTGACATTCTGGTGGGGCCGCGCGGCAACGACGTGCCACGAGACAGCCACTAGCGCGCCGTTGAACACTACGTGCTTCGTCACGTGAGTCAACAGAAACGAGGGAAATGATGCTATCGGGAAAACACGCCATTGCCGGCAAATGGCTGGACTCGGACGTAACGTTTCAAAACGAGCCTTTCGATGGACAGCCCGACACCTTCTTCGATGGGAATCCGGAATTGGTGGATTTGGCCGTGCAAGCGGCCGACGCGGCATTCCCGGACTACGCAAATACCGAACGCTCGCAGCGCAGCGCCTTTCTCAACCGCATTGCCGAGGAGATCGATGCGCGCGGCGACAAGATCACGCAAACCGCAATGCGGGAAACGGGCTTGCCGGAGGCGCGTCTGATCGGCGAACGCGGCCGTACCACCGGACAACTGAAGTACTTCGCCGCACTGATCGAGCGGGGCGACTATCTGGACCGGCGGCACGATGCCGCCTTGCCGGAGCGCGCTCCGCTACCGCGACCGGAGCTGCGCCTGATGCAGCGTCCCGTCGGGCCGGTGGCGGTGTTCGGCGCATCCAACTTTCCCTTGGCCTTTTCGGTGGCGGGTGGCGATACCGCTTCGGCGCTGGCAGCCGGCTGCCCCGTCGTCGTCAAAGGCCATCCGGCCCATCCGGGAACCAGCGAAATCGTTGCCGAAGCGATCGTCTCGGCAGTGGCGGCGTCGGGTCTTCCCGCCGGCGTTTTCTCCCTGATTCACGGCCGCAACATCGAAGTGGGTACCGCGCTGGTCACGCATCCGTCGATCCGTGCCGTCGGGTTTACCGGTTCCTTGGGTGCCGGCCGCGCACTGTTCGATCTCTGCGCCGCCCGGCCCGACCCCATTCCCTTCTTCGGCGAGCTGGGCTCCATCAATCCGGTCTTCGTGCTTGCCACGGCGGCCGCCCGGCGGGCGGATACCATCGCCAAGGATTGGATCGCCTCCTTGACCTTGGGCGCGGGACAGTTCTGCACCAATCCCGGCGTCGTGGTCATCGTAGACGGCGAAGCGGCCGATCGGTTCGTCGATGCCGCCGCCGCGGCGTTGCAGCCGGCGCCGGCGCAGTCGATGCTGACCCAGGGTATTGCCGGTTCGTATTGCACGGGCGTGGCCAAGATTCGCGCCGTCGAAGGTGTGCGCGGACGCGTCTCCCACGACGACGCACAGCGCACGGCCACCGGCGACCTGTTCGAGGTGGACGGCGACACCTGGCTGGCCAACGGCGGATTGTCGGAAGAGGTGTTCGGTCCCGCGGGAATCGTGGTGCGCGCGCGCGACGAGGATCAGGCGCGGGCCATCGCGGCGGCGTTGCACGGACAGCTTACCTGCACCCTACAGATGGACGATGCCGATATCGATGCCGCAAAGTCGCTGGTGGGCACGCTGGAGCACAAGGCCGGCCGCCTGCTCGTCAACGGTTTCCCCACCGGCGTGGAGGTGTGCGACGCCATGGTCCACGGCGGCCCCTATCCCGCCAGCACCAACTTTGGAGCGACCTCGGTGGGCGGCATGGCAATCCGGCGCTTCCTGCGTCCGGTCTGCTATCAGAACTTCCCGCTCGATCTCCTGCCGGGTGATTTGCGGGCGTAAGACGACGCAAGCGGCCATGCCGAGTCCCGATTCGCAAAACCCTGCCTGGGTTGCCGTCGATTGGGGTACCACCCATCTGCGCGCCTGGGCGATGGCGGAGGATGGCGCGGTTCTCGACCGCGCCTCCAGCGACCAGGGAATGGGGCGGCTGCAAGCGGATCAGTTCGAACCCGCCCTGTTGGATGCCGTCGATACCTGGTTGCCAGACGGCCGCGTGACGACCGTGCTGGTGTGCGGCATGGCCGGCGCGCGCCAGGGGTGGATCGAGGCGCCCTACGAATCGGTGCCGTGGCATGCGTCGGGTCGGCGCACGGCGGTGTCGGCACCCACCCACGATCCAAGGCTGCGGGTTGCCATCCTGTCCGGTCTTTGCCAAGCGGAACCTGCCGACGTAATGCGCGGCGAGGAGACGCAAGTGGCGGGGTTTCTCAGCGCTCACCCAAGCTACGAAGGCGTATTGTGCCTGCCGGGAACGCACACGAAGTGGGTGAGCGTGTCGCAAACGCGCATCACCGATTTTCAGACTTACATGTCGGGGGAGCTGTTTGCCTGCATTCAAGGGCATACCGTTTTGCGTCACAGCGTGTCGGCGGACGGTTGGAACGACGATGCGTTTGTTGCCGCGCTTGAACGGGCGTTGTGCGCACCGGCCGACGTGGCCGCGCTTCTGTTTTCCGTTCGTGCCGAACAGTTGCTGAACGACCAGTCGGCAGATCGGGCGCGCGCCAAGATTTCCGGCTACATTCTCGGGACCGAGTTGGCGGCGGTGCGCGATCGATGGCGGGGACACGAGGTCGTGGTGATCGGCGATTCGGCATTGTCGGCACGGTACGCGCGGGCAATCGGCGTTGCCGGCGGGTTGGCTCGATCGTTCGACGGCGTGGAGATGACGCTGCTCGGTTTGCGTGCGGCGAAACGGGAATCGGCCTGACTCGGAGGCGTTGAAAGCATGCGCAACCTGATTGCGATTCTGCGCGGTGTGAAACCGGAGCAAGCCGTCGACGTCACGCAGCTATTGATCGAGTGCGGTATCTCGCGCATCGAGGTGCCCATGAATTCGCCGTCACCCTTGCAGAGTATCGCCAGGATGGTCGAGGCGTTGGGCTCTGTTGCGCAGATTGGCGCGGGGACCGTGCTGAATGAAGAGCAGGTGCGCCAGGTCGCCGATTGCGGCGCGAAATTCATTGTCTCCCCCAACTGCAACGTCGAAGTGATTCGGTGCACCAAGGCACTGAACATGGAATCGTATCCCGGTGTGTTCACACCCACCGAATGTTTTCAGGCCCTCGCGGCAGGAGCGGATGGCTTGAAACTCTTTCCCGCCGAGCAAATCGGTCCTTCGGGCGTGAAGGCGTTGCGGGCCGTACTTCCGCCGGACGCGCTGCTGCTGGCCGTGGGTGGCGTCGGTGCGGGGAATCTGGATACGTGGCGCGCGGCGGGAGTGGACGGTTTCGGCGTGGGTTCCGAGCTCTATCGGCCGGGAATGGGGCTGGATGAGATCCGTCGCAACGCTACGCGTTTGGTGGACGCCTATGACACAGCCGCGGGTTCGTCCGATGACGGTTGAGTGTTTCGACGCGACGCCCTGCCAATTGGGCGAGGGGCCGATCTGGCACCCCGCGCGCCAACAGTATTTCTGGTTCGACATCTTGTCGCATCGCCTCTATACCAAGGTGCAGGGCGAACGGCACCATTGGCAGTTCGACGAGCCGGTTTCGGCCGCGGGCTGGATCGATGCGGATACGCTGTTGATCGCCAGCGCCACCCGGCTGTTTCGGTTCGACATCGCCAGCGGCGCGCAGGAGACGGTCGCCGCGTTGGAGGCCGACAATCCCGTGACCCGGTCCAACGACGGCAGGGCGGATCCCTACGGCGGTTTCTGGATCGGCACCATGGGCAGAAATGCGGAGCCCGAAGCCGGTGCCATCTACCGCTACTATCGAGGGGAAGTGCGGCGCCTGTACGACCGCATCACCATCTCCAACAGCATCTGCTTTTCACCCGATGGGGCGTTCGCGTACTTCGTCGATACGCCGGTGGGTCGAATCATGCGCCAGCGCCTGGATGGCGCCAACGGCTGGCCCAAAGGTGACCCCGAGCTGTTTGCGGATCTGAGCGGTGACAGCGCCCATGTCGACGGGTCGGTCGTCGACACGTTGGGCAATATCTGGAACGCGAAATGGGAAGGTTCCGGCGTTGCCTGTTATTCGCCGGCTGGCGAATTGCTCGATTGGGTACCGTGCCCCGCCAGTCAAACCACCTGTCCGGCTTTCGGGGGGGAAGACTACCGAACGCTGCTGGTCACTTCGGCCTGCGTCGGTTTGAGCGAGGCGCAGCGGCAGTCCGAACCCTTGGCCGGTCAGACGTTCACCGTGCGAGTCGAGACGGCGGGCGTTCCAGAGCATCGCGTCGCACTCTAGCGGGCGAACTTCGGCCCTTCTCTTGCCGTAGTCCGCGCAAAGCGGGTCATCCCGGCAGTTGCCTGCAAAGCGGGCGACGAGCATCTACAGTAGAAGCTATTCAACGCGGACCCAATCGGACCAGCGCCAGGGAGGTGCCCATGTCCAGCGACCTGTTGCAGCGCAAATCCGACTCCTTCGTTCTGTGGCGGCCGGGTCACACCCACCCGCCGCCGCGACTGGTGATCGGACGCTTTCAGTCCGGCAACCCCTGCGGTTTCGTCGATCAGCAGCGCCTCGATTTGCGGCCCGCGGCGGTTGGCAACGATCTATGGGAACTCCCCGCCGCCGAGTGCAACCTGACGGACGGCAGGGTGTATCACTACTGGTTCGAGGTGAGCGACACCAATCCCTACCGTGACCACGGGGCGGCGCCGGCGCGAATCCTTTGCACCGATCCCACCGCCTGGTGCGTGGATTGGCGGCTGCGGGCGCCGCGCCCGACCGGACCGTATTCGGAAGACGACCGCGATCCGGCGGCGGTGGTGAAGTTTTCCGGCGGCCGGCTCGTTCCCTGCGATCCGGGCGGCGAGGGAGCCGACTTCAGCGGCGACGCCGATCCGGCAACCCTGCCTCCCAACAACCGGCTGGTGATCTACGAACTGCCCACCACCTGGACCCGGCTCTCGGACCTGGAGGCCGGCGTGCAACTGGCAGTGGGCACCTTTCGCGATGCCATGGCCCTCGTCGAAGCGCCTCCGCCGCCTCCCAGCTTCGCCGGCGTCGAAGTGTTGCAGCAGGGAGTGGAGCATCTGAAAAAGCTGGGCATCAACGCCCTGGAGCTGCTGCCGCCCGCGGACAGTTTCGTGGACCGCGAGTGGGGATACGCCACCAGCAACTACTTCTCCCCGGACTACGATCTGGGCTTTCCCCGCTATCATGCCTCGCCCACCGCCACGCAGGATTTGGCCGCCCTGGTGCGCGTGTGCCACGCCCACGGCATCCGTTTCTTCGCCGACGTGGTCATGGCCTTCGCCACCCACTACGCCTACGAAAACGTCAACTACCGGGATTTCCACGTCGAGGCCGGCGCGGGCGATCCGGAGGAGGGCGGCCGCGATGCGTTCGGCGGCGACCTGTTCAAGTACAACTACTTCACCACCGGCTACGATCCGATTTCCGGTCAGGTGCGCAACCTGGCGCCCGCCCGGCAACTGATGCTGACCTATCTCACCCGCTGGATGGAGGACTTCCGCATCGACGGGCTGCGGTTGGACAGCGTGGTGAACATCGCCAACTACGATTTCGTCCAGGCCTTCAAAGATCATGCGCGTGAATTGTGGCGTAGGCGCGCCGCCGCGGCGGGTCTTACCGGTGCCGAGGCCGAAGCACGCTTCCTGGTGGTGGGCGAAGAACTGGCGGTACCCTTCGCGCTGCTTTCCCAACAGCGCCTGGACGGACTGTGGAACGAGAAGTTCAAGTACCGGGTGCGCGCCGCCCTGCTGGGCGAAGGCTGCGACGGGGACGATTTCGAGTGGACCGTGCGCCGCATGATCGATTGCCGCCTGCTCTTCGACAACGACGGCGCTTTCACCGACGGCGCCCAGGCGGTCAACTACGTCACTTCCCACGACGTCGAAGGCTACCGCAACGAGCGCCTGTACGAGTTTCTGAACAACAACGAGATCGTCGAAACCGAGCAGCGCATCAAGCTCGCTTTCGTCTGCCTGATGACCGCCGTGGGCATCCCCATGATCTTCGCCGGCGAGGAGTTTGCCGACCAGCACGACCTGCCGGTACGCCATCCCCAGAAGCAGGTGGACCCGGTGAACTACGACCGGCTGAACGGCGACGCCAACGAGTTTCGCCGCCGCATCCTGGCCTACGTCACCCACCTGGTGAAGTTGCGCATCCACTACGACGCGCTGGCAGTCAACGACACCGAATTTCTGCACGCAGACTTCAACGACGGCAAACGGGTTCTGGTGTGGCGGCGGGGGATTCCCGGCAGCGATCATCAGGTGGTGGTCGTGGCCAACTTCTCCGATTGGGGCACGGCGGACCCTCACAGCCCGGCTTCCGAGTACGTCGTGCCCCGCTTTCCCGACACACCGCCCGGAAGGCGATGGCGGGAGATGACCCAGGACAGGGAAGTTCCGCCGGAGTGGGTCGGGCGGGAGCCGCTGTTTCCGTGGGAGGCAAAGGTTTACGCGCTGGTGTGAGGCGACGATCTACGCAGTGGGTCGATGCATGAAGTGTGGCTGCGTTTGCCGGCATCCGTTTGTTAGAGGGGGCTGGGTCGCTGCGGGAGCTGACGTTGGCAGCGAGGATTCCGAACGTCCGGAGTGCCGCTTGAGTGAATATTGCTGTTTCTGCTATTGCGGTAACCGAGGTCTTCGAAAGTCGACGTCGAAACGGTACAACGCTGACTACGTCTATGGTTTCTGAGCGTACTTGTATGGAAACTCCAGCATAGGATTTCCTGTGCTTCCGCCAACGCAGCCCATCGTAACCAATCTCACGCGCCTATTCTTTTCTGAGAGATGCAATCAGACAATAGCCTTTCCTAAGGGCAAAACTGTCGTCCCCGCAACCGAACTTGGCGGCCTATCGCATAGAAGTAGTCTGCGATATCCGCCGCTCTGAGCGTCTTGATCTCGCGGTCTTTTTGCGCGTTAATGAACTCCCCGACACGCACGATACACCAACGTCTCTGCTTCTCCGGCATGGAAGTATTGGAAAGATAAATCAAATAGTTATCAAGAAAGTGCGACGCGGGACCAGGAACGGCAAAGGGAGATTTAGCCATCGGTACACTCCTTGTAAAAGCTGGGCATCCTGCCCGAATCCATAAAGTCGCGGTTGTGCAAATGGCGGCCTATCGCCCATGCAATAGGCTGCTTACGCACTATTACCAATACTGCGTAATCCGTCTAACACACTGTTGG
>JBNKCG010000098.1:0-44540 GCA_050287605.1 Gammaproteobacteria bacterium | reverse complement strand
GGCGAATAATCCTAGTCCCCCAGCCATTAAAAGACCCGCCCGCAGTGGCGGGTTTTTTAATGGCTTGAGGTCGAGGGGTGAGAACCTAGTCAGGTTCGACGAGCCGCCGCAGGCGGCGAAGAACGTCGGAGCGAAGCGACGACGGCCCCGGAGGGGTGAGCCCGCGTAGCGGGCGAATAATCCTAGTCCCCCAGCCATTAAAAGACCCGCCCGCAGTGGCGGGTTTTTTAATGGCTTGAGGTCGAGGGGTGAGAACCTAGTCAGGTGATACCGCCGGCCATCCTTGGCCGGCGCCCTTCGGGTTCGCTTCGCGAAGTGATATCTGCTCCCGGCAGATATATCGACAAGCCGGGCCGCAGGCTCGGCGCAGAACGTCGGAGCGCGAGCGACGACGGCCCGAAGGGTGAGGCGCGAAGCGCCGAATAACCCTAGTCCCCCGATTCCCCGTGGTTACTATCCCCACTACTAGAACGTAGGGTGATGTAGTTTATACGCAACAATTGCGACTCTCAATTGAGGGAAACAACGTTCATTCGTGTGCGCTAAGTATTTCCCGTGAGCGAGCGCAGAAAGGCTGATATGTGAACCCCGTCACATTGATTTAGGGGTGAGGTGCCGCTGCTTTGTTGTAACGTTGCAACATCGAGAGATATTTGTTGTAAACAGCGCAAAAAGAGTGTTGCATTTCCGCATTGGGTTACCTATAGTCACTGCGTCTGGTTTTGCAGTTGACACAACACTACTTTCCTTTGGGAGGAACGAATGAACAAGAAGCTTCTTGCTTTGGCTGTGGCCGGTGCCCTGGCTGCCCCGCTCTCCGCTCAGGCGGTCGACGTTTCCAGCTACGGTAAAGTCGGCTTTCTCGGTATTTTTGAGAAGGACGTGAGCGCGCGCTTCACGGTCGATACCGTTCGCCTGGGCTTCAAGGCGGTGGATCAGACCTCGGCGGGTACGTTCATCGGTGAAATCGAGTTTGATCTCGATAACTTGCTCGGTGTCGATATTGGCATTGCGAACAAGTGGGCAGGTGCTGACGTGCGCAAGGCGCGCGTCATTTGGGCTACCCAGGGCGCTGGCGCTTTCGTGTTCGCCCCTCGTACCCCGAGCGGCAACTTTGACGACATGGTCGCCCAGATCGATATCTTCGGTATCAGCAAGGGCCCGGGCATGTTCAGTCAGGGTTCGCACGTGGGTAGCGTGCTGGCGTGGAAATCGCCCACTACCAGCGGTCTCTATGGTGTGGTGGCCTTGGTGGGTGACGACGGTGGTGCTACCGATGACGCCGATGCCGACGCAACCGTGTGGCGCTTGGTCTACAACGGCGGCGGCCTGAAGGTCGGTGTGGGTGCGGTCTCCTACGCGGATGACGGTCTTGCGGCCGCCGCGGCTGATCGCACCAACATCGGTGTCAGCTACACCATGGGCAACCTGTACTTCGGTGGTTCCTATGAGGACAACGACACCACTGACAGCAGGACGAACCTGGGTCTTGTCGCCAGCATGACCGCCGGTGCCAACACCTTCAAGATCGGCCACACCACCCGCTCTTCCGATAGTGCTGACGACGGCGCAGCGGTGACCGAGCTTGAAGTGGCGCATTCCTTCAGCAAGAACACCAGCGGCTTCGTGAGCTACTGGACCCAGAACGAAGAGGCCGGCGACAGCAACGCCTTCAACTTCGGCCTCGCCGTGGCGTTCTAATAGCGAATAGATGTGTCGTAGTTGTGAGCGGGCGCCTTCGGGCGCCCGCTTTTTTTGTGAGGCGTGATGGACTCACCCGCTTCCCTGGGAGCGCTGTTTCTCAGTGCCTTCGTCTCCGCCACGCTGTTCCCTGGCGGTTCCGAGATCGCCCTCGGAGCGCTTGTTCTGGAGCGGCACGAGTCGCCTCGGGTCTTGATCGCGGTCGCCACGGCCGGCAACACCTTGGGCGGGATCACCACCTACCTGATCGGCTACCTCGTCGCCCTCGGGTTCGCCAAAGAGCGTTTCGCTACGCCGCGCTACGGGCGTGCCCTGGATTGGCTGCAGCGCTGGGGCTATCCCGCGCTACTGCTGTCGTGGATGCCGCTGGTGGGCGATCCGCTGTGCGGGATGGCGGGTTGGCTGCGCATGCGCTTGGGACTGTCGGCACTTTGCATGGCGTTGGGTAAGCTGATGCGCTATTCGGTCATCGCCGGGTTGTTGTCGACGTGATTTCGAACGTGCCGTTTTGATGAGGCAGGATTGGTATGTCGAGGCGGCGTCCAGCATGAAGAAGACGGAGCGTTGGCGAAACAAACGGTTTTTCACTATTGAACCTGTGGGTATTCCGGGTTAAGGTTTTTCGCGGCACAGGTATGTGCCTAGGAGCCGGTGTTTGATCGCACCGGTAAAGGAAACGGAGAACCCTTCATAGGGAGGAAGTTGTCATGTGGCGATTTATCCGCCGTCTCATTGTTGTTCTGTCTCTGTTCGTCGTCGCTCCCCTTTACGCGGCACCTGTCGATATCAATACCGCCGATGCGGCTACCTTGGCGCAGGCTATCAAAGGCGTGGGTGAGAAGAAGGCGGCAGCCATCGTTGCGTACCGCACCGAGCACGGTCCTTTCAAGAGCGTGGACGAACTGACCAACGTGCCCGGTATCGGCCAGGCCACGGTGGACAAAAACCGCAGTGAGTTGATCATCGGCTCACAGTAACCGGGTTTGACTGCGAAATGCCAAGGGGCGCTTCGGCGCCCCTTGCTATTTTGGGATGCGAGAGATTGGCGTATTCCCTGTGCTGCTAAGCAATAACCGAGCGCGAATTTGGGTAGAATGCGCCCATGAATCAAACCGCTCCCTCCGCGCGCATCCGCGAAATCCCCTACAACTACACCTCGTTTTCCGATCGCGAGATCGTATTGCGTTATCTGGGTGGCGAGGGGTGGGGCGTCATCGAGCGCCTGCGCGGCGAACGTCGTACCGGGCGCTCGGCGCGCATGCTGTTCGAGGTGTTGGGCGATATGTGGGCGGTGGAACGCAATCCGTTTCTGCAGGACGATCTGCTGGAGAACCGGACACGGCGCGATTCGCTGATCCATGCTTTGCACCACCGTTTGGATCAAATGGTCGCCCGCGCCAACCAGAACGACAAGGCGTTGGCGCTGATCGACAGTGCGCGCACTGCGGTTGCGCGTTTCGAATCGTGGTTTGCCACTCAGGTTGCGTTGCGCCGCAAGGCCCACAAACGCCTTGGTCGCATCACGCGCAAGGACAATATTCGCTTCGACGGTTATGCGCGCGTGTCGCACGTCACTGACGCCACCGATTGGCGCGTGGAACTCCCCTTCGTGGTACTCAACCCGGACAGCGAAGCGGAGCTGGCGGCGCTGGTCGCCGCGTGCATCGAGCTGGGTCTCACCATTATCCCGCGCGGCGGCGGCACCGGCTATACCGGCGGCGCCGTTCCGCTCTACGCCAACACCGCGGTCATCAACTTGGAGAAGCTGGAAGCGATCGGACCTGTGGAGCAGCGGCACTTGCCGGGTCTGGATTTCGTCGTGCCCACCGTGCGCGTGGAAGCCGGCGTGGTCACGCGCCGGGTGGCGGAGCGGGCCGAGGCCAACGGCCTGATTTTCGCAGTGGATCCCACCTCGCAGGATGCCTCCACCATCGGCGGTAACATCGCCATGAACGCCGGCGGCAAGAAAGCCGTGCGCTGGGGGACGACGCTGGACAACCTCGCTTCGTGGCGCATGGTGATGCCCGATGCGCGCTGGCTGGAGGTGGAACGCGTCGGCCACAACCTGGGCAAGATTCACGATCAGCCCACGGTGCGCTTTCGCCTCACGCGCTACGAGGCCGATGGCAAGACGCAGATGGGCGACCCCGAGGAGATCGAGCTGCCCGGCAGCGCCTTCCGCAAGCCCGGCCTGGGCAAGGATGTCACCGACAAGTTCCTCGGCGGCCTACCCGGGGTGCAGAAGGAGGGGTGCGACGGATTGATCACCTCGGCGGTGTTCGTGCTCTACCGCGCGCCGCAGCACATTCGCACGGTGTGTCTGGAGTTCTTCGGTTCGGATCTGCGCGATGCCGTGCCGGCCATCGTCGAGACCAAAGCCCACCTCGACGCCGTTACCGGCGTAGACCTCATCGGTCTGGAACACCTGGACGAGCGCTACGTGCGCGCCGTCAAGTACACCACCAAGGCGCCGCGCGGCGAGTTGCCCAAGATGGTGCTGGTGGGGGACATCGGCGGCGATGACGAAAATGCCGTGGCCGCGGCTGCCGCCGAAGTGGTGCGCATGGCCAACGCCCGCGGCGCCGAGGGTTTCATCGCCGTCAGCCCCGAGGCGCGCAAGCGCTTCTGGGCCGATCGTGCGCGCACCGCCGCCATCGCGCGCCACACCAACGCCTTCAAGATCAACGAAGACGTGGTCATCCCGCTGGAGCGACTGGGCGAATACAGCGAAGGCATCGAGCGCATCAACATCGAGAGCTCGACCGTCAACAAGCTGCGCATGATCGACGCGGTACTCGACTACCTGGAGCAAGAGTTGCCCGCACAGCTGCGTCAGCTGCTGGCCTACGCGGACGAAACCGACGAAGACGAGATCCTCGAAGGCAAGCGCACCGCGGCACGCGATCACTTGAGCGCGGTGCGCGAGCGTTGGAACGGCTATTTGCAGTACTTCGACGAAACAGTCGTGGAACACGACGAACTGCTCACCGAGGTGGTGCGCCCGCTGGTGCGCCAGGACGATACCTTTGCGCAACTGCTGCTGCGCCGCGATCTGCGCATCTCCTACCGCGGTGAGGTCGAGCGTCCGCTGAAACAGATCTTCGGCGGCCAGGATCTGGAACCCATCCGCCAGCGTCTGGACGCCATCCACCGCGACTACCGCGCCAGCCGCTTGTTCGTCGCTACCCACATGCATGCCGGCGACGGCAACGTGCACACCAACATCCCGGTCTTCTCCAACGACTACCGCATGCTGCACGAGGCCGAACAGATCGTCGATCGCGTCATGCAACTGGCGGTGAATCTCGGCGGTGTGATCTCGGGCGAACACGGCATCGGCATCACCAAGTTCCACTACCTGGAAGAGGAAAAAGTGCGCGCCTTCGCCGAGTACAAGCAGCGCATCGATCCCAAGGGCCACTTCAACCGCGGCAAGCTGCTGGAAGATGTCACCATCGACCGCGCCTACACGCCGTCGCTGCGCCTGGTGCAGCAGGAGGCGCTGATCCTCGAGGCGAGCGAACTGGGTGCGCTCAACGACGACATCAAGAACTGTCTGCGCTGCGGCAAGTGCAAACCGGTCTGCTCCACGCATGTGCCGCGCGCCAACCTGCTCTACTCGCCGCGCAACAAGATTCTCGCCGCCGGTATCATCATCGAGGCGTTTCTTTACGAAGAGCAAACGCGGCGCGGCATCTCCATCCGCCATTTCGAGGAGATGAATGACGTTGCCGATCACTGCACCGTTTGCCACCGTTGCGTCACGCCGTGCCCGGTCAACATCGATTTCGGCGACGTGACCATCCGCATGCGCGAGATCCTGCGCGCGCGCGGCCGTAAGTGGAGCAACCTGGGCACCAAACTCTCCATGGCGTTTCTCAACGTCACCGATCCCGGTGCGGTGAAGGCGATGCGCAAGGGGTTGATCCAGTGGGGCTACGCGGCGCAGCGCAAGGCTGCCGCTCTGCTGCGGCTGCTGCCCGGCGGGCAGCAGCCGCCTGCGGCGACCACCGGCAGGATGGCGCTCAGGGAGCAGGTGATTCATCTGGTGAAAAAGCCGCTGCCCAACAAGCTGCCGGCCAAACCGATGCGCACGCTGTTGGGCATCGAGGACGCCAAGGTGGTGCCCATTCTGCGCGACCCGCAGCGTAGCGGCGAAGGCTCGGATGCGGTGTTCTATTTTCCCGGCTGCGGCTCCGAGCGGCTGTTCAGCCAGATCGGTTTGGCGACCCTGGCGATGCTCTACCAACAGGGCGTGCAGACGGTGGTACCGCCGGGCTATCTCTGCTGCGGCTACCCGCAGACCGCCGCCGGCGACACGGAGAAGGGGCGCCAGATCAGCATCGACAACCGTGTGCTGTTTCATCGCGTGGCCAACACGCTGAACTACCTGGACATCAAGACCGTGGTGGTCTCCTGCGGCACCTGCATGGATCAGCTGCTGAAGTATGAATTCGAACGCATCTTCCCCGGCTGCCGCCTGCTCGACATCCACGAGTACCTGATGGAGAAGGGTGTGAAGCTGGAGGGCGTCGAAGGCGTGCGCTACCTCTACCATGATCCCTGCCACACACCCATGAAGACCCACAACCCGCTGCGCGTGGCGAGCAATCTCATGGGCCAGGAGGTTTTGCTGTCGGACCGCTGCTGCGGCGAGGCGGGTACTTTCGCCGTGTCGCGCCCCGACGTCGCCACCCAGGTGCGTTTTCGCAAGCAGGAAGAGCTGCACAAAGGCATCGCGCAACTTGGCGGCGAACCGCGTGCGACGGACGGCAACGTCAAGATGCTCACCTCGTGTCCCGCCTGTCAGCAGGGGCTGATGCGCTATCGGGACGATACGGGTATGGAGACCGACTACATCGTGGTGGAGATGGCCAACCACCTGCTGGGCGAAGGCTGGCAGGAGCGTTTCGTCACCGCCGTCAATGCGGGCGGCATCGAGCGTGTTTTATTGTAGGAGCGGCGGAAGCTTCGATTGGATTGAGCTTTATCTCGCGCAAAGAACGCTAAGGGCGAAGTGTGCGCACGCCGTCGGGCGTGCCCAGCAGCAGCACGTCGGCGGGGCGCAGGGCGAACAGGCCGTTGGTCACCACGCCGGCGATGTTGTTGATCTCCGCCTCCAGTTTGGTTGGCTCCATGATCTGCAGGTTGTGCACGTCCAGGATCAGGTTGCCGTTGTCGGTGACCACGTTCTCGCGCCAGATGGGATCGCCGCCCAGCTTGCGCAGTTGGCGCGCCACGTAGCTGCGCGCCATGGGGATGACCTCAACCGGCAGCGGAAACTTGCCCAGCACATCCACCAGCTTCGAACCGTCGGCGATACAGACGAAGGTGCGGCTGGCCGCGGCGACGATCTTCTCGCGCGTCAGCGCTGCGCCGCCGCCCTTGATGAGATGCAGGAAGCGGTTGGATTCATCGGCGCCGTCTACGTAGACCGCGAGTTCTGTCACGCTGTTGAGTTCCACTACGGGAATGCCGTGGTCCTTCAGACGCTGCGTGCTTGCCTCGGAGCTGGAGACCGCGCCTTCGATGCGGCCCTTGATTTCGGCCAGCGCGTCGATGAAGTGGTTGACCGTGGAACCGGTTCCGACGCCGATCACCTCGCCCGTAGGCACGTAGTCCAGCGCGGTGCGGGCAGCAAGGCGTTTCATCTCATCCTGGCTCATGGGCGGTCTCCTCGTGAACGGCAGGGCATCTTAACGGCAGCCGGTCGCGGTGCACAATCGCGGCTGCTTATCCCAGCATAAAGACCTTCAGGTTTGGCGTTTCTCGCGCGCGAGGATGAGGCGCCACTGCTCGGCGGTCACCGGCATGATGGAGAGCCGGTTGCCGCGTCGTACCAGCGGAAATTCCTCCAGCTCCGGCGACGCCTTGAGTTCTACCAGGGTGATGGGGCGCTTGAGTCGGCGCACGAATTTCACGTCCACCAGAAACCAGCGCGGCGCGTCGGGTGAGGATTTTGGGTCGTAGTAGCGCGATGCTGGATCGAATGCCGTGGGGTCGGGGTAGGCGGCGCTGGCCACTTGCGCAATGCCGACGATGGCCGGTGTCTCGCAGTTGGAGTGATAGAAAAAGACCTTATCGCCTACCTGCATCTCGTCGCGCATAAAGTTGCGCGCCTGGTAGTTGCGTACGCCGTCCCACGGTTCGGTTTGGTGGGGGCGCGAAGCCAGATCGTCGATGCCGAAGGTGTCGGGTTCGGATTTCATCAGCCAATAGTGCATGGGCGGTTCCTAACGGACCAGCACTGTGGCGTGGTCGGTGACGACGCCGTTCAGGGGGATGTCCCAAGGGCGCTGCGGCAGGGTCGCCACCTGTTGGCAGGCGTAGGCGATGCCCAGCAGCCGCGGGCGCTGCCAATGGTGGCGATGGCGGCGGAAGGCGAGGGTGCGGTCGTAATAGCCGCCCCCCATCCCGAGGCGGTTGGCGGCGGCATCGAAGGCGACCAGCGGGGTGAGTATCAGATCCAGGTGCCAGGCCGGGACGTAGTAGCGGGGGGCGACGGCCGGTTCCGGGATGCCGTAGCGGTTGGCGGTCAACCGGTCGCCGATGGCGTAGGGGGCGAACCAGAGGCGCCGCGGGCGCAACGGATCGAGCACCGGGAGAAAGCACTGCTTGCGCCACGCACCGAGCTGGGCGATGAGCGTGGTGAGGTCGACCTCGCCGTCGTTGGGCAGATAGCAGGCGATGCGCCGCGCACAGCGAAACAGCGATGTGCGTTTGAGGTTGGCGATGACCGCCTGCGACTGGCGGCGACGCTGGGCGGTACTCATGGCGCGACGCCGGGCGCGCAGCGCCTGGCGAAGTTCGCGCAGCTCGGTTTCGGACGGGGACGGTTGCGGGGCGTGACGGATTTCGATCACTGGGCTTTGCTGGGAAACCGGTGAAATGGCCGCTGGTCTCTGTTGCGCCGGGGAAATAGGCGACACCCCCCGCCTGTGCCGTAACGGGCTATCGCCCTCGAACCAAAGGTTCAGGTGGGAGCACTCGGGACTGCTTAAGGCTTTCCGCCGCAGCGGACATGCACACCAGCGTCGCCATATCGCGCGCCCAGGCGATCAATTTAAGGCTCAAAGGGATTTCCGAGCCCGTCTCGAACACCGCAGGGGATGTCGGAACCAAACAGTGGAGTGATTGTAGCGCAGCTTCAGCGGAGAAAGTGTGAAAACAATACGACCGCGGATTACAGCTCGAGCTGCTTGCCCTCGTTGAGCGCCGATTCGATCTTGTGCTGCATGGCGCGGATGCGTGAGCGCACGGGGTGATCGTCGGAACCGGGCTTGTGGCGCTGCAGGACCAGCTCGTGGGCGATGTTGAGCGCCGCCATCACGCCGATACGCTCGGCGCCGATTACCTTGCCCGAATCGCGGATCTCGCGCATGCGCTCGTTGAGCAGGGCGGCCGAGGCGAGCAGCGCGTCGCGCTCGTCGGGCGGGCAGGCGACCCGGTACTCTTTGTCCATGATCACCACGGTGACCGGCACGGGCTGCTGACCGTTCATGCGCCGTGCTCCATGGATTTGAGCTGGGCGATCATCGCCTCGATACGGTTACGCGCCAATTCGTTTTTCTGGATCAGGGTGGAGCGCTCGGTAGCCAGGGTCTGTTGCTGCTGGCGCAGCGAGCGATTCTCGTCCTTGAGGCGCTCGATGGTGCGGATCAGCTCGTCCAGCCAACGCTCCAGGCCGGCGAGATCCGCCTCCAGCATCGTTTTGGCGCTACCGTTTTCCATGCGCGTCAATATAGAGGGCCGCCGATAGCGGGTCAACGGCCCTGATCGCAGGAAATGCACTGACGGCATAACGCGTTAGCGGCGATTTTGGAAGTGAGTCCTGCACTGTGGCGGGGCGCTGCCGGCTAACATTTAGCGGGTTGACGGGCGATCGGGGTAGAATGCGGCGCTTGCGGTATCGCCATCGGCCCACCGGGAATACGCATGCCCACATCCTCGCATCTCTCCGTTCACCAGGCCCTGGATGACCTGCTGCAGCGCATCGGCTCCGCCATTCTTCCGGCCGAGGCCCACGGCTTGCTGTGCGGTCTGCTGTGCGCCGCGCGCGAGGCGGTGCACGAGGTGTGGATGACCCAACTGGCTGGCGAGGGAGTACTGGACCTGGAGGAGGCGGAGCGCCTGCGCGCCGTGGTCGATGCCACCGCCGCCCAGTTGGAGGACCCGGATCTGGGGTTCGACCTGGTGCTTCCCGACGACGAGTCGCCGCTCGACGAGCGCGCCACCGCGCTGGGAGAGTGGTGTCACGGCTTCATCGTCGGTTTCGGCCTCGGGCAGGGCGAGGAGGGTGTCAACGACACGGTGCGCGAGGTGCTGGAAGATCTCGCCGAAATCTCCCAGGTGAGCGCCCAGCCCGAAGACTGCCAGACCGAGGAGGACGAGGATTCCTACGCTGAACTGGTGGAATACGTGCGCGTGGCCGTGCTGCTGGTCAACGAACACTTGCTGCGCCCGCCGCCGCCAGCGCAGGAGCCGCCATTGCTACACTGACACTGTTGCACTGAAGGGTTAGCCGCAAACCATGAGTACCGACGAATTCGCCCGCCGCCGCCGTCAACTGATGCGCATGATGGACAGCGACGCCATCGCCATCCTGCCCGCCGCCCCGGTGCGGGTGCGCAACCGCGACGTGGAGTATCCCTACCGCCCCGACAGCGACTTCCACTACCTGACCGGTTTTCCCGAGCCCGAGGCGGTGGCGGTGCTGGTGCCGGGACGGGCGCACGGCGAGTACATCCTCTTCTGCCGCGAGCGCGACCCCGATATGGAGACCTGGCATGGCCGCCGCGCTGGGCTGGAGGGCGCCTGCGAGCGCTACGGCGCCGACGATGCCTTCCCCATCGGCGACATCGACGACATTCTGCCCGGGCTGCTGGAGAACCGCGAGCGGGTCTTCTACACCATGGGCTGCAACGCCGCCTTCGACAAGCAGCTCATGGATTGGCTCAACCAGATCCGCTCGCGTTCGCGCACCGGCGTCAATCCGCCCGGCGAATTCGTCTCCCTCGACCATCTGCTGCACGACCTGCGGCTGTTCAAAAGCCGCGCCGAGATCGCGCTGATCCGCAAGGCGGTCAAGGCTACGGTGGCGGCGCACAAACAGGCCATGCAGGTATGCCGGCCCGGACTCACCGAGTACCAGTTGGAGGCGGAGCTGCTGCACCAGTTCGCCGTACACGGCGCGCGCATGCCGGCCTACCCGGCCATCGTGGGCGGCGGCGCCAACGGCTGCATTCTGCACTACACCGAGAACAGCGATACCTTGCGCGACGGCGACCTGGTGCTGATCGACGCCGGCGGCGAGTACGACTGCTACGCCGCCGACGTTACCCGCACCTTCCCGGTCAACGGGCGCTATTCGCCGGCGCAGAAGGCGCTCTACGACGTGGTGCTGGAGGCGCAGTACGCCGCCATCGACAAGATGCAGCCGGGTAACCACTGGAACGATCCCCACGAGGCCGCGGTGCGGGTGATCACCAAGGGTCTGGTGAAGCTTGGGCTGCTCAAGGGCAGCCTGCCACGGCTGATCAAGGACGAGGCCTACAAAACCTTCTACATGCACCGCACCGGCCACTGGCTGGGCATGGATGTGCACGACGTGGGCGACTACAAGGTCGGCGGCAAATGGCGGGCGCTGGAGCCTGGCATGGTGATGACCGTGGAGCCCGGCATTTACGTGGCTGCCGGCACCAAGGGGGTCGCCCGCAAATGGTGGGACATCGGCATCCGTATCGAGGACGACGTGCTGATCACCAAGAGCAGCAACGAGGTACTGTCACGGGAGCTGCCCAAGACCACCGAGGAGATCGAGGCGTTGATGGCTGCCTGAGGGAGTGTGGTATAGTCCTGCGCTCGACGGGGCCGCTTGGGGCCCTACCTTTGCGGGAGAGAGTCGACCCAAGTCGGCCGCCGAAGGCGCAACTCGTCCGGAAACGCTCAGGCAGAAGGACCGCAAAGGTTAGTACTCTCTCAAGGCGATATTGACGTCAATGTCGCCTTGAGAGAGTACAGGTCGACTCTGGAGAGCGGTTATCCACGCGATAACCCACCGACGGGGCTGGGGCCGCATTGAGCGCTCCCTGAATCTCTCAGGTTACGGGACAGAGGGGCGGCGGTCTGCACAGGCAGGCCGCCGCCTTTTGTTTTCTGACCACGGATTAAGAGAGCCAACGCCATGGGCAAGCAGACCCCGCTCTACCCCAACCACGTCGCCGCCGGCGGCAAGATCGTCGATTTTGCCGGCTGGGACATGCCGTTGCACTACGGCTCGCAGCTCGAAGAGCACCACCGGGTGCGCCGCGCCGCCGGCATGTTCGACGTCTCCCACATGACCGTGGTCGACCTCAGCGGTGCGCGCACCCAGGAATTCCTGCGCCACCTGCTGGCCAACGACGTGGCCAAACTCACCGAGCCCGGCAAGGCGCTCTACAGTTGCATGCTCACCGAGACGGGCGGGGTGATCGATGACCTCATCGTCTACTACTTCACCCCTACCGATTACCGTGTGGTGGTCAACGCCGCCACCCGCGACAAGGATCTGGCCTGGATCACTCGCCGTGCGGTCGCTTTTGAGGTCACCGTGCGTGAGCGCGACGACCTGGCCATGGTCGCCGTGCAAGGTCCGGAGGCGCGCGCCAAGGTGGGCGCAGTCATCGACGCCGAACTGCGCGAGCCCATCGCCGCCCTCAAACCCTTCTTCGCCCACCGCGGTGGCGAGTGGCTGGTGGCGCGCACCGGCTACACCGGCGAGGACGGCTACGAGGTGATGCTGCCCGGCGCCGAGGCCGGTGCGTTCTGGGAGGCGCTGCGCGCGGCGGGTGTCTCCCCTTGCGGCCTGGGCGCGCGCGACACCCTGCGCCTGGAAGCAGGCATGAACCTCTACGGTACCGATATGGACGAGGGCGTCGGCCCGCTGGAGTCGGGGCTGGGTTGGACGGTTGCCTGGGAACCGGCCGAACGCGATTTCATCGGTCGCGCCGCACTGGAGGCCCAGCGCGCCGCCGGTGGCCTGCGCCGCTTCGTCGGGTTGTTGTTGGAAGATCGCGGGGTGTTGCGCAATCATCTCAAGGTGCGCCTGCCCGACGGCGGCGAGGGCGAAATCACCAGTGGCGGTTTCTCACCCAGCCTGGGGCGCGCTGTCGCGCTGGCCCGCGTGCCCGGCAACATCGGCGAGCGCTGCGAGGTGGAGATTCGCGGCAAGTGGCTGGCGGCGCGGGTGGTGAAGGCGCCGTTCGTACGCAACGGGAAGTCTTGCATCGAGGGGCTGACCGCGCAGTGAATTCCTCCCGTACGGGAATCGTTTGCAACGTATAACCGGGCAGCGGCGCTGCCCGCCATGACCAAAAGGGGAAGAGTCCCATGAGCAATGTGCCGGCTGAATTGAAATACACCAAGAGCCACGAGTGGGTACGCGACAACGGCGACGGAACCGTTACCGTAGGTATCACCGATCACGCCCAGGAGGCGCTGGGCGACCTGGTCTTCGTCGAGCTGCCCGAAATCGGCCGCGCGGTGAGCGCCGGCGAAGAGTGCGTGGTGATCGAGTCGGTGAAGGCCGCAGCCGACGTCTACAGCCCGGTGGCGGGCGAGGTGTGCGAGGTCAACGCCAACCTGGAAGGTACGCCCGAGCTGATCAACGGCGATGCCTACGGCGATGGCTGGATCTTCCGCCTCACCGGCGTGGCGGCAGGTGACTTGGGTGGTCTGATGAACGCCGAGGCCTACAACGCGCAGCTGGCCGACGAAGAGTAAGCGATCGATGCCGTTCATTCCTCATACCGAAGACGAGATCCGGCAGATGCTGGCGGCCATCGGGGTCGACGCCATCGCCGATCTGTTCGACGAAATCCCCGCCAACCTGCGCTGTCCGCCCATCGACCGCGTGCCGCTGCAGCGCAACGAGTTCGAGGTGGCGCGTCTGATGGGCGCGCGCGCCGCACAAGATGGCCAGCCGCTCTGTTTCCTGGGCGCCGGTGCCTACGAGCATCACGTACCGGCGGCGGTATGGGAGATCGTCACCCGCGGCGAGTTCTATTCCGCCTATACCCCGTATCAGGCGGAGGCGAGCCAGGGCACGCTGCAGTTGCTCTACGAGTACCAGTCCATGATGACGGCGCTGACCGCCATGGACGCCTCCAACGCCTCGCTCTACGACGGCGCTTCGGCGCTGGCCGAGGCGGTGCTGATGGCGGTGCGGGCCAACCGCAAATCGAAATCCAAGCGCATCCTGATGCCGCGCGCGGTGCATCCCGCCTACCGCGCCACGGTGCACACCATCGTCAATGCCCAGGGTATCGAACTGGTGGAGGTGCCGTTCGATCCCGCTACCGGCCGCACCGACCTCGACGCCCTGGCCGCCCACGCCGGCGAGGACATCGCCGCGCTGGTGGTGCCGCAGCCCAACTTCTTCGGCGTGCTGGAAGAAGCGCACGAGCTGACCGCCTGGGCCCACGGGCAGGGCGCGCTGGTGATCGCCTCGGTCAACCCGGTCTCGCTCGCCCTGCTAACCCCGCCCGGCGAGTGGGAGGGCGGCGGTGCCGACATCGTTTGCGGCGAGGGTCAGCCGCTGGGCATCCCGCTGGCAGGCGGCGGTCCCTACTTCGGTTTTCTCTGCTGCAAGCAGGAGCTGGTGCGCCAGATGCCGGGGCGCATCATTGGGCGCACGGTGGACGTCACCGGCAAGCCCGGTTTCACGCTCACGCTGCAGGCGCGCGAGCAGCACATCCGCCGCTCCAAGGCCACTTCCAACATCTGTACCAACCAGGGCCTGATGGTGACCGCAGCCACCATCCACATGGCGCTGATGGGGCCGCAGGGGCTGGAGGGCGTGGCGGCGGCCAGCCACCACAACGCCGAGCAGTTGGTCAAGCGCCTGAGCGCCGTCGACGGGGTGGAGCCGCTGTTCAGCGGTGCCCGCTTCCACGAGGCGGTGCTGCGTCTGCCCAAGCCGGCGGGGCCGGTGCTGCAGGCGCTGGCCGACCAAGGCATCGTGGGCGGCTACGATCTGACGCGCGACTACCCGGAGCTGGGCGACGCCCTGCTGGTGTGCGCCACGGAGCTGCGCACCGAACAGGATATCGAGCGTTTCGCCAGTGCACTGACCGTGCTGCTCTAATCCATCATCGAGAGAGGAACCGAATCATGGCAACCGTAACGCGTCGAGGCGATGTGGTTCACACCAACGGCGAGCTGCCGGAAGTGGGCAGCCAGGCCCCCGATTTTGTGCTGACACGGGCGGATCTCAGCGACGTCTCGCTGGCCGCATTCGCCGGCAAGCGCAAGGTGCTGAGCATTGTGCCCAGCCTGGACACCCCCACCTGCGCCAAGTCGACGCGCCACTTCAATGAGACCGTGGCGGACTACGGCAACACCGTGGTGCTGGTGATCTCGGCGGATCTGCCCTTCGCGCAGACCCGGTTCTGCGGTGCCGAGGGGCTGGAGCACGTGGTGACGCTGTCGCTGATGCGCTCGCGCAAGTTCGCCAAGGACTACGGTGTGCTGCTGGTGGATGGCTCGCTGGCCGGCATTACCGCGCGCGCCATCGTGGTGTTGGACGAAAGCGACAAGGTGATCCACGCCGAGATGGTTCCGGAGATCTCTCAGGAGCCTGACTACGATGCGGTATTGGCCGCGCTGAAGAACTGATCGAAGCGGCCGCACGGTCCCAACGGAATCGATACCCATGCTGATCTACGATATCTCGCAACCGGGTCGCTACAGCCCGGCGCACACGCCCACCGGCGATTTCGACCTCTCCGCCATCCCCGCGAACCTGCGCCGCAAACAGCGCGCGGCGCTGCCCGAGGTTTCGGAGATGGATGCGGTACGCCACTACACGCGGCTGTCGCAGAAGAACTTCTCCATCGACACCCATTTCTACCCGCTGGGTTCGTGCACCATGAAGTACAACCCGCGCGCCTCTAACACGCTGGCCATGCTGCCGGGCTTTCTTGCCCGTCATCCGCTGGCACCGGAGTCGCTGGGGCAGGGGCTGTTCGCCTGCCTGTACGATCTGCAGGAGATCCTCAAGGAGGTGACCGGCATGCGCGGCGTCTCGCTCACTCCGGCGGCGGGTGCCCAGGGCGAGTTCACCGGCGTGGCCATGATCCGTGCCTATCACCGCTCGCGCGGCGACACCCAGCGCACCGAGATGCTGGTACCCGACGCCGCCCATGGCACCAACCCCGCCACCGCGGTGATGTGCGGCTACAGCGTGCGCGAGATTCCCACCAACGCCGAGGGCGACGTCGATCTCGAAGCCCTCAAGGCCGCGGTAGGGCCGCAGACGGCCGGCATCATGCTGACCAACCCCTCCACCCTGGGCGTGTTCGAGCGGCGCATCGAGGAGATTGCGCGCATCGTCCACGGCGCGGGCGGTCTGCTCTACTACGACGGCGCCAACCTCAACGCCATCCTCGGCAAGGTGCGCCCCGGCGACATGGGCTTCGACGTCATCCACCTCAACCTGCACAAGACCTTCTCCACGCCCCACGGCGGCGGCGGGCCGGGCGCGGGTCCGGTAGGCGTGAGCGAGCGCCTGCTTCCCTTCCTGCCCATCCCCATGGTGGCCAAGGAGGGCGAACGCTACCGCTGGCTCACCGAGGCCGACTGCCCACAAACCATCGGGCGGCTGTCGGCTTTTGCCGGCAACGTCGGGGTGCTGCTGCGCGCCTACGTCTATGCGCTGCTGGTGGGGCGCGAGGGCATGGAGCGGGTGGCCGATTTCTCCACCCTCAACGCCAACTACCTGATGGCGCGCCTGAAGGAGGCCGGCTTCGATCTGGCCTTCCCGCAGCGCCGCGCCACTCACGAGTTCATCGTCACGTTGAAGAAACAGGCCAAGGAACTGGACGCCACCGCCATGGATTTCGCCAAGCGCCTGCTCGACTACGGCCAGCATGCGCCCACCACCTACTTTCCGCTGTTGGTGCCCGAGTGCCTGTTGATCGAGCCCACTGAAACAGAATCGCAACAGACCTTGGATATCTTTGTCACCGCTATGACATCGATACTTGAAGAAGCGCGCAGTCAGCACGAGATGATGAAGTCGGCGCCCCACACTCAGCCGGTACGCCGGCTGGACGACGTGCGCGCGGCGCGCGAGCTGGATCTGGCCTGGCGCCCGGGTAGCGCGCAGAGCGCCTGATCGGTGGCTGCCCAGGGGCCAACCGGTCTAAAACGCATCCTGCTCGCCACCCGCTATTCGTTGGCGGGATTCAAGGCCGCCTTCGTCAACGAGGCGGCCTTTCGTCAGGAACTGCTGCTGGTGGTGGTTCTCATCCCCCTGGCGTTGTGGCTGGCGCACACCGGAACAGAACGGGCGTTGATGATCGGCAGCCTGTTCCTGGTGCTCATCGTGGAGTTGCTCAACTCCGGCATCGAGGCGGCCATCGACCGCTTCGGCGGGGAGCATCACCCGCTGTCCGGACGCGCCAAAGACCTGGGCTCGGCGGCGGTGATGCTGTCGCTCATTAACGTGGGTGTGGTTTGGGGGGCGATCCTGTTTTTTTGAGCCGGGCCTCACGCTAAGCCGCCTCGGCTTTGGCTCCTGCGTCGCTCTACGACCTACATCCCTGTAGGCCAAGAGCGCCAAGAACCGAATGCGGCGAACCGAAACCGGCTGTCTGTTCTTGGCGCCCGTGGCGTCTTGGCATTGAAGGCTTCGGGGATTGGCGTCGACGGCTACACCGAACAGGTCATATCCTGCCCGCAGCACATGGGGGACTTCACTTTGCCGTGGCCGTCGGGGCATTCGGAGATGTGGACCGTGCGGCCGTCGTCGGTGGTGAGGGTGCTGTGCTGCAGCTCTTTGCCGCATTTGCCGCAGGTCATGGTGCCGATGCTCATGCCGCACTTCTCGCAGGTGTAAGCTGCCATGGTTTTGCTCCTTGGGGTTGGTTTGTGGCTCAATCTGAACCCGATCAAGTATAGATAGGCACCGGGGTTTTTACCTCCAACGTTCCCGGTTTTGGGCGACCTGCGATAGCGGGAAATCATGGACCTCTGCGCCGGCTCGCCCCGATCATGGACGCAATAACCGCACAATCAGGGGAGGCACCATGTCAACCACCGACAATCGGCCGCGGCGCTTTTCCGATCTGCTGGAGATCGATGCGGGCGGCGCACCGCGGTTGCGGGCGGGCGTTCATCCGCTGCCGAACCTGCTCTCGCTGAGCGCCGAGGAGGTGCTGGAGGCGTTTCGCGTCAGCCAGATTCGCGACTTCACCCAGGTCATCGGGGACCTGGAAGGGGAGAGCAATGCGCTGCACCGCCTGTTCGGCCAGCTGCGTACCATCGCCGAGCAGGAGCCGGGCAACCGCTTCAGCGAGCTGGAGCTGTTCGAGCCCGGCGCCCTGCAGGCGATGTTCAGCGAGCTGCACGAGCACGTCATGGCGCACCCGGTGTGGCGTCACCCCTGTTTCGTGCGCATCTTCCAGGGCGATTTCGACCGCCGCCAGCTGGAGTCCTTCGCGGTCCACTACTTCAACCAGATCAAGAACACCCGCCAGTGCGTGGCGCTGGCGCAGGGGCGTTTCTCCGGATTCATCTCGCTGCCCTACGGCTGTCTCAACGAGCGGGTTTCGGAGCTGGCGCAGATCATCCTCGCCCAGCTGCTGGCCGACGAGTACGGCGTCGGCACCCACACCATCGAGGAGTACCCCGATCTCGCGCACCTGCTGGACTCCACCACCCACATCGTCATGTACCGCCAGCTCTTCGAGGGACTGGGCATCCCCTTCGAGCGCCAGGACGTGCCCATGCTGCACGAGGTGGCCGACAACGTGCTGATCCAGCGCCTGCTGGCAGGCCATCCCGACTTCGATCTGGTGGAGGCACTGGCCTCGGTGGGCCTGGGCATGGAGTGGGGCGTGCCAGAGTTCTTCAGCCTGCTGCTGGGCGGCATGATCCGCTGGGCGTGGCAACACGACGTGCCGCTCACCCAGCGCCACCTCTTCGTCTTCATCGCCCACGTGAAGTACGACGTACTGCACGCCATCTCGGTGATGCTGGCAACCAGCCTGTTCGGCCACGAAGCGGGGGCTCTGCACAAGATCAAGCAGGCCACCAACATGCTGATGGCGGGGCGCTACCAGATGATGAGCGGCGTCTATCGTCAACTGTTCGGCGAGCCTTGCGCGGCCATCGACGAGATTGACCTGGCGCCGCGCTATCGGATCGGCGACCGGCGCATCGAGACCGCCCTGCGGGCGGCGCGCCAGACGGTGGCGGACGAGCGTGTGGTGAATGCCGCTGCCTACAAAGCACGGCGCGAGGTGCCTTTCGTCTTCGCCGATTGAGGAGCACGCGCCCCAGGGTGTGGCACAATCCACCGCTTCCCGCGTCACAGAGGAAACCCGAGATGCAACCATTGTCCAGCGAGGCGGGCGAGTCGTTCCGCCTGCGTCTGATTGCCACCGCCAAGGGGAGACACGGCGCCCGCGACATGAGCCGCGAGGAGGCGTGCGCGGCGCTCAGCTTCCTCATGTCCAGCGAGGCGCATCCCGCCCAGGTGGGTGCTTTTCTCACCGCCATGCGCTTCAAGGGGGCGCGGGTGGAGGAGATGAAGGGCTTTCTCGACGCCATGGAGGCCCACGCCACCCTGATCTCGCCGCGGGTGGAGGGGCTGCTCAACTGCAACGGTCCCTACGACGGGCGCAAGAACGCCCTGCATCTCAGCCTGGCAGCCGCCATCGTCACCGCCGCCGCCGGCGTGCCGGTGGTGATGCACTCCAACACCGGGCTGCCGCCCAAGGACGGCGTCACCACTGCGCGGCTGCTGGAAGCGCTGGGCATCCCCGCCTACCGCGAGCCCGAGCAGGTGGCGCACGATATCGAAGAGACCGGATTCGGCCACCTGCACGCCAGCCGCTACCTGCACGGCGTCGAGCGCCTGAAGCCGATACGCCAGATGCTCTTCTACCGCACGCTGCTGCACTCGTGCGAGGTGATGCTCAATCCGGCCGGCGCCGCCTACTCCGTGATTGGCGCTGCGCACCAGGGATTTCTGGAGCGTTTCGCCCGCGCCGCCGGCGAGCGCGGCCAGGCACGCGTGCTGGCGGTGGAGGGGCTGGATGGGTGCGACGAGTTGCCGTTGCGGCCGGTGAACGTGGTCGACTACGCCGACGGCGAGGTGTCGGAGTACACCCTCGATCCCGCCGACTACGGCTTCTCCCAGCGCGATCCCCATCCTTGCGAGACGCCCGAGGCGACGGCGCGCCGCGTCGAGGAGACGCTGTGCGGGAAACGCCCCGATCACCTGGATAGCGTGCTCTACAACGCCGGCGTGCGGCTCTACGTCGCCGGGCGGGTCGCCGATATCGCCGCCGGCATCGAGCGGGCGCGCGACGTGGTGGCCATGGGCCAGGCGGCGGAAAAGCTGGCGCAGCTGCGACGCTGCGGATGACCCCTCGGAGCTAACGGAGAGGGCGCATGGCTTGGCAGATCTCCTTCGTCTACGGCTTGGTGCTGGTCGCCATCGTGCTGTTCTTCACTGGGCGCGTGCGGCTGGATCTCACCGCCATCCTGGTCATCATCGCCCTGGCGCTGTCCGGCATCCTGACCCCCGCGGAGGCGGTGTCCGGATTCGGCAACCCGCTGGTGCTGCTGATCGCCGGGCTGTTCGTGGTCAGCGAAGGGATCTACCGCACCGGCGTGGCGGCATGGATCGGCACCCGCATCGCGGGTCTGGCCAGCGCCAACGAGGCGCGCTTGATCCTGCTGCTGATGCCGGTGGTGGCCGTGCTCTCCGCCTTCATGAGCTCCACCGGCGTGGTGGCGCTGTTCATCCCGGTGGTGCTCAGCATGGCGCGCGAGGCGGGACTGCCGCCGGCCCGTCTGTTGATGCCGGTGGCCATCGCCTCGCTGATGGGCGGCATGCTGACGCTGATCGGCACCCCACCCAACCTGGCGGCGAGCCGCGCCCTGATCGACGCCGGACTGCCGGGATTCGCCTTTTTCGATTTCACCCTCATCGGTGGTTCCATCCTGGTCGTGGGCCTCATCTACGTGCTGACGCTGGGCCGCAAGTTGCTGCCCCGGGCTGGCGATCAGCAGGCAGAGTCGCAACGTCCTCGGTTTCACGAAATGGCGAGCCACTACGGCATCGAGAATCACCTGCATCGCCTGCAGGTGCAGCCTGGCTCCATGCTCATCGGCAAGACCGTGGGTGAAGTGGGGCTGCGGCGGAACTTTGAACAGACGGTGATCGCCGTGGAGCGCCAGGGCATGTTGCTTTCCACGCTGCGGCCGGTGCTGATCGGGACCCATCTGCACGCGGGAGACGTGATCGTCGTCTCTGCGGAGCCCGCGGCGGTCAAGCGGCACCTCGCTCACCTCGGGTTGGTCGATCGCGGTTTTCCTCACGGCATGCAGCGCCGCTTTCGCGAGAGCTTCGGCGTGGCAGAGGTGCTGGTGGTTCCGGGTTCGTGGTTGGAGGGTCACACGGTGCGCGAAAGCGATCTGCGCAACCGGCTGCACATCAACGTGTTGTCGGTGCGGCGCGGCCACGAATGCCTGGCGCTCGATTTCACCCGCACCAAGTTGCAGGCCGGCGACAAACTGCTGGTGGCCGGCGCGTGGAGCGATCTGGAGCGGCTCATCGGTCCGCGCCACGATATGGTGCTGATGGAACTTCCGGTGGAGGCGGGCAGCCGCACCTGGCACGGCAACGAAGCCCCCTGGGCGGTGCTGATCACGCTGGGTATGCTGGTGCTGATGGTGACTCAGTGGACCTCCAACCTGGTGGCGGTGCTGCTGGCTGCCTTCGCCATGGTGGCCAGCCGCTGCGTGGCCATGGAGGAGGCCTACCGCTCCATGAACTGGCAGAGCCTGGTGCTCATCGCCGGTATGCTGCCGCTGGCCAAGGCGCTGGAGACAACCGGCGGCGCGGCGCTGATCGTCACCGGGCTGGTGGAGATGTTTCAGTCGCTGCCGCCCTTTGCGGTGCTCTCCGGGCTGTTCCTGCTCACCTCGCTGCTCAGCCAGTTCATCTCCAACACCGCCACCACGGTGCTGGTGGCGCCCATCGCGCTGGGATTGGCGCTGGACCTCGGCTACGCGCCGGCGCCGTTTCTGATGACCGTGGCCATCGCCGCCTCTACCGCCTTCGCTACGCCGGTGGCCTCACCGGTCAACACCTTGATCCTGGGGCCGGGGCAGTACCGTTTCGGCGATTTTCTGAAGGTGGGCGTGCCGCTGCAGCTGATCGCGCTGGTGTTGACCGTGGCGCTGGTGCCGTGGCTGTTTCCGCTCCACGGATAACAGCCTGCACCGGCGTCAGTCCGGCGGGCCCAGCCAGAACAGCGGGTTGTGCGCCACCTCCCAGAGATGGCCGTCAGGATCTTTGAAGTAACCGCTGTAGCCGCCCCAGAACACCTTCTGCGGTGTTTTCACCAGCGTGGCACCCGCCGCCACCGCCTGGGCCACCAGCGCGTCGACCTCCTCCTCGGAGGCGACGTTGTGGGCCAGCGCGAAACCTTCGAATCCCTCGCCGGCGGCCGGCACCTGGGCATCCTCGGCCAGCGCCTCGCGGCCGTACAGTCCCAACCAGGTGCCGTTGAGGGTGAAGAACGCCACCGACGGCGGCGATTCCATGCGCGGCAACCCGAGCCCCTGTTCGTAGAAGCGGATGGATGCCGCGAGATCGCGCACGCCGAGGGTGATCATGCTGATGCGGGGTTTCATGGTTGGTTTACCTCTGTGTCTTGCGCCGGGCGCGATGCTCGTCGCGGGTGATGCGCAGGTGCAGGAGCGCAACGCGCTTGCCGTCGTGATTCTGCCGCGCCTCGGCGGCATAGGGTTTGAAGCCCAAGTCCGAATAGAGCAACAGCGCCGCGGTGTTGGTGTTGAATACCGAGATGCGCACCTCTGTCAGCCGATACCGCCTGAACGCGAGTTCCACCATATGACGCACCAGTTGGCGTCCGATGCCTGCGCCCCTGAGACTGGACTTGACGATGACGTTGCCGACGTACGCGCAACGCCGCGCCTCCACGCCGTAGAGGTTGGCGAACCCGACGACCTTGCCATCCTGTACGGCGACGGTGAGCGCCTTTCTGCCCGCCACCAACTCGCGCAGCTGTTTGACGGAAAACGGGTAGCTGCCCCTGGGGTAGACCAGGAACAGCTCGTCGCGGTTCGGCACCAGCCTGACGATGGCGCTGAAATCCTCTGCTGTTGCTGCGCGCAGTTCCATGGGATAGGGTTGGCGAGAGTCCACATCGATAATCGTTGCCGGCGATTGTACGCCGCACCGGACAGCGGTGGTCGACAAATAGACTAACCTCCCACCTGCGTTTACCATGATCCCCCTTCGACCCATGGCCTGAAGAAGGACAACCCCATGTCGGCGCTGATCTGCGGCTCTATCGCCTACGACACCATCATGGTGTTTCAGGATCACTTCAAAAACCACATCCTTCCCGACAAGGTGCACATCCTCAACGTGTCGTTCCTGGTGCCGGAGATGCGCCGCGAGTTCGGCGGCTGCGCGGGCAACATCGCCTATAACCTGAAGCTGCTGGGCGAAGAGCCGCTGCCCGTGGCGACGGTGGGACAGGATTTTGCGCCCTACGCGGCGTGGATGGATGGTTGCGGAATCCGCACCGATTTCATCACCGAGATCGACGGCACCTATACCGCGCAGGCCTACATCACCACCGACATGGACGACAACCAGATTACGGCGTTCCATCCGGGCGCCATGCAGGAGTCGCACGCCAATCGCATCGACGCCTCCTGCGGTGCGCGCATCGGCATGGTCTCGCCCGACGGGCGCCAGGGCATGCTCGATCACGCCCAGCAGTTCGCCGCTGCGGGCATCCCGTTCATCTTCGATCCCGGCCAGGGGATGCCGCTGTTCAACGGCGACGAGCTGTTGAACTTTCTCGATCTCGCAAACTGGGTGACGCTCAACGACTACGAATGCGAACTGCTGCAGGAGCGCACCGGCCTGACGCGCAACGATCTCGCCCAGCGGGTGGAAGCGATGATCGTCACCCGCGGCGGCGAAGGTTCGCAGATCATCGCCGCCGGTACCCAGATCGACATCCCGCCGGTGATCACCGCCGCGGCGGTGGACCCCACCGGCTGCGGCGACGCCTACCGCGCCGGTCTGCTGTTCGGTCTGCTGAACGGCCTGGATTGGGAACTGACCGGGCGCATCGCCTCGCTGCTGGGTGCCATCAAGGTCGAACACTTCGGCACCCAGAACCACCGCTTCGAGCGCGCCGAGTTCTTCGAGCGTTTCGAAAAGGCCTACGGCTTCCGTCCCGAGCTCTAACCGCCCATCCATGATCAGCGAACAGGCGTTCCAGCGCTGGATCGCGGTCGCCGTCGTCGTGCGGCTGGTGTTGGCCTACCTGTTGCCGGTGACCGGCGACGAAGCCTACTTTTTCGTCTGGGCGCGCCACCTCGACTACGGCTACTATGACCACCCGCCCATGGTGGCGTGGTGGCTCTATCCGTTGCAGCAACTCAGCAACGCCGAATTCGTACTGCGGCTGCCGGCCGTTGTCGTGCCGCTGCTGCTGGGTTACGGCATCTACCGCTTCCTGGAGCCCTACGGCCGCGACCAGGCGCGTCTGGCGACGCTGCTGTTCCTGTTCACGCCGCTCTATCTGGTGCTGCCCATCACCACCACCGACACACCGCTGCTGCTGTTCGCCTTTCTCTCGGCGATGGCGTTGACGCGTGCCTGGGAACGCGAAAGCGGCTGGTGCTATCTGCTTGCCGGTTTGCTGCTGGGCTTGGCGTTTCTCTCCAAGTATTTTGCCGTGTTGTTGGGGATCGCCTATCTCGCCGCTTTCGTGTTGACGCACAAAGGACGGCGGCGCTGGCGCGGCTTCGTTCTGCTCGCCCTGGGCGTGGTGCCTGCCGCCGTGCTCAACATCGCGTGGAACGCTCTGCATTGCTGGGACAACATCCTGTTCAATCTCTTCAACCGCAACACCGACGCGGCGTTTTCCTGGGACAAGCCGGCACTCTACCTGCTGATCCAACTCTACGTGCTGACGCCGGTGCTGCTCTACTACGCGGTGCGCAACGCGCGTTGGTTGGCGTGGCGCGCGGGACAGGGGGAGTTCGTGGTGCCCAGCTTCGCGGCGCTGGTGCCGCTGGCGTTGCTGCTGGCGGTTTCGCTGGGGCGCGACGTGGGGCTGCATTGGGTGTTCGCCTTCTACCCGTTTCTCTACCTGCTGCTGGGCGCGGGTCTGCCGCTCAAACAGCTGCGGCGCGGCACGTGGTTCATGGTGGGATTCGGTCTGCTGCATGCCGTGCTCATCGCCGCACTGGTAGTGACGCCCTCCTGCGTGTGGCGCGATACCCAACGCTACGCCGACATCGTTTTCGTGCAGCATACCGACGAGGTGGCACAGGCGCTGGAGGCGCTGGACGGGCACACGCCGCTGTTTACCGCGAGCTACACTTCGGCGGCGATGTTGGAACACCGCCTGCAGCGTCACGTGGGTGTGTTCGGGCCGGGATCTCGCCACGCGCGGCAGGATGATATGCTTACCGACTTTCGCGCCCTGGAGGGACGCGATCTGATGATCGTCGCAGCGTCGGAGAAGGAGTTGGGGGATTTTGCACGCTTCTTCGCCCGCGTCGAAAACGGTGCCGTGGAGGTGGGCGGCGCGCGCTACGTGGTGATGACCGGGCGCGGTTTCGACTACGCCGCCTACCGCGATGCGGTGCTGGCCACGGTGCGCGAGCGTTATTACCGGATTCCTCGTTGGCTGCCGGTTGGGCGCTGCGGATTCATCGAACGCTATTTTGCCGATACCGCGAAAGGCGATTAGTGCGCAAATCGATCTCAGGATGGGGACGCTACCCGGTGCAGAGCTGCGAGCTGCAGCGCCCGGAGTCGTTCGCCGGTTTGCACCGCGATGCCGCACCGCGCATCGCGCGCGGCCTGGGGCGTAGCTACGGCGATGCGGCGCTCAACGACACCGGCGAGGTGCTGCTCACCGAGCGCGTCAACCGCCTGTTGAGCTTCGACAGCGGCAAGGGTCTGCTGCGCGCCGAGGCCGGCGTAACCCTGGACGAGATCCTGCGTCTGTTCGTGCCGCGCGGCTGGTTTCCGCACGTGGTGCCGGGCACGCGCTACGTCACCCTCGGCGGCTGCGTCGCCTTCGACGTGCACGGCAAGAACCATCACCGCGACGGCACCTTCTCGCACCACGTCACCGACCTGCTGTTGATCACCGCCGACGGCAAACGCCTGCGCTGTTCGCCCAGCCGCCACTCGCAAGCGTTCTGGGCCACGGTGGGCGGCATGGGATTGACGGGCGTGATCGGCGAGGTGGGTCTGCGCCTGCGTCCCGTGGAGAGCGCCTACATCGTCGCCGAACACCGCGCCACCGCCAACCTCGCCGAGACGCTGGCCTGTCTGGACGATGCGGCGTTGGACGACGACTACACCGTGGCCTGGCTGGATGGTCTGGCGCGCGGCGCCGATCTGGGCCGCGGGGTGTTCATGCGCGGACACCACGCGAGCGTTGCGGAGCTGCCGGCCGCGCAGCGCGCCCAGCCGCTGGCGATCCGCGGCCACGCCGCGCGGCGCGTGCCGCTGGACATGCCCGGTTGGTTGCTCAACGCACCCGCACTGCGTGCCTTCAACGCGCTCTACTACCGGCGCCAGGGGGCGCGGCGCGGCGCCTTCGTCACCGACTACGCGAGCTTTTTCCATCCCCTGGATGCGCTGGACGACTGGAACCGCCTCTACGGCAAGCGCGGTTTCGTGCAGTACCAGTGCGCGGTGCCGGCGGCGGGTGGCGCCGAGGTGTTGCGTGACCTGCTGCAGCGGCTGGCGCAGGCGGGCTACGGCTCGTTCCTGGCGGTGCTCAAGAAGTTCGGCGCGCAAGGGGAGGGGCTGCTGTCGTTTCCCCTGCCGGGCTACACGCTGGCGGTGGACATCCCGCTGCGCGGCGAGTCGCTGCTCAAGCTGCTCGTGGAACTCGACGATACGGTGGCCGAGTGCGGCGGACGGCTCTACCTCGCCAAGGACGCGCGGCTGAGCGCGGACCACTTCCGGCGCATGTATCCGCGCTACGCGCTGTGGCACGCGGTGAAACAGCAGCTTGACCCGCAGGGGTGCTTCAGCTCCAGCCTGTCGCGGCGCCTGGCGCTGGAGGGCGGGCCGTGAGCGGCGCGGTGCTGATCCTGGGGGCGACCTCCGCCATCGCGCGCGGCTGCGCGACGGCCTTCGCCGCGCGCGGTCATCCGCTCTATCTGGCCGGGCGCGACCGCGACGAACTGCAGCGCCTGGCGGCCGATCTGCAGATCCGCTACGGCGTGGCGGTGGCCACCGGCCGTTTCGATGCCGCAGCCATCAAGCGCCACGGCGAATTCGTCGACCAGGTGATCGAGGCGGTGGGAGAGCTGGAGGGCGTGGTGTCGGCCGTCGGCACCATGGGCGACACCGGGCAGGCGGCGCGCGATCCCCTGGCGCTGGCGCAGCTCATCGAGGTCAACTTCACCGGCGCCGCTTCGCTGATCACCCACTGCGCCAACCACCTGGAGCAACGCGGCCGCGGCTTCATCATCGGCATCACCTCGGTGGCGGGCGATCGCGGGCGTCAGAGCAACTACCCCTACGGCGCGGCCAAGGGCGGGCTGAGCCTGTTTCTGCAAGGGCTGCGCAACCGCCTCCATCCCAGCGGCGTGCGCGTGATCACCGTTAAACCCGGTTTCGTCGACACCGCCATGACCTTCGGCCTGCCGGGGCTGTTTCTGGTGGCCGATCCCAATGACGTCGGGCGGCGCATCGCGCGCGCCGTGGAGGGGCGCGCGGACGTGGTCTACGTGCCGTGGTTCTGGCGCTACATCATGCTGATCATCCGCACCATCCCCGAAGCGCTGTTCAAACGGCTGAAGCTATGATGACCGCTGCCGCGTTCGATTTCGACGGAACGGTCACGCACAGCGATTCGCTGTTCCCGTTCCTGCGCTTTGCGGCGGGCAGCGGACGCTTCGCGCTCAACGTGGCCACGCTGCTTCCCACCCTGGTTGGCTACGGTCTCGGTTGGGTGCGCAACGACGTTGCCAAGGAGCGGGTGTTGAAGCGGTTTTTTGCCGGCGCCTCGGTTGCCGCGCTCAGCGAGGTAGGCGAACGCTTCGCCCGCGAGCGGCTGCCCGGACTGGTTCGCCCCCGGGCGCTGGCGCGGTTGCAGTGGCATCGCGAGCAGGGCCATCGCTGCATCCTGATCAGCGCGTCGCTGCGGCTCTACCTGCAACCCTGGGCGCAGACCGTCGGTTTCGACGAGATCATCGCCTCGGAGTTGGAGCTGCGCGACGAACGCTGGGTGACCGGGCGGCTGGCGGGCGGCAACTGTCACGGCGCGGAAAAGGTGCGGCGCCTGCAGCAGTTGCTGGGGCCGCGCGACGGCTACCGGCTCTACGCCTACGGTGACAGCGGTGGCGACCGCGAACTGCTGGCGGCCGCGGATGCCGCTTACTACCGTTCTATGCCCGCACCTGGCGAGGGGGCGTTGCAATGATCACGCCCCGGGATTTGTGGCAGACGCTGCGTCCGTACCAGTGGATCAAGAACGGCTTCGTCCTCATGGGGTTGCTGTTCGGTCACGCGTGGGAAGATACGCACAGCCTGATGCGGATTCTCACGGCCGCCGCCGCCTTCTGCCTGGTCTCCAGTGCGGTCTACGTCTTCAACGATCTCATCGACCGCGACCGCGACCGCAGCCATCCCACCAAACGCGAGCGCCCCATTGCCGCCGGTCGCATCGCACCGGGCAGTGCGGTCGCGTTGAGTGCGCTGGTGTTTGCCGCGGCCCTGGCGTTGGCAGCTTGGGCGGGGGACGGTGTGCTGATGATCGTTGCCGGCTACGCGGGGATGAACGTGTTGTACACGCTGCGTCTCAAGCACGTGGTGATCCTCGACGTGTTCATCATCTCCGCCGGCTTCATGCTGCGCATTCTGGCCGGCACCTGGGGCGTGGGGATTCCGCCGTCGCATTGGCTGCTGTTCTGCGGGATGATGATCACGCTGTTTCTCGGTTTCGCCAAACGCCGCGCCGAGATGGGGGTGGTGGTCAAGGACGAGCAGGAAAATCATCGTGCCGTGCTGACGCAGTACACGCCGCTGCTGCTCGATACCTTCATCGCCGTCACCTCCATGGGCGTGATCATCAGCTACAGCCTCTACACCATGAGCCCCGAGACCATCGCCGTGCACGGCACCAACCGGCTCATCTTCACCGTACCGTTCATCGTCTACGGGCTGTTTCGCTACGTCTTTCTGCTGCACGCCTCGGGCAGCGGCGGCGATCCGGCACGCGATCTGTTCCGCGATCTTCATCTGCTGGGCGCGGTGGTCGGCTGGCTGGGGGTGACGCTCTGGCTACTTCTGTAGCGGCCTGGCTGGCGCCGTGTCCGGAATATTGATCAACCGCTGGCGCCTGCGCGCGCTGTCGCTGTCGGTGCTGGTCAGCGTCGGTGGCTACGCGCTGTTCACCGTCTGGGGCGGCTGGGATGAGGTGGTCGAGGCGTTGCTGCGCATCGGGCCCCTCGACGTCGCGGCGTTGCTGCTGCTCTCTTCGGTCAACTACGGTCTGCGCTTCCTGCGCTGGCACGGCTATCTGCGCTATTTGCATCATCCGGTGCCGTGGCGATTCGATCTCCACGCCTACCTTACCGGTTTTGCGCTGACCACCACGCCGGGCAAGGCGGGCGAGGCGCTGCGCGGCGTGTTTCTCAAACCGATGGGTGTCCCCTATGTCGCCAGCGTCGGGGCGCTGTTTGCGGAGCGTTTCGCCGATCTCATCACCGTGGTGCTGCTCTGTCTGCCGGGTCTGTGGTCGTACCCGCCGGCACAGCCGTGGGTGATCGCCACGCTGGGCGCGATCGCGGTGGGCCTGTGGGTGTTGCGCCAGGAGCAGTGGTTGGAGCGCGGCGAGCGCTATTGGGCAACGCATCACGACGGGCGCATGGCCGCGTTTCTGCGCCATCTGCTGCACACCGTCAGGCACTCCAGCCGCCTGTTCGCGATGGGGCCTATCGCCGCTGCGCTGGCGATCGGGGTCGTCGCCTGGGGGGCCGAGGCGTTAGCCTTTTTCTACCTGCTGCACCAGATGGGACTGGCCTTGGCGCTTCCGGTGGCGGTGTTCATCTACGCCTTTTCCATGCTGGTGGGGGCGCTCAGTTTCCTGCCGGGCGGTCTCGGCGGGGCCGAGGTGACCATGGCGCTGCTGCTGGTGCTCAATGGGGCCACCTCGGCCGAGGCGGCCACCGCGACGCTGCTGATTCGCTTGGCCACCCTGTGGTTCGCGGTGCTCATCGGGCTCGCGGCCCTGCTGCGTCCCCCGCGTCGCTGACACTCACTTCAAAATATCCGCATCGACTGCATGGAATTCTGCGATGGGTTCCGGTGCCTTCATAGCGCTCAGGGAATATGGGCACGGGCCGTTAAGCGATATACGCTAATATTCGTAAGGTTATCGGCGGGCGTATGCCAACGCCGCCGTTCCGTTGGGAGAGGCGTCTCACAGGGAGGAAGCGTATGGGCTTGTTCAACCGCCGTGCACAGGAAATCGAGCTTGCGCAACTGAGGGAACAACAGCGGATGCTCAAGGAAGAGAACGAGGCACTGGAGGACCACGTGCGCGCCTTGCGCGAGGAACTGGCGCGCCACAACGCATCGAACGGGCGCGAACAGCAGCTCAACGAGCTGATGGCCTCGGAAAATGAGCACATCAAATTCGGAATCGGCGATATCCAGGCCAATCTTGCGGAGTCTGTTGTGGTCGCCAAAGACGCGTTGTCAGCGGCGGGTTCGACCACGGCCGAGTTTCATCGCCTGCTGGAGACTGCGCTCCAATTCAATGAGCAGCTCCAGGGGCTCAACCGGTTGTCCAGCGAGAATACGCAAACCATCAACGGGTTGTCCAAGAGCGCCGGTAGTATCAGCTCGGTGCTGGCGCTGATCGAAGACATCGCCGAACAGACCAACCTGCTGGCCCTCAACGCCGCCATCGAGGCGGCGCGCGCCGGTGAGCACGGTCGCGGGTTCGCCGTGGTGGCCGATGAGGTGCGCAAGCTGGCCGACAAAACGCGCAACGCGATCAGCGAGACCCAGGTCACGATCAACGAGATGCAGAGTGACGTGACCCGTGTCTCTTCGCGGGCCGAGGGGTTGACCACGACGGTGGATAAGATCACGACCAGTATCGGGGGTTTCAACGACGAGTTGGCCAGTCTGCAGAACGTGGTGCGCAGCACCTGCTCGCAGTTGTCGAAGATGGCCGACCGCGTGTTTATGAGCTTAGCGAAACTCGATCACGTCATGTGGAAGGTCAATACGTACTTGTCGGTGAACCGGCGAGAGCCGGTGTTCGCATTCGTGGATCATCACAACTGCCGCCTGGGCAAGTGGTACTACGAAGGCGAAGGCAAACAGTATTTCTCCAGGGCGCGCAGCTATGCCGCTTTGGAGGGTCCCCACGCCGCGGTGCACGACGGAACGAAAGAGGTGTTGGAGTTGGCGGGCACCCAAAACCCCGATTACGCTGCGTTGCGTGCCGCGCTGGACGTCATGGAACAGGCCAGCCGTGAGGTGTTCAGCGTTCTGGATGGCGTCTTCGCCGAAACGTTGAGCACCGACAACTGAACGGCGCATTGCCCGCGCAGCAGCGCGGGAAACTCCCGAAGGTGCGCAGGTCGCGCCCCAACGGTTGCATGATCGGTCTCTATTCTCCCTGCCAATCTGCGGTCATGGGTTTTCCGTGGATTCATCCCATGAGTCTCGCTTGCCTTTCTCCGCCTCGCTCGCAACAGGGGGGAGGGGCGCTCCGGCCGGGCCGTCTGCGAATCGCCGGACGGCCTTGATTCACATCAAGGCGTAGGGGGGCGCTTATTGGCACCTTGCCTGGACGTATCTATGCGGCGAGAGGGGGAACCTACGATGAAATGGCAACTTAAACGGACGGCATCGTTGCTGGCCGGGCTCGGTGTCGGGCTTTCGGTGGCGACGGGTGCCTGGGGGCAGGCATCGCTGGATCAGGTTATGAAAGCGCGCGGTCTGACCCAGAAGGATTTGTTGGCTGCTGCGAAGACCTATACGCCCACCGGCAAACACGACGAATACATCGCCTTCAGTTCGGGAGGGCAGAGCGGTCAGGTGATCGTCTATGGCATCCCGTCCATGCGCATCCTCAAGTACATCGCGGTGTTCACACCGGAACCGTGGCAGGGCTACGGGTTTGACGACGAGTCCAAGGCGGTGTTGGCGCAAGGCAAGATTCACGGCAAGCAGATCAACTACGGCGATACCCACCATCCGTCCATTTCCGAGACCGAGGGCGAGTACAACGGCCGCTGGCTGTTCATCAACGACAAGGCCAATCCGCGTCTGGCGGTAATCGATCTGCACGACTTCGAGACCAAGCAGATCGTCGTCAATCCCATCATGAAGTCCGAACACGGCGGCGCCTTCGTCACGCCCAATACCGAGTACGTGATCGAAGCCTCGCAGTACGCGGGTCCGCTGACCGACGAATACGTGCCGCTGGAGCAGTTCAACGAGAAATACCGCGGCGCGGTGACCTACTGGAAATTCAACGACGAGAAAGGCCGCGTCGAACCGGAAAACTCCTTCTCCGTTGAACTGCCGCCCTATAGCCAGGATCTCTCCGACGCGGGCAAGAAGGTCTCCAACGGCTGGTCGTTCACCAACTCCTTCTGTTCCGAACGCTACGTGGGCGGAATCGAACGCGGACGTCCGCCGTTCGAAGCGGGCTGCTCATCCAAAGACACCGACTTCATGCACATGATCAACTGGAAGAAGGGCGAGGAGTTGGTCAAGGCGGGCAAGGCGATGACCATCAACGGCCACAAGGTCATTCCCATCGACGTGGCGGTGAAGGAGGGCATGCTGTTTCTAATTCCCGAGCCCAAGAGCCCGCACGGCGTCGACGTCAATCCCACCGGCGAGTACATCATCGTCTCGGGCAAGCTCGACAGCCACACCTGGGTCTACAGCTTCGAAAAGATCATGGCCGCCATCAAGGCGGGCAAGTTCGAGGGTAAGGATCCCTACGGGATTCCCATTATCGCCCTGAAAGACGCGCTGCATACCCAGGTTGCCGTGGGACTAGGGCCGTTGCACACCCAGTACGATTCCAAAAAGTGCGTGGTCTATACGTCGATTTACGTCGATTCCATGGTCACCAAATGGGACTACTGTCAGGGCAAGGTGCTGGATCAACTGCCGGTGCACTACAACATCGGTCACCTGATGACCATGGAGGGCGATTCGGTTTCGCCGGACGGCAAATATCTGGTGGCGCTCAACAAGCTGGCCATCGACCGCTTCGCGCCGGTGGGTCCGCTGCATCCGCAGAACCACCAGCTCATCGATATCAGCGGCGACAAGATGGAGCTGCTCTACGACATGCCGCTGCCGCTGGGCGAACCGCACTACGCGGTGGCGATCAAGGCCGACAAGCTGAAACCGGCGGTGCGCTACAAGGCAGGCTGGAACAGCCGTACCGACGAACGCTCGCCGTTCCGCACCCGCGCCGGGCGCGAGAAGACGGAGACCGCGCCGGGTAAGGTGGAGGTGTTCGGCACGGTGATCCGTTCGCACATCACGCCGGAGATCATCGAGGCCGAAGAGGGTGACGAAGTGGTGATCCACCTCACCAACCTTGAACGCGCCGAAGACGAGGTGCACGGCTTCGCATTGCGCGCCCAGAACGTGCAGCTCTCCATCGAACCGGGCAAGACCGCGTCGGCTACCTTCGTCGCCGACAAGGCCGGCGTCTATCCCTACTACTGCACCGAGTTCTGCTCCGCGCTGCACTTGGAGATGCAGGGCTATCTGCTGGTGAAGCCCAAGGGCTACAAGGCCACCAAGACCACCATGCAGGAGGGCACGCAGTACACCAAAGCCGACTACGACAAGCAGGTGAAGACCAACATCGAAACCCAGGCGGTTATCGATCAGGTGGTGGCCTTCATCACCAGCCACAACTACAAGGACTTCCCGACGGTGGTGGCGCTGGTGGAAGACGCGACCGATCAGTTGGGCTTTGCCGGCGAGGCCAAGAAGAAGGCCGAGGCGGCGGCGGCCAAGGGCGATTTCCAGAACGCCATGCTGTGGGCCAACCAGTGGTGGCAGTACCAGGTCAAAACGGCGGACCTCGGTCTGCGTGCCAAGACCTTCCTGGAGCAGAACGGCGCCAAGAAAGTGAAGTAGACTTACCGGCGCATCGCTCGTTACCAAAGGGGGAGCGTGGTGGCTCCCCCTTTTCTTATCCGCACCTGAGAGGATTCACTATGCGCAAACACACGATTCATGCCTTGGTCGCCGGCGCGATCGCTGCGGCAATGCTGACCAGCGGACCGGTCCTGGCCGACGGTGCCGCGCTCTACAAGGCCAAGACCTGCATCGCCTGCCACGGTGCCGACGGCAACACCCCGATTCTTCCCACCTACCCCAGGCTTGCCGGACAGAACGAGCAGTATCTGTTGGCACAGGCCAAAGACATCAAGAGTGGTGCGCGCAGCAACGGCAATACCGCGGCGATGAAAGGGGTGATGCACCTGGTGTCGGACGCCGAGCTGGCCGAGATTGCCAAGTGGCTGGCCGGGCTGAAGTGAGCTGACGACCCGCTGCCGCAAAATCCCGCGAACCGCAGCGGCCACGCCCGGTTCGTGGGTACGGCGCACCGTGCGCGGGACCTTGCGGCAGCTTCCCTTCCACCTGGGATCGGGCCTTGATGGGGATCAAGGTTCGGTCACCGTCGCTTTGCCATCATCGCAGCCTATGGCCGCGCACGTCGCATAAAACGCATAAAACAATGACGTGTCGCGGGGAAATGCACGGACCCGCGAGGGGGCCGGTTTCTTTGAAGGAGGGTGCGAGATGTCGAACAGAACCTGGATTGCGATCGCTTTGACGATCGGTGGTTTGGCCGTCAATGGCGCCGCCTGGGCCTGGAACGAGGCGGGCGGCGAGAAAGACGAAGCCATGCACTTGAAACCCGATGTGGAGAACGGGCTGGATGTCTTCGAAGTCTGTTCGGCGTGCCACCTGCCCGAAGGTTGGGGAACCGAGGACGGCACCTTCCCGCAGCTGGCCGGACAGCACCGCAACGTGCTGATCAAGCAGCTTGCGGATATTCGCGACGGCAATCGCGACAACCCCACCATGTATCCCTTTGCGCTGCCCGAATCCATCGGTGACGCACAGGCGCTGGCCGACGTTACCGAGTACATCCAAAAATTGAAGATGAATCCCGCCAACGGCAAAGGTCCGTGGAAGCCCGGCAGCGCAGAACATGCCAAGGGCGAGAAACTGTTCAAGGACAACTGCGTACGGTGTCACGGCGACCATGGCCAGGGGAACCAGGAGAAGTTCTATCCGCGCATCGAGGGGCAGCACTACAAGTACATGGTGCGCCAGTTCGAGTGGATACGCGACGGCAAACGCCGCAACGCCAACCCCGATATGGTGAAACAGATCAAGGAATTCAGCGACGACGACATGAAGCAGGTGATCAACTACGTGTCATGGATCCCCGTCCCCAAAGAGGATCTGGCGCCGTCGGCCGATTGGAAGAATCCCGATTTCGATTGAGTGACGGTCTGCGTTTTTCGCGGCGGCTGCGGGATGCGTTTCATCCCGCCCGTCGCCCCAGCGGTACAAGGCACCCCTAGGCATGAATAAGCCCAAACCGGAAAGCAGGAACGTGTTGATCGCTGCGTTGTGCGGCATCGCCGTGGTGTTGCTGGTGGTCGTCTACATCTCGCCCATCTGGTGGGTCTCGTTGAAGGCGCCCAACTATCCGGAAGAGGCATTCCCGGACGGCGTGCGCATCCACTTTCACATGAACGGCGTATTCAACGGTTGCAGCAAGCAGGAGGGGCGGCAGATCCAGGAAGACGTGATTCTGGATTGCGTCCACGAGATGGACACCATCAATCACTACGTGGGCATGTACCCGATTGCGGCGGGTGCGCCCGTCGAGCGCGCGTTTTCGCCATTTTTAGTGACGTTGCTGAGCTTGATGGTGATCGGTTTCGCGGTTCCCAAACGCAACCTGCGGGTCGCGGTGTTGGCGCTGGGGTCGCTGGGTATCGCGGTCTGGATGGGGCTGACCTTCTACAGCGGTGACGGCCTCAAGTACCAGAACGGCAAGTACCTGGAGGCGCTGGTGGCCGCGCTGGATCAGGATACCGGTGATACCAGCAGCGCGCCGGAAGAGTTGAGTTCGTCGCAGGCCGTGATCCAGCGCCTGCGCGAATCGCTCAAGGCGAGTGGCGTGGCGGTGGATGAACCGAAACAGGCGACGGAACCGACCAGCGACAAACAGGGCTACATCGACAACCTGCGCATCACCTTCGAGAAGGACCGGGAGCGGCGCGGAAGATCCGACGCCTGGCAGGGCGACGGCGCGCAAACGCTGGTGTGGCACTACGAAAAAACCCTGGGGCGCTACTTCAACAATCCCGCCGAAATCACGCCCATGGTGCACACGCTGAAGGCGGTGTCGTCGGTCGTGTTCTGGAGCCTGATCAGTGCCATGGTGCTGCTGGTGGTCGGCACCTGGATGTGGCGTCCCTTCGGCTGGTTGCTGGTGGCGGTGCCGATGGCGCTGCCGCTGTTCTTCATCATCGACTACGCGGGCTGGCTGTGGTGGTTCGGACACAGTCTCAACGAGATGGGCGCCTTCACCGTCAAGCCCTTCATGCCCACCGTGTTCGGTCAGGGCAAGGTGGCGCAGTTCACCACCTACTCGTATCCCTACTACGGCTTCGGCGTCATGCTGGCCATGTCGGCGGCGCTGGGCGCAGCGGCGCTGCTGCGGCGCAGGTATCCTCAGGCCGGGGATTGAACCGCGCCATGGCCGCCCGCTTCCCACCCCGTGCCCGACGCCGGCGGTGCCGTGCCTGCGCGGCGCTCGCGGCTCTGCTCGCGTGGTGGTCGGCGGCGGCCTGCGCGGCGTTGCCGTCGTTTCAGGCGCTGGTGGACGCGGCCGATCCTTCCCAGCCGCTGCTGCCCGCGGCGGGCGTCTACGCCGGTCCGGTCTTCATCGACAAGCCGCTCACCATCGACGGCCGCGGCGAGGTGACCATCGACGCCGGCGGCAAGGGGTCAGTAGTAGTGCTCGACACCGACGGCGCGACACTGAAAGGCCTGCACCTCACCAATTCGGGCGAGTCGCACAACGACGTCGACGCCGGCGTGCAGGTGCGCGGTCGCTTCAACGTGGTCAAGGACAACGTCATCGACAACGCGCTGTTCGGCGTCGACCTGCAGCAGTCGGACAACAACATCGTGCGCCGCAACCGCATCAGCTCCAAACCGTTCGAGCTGGGCCTGCGCGGCGACGCGATCCGTCTTTGGTACAGCTTCAACAACAAGGTCACCGACAACGTCATCAGCGGTTCGCGCGACCTGGTGGTGTGGTACTCGGCCGACAACCTCATCGCCCGCAACCGCTCGTCGGGCGGACGCTATTCGCTGCACTTCATGTACTCCAACGGCAACGAGATCAGCGACAACCACTTCGTCGGCAACCAGGTGGGCATCTTCGTGATGTACAGCCGCGACATGATCTTCCGCAACAACTTCATCGCCCACGCCGCGGGCGCGCTGGGCGTCGGCATCGGATTCAAGGAGAGTTCCAATCTGCTGCTGGAGGGCAACCGCATTCTCTATTGCGGCACCGGTCTCTACCTCGACGTCTCACCCTACGAGCCGGACACCACCAACGCCTTTCGCAACAACGTCATCGGCTTCAACGGCGTGGGGGTGCGTTTTCTGAGCGACTGGAAAGGCAATCGCTTCGAGGACAACACCTTCAAAGGCAACCTCACCCAGGTGGCGGCGGGCAGCGGCGGAACGGCGGCGCGCAACGTCTGGGAGGGTAACTACTGGGAGGACTACCAGGGTTTCGATAACGACGCCGACGATGTGGGCGATGCGCCCTACGAACTCTACGCCTACGCCGACCGGGTGTGGATGGACGTGCCGTCGACGCAGTTCTTCAAGGGGGCGCCGGTGCTGGAGATGCTCGATTTTCTCGAACGTCTGGCACCGTTCAGTTCGCCGCGTCTGATGCTGCGCGATACCAAGCCGCGCATGACGGCGGTCAACGGAAGCGCCGGGGCGCAGACGCGATGAGTCGAACGGACAAATCCTCCCCGCTGCCGGTCTCGAAAAAGCGCGCGCAGCAGGCGCGGCGCCGGTTTCTGCGCTCGGTGGCGTTGACTGCGGGAGTGGTGGGCGCGTCGTTGCTGGGCTACGTGCCGGTGGCGCGCGGCTGGAAGCCGCGGCTGCGGCCGCCGGGCGCGCTGGCCGAGCACGAGTTTCTCGCCGCCTGTATCAAGTGCGGTCAGTGCGAGCAGGTGTGCCCGGTGGAGGCGATCCACCTCGACGATCTCGACCAGGGTTTCGGCGTCGGCGTGCCTTACATCCACGCCCGCGACCAGGCGTGCGATTTTTCGTGCGACGGGTTGCAGTGCGTGCTCGCCTGCCCGACGGGCGCGCTGACTCACGAGATCTCCTACCCTCACGAGGTGGCCATCGGCGTGGCACGCGTCGATCGTCCCGACAAGTGCCTGGCGCTGTTGGGCAAGGGCTTCAAGGGCAAGGTGCGCGGCCCCGGTTTCACCGGCAAGTTTCGCTACACCGAGATCGATCGCTGGAATCCGCTGCCGGTGCGCAGCCGCGATTTCGATCTGCAACTGTGCGATCTCTGCGTGCAGCACTGCCCCATCGAGATTCGCGCCCATCAGTGCGAGGCGGGCGAACCGCCCTCGGGCGATCCCAATCAATGTCCGCCCCAACGCGCCATCGGCTTGGAGCCGGTGGCAGAGGGTGACTCCACTGCGCGCTACCGGCCCACGGTCTACGACGGTTGCGTCGGCTGCGGCGCTTGCGAGATGGTGTGCCCCACCGAACCGGCCGCCATCGTGGTGGACATGGCGAGCGTGTTGGGATGATGCGCGTGCGCTACGTGGGACGACACCTCGCCGAACTGCTGGGCGGCAATCCGGGCAAGCCGACGGATGAGGAGGTCACGCCGCACGCCCAGCAGATCCACTTCATCAAACGCGGCCAGACCTTCGACCCCAAGGCCGCCGCCGAGGAGCACCAGCGCCTCAAGTCCAACAAGTGGCGCAACATCCGCTGGCTGACGCTGCTGGCGGTCAACCTGCTGTTCGTGGTGTCGTTCAAGCTCGACATCCAGCTCCTGGAAGGCGCGCTCACCGCGTCGCGCTTCGCCGGGTTTCATCTGGCCGATCTCAACTCCGCGCTGCAGGTGATGCTGGCGTTCAAGGAGGTGCTGGTCAATCTGCTGATCGGTACGGTGACGGTGTTCGTGCTGTGGTTCTTCCTCGGCGGGCGCACCTTCTGCTCCTGGGTGTGTCCCTACCACCTGGTGGCGGAACTGGCCGAGAAGCTGCACTTGAAGCTGGTGGAGAAGAAGATCGTCAAGAACGTCGATTTTCACCGCGGTACGCGCAGCGCCTTCTACGTGATCTTCGCGCTGCTGGCGTTGGGCCTGAGCTACACGGTGTTCGAATCGATCTCGCCCACCGGCATCCTCAGCCGCGCCCTCATCTACGGGCCGGGGCTGGCGTTGCTCTGGGTGGGGGTGCTGCTGCTGTTCGAGGTGTTGGTCTCGCGCCGCGCCTGGTGCCGCTACGTCTGTCCCATCGGCATGACCTATGGGTTGGTGGGGATGCTGTCGCCGCTGCGCGTCCGCTACAACCTGCTTAACTGCCAGCATGAGGGCGAGTGCCGCAAGGTGTGTCTGGTACCGCACGTGCTGGACACGGTGATCAAGGGCCGCGCGCGCGACGTGGAGGTGCCCATCGGCGCCGACTGCACGCGCTGCGGATTGTGCGTCGACGTCTGCCCCACCGGGTCGTTGCGCTACCAGTTCCGCTTCGGCTCCGGGGCGCCGTCGCCACACGAGGGTGGGTCATGATCCGTTTCGAGCGCGTCGCCAAGACTTTTCGCCGCCAAGCGGTGCTCAAAGGCATCGACCTCGACATCGCGGCCGGCGACCGCGTCGCCCTGGTGGGCTCCAACGGCGCCGGCAAGACGACGCTGATCCGCTGCCTGCTGGGCGAGTACATCTGCCAGGGCAGGGTGACGGTGGACGGCCTGGAGCCGCGCCGTGCCCGCGAGCAGGTGCTGTCGCGCGTCGGGTTCGTGCCGCAGCTGCCGCCGCCGCTGAAGATGCCGGTGGGGCAACTGGTGCGCTTCGCCGCCAGCGTGTGCCGCGCCGACGAGCAGCCCATGCACGCCGTGGCGCAACGCCTGGGGTTGGACACCGCGCAGATCCGTCACCAGCCCTTCGTCAAACTCTCCGGCGGGCAGAAGCAGAAACTGCTGATCGCCATCGCCCTGGGGCGCGACTCGGACCTGCTGGTGATGGACGAGCCGGCGGCCAACCTCGATCCCGAGGCGCGCGCCATCTTCTTCGAGCTGCTGGCGGAGAAGCCGGAGCACGCCGTGATGCTCATCTCCAGCCACCGCCTCGACGAGGTGGCCGCGCTGGTCAATCGGGTCGTCGAGCTGGACCAGGGCAGCGTGGTGCTCGACGACCGCGTCGCCGACGCCATCGATCTCACCAGCCGGTTGCACTGCCGCGTCACCCTGGTGCGCGCCGATGCGGCCTTTGCCAAGGCGATCGCGGCGTGGCGCTTCCGTCCGCTGGCCGACCCGCGGCAGTGGGAGGGCGAGGTGGCGGGTCCCGACCGCCTGCGCTTTCTCGGCATGCTGTCGCGCTACGCGGGGCTGCTGGCCGGCATCCGGATGGAGGAGCAGGCGCCGGTCGCGGTGCGCAACTCCATTGCGCTGGGAGGGGGCGGCTGATGCGCCGACGCACACTTTTGCAACTGGTGCCCGCTTACGCAGCGCTTTCGCTGGTGGGCGGGTGCAGCGGCGAGCCCAGCACCGGCCCGGTGGCGGTGAAGTGGGACCGCGACGCCTGCGAGCGCTGCCGTATGGTGCTCAGCGACCGCCGCCACGCCGCCCAGATCCGTTTCACCGGGCCCGACGGGCGCAGCCGCGTGGTGAAGTTCGACGATCTCGGTTGCGCCATGGTGTGGCTGCAGGACAAGCCGTGGCGGGGTGCGGCCGGCACCGAGTTCTGGGTCAACGACCACCGCGACGGCCGCTGGATCGACGCCCGTCAGGCCTACTACGTCAGCGGCCACTCCACGCCCATGGAGTACGGCATCGGCGCCCAGGACGCGCCGCTGGCGGGGGCGCTGCGCTACGCCGAGGCCGAATCCCGCGTGCTGGCCATCGAGGCGCGCTACAACCGACACGGGGCCGACGTGCGCGCCCACGCCCACGAGGCGCGGCAACCCGGTGCGACGCCTGCCGCTCCCGTTCACAGCGAGTAACCCATCATGCGCAATCTGTGGCTGACGGCCTGGTCCGATATCGTCGAATCCCTGCGGGCACGCTGGTTCTTCGTCTACTCGCTGGTCTTTGGCGGCATCGTGGTGGTGCTCTTCGTGCTGGGGCTGACCGAGTCGCGGGTGATGGGATTCACCGGCCTGTCGCGGTTGCTGCTCACCTATATTCAGCTCTGTATGGCCGTATTGCCCATTTTCGTGCTGATCACGACGGTACGTTCCGTGGCCGGCGACCGCGAGGCGGGCGTGTTCGAGTACCTGCTGTCGCTGCCCACACCGCTGGCCGCCTGGTTCTGGGGCAAGCTGCTGGGGCGCTTCCTGGTGGTGTTCCTGCCGGTGTTCCTGGCCATGGCGGGCGCCATCGCCTGGGGGCTGCTCAAGGGGGCGGAGATGCCGTGGGCCGCTTTTCTCTTCTACACCGGTCTGCTGGTGGCCCTGGCGTGGTGTTTTCTCGGCATGGGCATGCTGATCTCCACGCTGGCCCGCTCCGCGGACCTGGCCCAGGGCGTGGCCTTCGTGGTGTGGCTGACGCTGATCCTGTTCCTCGACCTCATCCTGCTCGGGGTGATGATCCGCGAACACCTGCCGGCGGAGACCGCGGTGGCGCTGGCCCTGGTCAATCCGTTGCAGGTGTTCCGCACCGCGGCCATGCTGCTGTTCGACCAGCAGCTGGTGCTGCTGGGGCCCACCGCCTACCTGATCCTCGACCACTTCGGCCAGGGCGGCTACATGGCGTGGGCCATGGCCTACCCGGTGGCGGTGGGCAGCGCCTGCGCCGCGGCGGGGTACTGGCTGTTCCGGCGTTCCGATCTTCCCTGATCGATGCGGTGCCGGTTCGGCCGGGTGTGTGATATGACACACCTTTGGGCGATTTGACGGCTACTCTGCCACCCGCTGGCGTGCGATCCTGTGCACGTTCTCCCGCTGTCTTCCAACAACAACCGCTTATCACCGCCAACGAAGTGAAGATCTCCACCCGAACCCTGGTTGCCGTCGTCGCAGTGCTGCTGCTGGGGCTGGCCTTCGCCGCCGACTACAAGCTGTGGCCGGTGCTCTATCCGACGGTGATCGAGACCGCCCAGGGCGAGACCGGCTGCGATCTGCATCAGGGGCCGTGCAGCCTCGCCTTCGCCGACGGCGCCACGGTCACGCTCACCGTCGCACCGCGCCCGGTGCCGCTGATGCAACCGCTCACGCTCGATGTGGAACTCCGCGGCATCGATCCCTGGTCCGTGGCCGTGGACATCCAGGGCATCAACATGAACATGGGCTACAACCGCCCCGAGCTCAAGCGCGTGGCTGGGGGGCGTTACACGGGCAGCACGCTGCTGCCGGTCTGCGTGCGCGATCGCATGGACTGGCGCGTGCAGGTGATGGTGCGTACCGCTCAGGGCATACGCGCCGCCCCCTACCAACTGGTAACCTGGAACCGCCGATGAACCGTGGCATCGTACGCACCCTTCTCGTCGCACTGGCGGCACTGCTGGCCGGCCTGCTGCTATGGGTCGCCTTCTTCTGGCAGCCGCAGCCGCAACAACCGTCCACCGCCGCGCGCGAGACGCTGCCGCAAGGGGTGCTCGATCTGCGGCTTGCGGAACTCGGAGGTCCCTTCACTCTCGATACCGCCGACGGACCGTTGTCGCTGAAGGACCTGCGCGGCAAGGTGGTGCTGGTCTACTTCGGCTACACCTTCTGCCCCGACGTCTGCCCCACCAACCTGGCCATCATTGCCACCGCCTTCAATCAGCTGACCCCGGAAGAGCGGGCGCAGGTGGTGGGCGTGTTTGTCAGCGTCGATCCGCAACGCGACACCGTGCAGCGCCTCAAGCAGTACGCCGCCTTTTTTCACCCGCAGATCGTCGGAGCCACCGGCACTCCCGAACAGATCGCCGAGGTGACAAAGCGCTACGGCGCCTCGTATCAGATCGGCGCCTCCGCCGGCACCGGCGACTATCTGGTGGATCACTCGGCGTACACCGACGTGGTGGACCAGCAGGGCAATCTCCTGTTTGCCCTGCCCCACGCCATGGCCCCGGAGCTGATCGTTGAGACCCTGCGCAAACTGTTGAAAACCAAATCCTGAGAGAGGAGACGAACGTGTTGGGAAAATGGAGTGGAGTCGTAGCGGGCGCCCTGGTGGCGGGAATGATGGGCAGCGGCGCCTGGGCGGGCAATGCCGCCGAAGCGGTGCAGATCGAAAGCCCCTACGTGCGCGCCGTACCGCCGGGCACGCCCACCAGCGGCGGTTTCATGGTGTTCAAGAACAACGACAGCGTAGCGCACGCCGTCGTGGCGGGAAGCAGCAGCGCCAGCGAACATCTCGAACTGCACACCCATGTCATGGAAGGCGGCATGATGAAGATGCGCCCGGTGGAGAAGATCGAAATCCCCGCCGGCGGCGAGACGGTGCTCAAGCCGGGCGGCCTGCACGTCATGTTCATTGATTTGAAAAGTGCGCTCAAAGTGGGCGACGAAGTGGGATTCACGTTGGTATTTGAAGACGGCAGCGAAACCACGGTGACGGCTCCTGTGAAGTCCGTCATGCAGGGGATGCAGAATATGTCCGGTCACAAGATGTAACCGTATCCCCGTTGTTGGAGGGCAGCGTGGATGCGCTGCCCTCTTTTTTTGGTTTTGGATTTGTGCGGGTCTGCCGCGTTTCATCGAATGCGGGGACCTGCCCCTTCGGGCCTGATCCAAGCCAAGCTCCGCTACTCGGCGCTTGCCGACGGGTGGGGAGCGTCAAAATCAGGAATCCTGAATGGTTGGGCGCGCCACGCGCACCCACTGAACTAATTTCCTGCGGTCGAAAATTCCCAGTTCAATGGAATCGTTGCGTATAACTCCCCAAGTCATTTGCTCGACTATTCGCTAACCTTTGATTTTTCAATGGGGTAGGGATATGGTTTTTCCGGGACACAAGAAATAGGTGGCAGGGAGTTAGCCGAAACGGTTTCGTATAATTCCCTGCCTGAAAATCCATCTAAATGAATGCTTAAGGTTTTTCCCTGTTGCCTTCGGAAATAGATGGCGAGGGAATAGTCGAATGGGATTCGTTGAAGAAACTGTTGGGCCTCACAAGCATGAGCGAATCTATCGTCATCGCACTAATAGGTGTCAGTGGAGCAGTCATCGGCTCCATTGCCACAGTGGCCGTTCAATGGCTCTCGCACCACCTTCAAGAGAAAGCGGCGGAGAAGCGAGACAAACCCCGGAGAGATTTGCTGCTGCAAATGCTGCGCTCCCCAAAATATCAATGGCGCAAGCTTGAAACGCTTATGCACGTCATAGGTAGCGATGAAGAAGCCACAAAAAGGCTTCTGCTCGAAATTGGCGCTCGTGCATCGGAAGATGGCCAACCATTGTGGGGTTTAATCGAACGCAATCCGTTACCAGAGGGAAAAGAGTGAGGTCCAACAAGTCATTCCATC
>JBNKCG010000097.1:0-4562 GCA_050287605.1 Gammaproteobacteria bacterium | reverse complement strand
GTTATCTTTGGGGTCGAATTCAAAATCCAACCAAGAACCGCGATATGGAATTACCCGTGCGGAAAACAGCAGCTTACCGGACGAGTGGGTCTTGCCGCGATCATGGTCGAAAAACACTCCGGGGGAACGATGCAGCTGAGAGACGATAACACGCTCAGTACCATTGATCACAAAGGTGCCGTTTTCGGTCATCAGCGGCAGTTCACCCATGTAGACTTCCTGCTCGCGGATATCCTTGACTACCTTGGTGTCTCCGGGGGCATCCTTGTCATAGATCACCAGACGCACCAGCACCCGCAACGGGGCGGCATAGGTAGTTCCGCGCAGATGGCATTCGCGCACATCAAACTGGGGCTCACCCAGGCGATAGCTGACATACTCAAGCGCGGCATTGCCGGAATAGCTGACGATTGGAAACACCGACTTGAACGCCGCATTCAAACCGACATCAGTGCGGTCCTCAACTGCAACACCGTCTTGGAGAAAGGTACGGTATGAATCGATCTGAGTCGCAAGAAGATAAGGCACTTCCAGGATGCTCGGACGTTTCCCGAAATCTTTACGAATGCGTTTTCTCTCAGTGAAAGAATAGGCCATATTGCCGTCCCTCGGATTTTGTAAACTTCGATTCAGGATCCCAGACAGTCACTGTATGGAATCCAAATAAAAACTTTCCTGAACCATGCTGCAAATTCAGCCAGTTCATCTTGCGGCGCTAACCGCCACAAGCGGTAAAAGGCCGACGGCTCAATGCCGCCAGCCTAAACCGCAAAGCTTGCGCATGCACAAGATCAAAGATTATTTGATCTCAACAGTGGCGCCAGCCTCTTCCAACTGCTTCTTGACGTCTTCGGCCTCGTCCTTGCTGACGCCTTCCTTCAGCGTGGTCGGCGCGCCTTCGACGGCATCCTTCGCCTCTTTCAGACCCAGACCGGTGATGGCGCGAACGGCCTTGATGACGGCGATCTTGTTACCGCCGACTTCAGCCAGCACGACGTCGAACTCGGTCTTCTCTTCGGCGGCAGCCTCGGCACCACCAGCGGCGGCCATCGGCATGGCGGCGACGGCGGCAGCGGCGGAGACGCCGAACTTCTCTTCCATGGCGGAGATCAGGTCGACGACCTCCATCACGGTCATGTTGGAAATGGTTTCCAGAATGTCTTCTTTCGATACAGCCATGGTGACTAACTCCTATCTCATGTTCCGGCCGCAAGGCGTACCGGATATCTCGGTTCGGTAACGCCTGGTTCAGGCGGCCTGTTTCTGATCCCGGATTGCCGCGATCGTGCGAACCATCTTGGCCGTCGGCTCGTTGAGGGTACGCACGAACTTCTCGATGGGTGCTTTCATGACGGCCATCAGCAAGCTGAGGGCCTCCTCGCGGGTAGGCAGACTTGCCACCCGTTCGATCTGCGCAGCGTCGACCAGCTCACCGCCGATGGCGATGACTTTGGCCACCAGCTTGTCGTTCGACTTGGCGAAATCGCGTACCACGCGCGCCGCCGAACCCGGGTCCTGCTGCGAGAATGCAAGCACCAACGGACCGACGAGCGCATCGTTCATGCACTCGAACTCGGTCCCCTCGAAGGCGCGGCGCGCCAACGTGTTCTTCACGACGCGGATTGCGACACCCGCCTCACGGGCCTTGACCCGCAAATCGGTCATCTGCGCGACGCTCAGACCACGATACTCCGCGGCAACCGCGGACAACGCGCTGCTGGCAACCTCGGCCACTTCAGCAACTACCGCCTGCTTCTGTGCAAGGTTCAAACTCACCAGTTCACCTCCTGACTATCGGCGACGCGGGTAAACCCGCTTCACCGAGGCTATGCAGACAGCCTTACTGCGTTGGCTGTCCGCCCCTGGCAGCGACCGTCACCAGATAACTATCTGATTCGGGAGCCACCGTCTGCGCAGGCCGGAGCCGCTCCATTAAGTCCACCGGACGAATCCGGTGAACACCTGCGGTCTTTGACGGTTACCGCAAGCGCGCTTTAAAACGCGATCGCGGCACCCCAAAGTCTGTTACGCCACGGTACTCGTATCGACCGCGACACCCGGCCCCATGGTGGTGGAGACGGTAATCTTCTTGACATAGATACCCTTGGCGGCGCTCGGCTTGGCCTTTTTCAGGTCGCCCATCAGCGCATCCAGGTTCTCTTTCAGCGCGGCCACTTCGAAATCGACCTTGCCGATGGTGCAATGGATGATGCCCGCCTTGTCGGTACGGTAGCGCACCTGACCCGCCTTGGCGTTCTTGACGGCACCGGCCACATCGGGGGTCACCGTCCCCACCTTGGGGTTGGGCATCAGGCCGCGCGGCCCCAGGATCTGGCCCAGCTGACCCACCACTCGCATGGCGTCGGGGGCAGCGATGACCACGTCGAAATTCAGGTTCCCCGCTTTGACCTGCTCGGCGAGGTCTTCCATACCAATGATGTCTGCACCCGCCTCTTTGGCGGCATCGGCGCCGGCACCCTGGGCGAATACCGCCACCCGCACCGATTTGCCGGTACCGCGCGGCAGCACGGTGGAACCACGCACCACCTGGTCGGACTTGCGCGGGTCGACGCCGAGGTTGACGGCCACGTCCACCGACTCGCGGAACTTGGCGGCCGGCATCTCTTTCAACAGCGTCAGCGCCTCGTCGACACCGTAGACCTTGCCGGACTGCAGACGCTCGCGCATCGCCTTGGCGCGTTTGCTCAATTTAGCCATGACTTACACCCCCTCCGAATCGATACCCATGCTGCGCGCGCTACCGGCGATGATGCGCACGGCGGCATCCAGATCGTTGGCGTTGAGATCGGGCATCTTGACCTTGGCGATCTCCTCCAACTGTTCGCGCGTCACCTTGCCCACCTTGTCGCGGTTGGGCACGGCCGAGCCGCTCTGGATGCCCAGCGCCTTCTTCAACAGAATCGACGCGGGCGGGGTCTTGGTGATGAAGGTAAAGCTGCGATCGCTGTAGACGGTGATCACCACGGGGATGGGCAGACCCGGTTCCAGGTTCTGCGTCTGGGCGTTGAAAGCCTTGCAGAACTCCATGATGTTGACGCCGTGCTGGCCCAGCGCCGGACCGACCGGCGGACTGGGGTTGGCCTGGCCGGCCTTGACCTGCAGCTTGATATAAGCCTGAACTTTCTTTGCCATGATGGACTCCTTGGGTGCTAGCGCCGTACTGGGCAGCGTGCTGCGTTTCGGGCTCCCCGATTGTGACTAACCCGTCGCGGATGGCCTGCCGCGGCGGCTCTGAAAAAAACCTGTCTAACCCTTCTCGACCTGGCTGAACTCAAGCTCCACCGGCGTCGAACGGCCGAAGATCAACACCGCCACCCGCAGGCGGCTCTTCTCGTAGTTGACCTCTTCGACCACACCGGTGAAATCGGCAAACGGTCCGTCGGTAACCCGCACCACCTCGCCAGGTTCGAACAACACCTTCGGACGCGGTTTCTCCACCCCCTCCTGCACACGCTGCAGGATGGCGTCGGCCTCCTTGTCGGTAATCGGCGCCGGGCGGTCGCTGGTCCCGCCGATGAAACCCATCACACGCGGGGTGTCTTTGACCAGGTGCCAGGTCTGATCGTTCATTTCCATCTGCACCAGCACGTAGCCGGGGAAGAACTTGCGCTCACTCTTGCGCTGCTGGCCGCCACGCATCTCCACCACCTCTTCGGTGGGCACCAGGATCTCGCCGAAGAACTCTTCCATGCCGGAACGCTTGATCCCGTCCAGCAGCGAGCGTTTCACCTGGTTCTCGAAACCGGAGTACGCGTGCACCACATACCAACGCTTGGTCATGCTCAGCCTCCGTGCCCGATCAGGAATTTCACGCCCCATCCGAGCAGCGCATCGAGCGCCCACAGGATCAGCGCCATCACCACCACCATGGCCATGACCAACAAGGTGGTCTGCACGGTCTCCTGGCGGCTGGGCCACACCACCTTGCGCACTTCGTTGCGCGATTCGTGAACCAATCCCCACAGGCGGCGCCCCAGCTCCGTGGAGTAGGTGATCGCCGCGCACACTGCGACCACCACCAGCAGACCGCCGATGCGGATCAGCAACGGCTGCTCACCGAAATAGTGATACGCGACAATCCCGCCGACGAGCAGCAGCAGGACGATGCCCAGTTTGATGCTATCGAACCGGGACCCTTCAGCTTCGACCTTGGTATTCATGAATGACGCTAACGCTTCCCGTTATGCGTAGATCGACGATGTCGCGGCGCCCATCGGCCGGCGCGCTGCGGGAGATGGCAGGCCAGGAGGGAATCGAACCCCCAACCTGCGGTTTTGGAGACCGCCGCTCTGCCAATTGAGCTACTGGCCTACAGAACACACTCACCCGATGCGGCAACAGGGAGCACACGCTCCCTGCCGCCCAATGCCACTGTCTCGTCTAACGGTTACTCGATAATTTTGGCGACCACGCCGGCGCCGACCGTACGGCCACCTTCGCGTATCGCAAAACGAAGACCCTCTTCCATCGCAATCGGCGCGATCAGCGACACCGTCATCTTCACGTTGTCGCCCGGCATCACCATCTCTACCCCTTCGGGC
>JBNKCG010000096.1:0-41581 GCA_050287605.1 Gammaproteobacteria bacterium | reverse complement strand
GTGGCCTTGGGGGTCGACTGACCGATGCGCGTTTCGGGGTCGCAGCCGGCAACATTGAAATAACGCAGTGCCACGTAGCGCAGAGTGCTCGCCGCCGCCAGGTCGCGCAGCATCCATTCGCTCATCAGCTTGGAGGTGCCGTAGGGGTTGATGGGCGCGGTGGGCGTCTGTTCGTGGGCCACGCCGTCCTTGGGCATCCCGTAGACGGCCGCCGTGGACGAGAAGACGAAATGGCGCACCCCTGCCTCGCTGCAGCATTGCAGCAGGTTGCGGGTCGAGCAGGTGTTGTTGCCGTAGTATTTGAGGGGGTCGGCGACCGATTCCGGAACGATGGTGTGCGCGGCGAAATGAAGTACGGTGTCGACGTTGTACTCGCGTAGCAGCCGCGATACCAAGTCGCGGTCGCTGGTGTCTCCGATGACCAGTTCACCATGTAATACGGCGTCGCGGTTGCCGGTGGAGAGGTTGTCCAGCACGACCAGCCGTTCGCCGCGCTCCCCCAGTTGGCGTACGACGTGGCTGCCGATGTAGCCGGCACCCCCGGTGACCAGTATTCTGCGTTCGCCCATGAACGGTTCCTTTCCGCTGTGTTGCCCGGTTTGTCGCGAGCGCCCGAGTCTACCCCAGGGTGCGGGGTTTGTGCGACCCTATAGCGGTAATCGTCAGTTGCGCGAATTTCCAACAAGGAATCCACATCTCATGATTGTCCCCGTCGTCCTATCCGGAGGTTCCGGCAGCCGCCTGTGGCCGCTGTCGCGCGAGCTCTACCCCAAACAGTTTCTCCCGCTCGCCGGCGAACTCACGATGTTGCAGGAGACGGTGCAGCGGTTGGACGGTTTGGCGGATCTCGCACCACCCCTGGTGGTGTGCAACGAGGAGCATCGGTTTCTGGTGGCGGAGCAGTTGCGTCAAACGGGGCAGGCGCCGTCGGCCATCGTGCTGGAGCCGGAGGGGCGCAACACGGCGCCCGCCATCGCGTTGGCTGCGCTGCAGGCGATTACCGCCCATGACGATCCGGTGTTGCTGGTATTGCCGGCGGATCACGTGATTCGCGACACCGAGGCGTTGCGCCGTGCCATTGGCTGCGCGGTGGAGGCGGCCAGCGGCGGCGACCTCGTCACTTTCGGCGTCGTGCCGGATGCCGTGGAGACCGGTTACGGCTACATCCGCCTGGGCAAGGCGCTCGAAGGCGCCACCCGCGCCTACCCCGTTGCCGCCTTTGTGGAAAAACCCGATTTCGCCACCGCCGAAACCTACGTGAACTCGGGCGAATACCTGTGGAACAGCGGCATGTTCGTCTTTCAGGCACAGCGCTACCTGCAAGAGCTGGAGCGCTTTGCCCCGGCGATTGCGGCGGCGTGCCGGGAGGCCTATGCCCGGCGCAGCGGGGATCGCGACTTCGTTCGTCCCGACGCCGAGTCGTTCAAGGCCTCGCCCGCGGATTCGGTGGACTATGCGGTGATGGAAAAGGCGGCCAACGTCAAGGTCGTGCCTCTGGCGGCAGGGTGGAACGATGTCGGCGCGTGGTCGGCGCTGTGGCAGATCGGTACACGCGATGCCGACGGCAACGTGGTCCATGGCGATGTGTTGTGCGAGGACACTCGCGACAGCTATATCCACGGCGGTGCCCGCTTGGTGGCGACGGTGGGGCTGCGCGACTGCGTGGTGGTGGAGACCGCCGATGCGGTGCTGGTGGCGCACAAGGAGCGGGTGCAGGAGGTCAAAGCGTTGGTAACCCGACTTAAGGAGGGCGGTCGCAGTGAGGCGCTGCTGCACCGGCGCGTCTATCGCCCCTGGGGGAGCTATGAAGGCGTCGACCAAGCGGAGCGTTTCCAAGTCAAGCGCATCAGCGTCAACCCGGGGGCGGCGCTCTCCTTGCAGATGCACCATCACCGCGCGGAGCACTGGATCGTGGTGCGCGGTACCGCGCGGGTCACCCGTGGCGATGAGGTGTTTCTGCTCAGCGAGAACGAGTCGACCTACATCCCCCTGGGCGTGCGACATCGCCTGGAAAATCCGGGCAAGGTAGCGCTGGAACTGATCGAGGTGCAATCCGGCGCTTACCTGGGCGAGGACGACATCGTGCGCTTCGAGGACGTCTACGGGCGCGGCGAATGACGCCGGCTGCACAATTCCGGGCTATTGGTTTCCGGAGAGCGGGCGCTCGCGGACGGTGGCTTTGACGTCGAACGGCGAGCCGCTGCGCAATCCTTCGATGCGAACCTGCGCCCCTGGCGGCTGGCGGGTGACCCGGTCCAGCACCCAGCGGGTGTTTTCGATCGGATCGCCGTCGAGTCGGGTCAGCACGTCGCCCGGTTGGATTCCGGCTTGGTAGGCCGGCCCGTCGCGCAGCAGGCCGGTAACCACCACGCCCTGGGTGGCGTCGATGCCCAGCGAGGCCGCCGTCTGGGCCGTCAAGTCCTGCGCTTCGATACCCAGCCAACCGCGCACCACGCGGCCGCTCTCGACAATCTGGCGCATCACGTCGGCGGCCAGTTGAGCCGGGATGGCGAAGCCGATCCCCTGCGAACCCCCGGAGCGCGAAAAGATGGCGGTATTGATACCGATCAGTTCCCCGGCCAGATTGACCAGCGCGCCTCCCGAGTTGCCGGGGTTGATAGCAGCGTCGGTCTGGATGAAATTCTCGAAGGTGTTGATGCCCAAACGGTTGCGCCCCGTTGCGCTGACGATGCCCATGGTCACCGTCTGACCGACGCCGAACGGATTGCCGATGGCCAGCACCAGATCTCCCACCTGCAGCCCTTCGGAATTGCCCAGGGTGATACTGGGCAGGTTGTCGAAGGGGATATGCAGCACCGCCACATCGGTTTCCGGGTCGCTGCCCACCACCTGCGCGGAGACGGTGCGCCCGTCGCGCAGCAGTGCCACCACGTCTTCGGCACCCTGGATGACGTGATAGTTGGTCAGTATGAACCCCTGGGGGCTGACGATGACGCCGGACCCCAGGCTGTTTTGCAGCCGCTCCTGGGGTGCCGGTAGGTTGTCCCCGAAGAAGCGGCGAAAAACCGGATCGTCAAGTAGGGAATTGGTGCGCTCTTGCACCCGTTTTTGGGTAAAGATGTTGACGACGGCGGGCGCGGCGGTCTCCACCGCCGACGCGAACGACAGCGCGTGCAGATTGGTGCCGGAGCCCTCGCCCGGTGCGCGGGTGGCGGGGCTGGTCTGGTGTATCTCCACCACCGGGCGCGGCGTCGGCAACAGGTCGGGTTTGATCAGCAGAGCGACGAAGGCGGCGGCCAGTCCGAGCGTGACGGCTTGCAGGACCAGGCGCAACGTTGGGCGGAGAGTCATGGGCGGGCTGATGGCGGCTTTCGGGGCGCACCATTATTGGTGTCGTGTTCCTCCATCGCAAGCCCAGATGCAGAGACGGAGACGTGAATGATGATTGAGCGTGATGCTCTACTGGATTATCTGAGTGAATTGCTTGGTGTATCGGATTACCAAGACTACGCACCCAACGGTCTTCAGGTGGAGGGTCGCAATGACATCGCCCGACTGATGACCGGGGTTACCGCTTGTCGGGCGCTGGTCGAAGCGGCGATCGAATGGCAGGCCGACGCGATACTGGTTCACCACGGCTACTTCTGGCGTGGCGAAGATGTTGCGATCACCGGGATGAAGCGGCGGCGATTGAAGCTGTTGCTCGATCACGACATCAACCTGCTGGCCTACCACTTGCCCTTGGATGGACATCCGGAGTTGGGAAACAACGCCCAGCTGGCGCGCCGATTGGGTATCCGGGTGGAGGGGCGCTTGGACGAGGATGGCCGGCCGTCGCTGCTGTATCACGGCCGCTTAGACCCTCCGCTCACCGTCGACGAGTTGGCGGCGCGCCTGGAAGGTGCGCTGCACCATCCGCCGCTACCCATCGCGGCGGGTGATGGCCTCATCGCAACGGTGGGCTGGTGCACCGGGGCGGCGCAGGGCATGATCGAGCGCGCGGCTGCCGCGGGACTGGATGCGTACATCAGTGGCGAGATTTCCGAACCGACGGTCCACGTCGCGCGTGAGCTGGGGATCCACTACTTCGCCGCCGGGCATCACGCTACCGAACGCGGGGGTGTGGAAGCGCTCGGTGAGCACCTTGCCGCGCGATTCGGCATCACCCACCGCTTCGTCGAGATCGACAACCCTGCCTGAACACCGTCCGGTGCTGGCCTAAAGGGTAGTCCGCCTACCTCCACCGGGGAGGTGCAATCGGTGCTGATAGTCGCCTAACTTCGCGCATCGTGGTTCGTGGCGGCGGAAATTGACTCCAATCAATGGCGCTTCCTTGACCCGTTTGGGTACAACCCCGATAATCGCGGCTGTTTTTTGCATCGATGCCGTATTGCTACGTTCGCGCCGCTGCGCGGGCGTATTCACACCGCTCTGGCGAGCGACCCAACCTTGGAGTAACCCGGATGAGCAGTACAGTGGCTGTCGACCCCGGCCGGCGCCGTTTTCTCACTGCCGCTACTACGGTAGTTGGAGCGGTCGGAACCGCGTTTGCCGTCGTACCCTTCCTTGCATCTCTCAAGCCCAGCGCGCGGGCCCAGGCCGCTGGCGCGCCGGTGGAGGCGGACATCTCCAAGTTAGAGCCCGGCGAGCGGATCATCATCGAATGGCGCGGCAAACCCATCTGGATCGTGCGCCGCACGAAGCAGATGCTCAACGATCTGCCTACGCTGGACGACATGCTGTCCGACCCCGAGTCGCAGGTTCCCCAGCAGCCCGAATACGCCAAGAACGAGTACCGCTCCATCGAGCCGGAGTACCTCGTGCTCATCGGAATCTGCACCCATCTGGGCTGTTCGCCCACCTACCGCCCCGACGTCGCTCCCCCGGATCTCGGTCCCGAGTGGAAGGGAGGGTTTTTCTGTCCCTGTCACGGCTCGCGTTTCGATCTGGCTGGGCGTGTCTTCAAGGGGGTGCCGGCACCGACCAATCTGGTGGTCCCGCCCTACCGTTTTCTGGCTGATACCCGCGTTCAGGTGGGTGTGGACAAGGGAGCCGCCTGATGAGCGAACAGAGCACTGGCTTGCTGGGTTGGATCGACGAGCGCTTCCCGCTCACCAAGACCCTCCGCGAGCACGTCACTGAATACTATGCACCGAAGAACTTCAACTTTTGGTACTTCTTCGGTTCCCTGGCGATGCTGGTACTGGTGATTCAGATCGTCAGCGGCATCTGGCTGGCCATGAGCTACAAACCCGATGCGCGCGAGGCTTTCGCCTCTGTCGAGTACATCATGCGCGATGTGGATTGGGGCTGGCTGATTCGCTATATCCACTCCACCGGCGCCTCGGCGTTCTTTATCGTGATCTATCTGCACATGCTGCGCGGCATCATGTACGGCTCGCACCGCAAGCCGCGTGAGCTACTGTGGATTATCGGCGTGATCATCTATCTGGCGATGATGGCGACCGCCTTTTTCGGTTATCTGCTGCCGTGGGGTCAGATGTCGTTCTGGGGCGCGCAGGTGATCGTCAACCTGTTCTCGGCGGTTCCCTTCGTGGGCGAGGAACTGGCCGTATGGATTCGCGGTGATTTTGTCATCTCCGACGTCACGCTCAACCGCTTCTTCGCGTTCCACTTCGCGCTGCCGTTTATCCTGGCCGCGCTGGTGTTCGTCCATCTGGTCGCGTTGCACAAGGTGGGTTCCAACAACCCGGACGGCATCGAGATCAAGAAGAACAAAGACGAGCGCGGCATCCCCAAGGACGGTATCCCCTTCCACCCCTATTACACGGTGAAGGATATCGTCGGGACGGCAGGGTTCCTGATCCTGTTCTGCGCGGTGATCTTTTACGGTCCGGAGATGGGCGGCTACTTCCTCGAGCACCCCAACTTCGATCCGGCCGATCCGCTGAAGACACCGCCGCACATCGCGCCGGTGTGGTACTTCACGCCGTTTTACGCCATGTTGCGTGCGGTTCCCCCGATGTTCAATTCGCAGTTCCCCGGGGTGCTGGTGATGTTCGCGGCCATCGCGATTCTCTTTGTTCTGCCGTGGCTCGATCGCAGCCCCGTCAAATCGATCCGCTACAAGGGGGTGATCTCCAAGATCGCGCTCGCCGTGTTTGTCGTCTCGTTCGTCATCCTGGGGTGGTTGGGTACGCAGCCGGCTGAGCCGCTGCTGACGCTGCTGGCGCAGATCTTCACGGTGCTCTACTTCCTCTTCTTCCTGTTGATGCCGTGGTACAGCAAGATCGACAAGACCAAACCGGTGCCGGAAAGGGTGACCAAATGAAGAAGTTATTCATCAGCTTGGTAGTGGCTCTGTTTCCGGTCATCTCGCTGGCTGCCACCGGGGTACACCTGGACAAGGCCGACATCGATCCGGCGGACAAGACATCGCTGCAGCGCGGTGCGCAGACCTTCGTGCACTACTGCCTGAGTTGCCACTCGGCGAAATTCCAGCGCTATAACCGCATGGCGCAGGATCTGGGTATCGACAACAGAATCCTCGAGGAGCAGTTTTTGACCGGTGGCGAAAAGCCCGGCGATACCATGCAAGTGGCCATGACCGATACCCTCGCCAAACAGTGGTTCGGCACCAAGATCCCCGATCTCTCGCTGATGGCGCGCTCGCGAGGCGTGGACTACCTCTACACATACCTGCGTTCGTTCTATCTCGACGACAAACGCCCCTTCGGGGTCAATAACGTGGTCTTCCCCGGTGCCTCCATGCCGCACGTGCTGTGGGAGCTGCAGGGTTGGCAGAAGGCGGTCTTCGCCGAGGGGCCCGATGGCAAACCGACGGAACACGTCGAGCGACTGGAACTGGTGAAACCCGGCAAATTGAGCCCGACCGAGTACGATGCGACGGTACGCGATCTGGTGAATTTTCTCTCGTACGTGGGTGAGCCGATCCAGACCAAACGCCGCGCCATGGGTGTGTGGGTGATCGGGTTTCTGGCGATCTTCTTCATCCTCGCTTACCTGCTGAAGAAAGAGTACTGGCGCGACGTGCACTAAGGCGCACGTCAGCGCGCGTTCGGACAGGGGCCTGCGGGCCCCTGCTACGTTCGGCGGACGTGGCTTCCCCAGCATCGCGACTCCCCGTGGTACAATGCGCTCTTTACGCGAAGAGCCGGAGAGACCTTCCATGGGCGTGGTTGCCAATAAACGGTCCGTGATGATGTTGTTTTCCGATCCTGTCTGCCCCTACAGCCATCGCGCGCGCATCGTCCTGGCGGAGAAGGGGATTAACGTCGAAGTGCAATTCGTCGATTCCGCCCACCTCCCGGAAGATGTCATCGACCTCAACCCGTATCAAACGCTGCCGACGTTGGTCGACCGCGACTTGGTGCTCTACGATGCGCGCGTCATCATGGAGTACCTGGACGAGCGTTTTCCGCATCCGCCTCTGATGCCCGTCGATCCGGTCTCGCGAGCCAAGTCGCGGCTGGTGATGTACCGCATCGAACGTGACTGGTTCAGCCTGGTTCCCGATCTGGAATCCTCCGGCGAGAAGAAATCCGCCAAGGCGAGGCAGATGTTGCGTGAGAGCCTGACCGCCAGCGCTGAGGTGTTCTCGGCGATGCCGTTTTTCCTTAGCGATGAGTTCACCCTGGTCGACGCCTGCCTGGCCCCGCTGTTGTGGCGCCTGCCCAAGTACGGTGTCGAATTGCCCGCCGCTGGCAAGCCGGTGCTGCAGTATGCCGAGCGGATCTTCAACCGCGGCTCTTTTCAGGACAGCCTCTCCGAAGCCGAACGCGAAATGCGTGACTAGGGCGTACGGGCGGCACCGGCGTCGTCGGCCGGGAATGCCGCTATCGCTCCGGGGCGCCACCACTCAGGCAGGTGAACGACCGTGAGTTTTCGCGAAATGACATCCAGTCGTCCCTATCTGATTCGTGCGCTACACGAATGGATCGTGGACAACGCCATGACGCCCTACGTGCTGGTCGATTGCCGGTGTCCCGAGGTGCGGGTGCCTGTGGAGCACGTTAGCGAAGAGCGCATCGTGCTCAACGTCAGTCCCGGTGCCACCCAGGGGTTGGTGCTGGACAATGAGCGGGTCAGTTTCAGCGCGCGTTTCGGCGGCAAGGCCCGTGAAGTCACCTTCCCCGTGCGTGCGGTGCTCGCCATCTATGCCCGCGAGAACGGCCGCGGCATGGTCTTCAACAACGATTCCAGCGAGGACGACCCCACGCCAGATCCAGCGGAGGGTGGGGGCGGCAAGCCCAAATTGCGGGTGATCAAATAGCGGGCCGCAACGGTATGTGCGGTTTCGCGTGACCGCGGGGAAGTGCAGCATGGTTGAGGTCATCGTCGCCGATATCACCCTCCTGGACGTCGACGTCGTCGTCAACGCGGCCAACGAGAGCCTGTTGGGTGGGGGTGGCGTGGACGGCGCCATCCATCGGGCCGCAGGCCCACGGCTGCTGGAGTATTGTCGCACCCTTGGCGGGTGTCCCACCGGGGATGCGCGCATCACTCCCGGGTTCGAGCTTGCCGCGCGCTGGATCGTCCACACGGTGGGGCCGGTGTGGCGTGGCGGTGGGCACCGAGAACCGGCGCTGCTGGCGTCCTGCTATCAGCGCAGTTTCGCGCTGGCCTCCGCGCAGGGGGCGTCCAGCATCGCCTTTCCCGCGATCAGCACCGGTGTTTACGGCTACCCTAAAGAGCCCGCCGCGCGCATCGCCGTTGCCCAGATGCGCGAATGGGAGGGACGCATGGAGCGCATCGTGGCCTGTTGTTTCAACGCTGCCGACGCTGAGTACTACCGGCGCGCTTTGTCGATCGGCTGCTGAGCCGCGTTCGCCGGGGTCCGCTAGAGGTATTCGAACAGCGCAACGACCTTGTGCACCCCTTCGACCCGCCGCGCCTCGCCGATGGTTGCGCTGCCCTCCTGGCGGTTCACCAGGCCCAGCAGATAGACCGTCCCGGCTTCCGTGACCACTTTGATGCGCGTGGGGTCGAATCCCTCGATCTTGATGTTGAACAGGCTGGATTTCACCTTGGTGGTGATCCAGGTGTCCTTGGTGCGCGCGCCCAGCGAGCTGTTGGGGCCGACGATCAGGTGATTGATCACGCGCTTGACGCTGGGGGTGGCGTCGGCGATGCGCTCGGCTTCCGATTTCAGCGCCGGCGTGGCGACTTCGCCGGTCAGCAGGACGGCGTAGTTGTAGCTGGTGACGTTGATATGCGAGTTGTCGTTGAGGCGCTGGCTGGCACCGATTGCGTTGCTGATCTTGAGCTCAATGCTCTGGTCGTCGATCACCGCGCCGGCAGAGCGCCGGTCGTGTACCACGGCGGCACCCGTCGCCGCACCGCCGACGAGGGCGGTGGCGCAACCGGTGGAGAGGCCGGCGATCAAGGTCAGGACTGCGAGGCGGTTCAAGCGGTTCATGGTGTTGTTCCCATCGTTTGTGCAAAGCGGGTGAACGGGTGGTTGCTTACAGCTCAAAGGCGTTTTGAATCCACTCCAGGGTATTCGGTTCCGTAACCGCCACCAGGTCGAAGCGCGCCGGGCGGCGCTGCAGCGCCGGATGGGTCTGCAGAAAGTGCTGCGCGGTGGTGATGAGCCGCCGCTGCTTGTGGTGGTCCACGGAGGCCACGGCGCCCCCGAAGCGCTCGCTGCGGCGAAACCGCACTTCGACGAATACCAGCGCATCGCCGTCGTTCATGATCAAATCGACTTCGCCGAAGCGGCAGCGGTAGTTGCGCTCGACGAGCCGCAGGCCGGCCGCCATCAGGTGTTCCAACGCAAGCTGCTCGGCCTGCGCTCCGATGCGCTGTTGGGGCGTCGGTCGCGTCATTGCTCCTGCGCGGGCTGCTGCGGACTCGGCGACGGGTTGACGGCGGGCAGGACGGCGCCGGCATTCCCGCCTGGCGTGACGTGCTCGCTCGCGGGACGCGACGCTTCGATGAGTGCTGGCGCGAAACCGATCAGGTCCGGCGCGCCCTGGCGGAATCGGGCCCACGCCAGCCGCCGGTGGACGCGCCCGCGCGCGTCGATGGAGAGATAGCCCGTTTCCCCTTCGTAACGCTCCTCCGGGTAGGTCTGCAGCCACTCCAGGTAGGGAATGATGCGGTACGCATCGAACCCCATCGCATAGAGGCGACTGTAACGCTCCTGGGCCTCGGGCCACGCCTTCTTGATCTGCTCGCGCTGTGCGGCGGCGGGGCGCTCGACACCCAGGGTCCAAGGCGTGTCGCCGAACAGCAGGTCGTTCATGTCACGATCGGCTGCGCGATCGACCTTTCCTGTGAATATGTGGCTGGTGGCGATCACCGGTACGTCGCCGGCGTGATAGAACTTGAGCTGCGGCCGGATCAGACGCGCCTGGCGCGGGAAGGCGCCGAGGAACAGTACGTCCACATCGTGGCGCCGCCGCGGCTCGAATTTGAGATCGGTACCGAGTAGCCGGCGCAGCGCGTTGCGCCGCGATTCGCTTTCGTTGAGATCGAACAGCGACTGGATGGCGTTGGAATAGTCGTTTTTGGTGGGGTCGTAACTCTGCTGTTCCAGCACCGTGCCGCCCAGCGTCTCCCAGCGCTGGCGGAAACCGGCCGCCACGCGCGAGCCCCACAAGCCGTCCGGGACCAGTATCGCGGCGCGGGTGTAACCCTCGATCCACGCCCTTTCAGCCGCCTGGCCGGCCTCCTCTTCGGGGATCAGGCCGAACTGGTAGAGGTTGGCGGGAATGGGATAGGTTTCGGCGAGCTCGGCGCGATTGAGCGCCAGCACAGGAACGGCCAGCGTCTCGCTGCGCGCCACGACGGTGACCGCGTTCTTGCTAAGCGGGCCGACGATGAGCTGAGCGCCGTCGCTGATCGCCTGCTGCACGACGGTGAGCGCGTTGCCGCCGTCGGCGGCGATGTCGTAGAAGCGCAGCTCCGGACGCTCGGGCTGAAGGTCGCTGTAGAAGGCGGTGAGCAGTCCGTCGCGCACTGCGGTGGCGGGCTCGGCGAAGGGGCCGTTGCTGGGCAGCAGCACCGCGATCTGTGTGGGGTGCAGCGGTTCGACCGCGAGACGGGTACGTAAGCGGTCCAGCGTCTGCGGCAGCGCCGTATGATCGGGGAATCGTGCACGCCATTCGCCGATGCGGCGCTGGAACTGGGCCGCACCCAATGGGGTTTTGGCGATACGGGTCAGCTCCAGCCAGCCCGCCAGTACATCGGGTGCCAGCGCTTGCATCTGCTGCAGCGCTTCGTCGCTGAGCGGGGCGAGGGTCTGCAGGATCAGCGCCTGGTTGTCGGCGATAGTGTCGGGGTCGGCCAGCAATCCTTCCAGCAGCAGCAGTTCGCTGGCCGCTTCCAGTGCGTTGCCGTTGAGTGCGTAGGCTTCGGCGCGCAATCGATGCAGGCGCGTCAGCAGCTCCTGGGTCAGTTGGGTGCCGGGTTGGGGCAGCGCCAGTCTTTCCAGGGCGGCTTCGGCGCGCGATCGTTTGAGCAGCAGTTCGCCGCTGGTGAGTTCCAGTCGAAATCCCAACTGCGGCGTCGGTGCCGGCGGTTTGAGTTGCTGCAGCACTTGGTCGGCCATGCCGAATTCGCCGCCGCGGATCAGCAGTTCACCGGCGTGCAGGGTGAGTTCGAAACGCGCCTCGGGGGTTTGCGCTTGCCGCGCCAGCCCCAGGTACTGACGTGCTGCACCGGTCAGATCGCCCGCCTGTTCCAGCGCCAGGGCGTGTTCTTGGTCGACGGTCTCGGGAATGCCCAGTGGCGTCTCCTTGACCGGGGTCGCGCATCCTGCAACAGTAGCCAGCAGCAATACCGCACAGATTCTTCCCAACCGGTACATGGCACTCCCGAGATCAGCAGGCCCCGCAGGGGCGAGGCGTCAAAGGGGCAGATGATAACGCGCCGACGATGGCGCCGACCACCGACCGCTTGCGCAAAATACGAAATCCCAACCGTGAATATGTTCCCGGAAGATTGCTGATCCATGGAATCCGAACCGATACTGCCGGGGGCGCTATACGTGGTGGCCACGCCCATCGGCAACCTGGGTGACATGTCGCCGCGGGCGGTTGGCGTGTTGCAAAACGTCACACTCATCGCGGCGGAAGACACCCGCCACAGCCTGCCGATGTTGCGCCATTTCGGCATCCGTACGCCGTGCAGCGCGCTGCACGAGCACAACGAACGTGACGTGACCGCTCAGCTGCTGGGACGGTTGGCCAACGGGGACTCCGTCGCGTTGATATCCGATGCCGGGACGCCGCTGATCAGCGATCCGGGCTTCCACCTGGTACGCGAAGCGCGCGCTCGCGGCGTGCGGGTAATACCCATTCCCGGGCCGAGCGCGGCGGTGTGCGGGCTCTCGGCAGCGGGCCTGCCGTCCGATCGGTATGTGTTCGAGGGGTTTCTGCCCGCCAAACCCGTCGCGCGGCGCCAGCGCCTGGAGGCGCTTGCCGGCGAGTCGCGCACGCTCATTGTCTACGAATCCAGCCACCGCATCGTCGCGGCGTTGGCCGATATGTCGCAAATTCTGGGAGGCGATCGCCCTGCGGTGGTGGCGCGCGAGCTGACCAAGCGCTTCGAAACCGTGCGCGACGCAACGCTGGCGGCGCTTTCGCACTGGGTGGCGGAGAACGCCGAGCAGCAAAAGGGTGAGTTCGTCGTGCTCGTTCATGGTGTGGCGGCAGCAGAAACCGGTTCGGAGCTTGAGGAGGTGCGGGTGCTGCAGATTCTGCTGGAGGAACTCTCGCCCAAACAGGCGGCGTCGCTGGCGGCGCGCATCACCGGGGGGCGGCGCAACCGGCTCTACGCGCTGGCGCAGTCCCTGAAAGCGGACGGATGAGACGCACATGATCGGCAAAATACTCTTCACCATCGTCGTGATCCTGGTGATTTTGGCTGCCGCCCGCGGACGGGCGCGCCGGGCTGGAGGCGGTGCGACGACGTCGGCACCTGCTGAGCCGACGGCGCGCTGGCCGCGCTATCTTGCTTACGGGTTCGTCGCCACGGTGATCGGCGTCGGGGCGATTTTCTTCTACCAGGACTGGCACGAGCGCAACACGGTGCTCTCGGTGCGGGTCATCAACAGCCGGACCGGGCTCACCTCCAGTTACCAGGTCAAGCGCGGCGACATGCGCGGCCGTACCTTCACCACCCTGGATGGCGTGACGGTGACCTTGGCTGAAGAGGAGCGAGTGGAGATTACCGACCGGGAGGACGGCGCAAGCCGGTGAGTGTCGCAGCCGGCCGTGCTGTCATACGGCTTGCCAGCGCCGAGCGCCGCGACTACTGTAGCCGCGGGAGTCGGCCGGACAGCCGCTGTGCTCAAGGCATGGAGGAAAGTCCGGGCTCCATAGGGCAGGGTGCCAGGTAACGCCTGGGGGGCGCGAGCCTACGGAAAGTGCCACAGAAAAGATACCGCCTACGTTCTTCGGAACCGGTAAGGGTGAAATGGTGCGGTAAGAGCGCACCGCGCCGCCGGCAACGGCGGTGGCAGGGTAAACCCCACCCGGAGCAAGACCAAATAGGGGGGCGACAGGTGTTGCCCGCACTGCCCCCGGGTAGGTCGCTCGAGGTGTGCGGTGACGCACATCCCAGATGAATGGTTGTCCTCGACAGAACCCGGCTTACAGGCCGACTCCCTCTTCTTCCGCCGCGCAAGGGTGGTCGCCCGGGCGCCCTTCGCCCGCGCAACGTTGCCCCTTGCGGCGAATAGCAACACGCTATTTGCTTCGCGCCCCGACTTAAAGTCGTCATTTAGCTTATCTCTCCAACCGCATGAAATAGCTCACATTGGTGAGTGTTTACCCCTGCGTGCATGGATCACAAAACGCACGTAAACCCCTGTTCCTGTGGAGAAAACGCCTTGACATGGGGAGTTTTTGATTTCTATAGTGTAGAAATGTGGGATAAAGTGGGTCGAAATGGGAAATGATCCGCTTCCTCTGTCCCATCGGAGGCGAATCACAACAAGGGGGCCCATGTGTTCAGGGGCGTTAACACGCTCAATCTCGATGCCAAAGGGCGGCTGGCGATTCCGACGCGCTACCGCGAGCTGTTGCAGGAGCGCTGCAACGGTTCGCTGATGCTCACCGTCGATCACACCGACCGCTGCCTCCTGTTGTATCCGGTGCCCGAATGGCTGGAGATCGAACGCGAGTTGATGCGGCTCTCGGCGTTCAACCCGGCGGTGCGCCGCGTACAGCGCATCCTGGTTGGGCATGCTGCTGAATGTGAAGTCGACGGCAACGGACGCATCTTGCTGCCCCCACCTCTGCGGCAGTTTGCCGGCCTGGACAAGAGGGTCGTGCTGGTGGGGCAGGGCAACAAGTTTGAATTGTGGGAAGAGAGTGCCTGGAACGAGCGGCGTGACGAGTGGCTCGCCGACGGCCTGGGTGCACTGGAACCGGGTAACGCCCTCGAGTCGATCTCGCTGTAAGGGCGATGACGGAGGTCTTCCACCATCGCCCGGTGCTTCTCGATGAGGCACTGGAGGCCCTGGCAATCAAGGCCGATGGCGTCTACGTGGACGGCACCTTCGGACGCGGTGGCCACAGCCGGGCGATTCTTGATCGCCTGGGTCCCCAAGGACGGTTGATCGCCATCGACAAGGACCCGGCGGCGGTGGCGGTGGCGCGCAGCGAGTTGGCGATGGATCGGCGGTTTTCCATACACCAGGGGTCGTTCGCAATGCTGGAGCGGTTGATCGGGCAAGCGGGCGCAGTGCGGCAGGTCGACGGGATCTTGCTCGACCTGGGGGTCTCCTCGCCCCAACTGGACGATCCGGCGCGCGGCTTCAGCTTCCATCACGATGGCCCCCTGGACATGCGCATGGATCCTGCTTCGGGGCTCAGTGCTGCCGACTGGCTGGCGCGGTCCTCGGAACGGGAGATCGCCCGCGTCCTCAAAGAGTACGGCGAGGAGCGCTACGCCAAGCGCATCGCGCGCGCCATCGTCGCTGCGCGGCGCGAGGCTCCCATCCTCACCACCGGCCGGCTGGCGGAGATCGTCGCGGCTGCCCATCCGCGTTGGGAACCGGGCAAACATCCGGCGACGCGCAGTTTTCAGGCGCTGCGCATCGAGATCAACCGCGAATTGGAGGACCTGCGCACCTGCCTGGAGCGGGCCGTGCCGCTGCTCAGCGCTGACGGTCGCTTGGTGGTGATCAGTTTCCATTCGCTGGAGGACCGTAGCGTCAAGCGCTTCATGCAGCGGGAGGCTCGCGGTGGCGACGTGCCGCCCGATCTGCCGTTGACACAGGATCAGTTGGCGGTGCGCCTGCGTGTGGTGGGCAAGTCGGTGCGTGCCAGCGCTGCCGAGGTGGACGGCAACCCGCGTGCCCGCAGTGCGGTGATGCGGGTTGCGGAGCGCGTGGCGTGAGCGGCTTTAGGCGCATTGCCGTGACGTTATTGGTGGGAGCGGTATTGGGTTCGGCGTTGGGCGTGGTCTACGCCAAGCACCAGACCCGCAAACTCTTCGTGGAGCTACAGGGTATGCAAAAGGTGCAGGACGACCTGCAGATCGATTGGGGGCGGTTGCAGCTCGAGCAGGCGACGTGGGCAACCCACGGCCGCATCGAGAGCGTCGCCCGCGAACGCCTGGACATGCACACCCCTACGGCCGACGACGTGGTGGTTATCAAGCGATGAACCGTCACGTTGCATCGACGCCCGACTACCGTTGGCGCCGCGCGCTGGTGCTGACGGCGCTGGGAATCGCGGTGGGCCTGCTGGTGTGGCGGGCGGTGGATTTGCAGATCTTCAACAAGGAGTTCCTCCAGGAGGAGGGCGACGCGCGCGCGCTGCGCGTGGTGCCCATTCCCGCCCATCGCGGCGCCATCACCGACCGCAACGGCGAGGCACTGGCGATCAGCACGCCGGTGGATTCGGTGTGGGCCCAGCCCGAGGCCTTGCTGGCGGACAACCGCGCCCTGATCCGCGTGGCGCGCAAGCTCGATCTCGACCCCAATGCCGTGAAGCGCCAGTTGGAAGAACGGAAAGAGCGCGAGTTCGTCTATCTCAAGCGCCACGCCACCCCCGATCTGGCGCGCGAGGTGTTGGCCCTGGACGCTCCCGGCGTGTTTCTGCAGCGTGAGTACAAACGCTACTACCCCATGGGCGAAGTGACGGCTCACTTGGTGGGATTCACCAATGTCGACGATCGCGGCCAGGAGGGTCTGGAACTCGCCTTCGACGATCACCTGCGCGGCACCCCCGGCGCCAAGCGCGTGATCAAGGACCGCCTCGGGCGCGTGGTCGAGGATGTCGAGAGCATCAGCGTTCCGCGCCCGGGGCAGGACTTGGCACTGAGTATCGACCGGCGCATCCAGTATCTCGCCTACCGGGAGTTGAAGGCGGCCGTGCTGGCCAACCGCGCCCACGCGGGTTCGCTGGTGCTGCTCGACGTTGATACGGGCGAGGTGCTGGCGATGGTCAACCAGCCGGCCTACAACCCCAACAACCGCACCGATCTCAAGCCGTCGCACCTGCGCAATCGTGCCGCGACCGATCTCTTCGAACCCGGCTCCACGGCCAAGACCTTCACGATGGCAGCGGCCCTGGAGTCGGGCCGCTATCGCCCCGACAGCCTGATCGATACCGCGCCCGGTTGGAACAAGGTGAGCGGCAAGACCATCCGCGACCACCAAAATCTCGGTGTCATCGACCTGGCGACGGTGCTGAGCAAATCGAGCAACGTCGGCGCCAGCAAGGTCGCCCTCACCCTGCCGGCCGAACGGCTCTGGTCGGTGTTCACGGAGGTAGGGTTTGGCGCCCCGGCCGGCCTCGGTTTCCCGGGCGAATCCACCGGTTCGTTGGCGCACTACTCGACTTGGCGTCCCATCGAGCAGGCCACGCTCTCTTACGGCTACGGCCTCTCCACCACGGCCGTGCAGCTGGCGCACGCATACACCGCTATCGCCGCCGACGGCGTGTTGCGGCCGTTGAGTCTGATCCGCGTCGACAAGCCGGCCGGCGGCGAGCAGGTCATTCCGCAGCGGGTGGCGCGTCAGCTGCGTGACATGCTCGAAGCGGTGGTGGGGCCCGACGGCACCGCCCCCCGCGCGCAGGTGGCCGGCTACCGGGTGGCGGGCAAGACGGGCACGGCGCACAAGCTGGTCAACGGCGGCTACTCGGAGGACCAGTACGTGGCCCTGTTCGTCGGCATGGCGCCGCTTAACCACCCGCGCTTGGTATGCCTGGTGGTCATCGACGATCCGCGCGGCGAACACTACTACGGCGGGCAGGTGGCCGGTCCGGTGTTCGCGCGTGTCATCTCCGGCGCTCTGCGTCTGCTGGACGTGCCGCCGGACGACCTGCCGGCGCTGCAGGCTCGGGTGGCACGCAACGAGGTCGCGCAATGATGACCGCGCCCGTCTCACGCTCCGAACGCTATCTGAGCGAGTTGCTGCAAGGCCTCGTCGAGGTGCCTGCCTGCGAGGATCGGGTGATCTCAGGATTGCAGCTGGACAGCCGCGCCGTGCAGCCGGGCGATCTGTTTTTCGCCTGCCGCGGCGGTCGTACCCACGGCATCGATTTCGTCTCCGAAGCGCTGCGTCGCGGCGCAGCGGCCGTCGTCTACGACCCGGACGGCGCCAACGGGGTGCACCCGCTGGGTGTGCCGGCCATCGCGGTGGCGGAGCTGGGCGCCAAGGTCGGGCTCATCGCGGCTCGCTACTACCATCAGCCTTCGGCGGCGCTGCGGGTGATCGGCGTCACCGGTACCAACGGCAAGACCTCGTGTAGCCACTACCTGGCGCAGGCGCTGCACCGCGAGAGCGCACCCTGCGGCGTGATCGGCACACTCGGCAACGGCCTGTTCGGCGCGCTGCAGGAGAGCAGCCATACCACGCCCGATGCGCTGGCCGTGCAGGCGACCCTCGATGCCCTTCGCCAGGCCCAGGCCCGTGCGGTGGTGATGGAGGTCTCCTCCCACGCCTTGGCCCAGGGACGCGTCAACGGCGTCGATTTCCGGGTGGCCATCTTCACCAACCTGACCCGCGACCACCTCGACTACCACGGCGATATGGAACGCTACGAGCAGGCCAAGCGGCGCCTGTTCCATTGGCCGCAGCTGGACTGCGCCGTGGTCAACGCGGACGACCCTGCGGGCCGCCGATTGCTGCGCGCGCTGCCCGCCGGCGTGCGGCCGATCGCCTACAGCCTCAACCCCGAGGCCGGTCGCTCGCTGGATGCCACCGCCACCGGGCGCTCCATCGGTCACCTGTGGGCGCGCAGCGTCGAGCTGTCGCTAGACGGTCTGGCCCTGGAGCTGGACGGCGACTGGGGTCGTGCGCGGCTCCAGGCTCCGCTTATCGGGCGCTTCAACGCCAGCAACCTGCTGGCGGCGCTGGCGGCGCTGCTGGCGGAGGGGTGGCCGCTGGAGCAGGCGGTGGAGAGACTGGCGGCGACGCGCGCCGTGCCGGGGCGGATGGAGCGCTACCACGCGCCCGGTCGCCCCCTGCTGGTGGTCGACTACGCCCACACCCCCGATGCCCTGGAGCAGGCGCTAAGCGCTGCCCGCGAACACAGCGGCGGAATGCTGTGGTGCGTGTTCGGCTGCGGCGGCGACCGCGACCGCGGCAAGCGTCCCGAGATGGGAGCCATCGCCGAACGCCTCGCCGACCAGGTGGTGATCACCGACGACAACCCGCGCGGCGAACCCGGCGACGCCATCGTCGCCGACATCTGCGAGGGGATGCGCGCACCGCAGCTGGCGCGCGTCGAACGCGACCGTCCGCGCGCCATCCACGCCGCCTACGCCGCGGCGGAGGCCGATGACGTGGTGGTGATCGCCGGCAAAGGCCACGAGACCTACCAGGAGGTGGCGGGTCGGCGCCTGCCGTGCAGCGATCGCGCCCTGGCGGCGCAGCTCACCGGGGGCGCGGCATGATGATCGCCACCAGCCTCAGCGATACCGCGCGCATGCTGGGTCTCGACGCCCCGGCGCAGGATACCCGCTTCACCGGCGTCAGTACCGACACGCGACATCTCACCCAGGGATCGCTGTTCGTCGCCCTGCGTGGTCCCCATTTCGACGGCAACGACTACCTCGAACAGGCCGCCGCCCAGGGTGCCGTCGCCGCCCTGGCGAATCGTGCCGCGGGATCGGGGTTGCCGGTGCTGGAGGTGCCGGATACGCGCCGCGCGCTGGGTCAGCTCGCCGCCGCCTGGCGCCGCCGCTTCCGCCTGCCGGTGATCGCCGTCACCGGCAGCAACGGCAAGACCTCGGTCAAGGAGATGCTCGCCTCCATCTGCGCCCAGTGCGGTCCCACCCTGGCGACCCAGGGCAATCTCAACAACGAGATCGGCCTGCCCCTGACTTTGCTGGAACTGGGTGCCCGCCATCGCTACGCGGTGGTGGAGATGGGCGCCAGCGCGCCGGGCGAGATCGCCTATCTGGCCGAGATCGCGCAGCCCGACGTGGCGCTGGTGAACAACGCCGCTGCAGCGCACCTGGAGGGCTTCGGCTCGCTGGAGGGGGTGATCCGCGCCAAGGGCGAGATCTACACGCGGCTGGCGGAGCACGGCACCGCGGTGATCAACGGCGACGATCCGGGCGCGCCGCAGTGGCGTGAACTGGCGGGGAGCCACCGTCAGATCACCTTTGGCACCGGTTCGCAGTGCGACGTACGCCTGGATCCCGACTCCCTGGAGCTGGCGCTGGACGACGCAGGCTTTCGCTGTCGGCTGGCGATTACCACCCCGCTAGGGCCGTTGCAGCTCACGCTGCCGCTGGCCGGGCGCCACAACGCCTTCAACGCCGTGGCCGCCACGGCCGCTGCGTTTGCCGCCGGACTTCCGCTGGAGTCCATCGCCGCGGGGTTGGCGGCGGTCAAGGCGGTGAACGGGCGCCTGCAGTATCGGCCGGGGCGCGACGGTCTGCGCCTCATCGACGACACCTACAACGCCAATCCCCAATCGCTGGCGGCAGGTATCGACGTGCTGGCCGCCTGTCCCGGCGAGCGCTGGCTGGTGTTGGGAGACATGGCGGAGCTGGGCAGCGAAGGCGCCGAGCTGCACGCCGCGGCGGGACGCTATGCGCGCGGTGCCGGTATCGAGCGGCTGTTTGCGGTGGGGCCGTTGAGCCGCCAGGCGGCCGAGGCCTTCGGCAGCGGTGCCGAGCACTTTCCCAGTCACGAGGCGCTCAACGAGGCGCTGCAACGGCTGCTGCCCCGCGCGGCCACGGTGCTGGTCAAGGGGTCGCGCAGCATGCGCATGGAGCGGATCGTCGCTCGACTGATGGCAAAGGACGATGACGCGCAGGATGCCGCCGCAAGGGGGGATCGTTAGCTCATGCTGCACGCACTGGCCGCATACCTGTCGGATTACTACCGCGTCTTCAACGTCTTCCAGTACCTGACGTTCCGCGCCATCCTCGGCGTGCTGACGGCGCTGCTCATCTCCTTCGTGGTCGGGCCCTACATGATCCGCCACCTGAGCTTCCGCCAGATCGGACAGCAGGTGCGCGACGACGGTCCCGCCAGCCACTTCTCCAAGGCCGGCACGCCCACCATGGGCGGGGCGCTGATCCTGATCGCCATCGCGGTGAGCACCCTGCTGTGGTCGGATCTCACCAACCGCTACGTCTGGATCGTGCTGACGGTGACCGTGGCCTTTGGCGTCATCGGTTGGATCGACGACTACCGCAAGCTGGTCTACGGCAACAGCCGCGGGCTGTCGGCGCGCAGCAAGTTCGCCTGGCAATCCGTGGCGGGCCTGATCACGGCGCTGCTGCTCTATTCCTCCGCCGTGTTGCCCGCCGAGACCCAACTCATCGTGCCGTTCTTCAAAGAGGTGGTGATCAATCTCGGGTGGACGTTCGTGGTGCTGGCCTATTTCGTCATCGTTGGCTCCAGCAACGCTGTCAATCTCACCGACGGCCTCGACGGCTTGGCCATCCTGCCCACGGTGATGGTGGCCGGCGCACTGGGCATCTTCGCCTACACCTCGGGCAACGTGAATTTCGCCGGCTATTTGCTGGTGCCCTATCTCCCCGGGGTGGGCGAGGTGGTGATCTTTTGCGGGGCGCTGGTGGGGGCGGGACTGGGGTTTCTCTGGTTCAACGCCTATCCGGCCCAGGTGTTCATGGGTGACGTGGGTGCGCTGGCGCTGGGCGCAGCGCTGGGGGTGTTGGCGGTGGTGGTGCGCCAGGAGTTGGTGCTGCTGATCATGGGCGGGGTATTCGTGATGGAGACCGTGTCGGTCATCCTCCAGGTCACCTCGTTCAAGCTCACCGGGCGGCGCATCTTCCGCATGGCACCGCTGCACCACCATTTCGAACTCAAGGGGTGGCCGGAACCACGGGTCATCGTTCGCTTCTGGATCGTCACGGTCATTCTGGTGCTGATCGGACTGGCCACCTTGAAGCTGCGTTGAGACGAATGCGGACGGCGGAGGCGACAGAATGGACGCAGGAGATCGGGCAGTGGCGACGAGAGTGGAGCATGCACGGTAGCGCGGAACAACTGACGCCCTGGGCATCGTGGCGGCGTGTGCTGGTGGTCGGCCTGGGCAAGACCGGGTTGAGCTGCGCGCGTTTTCTCGCCGCCCGCGGGCTGGAGGTGGCAGTCACCGACAGCCGTGTCCAGCCTCCCGGGCTGGACGCGCTGCGCGAGGAGCTGCCCGACGCGGCGCTGTTCCTGGGCGAGTTTGTGCCCGAGGCATTCGCCGCGGCCGATGCCGTGCTGGTGAGTCCGGGAGTGGCGGTGCGCGAGCCGCTCATCGCGCAGGCCGCGCAGCGCGGCGTCCCGGTGCTGGGCGACGTCGACCTGTTCGCCGCCGTGGCTGGCGCGCCGGTGATCGCCATCACCGGTTCCAACGGCAAAAGCACCGTCACCACCCTGGTGGGCGAGATGGCGCGCCGTGCCGAGCTGCGCGTCGGCGTGGGCGGCAATCTGGGTACGCCGCTGCTGGAGCTGCTGGATGCGGCGGCGCAGCTCTACGTCATCGAACTCTCCAGCTTCCAACTGGAAACGGCGCATCGCCTCAATGCGGCGGCGGCCACGGTCCTCAACCTCAGCGAAGACCACATGGATCGCTACGACGACCTGGAATCCTACCGTGCGGCGAAACAGCGCATCTACCGCGGGGACGGGGCGATGGTGATCAATGCCGACGATCCCCAGGTCGCGGCCATGGCGCAGCGCGGGCGGCGTCTGCTGACCTTTTCGCTGGGTGCGCCCGCGGCGGACGGCTACGGGTTGGTCCAACGCGGCGGAGGCAGCTGGCTGGCGCGGGGCGCCGAGCCGCTGCTGGCAGTGGAGGCGCTGCGCATGGCGGGGCGCCACAACATCGCCAACGCCCTCGCCGCGCTGGCCCTGGGCGAAGCGGCCGGGCTGCCGCGTGCGGCCATGCTCGATGCACTGCGCGAGTTTCCGGGGCTGGCGCACCGCTGCCAACTGGTGGCGGAGCGCGACGGCGTGGCCTGGTACAACGACTCCAAGGCGACCAACGTGGGCGCCGCCGTGGCGGCGTTGGAAGGCTTCGAGCGGCCGCTGATCCTGATCGCCGGCGGCGACGCCAAGGGTGCCGACCTGATGCCGCTGCGTGCGCCGGTGGCGCGCCGCGCCCGGGCAGCGGTGCTGCTGGGGCGCGATACGGAGCGGCTCGCCGAGGCGCTGGCGGATGCGGTGCCGCTGCATCGAGTGGCCTCCATCGAAGAGGCGGTGCAGGTGGCTGCGGGTCTGGCCCAGGCGGGCGATGCCGTGTTGCTGGCGCCGGCCTGCGCGAGCCTGGACATGTTCCGCAACTTTGAGGAGCGCGGCGAACGCTTCGCCGCGGCCGTGCGAGGACTCGGGACATGAGCGCCATCATGGATGCCCGCGCCCTGCGCAATACGCGTCGCACGCTGCCGGTGGCCGATCCGCTGCGCCTCGATCCGTGGCTGCTGGTGGCGGTGGGTGCGCTGCTGGCCATCGGCTGGGTGATGGTGGCGTCGGCCTCCATCACCATCGCCGACCGCAAATTCGGGCAACCGCTCTACTACCTGCTGCGTCATACCGTGTTCATGGGCATCGGCCTGGCGGGGGCGTGGATGATGTTGCGCACTCCCCTGGCGGTGTGGTGGCGCAGCGGCCCCGCGCTGCTGCTGCTGGGGGTGATCATGCTGGTGCTGGTGCTGATCCCGGGTATCGGACGCGAGGTCAACGGCTCCATGCGCTGGCTGCGCATCGGGCCCATGGGAGTGCAGCCCTCCGAGTTCATCAAGCTGTTCATGGTGTTTTTCATTGCCGGTTACCTGGTGCGCCGCGGAGAGGAACTGCGCGAGCACTGGACCGGGTTCGCCAAACCGCTGGCGGTGGTGGGCGGCGTCGGACTGCTGCTGCTGCTGGAGCCCGATTTCGGCGCCACCGGGGTGCTCATGGCCACCGTGGTGGGGATGCTGTTCCTGGGCGGCGTGAAGTTCTGGCAGTTCCTGGCGTTGCTGGTGGCCGGGCTGTCGGGCGCCTGGTACCTGGTGATCAGTTCGCCCTACCGCCTTGAACGCCTGACCACTTTCCTCAACCCCTGGGCCGATCCCTTCAACAGCGGCTTCCAGCTCACCCAGGCGCTCATCGCCTTCGGCCGCGGCGAATGGTTCGGCGTGGGGCTGGGGGCCAGCGTGCAGAAGCTCTTCTATCTGCCGGAGGCGCACACCGACTTCCTGTTTGCCGTGCTGGCCGAGGAGCTGGGCCTGGTAGGTGCGCTGCTGGTGGTGGCGCTGTTCGCGCTGCTGGTGTGGCGCATCTTCGTTGTCGGCACCCGCGCGCAACGCGTGGGGGCCGTGTTCGGCGCCTACGTGGCGTGGGGTGTCGGGATCTGCGTCGGGCTGCAGGCGCTGATCAACATCGGCGTCAACATGGGTGCGCTGCCCACCAAGGGGTTGACGCTGCCGCTGATGAGCTACGGCGGCAGCAGCATCATCGTCGCCTGCGTGATGATGGCGCTGGTGTTGCGCGTCGACCTGGAGAGCCGCGAGGCGGAGCAGGCCGGTCTCGGCGAGGGGGTGGCATGGCGGGCGGCGTGATGATCATGGCCGGCGGCACCGGCGGGCACGTCTTCCCGGCCCTGGCCGTGGCCGATTGGCTGCGCGAGCGCGGGGTCGAGGTCACCTGGCTCGGCACGCGTGCCGGGCTGGAGGCGCGCGTGGTGCCGGCGGCGGGCTTCGCGGTGGATTGGGTGCAGGTGAGCGGCCTGCGCGGCAAGGGCTGGGCGGGCTGGCTGCTGGCGCCGCTGCGCCTGGCGCGCGCGCTGCTGCAGGCTGTGGCCATTTTGCGCCGGCGCCGGCCGCGCGCGGTGCTGGGCATGGGTGGCTTCGTCACCGGTCCCGGCGGGGTGGCGAGCTGGCTGCTACGCACCCCGCTGCTGGTGCACGAGCAAAACGCCGTTCCCGGCCTCACCAACCGCCTGCTGGCGCGTCTGGCACGGCGCGTGATGGAGGCGTTTCCCGGCAGTTTTCCCGCCGCGACCGCGGCGCTTCACACCGGCAATCCGGTGCGTCCCGCCATCGCCGCGTTGCCCGATCCGGCGCAGCGTCCGGCGACGGCAGACGCGCCGCTGCACCTGCTGGTGGTGGGCGGCAGTCTGGGGGCGGTGGCGATCAACGAAGTGGTGCCGGCGGCGGTGGCGGCGCTGGCGCCGGAGTGGCGTCCGCAGATCTGGCACCAGGCCGGCGAGCGTAACCTGGAGGCGGCGCAGGCCGGCTATCGCGCAGCGGGCGTCTCCGCACGCGTGGAACCCTTTATCGACGACATGGCCGCAGCCTACCGCTGGGCCGATCTGGTGTTGTGCCGCGCCGGGGCGCTGACCGTGGCGGAGCTGGCCGCCGCCGGGGTGGCGTCGTTGCTGGTGCCCTATCCCCACGCGGTGGACGATCACCAGACCGCCAACGCCCGCTGGCTGGTGGAGGCGGGGGGGGCGCAGCTCATCCCGCAGCCGCTGCTGAGCGCGGGATCGCTGGCCGAGCAGCTGCAACGGCTGACCGAAGACCGCTCCCGGCTGCGCACCATGGCTGCGGCCGCGCGCCGCGTGGCGATGCCGCTGGCCACCGAACAGGTGGGCGCCGAGTGTCTGCGCCTGGCCGGACTGGAGCCGCGCGCTGCGGTTCATCACGCGCAACCGAAGGGGGTTTCATGACCGAGCCTGGACAACGGCCCGGCGTCGACTGGGTGCGCCGCATCCGCACCATCCACATGGTGGGTATCGGCGGTTCGGGCATGGGCGGCATCGCCGAGGTGCTGCTCAACCTGGGTTATGCGGTGAGCGGCTCCGATCTCAACGACAACGCAGTCACCCGCCACCTCGCCGCCCAGGGGGCGCGCATCTTCCGCGGTCACGAGGCGCACAACGTCACCCACTGCGATGTGGTGGTGATCTCCAGCGCCGTCAAGCCCGACAACCCCGAGGTACAGGCGGCGCGCGCCGCGCGCATCCCGGTGATCCGGCGCGCCGAGATGCTGGCCGAGCTGATGCGCTTCCGCTACGGCATCGCCGTGGCCGGAACCCACGGCAAGACCACCACCACCAGCTTGATCGCCAGCCTGTTGGGCGAGGGCGGACTCGATCCCACCTTCGTCATCGGCGGACGCCTCAACAGCGCCGGCAGCAACGCGCGGCTGGGGGCCGGGCGCTACCTGGTGGCCGAGGCCGACGAAAGCGACGCCTCGTTCCTCTACCTGCAGCCCATGCTGGCGGTGGTCACCAACATCGACGCCGACCACATGGAGACCTACCACGGCGACTTCGACCAGCTGCGCGAGACCTTTCTCGAATTTCTGCACCATCTGCCTTTCTACGGCTTGGCGGTGATGTGCTACGACGACCCCGAGGTGCGCAGCATTCTGCCCGAGGTCTCCAAGCCGGTACTCACCTACGGCACCGACGAGCGCGCCGATGTGCGCGCCACCGATATCCGCCAGGACGGCCTGCGCACACGGTTCGTGGTGCACCGCGCCGGGCACGAGGGGGCGCTGGAAGTGACGCTTAACCTGCCCGGGCGCCACAACGTGCTCAACGCCACCGCCGCCATCACCGTGGCGCAGGAGGTGGGGGTCAGCGACGAGGCGATCCTGCGCGCGCTGGATGCCTTCCAGGGAATCGGCCGTCGCTTCCAGATCAACGGCGAGGTGCAGGTCGCGGGCGGGCGCGTGATGCTGGTGGACGACTACGGCCATCACCCGCGCGAGATTGCCGCCACCCTGGAAGCGCTGCGCAGCGGCTGGCCGGGGCGGCGCGTGGTGGTGGCCTTCCAGCCGCATCGCTATACCCGCACGCGGGCGCTGTTCGAGGATTTTGCGCAGGTGCTCTCCGGCGTCGACGTGCTGCTGCTCACCGAAATCTATGCCGCCGGCGAGGCGCCGTTGCCCGGCGCCGATGGGCGCACCCTGTCGCGTGCCATCCGCGCCCGCGGTCAAGTGGACCCCATCTTCGTCGACGAGGTGCGCGATCTGCCGGGGGTGCTGCCCGGCGTGCTGCAAGACGGCGACATCCTGCTCACCCTGGGGGCGGGCGACATCGGTGCGGTGGCCGCCAGTCTCGCGGCGACCCTGGAGGGCCAGGCATGAGCCCGCTGCGCGGCACGCTGCTGCACGACGAGCCGTTGGCACGCCACACCAGTTGGCGCATCGGCGGGCCCGCGCGCTGCTACTACGAACCCCACGACATCGATGACCTGGCGGAGTTTCTGCACGATCTGCCCCCCGCTGAGCCGGTCTTCTGGCTCGGTCTGGGCAGCAATCTGCTGGTGCGCGACGGTGGCGTGCAGGGCACGGTGATCGCCACTTTCCGCGCTCTGGGCGAGATGGAGCGCCTGGACGCGACGCGGTTGCGGGTGGAAGCCGGCGTGGCCTGCCCGCAGGTGGCGCGGTTCTGCAGCCAGCAGGGGTTGTGCGGGGTGGAGTTCCTGGCCGGCATCCCCGGCACCCTGGGTGGCGCCCTGGCCATGAATGCCGGCGCCTTCGGCGGCGAGACCTGGTCCTACGTGGAGTCGGTGGAGACGCTGAACCGCCACGGTGACCGCCATACCCGTACGCCACACGACTACCGCATCGGCTACCGCAGCGTGGAGGGACCGGAAGGCGAGTGGTTCGTGGCGGCGGTGCTGACGTTGAAGCGCGGCGACAGCAGCGAGCTTTCCGAGCGCATCCGGCATCTGCTCGACAAGCGCAAGGCAACCCAGCCGCTCAACCTGCCCAGCTGCGGTTCGGTGTTCCGCAATCCCCCGGGGGATCACGCGGCGCGCCTTATCGAAAGCACCGGCCTCAAGGGGCTGCGCATCGGTGACGCCTGCGTGTCGGAGAAGCACGCCAATTTCATCGTCAACCTGGGTGCGGCGCGTGCTGCCGATGTGGAGGCGCTCATCGCGCAGGTGATGGAGCGGGTGGAGGTTGCACACGGTGTGCGTTTGGTACCCGAGGTACGGATCGTGGGTGAGCCCGACCAATGACAATGGTGAAGGCACAACAGGCCAGCGTGTTCGGCAAGGTGGCGGTCCTCATGGGCGGGCTGTCGGCCGAACGCGAGGTCTCGCTGAAGAGCGGTGCGCAGGTGCTGCGTGGGCTGCAGGCGCGCGGTGTCGATGCCCACGGTGTGGACGTGCAGCGCGACATTCTGCAGCGGTTGACGGCCGGCGGTTTCGACCGTGCCTTCGTCGTGGTGCACGGGCGCGGCGGCGAGGACGGGGTCCTGCAGGGGGCGCTGGAGACCTTGGGGATGCCTTATACCGGTTGCGGGGTACTTGCCTCCAGCCTGGGGATGGACAAGTGGCGCACCAAGCTGCTGTGGCAGGCGCTGGGCTTGCCGGTGCCTGCCTACGAGGTGTTGGACGCCGACACCGATTTTGACGCGGTAGAACGGGTACTGGGGCTGCCGCTGTTCGTCAAACCGGCCAACGAAGGTTCGAGCGTCGGGGTGACCAAGGTCAAGCATGGCGGCGAGTTGCGGCGTGCCTACGAGGCGGCGGTGCGCTACGACCCGATCGTCCTCGCCGAGCGCTTCCTCGGCGGCGGCGAATATACCGTGGGCATTCTGGGCGACGAGGCGTTACCCGCCATCCGCATCGAGGCGGCCGGCGAGTTTTACGACTACGACGCCAAGTACCTGCGCGACGACACCCGCTATTTCTGTCCCGCCGGCCTGTCCGATGAGGCGGAGCAGCAGCTGCGCAAATTGGCGCTGGAGGCGTTCGATGCGGTCGGCGGCAGCGGCTGGGGGCGGGTCGATTTTCTCCTCGATGCCCACCATCACCCCTACCTGCTGGAGGTCAACACGGTCCCCGGTATGACCGATCACAGCCTGGTGCCCATGGCCGCGCGGGCGGCGGGGATGGATTTTGCGGAGCTGGTGTGGCGCATCCTCGAGACCAGTCTTGAGCCACGGCCGGGCAGCGTCGCCGACTTGGAGGGGCGTGCGTGAGCCGCGCCCGTCACACCCAGGCCCGGCGTCGCGACGAGCGCACGCCGCCGCGTTGGCTGCCCTATCTCAAGATGGCGGCGCTGCTGGCACTGGTGGTGGCCCCGGTGGGGTACGCGTTGGTGCAGGGCGGGCGCTGGCTGGTCGATCCGGCGACCTTTCCGGTGCGCAGCGTCAAGGTGGAGGGAGAGTTCCGCTACCTGGATCGCGCTGCCCTGGAGCGAACGGTGAGCGCCCACGCCGGCAGTGGTCTGCTGCGCCTGGACGTGGAAGCGGTTCGCGCTGAGGTCGAGGGCCTGCCGTGGGTGGCGCGCGCCAGCGTGCGGCGCGTCTGGCCCGACGGGCTGGTCGTACGCGTCGGCGAGCAGCAGCCACTGGCCCGGTGGGCGGGCGGTGGGCTGGTCAACACCGCGGGCGAGGTGTTCGCGGCCCAGGAGGGTAGCGGCCCCCAGGGGCTGCCCGAGTTTGCCGGGCCGCAGGGGCTGTCGCCGCTGGTGACGCAGCGCTACCGCGAGTTCGCTCCGCTGATACAGAGGGATGGTTTCGACGTGCGCCGCATCGAGCTGGATGACCGTAATGCCTGGCGTGTGCGCCTGTCGACCGGTCTTACGCTGGAGCTGGGGCGCGATGACGTGACGCGGCGGCTGGTGCGTTTCGCACGCCTGTACGCATCGGTTTTGGCGCCGGAGACGCGGTCCGTGGCGCGTGTGGATCTGCGCTACGCCAATGGGTTTGCCGTGGAGTTCGCGGCCGCGCCTGCGGAGCAGGGAGCGCCGTCGGCCAAACCGCAGAGTGAATTAAGCAAGGGAGATTTGGCGAATGCCAAAAAAGTCTGAAAAGAACCTCATCGTCGGTCTCGATATCGGCACCTCCAAGGTGGTGGCCATCGTCGGTGAGGTGAACGCGGCAGAAGGGGTGGAGATCATCGGAATCGGCTCGCACCCTTCGCGCGGCCTGAAGAAGGGCGTGGTGGTCAACATCGACTCCACGGTGCAGTCCATCCAGCGTGCGGTGGAGGAAGCCGAGCTGATGGCGGGCTGCCAGATCAACTCGGTGTTCGCCGGCATTGCCGGCAGCCACATCCGCAGCCTCAACTCCCACGGCATCGTGGCGATCCGCGACAAGGAAGTGGCGACCAGCGACGTGGATCGCGTGATCGACGCGGCGCGGGCGGTGGCGATCCCGGCCGATCAGAAGATCCTCCACATCCTGCCCCAGGAGTTCATCATCGATCACCAGGAGGGTATCCGCGAACCGGTGGGTATGGCCGGTGTACGCCTGGAGGCCAAGGTGCATATGGTGACGGGCGCGGTGAGCGCGGCGCAAAACATCATCAAGTGCGTGCGCCGCTGCGGGCTGGAGGTGGACGACATCATTCTTGAGCAACTGGCCTCCAGTCACTCGGTGCTCACCGACGACGAAAAAGAGCTCGGCGTGTGCCTGGTGGACATGGGCGGCGGCACCACCGACATCGCCGTGTTCACCGACGGGGCGATCCGCCACACGGCGGTGATCCCCATTGCCGGTGATCAGGTGACCAACGACATCGCGGTGGCGCTGCGCACGCCGACTCAGCATGCCGAGGAAATTAAGATCAAGTACGCCTGCGCGCTGGCGGAACTGGCCTCGCCCGACGAGACCATCGAGGTGCCCAGCGTCGGCGAACGCCCGCCGCGGCGCCTGGCCCGCCAGACCCTGGCCGAAGTGGTGGGGCCGCGCTACGAAGAGCTTTTCTCGCTGATCCAGTCGGAGCTGCGCCGCAGCGGTTTCGAGGATCTCATCGCCGCCGGCATCGTGCTGACCGGAGGCTGCGCCAAAATGGAGGGTGTGGTGGATCTCGCCGAGGAGATCTTTCACATGCCCGTCAGGCTGGGCAATCCGCAGTACGTCTCGGGGCTCTCCGAGGTGGTGCACAACCCCATTTACTCCACCGGTGTGGGATTGCTGCTGTTCGGGCAGCACAACCGCGGCGGCGACGCTTCCCATGCGCCGTTGGGCAGTGGCGTGAAGGGGGTCTGGCAGCGCATGAAAAGCTGGTTTCAGGGCAATTTCTAGCCGAATTCGGGTGGCCGCTCTCCCCGAACAAAAGTGGAGCGGAATCGGAGCGAAGCAAGTTTGTTGTGCACGGTGCCGGCCGGTGAGTCACAACGCAGCTGAGGAGGAAACGTTATGTTTGAATTAATGGATGCCTATCCGCAGAACGCGGAGATCAAGGTAATCGGCGTCGGGGGCGGCGGCGGCAACGCCGTGCGTCATATGCTGGGGGCCAACCTGGAGGGGGTGGAATACATCTGTGCCAACACCGATGCCCAGGCGCTTAAGTATTTCGAGTCGGCCACCATTCTGCAGTTGGGTGGCGGCATCACCAAAGGGCTGGGAGCCGGGGCCAATCCCGAGGTGGGACGGCAGGCGGCGCTGGAGGATCGCGACCGCATCCAGGACATCATTGAAGGCACCGATATGGTGTTCATCACTGCCGGCATGGGTGGGGGTACCGGTACCGGTGCGGCGCCGGTCATCGCCCAGGTGGCCAAAGAGATGGGGATTCTCACCGTCGCCGTGGTGACCAAGCCGTTCCCCTTCGAGGGGCGCAAGCGCATGACGGTGGCCGAGCACGGTATCGCCGAGCTCACCCAGCACGTGGACTCGCTCATCACCATCCCCAACGAGAAGCTGCTTACCGTGCTGGGCAAGGACCTCAGCCTGCTGGAAGCCTTCCGCGCCGCCAACGACGTACTGCTGGGTGCGGTGCAGGGCATCGCTGAGCTGATCACCCGCCCTGGTTTGATCAACGTGGACTTCGCCGACGTGCGCACCGTGATGTCGGAGATGGGCATGGCGATGATGGGCTCGGGTTCGGCCCGCGGCGAGGATCGTGCGCGCATTGCCGCCGAATCGGCCATCGCCAGTCCGCTGCTGGAGGATGTCAATCTAGCGGGAGCTCGCGGCATCCTGGTCAACATCACGGCCGGCCTGGATCTCTCCATCGGCGAGTTCGACACCGTGGGCAACACCGTCAAGGAGTTCGCCTCCGACGACGCCACCGTCGTGGTGGGCACCGTTATCGACGACAACATGAGCGACGAGCTGCGCGTGACCGTGGTCGCCACCGGATTGGGTGCGCGTCAGGCCCTGGCCAAGGAGCCTCCGGTGAAACTGGTGCAGCAGGCGGTGGGTGCCGAGGTCGATTTCCGCGAGCTGGAGCGTCCGACGGTGATGCGCAATCAGGCTGCGGCTGAGGCGGGGCGCTCATCCCTGCCCGAAGATCTGGAGTATCTAGACATCCCCGCCTTCCTGCGCCGCCAAGCGGACTAGGCATCGCAGCGTCGCTTCGCATCCGGTTCTCCGCGTGACGGGGTGTCTCGCGGAGGGTAGACCCGGGCAGGTCGGTTTCCTCCGCCGCCCTGCCCGGGTTCTGCGTGCGAAACCCTCTTAAGCAAAAACCCTTCAATATGTGTATATATCAGGATCCTTGCTGAATCAGCGAGTTATGGCTGATTTGTGTGATGTGTTTCACTTTGCTTGCACAGGGGCGTGTGCTACCATCCCCGCGGATTTATACCCTCAACAATAAAAGGGGATGTGGCTTCGTGATCCGGCAACGGACATTGAAGAATGTCATACGCGCGACAGGGGTCGGTTTGCATACCGGAGAAAAGGTCTATCTGACTTTGCGTCCGGCTGCGCCGGATACCGGCATCATATTTCGACGGGTAGATCTCGACCAACCCGTCGATATCAAGGCCAGCCCTGAAAATGTCGGTGATACTTGTCTCTCCACCACCCTGGTCAAGGGTGATCTGCGCATCTCCACTGTGGAACATCTGCTATCGGCGTTCGCCGGACTAGGCATCGATAACGCCTACGTGGACGTCAGCGCGCCCGAAGTGCCCATAATGGACGGAAGTGCCGGTCCGTTCGTGTTTCTGCTGCAGTCGGCGGGTATCGAAGAGCAGAACGCACCGAAGCGTTTCATCCGCATCAAGCGCACCGTCGAGGTGCGGGACGGAGATAAATGGGCACGTTTCGAACCCTACGACGGGTTCAAGGTGTCGTTCGAGATCGATTTTAATCACCCGGTGTTTGACGGTCGCCGCCAGACGGCCTGCATCGACTTCTCCACCACCTCATTCATCAAAGAGGTCAGCCGCGCACGTACCTTCGGTTTCTTGAGCGATATCGAGCGCTTGCGCGAGCGGCGCTTGGCGTTGGGGGGCAACCTCGACAACGCGATCGTGGTCGACGAGTTTCGCGTGGTTAATGAAGACGGATTGCGCTACGAGGACGAATTCGTCAAGCACAAGGTTTTGGACGCCATTGGGGATCTCTACCTGTTGGGCCGCAGCCTCATCGGTGCCTTCCACGGCTACAAGTCAGGGCACGGGCTCAACAATCAGCTGTTGCGCGCGTTAATGGCCGAAGAGTCAGCTTGGGAACTGGTGACATTTGAGGATTCGGAGAAGCTGCCGATATCCTACGTGAAGCCGCTCCACGCCCTGACCTGAGCACCGGCGGATCAGTTCGCGGAACCGCTCGCCCGCCGTGCGAGTCTTTGTAGCGCGGCGGCCAGAGCCGGATCGGAAATTGCCGCGGCAGCGCTTGATAGGACGTCGGCACTTTGGGCGGATAGCGCCACCCGCCGCCGGGTAACTCCCGACTGGCGTGGTTGAATAGGGGCGGTTTGGACGCGTACCCGCTTCGGGGGAACCGGAAGCCGATGGCCAAGCTGCTCCAGAAGCGTTGGCGCGAGATAGCGGGTCCGATTGGCCCACACGGGGGAATCCACAAGGATTAGTGCTTCACCCTGCCGAATGTCTGCATGCAGACAGTGGGGACGGTATTCTGGTGGCAGTAGGTCGTGAATCAGGCGCAGGCAGGTTTGTTGCGCATCGACCTTCCGCAGCAGCGCACCGAGCGGCCCATGGGAGTGCCTAAGGTGGCGCTGAAGTGAGGTGGGGCCGCGAGTCATGGGTGTCGCAAATTGGTATTAGGTTCGCTGTTTTCTGGCCGGGGGCTTGGTAGTTTCTTACAGAAAGTAGAATAGCACAGGGTCCATGCACATCGTTTTGTTCACACGCCGCGGGGGACGTTCACGTACCGTGAATCTGTTTTCGCCGCTCACCATACTCGCCGTCGTGGCGACGCTGGTGTTGATCGGTGGTGGGTTGACGATGGCGGGGTACCGGCTCGGAGTGATGTTTGCGTCACCGGATGCCGTCGCCATACGCGAAGTGGTAAACCAGGAACTCGGTGCTCAGCGCCAAGAGATCGCTGATTTTCGCAGACAGGCGCGTGAGAACGTCGACGCACTGGCGTTACGCCTCGGTGAAATGCAGGCTCACGTCATTCGCCTGGACGCGTTGGGTGAGCGGTTGACCGAGATGGCCAATCTCGACAAGAGCGAATTTAGCTTTGAGCAGGCGCCCGGGCAGGGTGGTCCGGAATCGGCCGGCGGTGAATCGATTCAGATTCCCGATTTTCTCCAGTCTTTGGAGATGCTTGAGCAGCGCCTCGCAGACCGCGAACAGAAACTCTCCATGCTTGAGTCGACGCTAATGAACCGTCGGCTGCAGGCGGAAGTCTTGCCCACCGGGCGCCCGACGACGAGCGGTTGGATTTCGTCGTTCTTTGGGCGTCGCACCGATCCCTTCACCGGTCGTCCCGCCTACCATGAAGGTATCGACATCGCCGGGCGTCTGGGCAGCGAAGTCATCGCCGTTGCGTCGGGTGTCGTCACCTGGGCTGGCCCTCGTTACGGATACGGTGGGTTGGTCGAAATCAATCACGGTAATGGTTACGTGACGCGCTACGCCCACAACAAGGAAGTCTTGGTCGAGGTTGGCCAGACCGTCAAAAAAGGTGACAAGATCGCAAAGATGGGCACCAGCGGCCGCTCCACCGGACCCCATGTCCACTTCGAAGTGCTGATCAACGGTCGCCCGGTCGATCCGGCAAAGTTCGTCCGCAGCGCTCAGCGCTGAGGCCCGCCACCTCCCATCCCGCAGCAAGCGTCCGCCCGCCCGGGCCCGCCAGCGACTCATCGTGACTGACCTGATAGCCGAGTTGCGCTATCATCCGCTACTTTCTCCGTCATCCGTAAAAGCGACGTATTCATGGTCAGCAAGCTCTTAAGCAAAGTCTTCGGCAGCCGCAACGAGCGCTTGGTCAAGCGCATGTCCAAGACCGTTCAATTGGTGAACGCGCGGGAAGTCGAGATTGAAGCTCTCTCCGACGAGGCACTGCGAGTCAAAACCCAGGAGTTTCGCGATCGGTTTCAGGCCGGTGAAACCCTGGACGCGCTGTTGCCGGAGGCGTTTGCGGTGGTGCGCGAGGCCGGAAAACGGGTGCTGGGAATGCGCCATTTCGATGTCCAGCTGATCGGCGGCATGGTATTGCATCACGGCCGCATCGCCGAAATGCGCACCGGTGAGGGCAAGACGCTGGTGGCGACCCTGGCGGCCTATCTCAACGCCATCCCGATGCGCGGTGTGCACGTGGTGACCGTCAACGATTACCTGGCGCGTCGCGATGCGGGATGGATGGGCAAGATCTATCACGCGCTGGGTTTGAGTGTCGGTGTCATCAATTCGTCGGGCGGTGGTGGTCCGGATAGCTCATCGTTTGTCTACGATCCGGAATTCCGCGACGGCGAGGAGAGTTACCGCTTTATGCGTTCGGTGTCGCGCCAGGAAGCTTACCGCGCCGATATCACTTACGGAACCAACAACGAGTTTGGTTTCGACTACCTGCGTGACAACATGGCGTTCAGCCTGAATGACAAGATGCAGCGTGATCTGCACTTCGCCATTGTCGACGAGGTGGACTCGATTCTGATCGACGAAGCGCGTACTCCGTTGATCATTTCGGGGCCTGCGGAGGATAGCTCTGAACTTTACAAGCGTGTCGACAAGCTGATTCCCCAGCTGACCCGCCAGGAGGGTGAAGAGGGTCCCGGGGATTACTCGGTCGATGAAAAGGCCAAACAGGTTTATTTGACCGAAGAGGGGCATCAGCACGTTGAAGATCTGCTCGCCGAAGCCAGTATGCTCAAGGAGGGGGAAAGCCTCTACGACACGGCGAACATCGGATTGATGCACCACCTGAACGCCGCACTGCGCGCGCACGCACTGTTCCACAAGGATGTCGACTACATCGTGCGCAACGGCGAGATTGTCATTGTCGATGAGTTCACCGGGCGCACCATGCCGGGACGGCGCTGGTCAGAAGGGTTGCACCAGGCCATCGAGGCAAAAGAGGGCGTGAATATCCAGAACGAAAACCAGACGCTTGCGTCGATCACGTTCCAAAACTATTTCCGCATTTACGACAAACTGTCGGGCATGACCGGCACGGCCGATACCGAGGCGTACGAGTTTCAACAGATCTACGGTTTGGAGGTGGTGGTGATACCCACCAACAAACCGATGATTCGCGATGACAGAACCGACCTGGTCTTTCTTACCCAGCGCGAGAAGTTCAACGCCATCATCGAGGACATCCGGGAATGCCGCGAGCGGGGGCAACCCGCCCTGGTGGGCACTACATCCATTGAGACCTCGGAGTATCTCGCGCAGCTGCTTGACAAGGCGAAGATCCCTCACGAGGTGTTGAATGCGAAACAGCACGAACGCGAGGCTCATATCGTGGCGCAGGCAGGCCGCGCCGGTTCGGTGACGATCGCCACCAACATGGCGGGTCGTGGTACCGATATCGTCTTGGGCGGCAACCCGGAAACCGAGATCGATGCGTTGGACAACCCATCTGCGGAGCAGATTCGAACCATCCGCGACGAGTGGAAACAACGCCACCAAGCGGTGCTGGATGCGGGTGGATTGCATATCGTGGGTACCGAGCGCCACGAATCGCGGCGTATCGATAACCAGCTCCGCGGTCGCGCGGGACGTCAGGGCGATCCCGGATCGAGCCGTTTCTACCTGTCTCTGGAAGACAACCTGATGCGAATCTTCGCCTCGGAGCGTGTCTCCAACCTTATGCAGAAGCTGGGCATGGAGGAGGGCGAGGCCATCGAGCATCCCTGGGTCAACAAGGCCATCGAAAACGCGCAACGCAAGGTAGAAGGGCGCAACTTCGACATCCGCAAGCAACTCTTGGAATACGATGACGTGGCCAACGACCAACGCCGCGTGATTTACGAGCAGCGCAACGAACTGATGGCCAGCGAAGACATCTCCGACACCATCAAGAATATTCGCTGGGATGTGGTCAACCAGGTAATCGATCAGTACATAACGCCGAACAGCCTCGACGAACAGTGGAACGTTGCTGGGCTAGAGGAGGCCTTGCAGCAGGAGTTTGGTGTTGCGATGCCGTTGCGTCGTTGGTTGGAGGATGACGAATCGCTGCACGAGGAAACCCTGCGCGAACGCATCGTCTCTGAGTTGGAGCAAGGCTATGCGCAGAAGGAGGCGCAGGTGGGGACGGATACCATGCGCCACTTTGAGAAGGCGGTGATGCTGCAGGTGTTGGATTCCCTCTGGAAGGAGCATCTCGCGGCGATGGACTATCTCCGCCAGGGAATTCATTTGCGCGGCTATGCCCAGAAGAATCCTAAGCAGGAGTACAAGCGCGAAGCCTTTGATATGTTCGAGCAGCTCCTCGGTCGCATCAAATCAGAGGTGGTCGGCGTGGTTTCCCGCGTGCAGGTGCGCGCCGAAGAGGATGTTGAAGCCATCGAGCAGCAGCGGCGCAGGACCGCACCAATGGAATACCAGCACGAAGAGGCAGTGGCTCCGGTGGGTGGCGAGCCTGCGCCCCAGTCCTCGGAACCGGCGCAGCAGCCCTTCGTGCGCCAAGGGCGCAAAGTGGGTCGCAATGAACCTTGCCCCTGCGGCTCCGGCAAAAAATACAAGCAGTGCCACGGTGCTCTGCAGTAGAAGCTGCCGGTCCCATGGCTGGTAACGAGTTGAATCTGCTTTCAGTTGCCGGTGTTCGTGTCGCGGTGGCGAGCGCGGGTATTCGCCAGACGGTACGCCCCGATCTGGCGCTGTTCGAGTTTGCCACGGGCAGTGAGTGCGCTGCCGTGTTCACGCGTAACGCCTTCTGTGCCGCACCGGTTCTCGTGGCCAAGCAGCATCTTCGCGAAGCTCCCGTTCGCTACTGGGTAATCAACTCGGGCAACGCCAATGCCGGAACCGGCCGGCAGGGATTAACGGATGCGCAGTCAGTGTGTGATGCGGTGGGACGGCTCGGTGACGCGGTTTCGGGCACGGGGGTTCTTCCATTTTCCACCGGAGTGATTGGGGAGCCGCTGCCCGTCGCTAAGCTCGAGGTAGCGTTACCGGATGCCTTCGCGGGATTGAGTGAATCGGATTGGCCGGATGCGGCGCGGGCGATTATGACCACGGACACGGTGCCCAAGGGAGAGTCGCGTCGCGTGGAGCTGAGTCAGGGTGTGGCGACCGTCACCGGTATTGCCAAGGGTTCGGGGATGATCCGTCCCGATATGGCCACCATGCTGGCCTTCGTGGCGACGGATGCAAAACTTGATAGCGCACTGCTGCAGAGCTGTCTTGACGTAGCGGTTGCCCGCTCGTTCAATCGAATCACCGTGGATGGAGATACCTCGACCAACGATGCCTGTGCGCTCGTCGCAACAGGAAGGGCCTCTGCGGCGATTCAGCCGGGAAGCGAAGATCTGGCAACATTTCAACAAGCACTCAACGAGGTGCTCGAAGCATTGGCGCGCGCTATCGTGCGCGACGGTGAGGGGGCTACCAAGCTGATCACCGTGGAAGTGGAGGGTGGGCTCGACACCGACGAGTGTTTACAGGTTGCCTATACCGTGGCCCATTCGCCGTTGGTGAAGACTGCCTTCTTCGCGTCCGACGCCAATTGGGGGCGCATCCTGGCCGCCGTCGGGCGGGCGGGTGTGGCGAATCTTGATCTCGAGGCGGTGCGCATTTTTCTCGATGACGTTTGCATCGTTCGCGACGGGGGAAGGGCGCCGGATTACGTCGAGGAAGTGGGTGCGCGGGTCATGGCTCAAAGCGATATCACCATCCGTGTCGAACTTGGGCGTGGTCCTGCGTGCGAGCGCGTCTGGACTTGCGATTTTTCATTCGATTATGTGCGGATCAATGCCGAATATCGCACGTAGCTCTGCACTCCCGCGTGTTACCCAAGTGCCTGTCCAGTACCTCTGATAGCAATGCGTTCCGACTCCTCTTTCGTGCACGTCGTTGCCGCGGTGATACGCAATGCGGCGGGCGAAATTCTGTTGGCGCAACGTCACGCAAACGCGCACCTTGGGAGTTTGTGGGAGTTTCCCGGCGGCAAGCTTGAGGCGGGTGAGGACCGGTATAGCGGTCTGGTGCGCGAGTTGGATGAGGAACTCGATATCCGCACCAGCGCAGCGCTGCCGCTGATCCAGGTACCGTTCGAATACCCGGAAAAGCGGGTTCTGCTGGACGTGTGGGAGGTGCGCGAATTCGAGGGTGAACCGCGCGGTGCTGAAGGGCAGCCACTGGCGTGGGTAGCGCCCCACGAGTTACACCACAGACCGATGCCGGCGGCGGATCGCCCCATCGTGACGGCATTGCGCTTGCCGGAGCTGTATCTGATCACACCTGATCCCGGGGAAGACGACGAAGCATTCGTTGGGCACCTTGATACGCTGTTGTCGCAGGGCGTTCACCTGGTGCAATTCCGGGCGAAGCAGGTGGGCGACGAGCGTTACGCGAACTTGGCGCGGCGGATCGCGTCGCGATGCCGGAATCGGGGTGCCAAGCTGTTGCTGAATCACACACCCGAGATGGTCCGCGCAGTGGGCGCCGACGGGGTGCATTTAAGCAGTTCACATTTGATGTCGTTGCGGGAGCGCCCGTTGGACGATAGGCACCTCGTGGCCGCTTCGTGTCACGACCGTCTAGAGCTAGAGCATGCCGAATGCCTAGGTGTGGATTTTGCGGTACTTGGTCCTGTGCTCGCGACGGAATCGCATCCACAGGCTATTCCCCTGCAATGGGAGGGGTTCGCTGAGTTGGTTGCGGATACCACGTTGCCGGTGTATGCACTGGGCGGCGCCGCACCGGTGGACGTGGAAACCAGCCGATGGGCCGGCGGGAGAGGGATTGCCGCTATTCGGTCGCTATGGCGTTAGGCGGAACCGATGCCATCGGGATCTATTTCAGAGGACGGTAGTGTTTCGCTATTGCTGGGAATTCGCCGCGATTCGTCCATCCACTCCGAAAGATCGATCAATCGGCAGCGTTCGCTGCAAAACGGACGCCACGAATTGGCGGTGTGCCAGTGCACGAGCGTGCCGCAGGTGGGGCATTTGACGGTCGTTTGGTCGGTGGCCATCGGTCTAGGTACCTAGAGTACGCAGCGCGTCAGCTCGAATTCCACGTCATCGGAGGTTTGGCTCGCCCTGCCGTTGACCGAGGCTTCCAAAAAACGCACCGTGAAACGGTGTTTGCTGCCGCTGATCTCGGCGTAGTAAGGCGAGCATCTCGGCACAGCGACGCGCATCATCTGACAGGGTAAGTTGGTCGGCAGGTTTTGTTGGAAAAACCCAGCATGGGCAACCTCCTTAACCGGCATGGCACTCTGTCGCGTCAATTCCAGGATCACATCGACGCCGGTGCGCACCAGATCGAACACAGAGAACCACTCCAGCAGTTGTTCGACACGCTCCGGGGCGGCGCGCTGCAGCCAGTGGTGATAGGCCGGCAGGTCGAAGGTGCAGCTGCCGCCGGCGATGGTGCTGCGCTGCTGGATGCTGGCCAGGAACTCGTTTTGCCGCAACGCTTGTGCGACCTGCCCGCGGTGGGCATGCAGACGCGCTGACAGCGTGTCCAGTTGGCGCATGATATCGGTCAGCTTGTCACGATCCACCTGCGGATTGCTTTGCATGGCAGTCAGATTGGCGCTGTGACGCTCAAGCTCTTTCAGCACTTCGCTCTTGAGGTCGGAACGAGAAAAGATGGCGAGGATATCGAGGAGGCAGCTGATTGCGGCGCGGCTGTCCCAGATCGAACGACCGCGCGCGTGGTGAACGCCGGTCTGGAATAGGAACTCCAGGCGCAGAAACGTTCGCATACGCTCGCTAAGCGGTTGTTCGTAAATAACCTTCTGCAAATCGGGGCCTTGAAAGAACCTTCCCAGAGTGGGCGCTATTGTTTCACCGGGGCGGGGGTAGGTGCAAATGGGAATGGGGGTGTTCAGTTGGCGGCGGCCAGGGACAGGTAGCGTTGGTGGAGGCGCTCGACCGCGGCATCGAGCTCGGCCAGGGTCCCGTCGTTGACGATGACGTCGTCGGCGAACCGCAGTCGGGTGTCGCGATCCAGTTGCGCGGCCAAGGCGGCCTGCGCCTGGTCCTCTGGCACGTGATCCCGCCGCATCAGGCGCGCGATTTGAATCTCGCTCGGAACGTCAATCACAAGAACTCGATCCACCAGATCGAGTTGCGCTGCCTCAATTAATAGGGGAATGGCCAACACGCAGTAGGGCGCGGAGAGCCGAGCCATTTGGTCCCCCATCATCTGCTTGATGCGTGGATGGAGAATGGATTCGAGCTGTTTGCGCTTTTGAGTGTCGGAGAAGATCTTGCGACGCATGGCGGTGCGGTCCAAATGACCGTTTGAGTCAATAACTGCGTCGCCAAATACCCTTTTGATCTCTTTCAAGGCTGGTTGGCCAGGCTCGACCGCCTCGCGGGCGATCACATCGGCATCGATGATGGGTATGCCGCGCCGGGCGAAACAGGCGGATACCGCCGATTTGCCGCTGGCGATTCCCCCGGTCAATCCGATCTTGAGCATGGACATCCCCGAGTGGTCTCAATTCGGGATGCCGGCGAGTCGAAAATAGATGCGGGTCAGCTCGTCGCCCCACAACAAGGTGATCCAGCCCGCTGCCGCAAGGTAGGGACCGAAAGGGATGGGCTTGGTGCGCTCGTGACGTTTGAGTGCAATCAATGCGATTCCCACTACTGCACCGACCAGGGAAGACATCAAAACTATCACCGGTAGTGCCTGCCAACCCAGCCAAGCTCCCAGCATCGCGAGCAGTTTGAAATCACCGTATCCCATCCCTTCCTTGCCGGTAGTCATCTTGAATAGCTGATAGACCGACCAAAGAGAAATATAGCCGGCCGCTGCGCCGATGATGCTGGAGTGGGAATCGGCGAAGACGGCAAATAAGCTGGCGAGAAGGCCCAGCCAGAGTACAGGCAATGTGATGGAGTCCGGCAACAGCTGGTGGTCGAGGTCGATGAACGTCAGCGCAATCAGGGACCAGGTAATGATGATCGCGCACGC
>JBNKCG010000095.1:0-7216 GCA_050287605.1 Gammaproteobacteria bacterium | reverse complement strand
TTCTCGGCGGTTGACCAGGTCACGCGCCGCAAACTGCGCCTGGAAGTGACCGCGCTGGTGCGCCAGTTGAGTATCCCCATCATCCTGGTGACCCACGATCTGGACGAGGCGTGCATGCTGGCGCGGCGCATGTGTATATTACGCGGCGGCAACACCCTGCAGGAAGGTACCCCGCAGGAGGTGATGCAGCGCCCGCGCGATGCCGAGGTGGCGCGCCTGATGGACCTGCGTAACATCTTTGACGGCGAGATCGTTGCGCCGGCCGCTGACGGTTCGGCGCGCCTGCGCTGGCACGATCAGGTGCTGACGCTGCCTTACTGCAGCGGGTTTCAAACAGGCGATGCCGTATCGTGGTGCATTCCCCCGGAGCAGGTGTTGCTACATCGGCGTGACCGCACGGCGTCGCGCGGCGAGCGCGAGAATCCGGTGGCAGGCAAGGTGGTAGAAATCGTCACCGTGGGCGGAATCTCCAACGTCTTGCTGGTGCTGGACATGGACGGCCGGACGCGGCTGCATATGGATTTGCCGCCTCACGTCGTGCAGCGCAACCGGCTGCGCATCGGCGACACCGTGAACGTGTCGCTGCTGGGAGAATCCATTCATATCATGCCTCGGCCGCAAGCCGACGCATCCCGTTGAGGTGTCGAAGAGCGATGAAAAGCCGAGGTCTTGTCGTTTCCGCATGCGCGCTGCTGGTGCTGTTGGCGTTGGCGGGTTGCAGCCGACCTGCCCTTTACACCCAGCGCCTGTACGTGTTCGGAACGCTGGTTGACATCACCTTGTGGGGCGTACCCGAGGAGCAGGCGAGAGCGCGAGTGGAGGGCATTGCGCAGCAGTTTCAGACGATGCACTCGGCGTGGCATGCGTGGCAGCCGGGGGCGCTTAGCGATCTCAATACCGCCATCGCCGCGGGTCGCGAGATCGAGGTGCACGGAGACCTCGAGCCGTTGTTGCGCCAGGCGACCGAGCTGTGCCGCAAGAGCGACGGCCTGTTCAATCCCGCCATCGGCAAGCTGATCGGGCTGTGGGGGTTTCACAAGGACGACCCGCTGGACGGCCGGCCGCCGCCACCCAAAGAGCAGGTCGCGGCGTTGGTGCAGAGCGCGCCCAGCATGGATGACCTGGTGTTCGACGGGCATCGCGTCGGCAGCCGCAACCGCGACGTACAGATCGATCTGGGCGGTTTCGCCAAGGGTTACGCGGTGGATTGGGCCATCAACGAGCTGCGCCGCCAGGGGGTGGAAAACGCCATCGTCAACGCCGGCGGCGACCTACGCGCCATGGGCAGCAAGGGCGATCAGCCGTGGCGTATCGGCGTACGCCATCCGCAGGGCAAGGGGGTGCTCGCCGCCATCGAGGTGCACGGCGACGAGGCCATCTTCACCTCGGGCAACTACGAGCGCTACAACGAGTATCAGGGGATCCGTTACCCCCACATCATCGATCCGCGCACCGGTCAGCCGGTGCAGGGAATCACCTCGGTGACGGTGATTCACGCCAACGGGGCCGAAGCCGATGCCGCTGCCACCGCGCTGGTGGTTGCCGGCGCCGAGGATTGGCCCCGCATTGCGCGGCGCATGGGTATCGAGCAGGTGATGCTGGTGGAGGAGAACGGCACGGTGCACATGACTCCCTCCATGGCGCAGCGGGTGCAGTTCGAGGGTGAGCGGCCGCCGATCAAGATCACCCCGCTGCCGTGAGCGCGGCGCGCTGTGAATCCTGCCAGAGATGAACTGACCGGCGTGAGTCTGATATAAATGATCAGGTATTGAGTGGATTATTCGCTGGGACCGTTTCGATGGCCAAATCTGAACCGCGATTGCTGAGCAGCTTGCCGGAGCCCCTCCAGCAGATGGTCGACCCGTTCGGGATGCTGGAGGCGTGCTGGGGCGTGCAGCAGGCGTGGATGGCGCAGCCGGTTCAGTTGGCGGCGCAGCTCAACGAATTGCACGCGGGGTTGGCGGCGTTGCAGGTCCAGGCACTGCGCCGCATGACGGGGTGGGACGATACCGACCTGATTCCGCCCGTTCCGTACGACGAGCGTTTTCAGGATCCGGCCTGGCAGGAGAACCCCTTTTTCGATCACCTGAAGGAGGTCTACCTGCTCTACACGCGGTGGCTGGAGGATGCCATCTACGCCGCGCCTGGGGTGACACGCCACCAGCGGGAGAAGGCGGGTTTCATGGTGCGTCAGGTGCTCAACGCGCTGGCGCCCAGCAATTTCTTCTGGACCAATCCCGCGGCCCTGCTGCGCTTTCTGCAGACCGGCGGGATGAGCCTGGTGGAGGGTACCGCCAATTTCCTCGGGGATCTGGCGCGCGGCAATATCCGCATGGCCGACGACACCGCGTTTGAAGTAGGGCGCAATCTGGCCACCACCCCCGGCGCCGTGGTGTTCCGCAACGAACTGCTGGAATTGATCCAGTACGCGCCAGCGACGGAGACGGTCCACGCGATCCCCATCGTGCTGGTTTCGCCGTGGATCAACAAGTACTACATCCTTGATCTCGACGAAAAAAAAAGCCTGATCCGCTACCTGGTGTCCCAGGGTTTCACCGTGTTCGTCACCAGTTGGAAAAACCCCACCCCCGAGATGCGCGGCGTCACCCTGGACGACTACATGCTGAAGGGGGTGTTGCAGGGGATCGAGGCGGCCCGCGCGGTGACCGGTGCGCCGACGGTGCATCTGACCGGCTATTGCATCGGCGGTACCATGGTTGCCGCGCTGATGGCGTGGCTCAACCATGGCGGCGACACTAAGGGCGGGCAACCGGTGGCCGACTGGACACTGTTTACCACACTGGTGGACTTCGCCCACCCCGGCGAAATCGACGTATTCATCGACGAGAAGACTATCGACTATCTCGAGTCGCGCATGGCGGGCAGCGGCTTCCTGGAAGGCAGTGATATGGCCTCGTCGTTCCGGGCCCTGCGTTCCAACCCGCTGATTTGGCACTACTTCGTCAACAACTACCTGTTGGGCGAGGCGCCCCCGAAGTTCGACATCCTGTACTGGAACATGGACAGCACGCGCATGCCCGAAGCGATGCACTCGTTCTATCTGCGCGAGTTCTATCTGCACAACCGCCTTGCCGAACCCGACGGCGTGACCCTGGGCGGGCGCGGGATCGATCTGCGCCGCATCCAGCAGCCGCTCTACGCCGTGGGCGCCGAACAGGACCACATCGCACCCTGGGAGGAGACCTTCAAAATCGGCGCGCTGGTGGGCGGGCCCGTCCGCTACGTGCTGGCCACCTCGGGCCACATTCTCGGCATCGTCAATCCGCCGGTGACGCCTCCCAAACGGCGCTACTGGGCAGCCGATCTCGCCGCGGGCGACACTTCGCTGGAATGGCGCGACCGAACCACCAAAGCACCGGGCAGCTGGTGGGAGGACTGGGTTGCCTGGTTGCGGCCGCGCTGCGGTGGGCAGGTCGAACCGCCGGCGCTGGGCTCGCCGGACTATCCACCGCTGGCGCCCGCCCCGGGTACCTATGTATTGGAGCGCTGAACGGCGCCAACCTTCTCCACGGGACTCGCGCTGCGAATTTCTTCCTCGCGCACGAACCCCGGGGATGGAACGAAGCTGTGCATTACGCGGATAGCCGACCACACCCTTATGGCACTGCAGATCAAGACCCATTCGACGCTGGCCGAGATTTCGCGCGAGCAGTGGTCGCGTCTGGCGACGCAAGACAATCCGTTCGTGTCGCATGCGTTCCTGAGCGCGCTGGAGAATAACGCCTGCGTCGGCGCGGCGCTGGGATGGCAACCCTGTTTCCTGGGAGCGTGGGATGCCGGCGAGCTGGTGGGTGCCGTACCCCTCTATGTCAAGGACAACTCCTACGGTGAGTTCGTCTTCGATTGGAACTGGGCCGATGCCTACCGCCGTTTCGGCGACCACTACTACCCCAAGCTGGTGGTAGCCAGTCCCTACACCCCCGCCACCGGACCGCGCCTGTTGCTGGCCGAAGGAGCAGAGGCGCACGTAGGGCCGGCCCTGGTGGAGGCGGCCGTCCGCGAGGTGCAGCAGCGCGGCTACTCGTCGTTGCACTGGCTGTTTCCGGTCGCAGAGGAGTTGCCGCTGCTGGAGGCGGCAGGGATGTTGCGGCGCGTGGGGGTGCAGTACCACTGGCATAACCCGGGATACCGCGATTTTCAGGACTACCTGGATGCGCTCACCGCCTCCAAACGCAAGATGGTCCGGCGCGAACGCCGACGCGTGCAGGAGCAGGGTGTGGAGGTACGGCGTGTCTCCGGGAGCGACTTGTCGGATGCCGAGTGGCGCACCGTGGCGGCACTCTATGCCGAGATCTACCAGCGCAAGTGGGGTTTCCCGACCCTGAACGAGGGTTTTTTCCACGAAGTGGGCGCCACCATGGGCGACCAGGTGCTCTTGCTACTGGGTTACCAGGCGGGGCGTTGCGTCGCCGGGGCCATCGATTTCGTCGGCGGTGGCGTGCTGTACGGGCGCCACTGGGGTTGCTTCGAGGCGTACGACAGCCTGCATTTCGAACTTTGCTATTACCAGGGCATCGAGTACGCCATCGAGCAGGGGCTGCGGCGTTTCGAGCCGGGCGCCCAGGGCGAGCATAAGATCAGCCGCGGATTTCTGCCTGAATTCACCTGGTCCGCCCACTGGCTGGCCAATCCGGGATTTCGCCGCGCGGTGGAACGCTATGTACGGGCCGAGGCGCAGGAGATGGAGCAGTACGCCGAGGAGCTGGGCGCGCATTCGCCGTTCCGCTGCGAAGGCTAGCCGCATGCCCCGTCTGCGCGGCATGTCCGTGCCCGGGTGGCGCAGGCGAACTCCACGTTTGCTGGAGCTTCGGTGTGAGATCGGCTGCGGGGGTGCGCGGCCCATGGGGGTGACTGTATAATGCGCCGCTTGTGTCGCGCCCGTGGGGCGCGGCTCGGCGAAAGTGGCGGAACTGGTAGACGCGCAGGATTTAGGTTCCTGTGGGGCAACCCGTGAGAGTTCGAGTCTCTCCTCCCGCACCAATATATCCTGGGTACTCTGATAATTCAGGGTTCCGTACCATAATTTGGAACAGACGGCGGTAGCCGTTGGAGATGAGTTTGATGCAAGTTTCGATTGAGTCGGGCGAAGGTCTGGAACGCCGTATGACCGTGGAGTTGCCTGCCGATGAGGTTCAGCAGGAGGTCGATAAACGTTTGCAGGATATGACGCGTACTGTCCGCATCGATGGTTTTCGTCCCGGCAAGGTGCCGTTGCGGGTTGTGCGCCAGCGTTACGGAACGGCGGTTCGCCAGGATGTGATCGGCGAAATGATCCAGTCAAGCTTCTACGAAGCCGCCGCCAAGGAATCGGTCAAACCCGCCGGTTTCCCCCGTATTGACGACCTGGATGTCGATTCCGCGCGTTATACCGCTGTGTTCGAGGTAGTGCCCGAAATCGAGCCCGCCGATATGAGCGGCGTGACCGTCAAGCGTCCTCAAGTTGAGATTACCGATGCTGATGTCGAGGCTTTGGTGGAAAAGCTGTGTAAGCAGCGTGCCTCCTGGAGTATGGTCGAGCGTGCTGCGGAGATGGGTGATCAGGTGCTGATCAGCTTCAAAGGGCTCATCGACGGAGAAGCCTTTGAGGGCGGTTCTGCCGAAAATGTGCCGGTGGAACTGGGCTCCAATAGTCTGATCGATGGTTTCGAAGAGGGGCTGGTAGGGGTCTCGGCTGGCGATTCTCGATCCCTTGAACTGAAATTTCCCGATGATTACCGGGTTCAGGACCTGGCCGGAAAGGATGTAACCTTTGAGGTCGAGCTGAAAGAGGTTCGTCATCAGGTAGTGCCGGAGGTCGATGAAGATTTCATCAAGACCTTTGGTATTGAGAGCGGCGATGCCGACGAGTTCAAAGCCGATATCCGCAAAAATATGGAGCACGAGCTGAAGCAGAAGGTGAAGTCGACCGTAAAAGAGCGGGCGATGGATGCCTTGCTTGAGGCAAACGATATCGACGTGCCCCAGGTGATGATTGACCAGGAAGCGGAGGCGATGAAGCAGCAAGCCAAGGATAATATGACGCAACAGGGCCACAGCAGTAGTATCGATCTGCCGGTCGATATCTTCAAAGATCAAGCGAAACGTCGTGTTACCCTGGGGATGCTGATTAATGAGGTCATTAGCCGCAACAAGATCGAGCTGGACCAAGAACGCGTCTCATCAACTATCGAGGAATTCGCTCAGAGCTATGAGCAGCCGCAGGACGTGATCGATCATTACAAGAGTAATGCCCAAAGTCGGGCATCGGTTGAAAATCTGGTATTGGAAGATCAGGTGACCGATTGGGTGTTGGAACAGGCCAAGGTCGAAGATGACCCCCTCGGCTTTGACGCCTTTATGAATCCTGAAGCGGAATAACGTTATTATGAGCAAGTTTCGTGGAGAGTTCGATATGGAGCCGCGTGGGCAGGGCCTGGTGCCTATGGTGGTGGAGCAGACTTCCCGCGGGGAACGCGCCTACGACATCTATTCCAGGCTACTGAAGGAGCGGGTTATTTTCCTGGTGGGGCCGGTCGAGGACCACATGGCCAACCTGGTGGTGGCGCAATTGCTGTTTTTGGAGTCGGAGAACCCCGACAAGGATATCCATCTCTATATCAATTCCCCCGGCGGTTCCGTAAGTTCCGGCCTAGCGATCTACGACACCATGCAGTTTGTTCGGCCCGATGTCAGCACCATGTGTATCGGCCAGGCGGCCAGCATGGGCGCCCTGTTACTGGCCGGCGGCGCTGCCGGAAAACGTCATGCCCTGCCACATTCTAGGATGATGATTCATCAGCCATTGGGCGGTTTCCAGGGTCAGGCGACCGATATCGAGATCCATGCCAAGGAGATCCTATTATTACGCGATAGGCTGAACCTAATCCTTTCCCGCCATATCGGCCAGGATTTGTCGATGATCGAGCGAGATACCGAGCGCGACAATTTCATGGGAGCGGAGGATGCCTGCACCTATGGCCTGATCGATAACGTGATCAGCGAACGAAGCACCGGCGACAAAGAGTAATCGGTTTGTTTCTGACAAAAACGCCGCCTTACAACAAGGTGGCGTTTTTTGTTTCCGTCTTTGTGATGAAGATCAAATCCATGTAAGCCGTCGGGTAGCTATATTTGCCAGTAAGGCACAATAAGATATTATTTGACCGTGAGCCTGGGGAAACTTTGCTGATAGTATCAGTGGGACCGGGACGGAAAG
>JBNKCG010000094.1:0-76801 GCA_050287605.1 Gammaproteobacteria bacterium | reverse complement strand
GTGCAGTTGATGCCCACCTGCCAGGCGTTTGGACCGTTTGCCATTCACCGCGATTCGTAAGGGCGATTCCATGGAGCCGTCGCACCTGCTGTTGAAGGCGGAGCAGATTGAAAAGATGGCGGGGGAGGCGAAGACGCATTTCCTGAACCCCAACGCTGTGCGCATCAACAAGTCGCTGGGCGATGCCGTCGGTCTGAGTCGTATCGGCGTGCACCTCATCTACGTGGAGCCGGGGAAGGATACGACCGAGTACCACAAGCACTACTACGAGGAGGAGTGCGTCTACGTGCTCTCCGGTACCGCGACGGCCATCATCGAGGGGGAGCGGTTCGCGCTGGGCCCGGGTGATTTCGTCGGCCTCCCGCGTGCCACAGCGGCGCACAACATCGTCAACGACGGCGACGAAACGCTCGTCTGTCTGGTGATGGGGCAGCGCCTGGAACAGGACATGGCCGATTACCCCAACCTCGGCAAGCGGCTCTACCGCAACAGCGGCGCTTGGGATCTGGTGGATATCGACGCTATCGTGGCGCCACCGCGTGGCAGGAACGCGCCGCCCAAACCGGAGTGAAACCGTGACCGTACTCAGCGCGTTGGGTTTGGCGGGTGCCATGTTGCTGCTCGCCGTCACGCCGGGCCCCGGCGTGTTCGCCACCGTGGCGCGCGCCCTGGCGTCGGGTGTTGGGCACGCGGCGGTGGTGGTGCTGGGCATCGTGACGGGGGATCTGCTGTTTCTGCTGTTGGCGATCTTTGGTCTGAGCGCGATCGCCGAGCTGCTCGGCGGTCTGTTCACGTTCGTCAAATACGCCGGCGCCGCGTACCTGATGTGGCTGGGGTTGAAGCTGTGGACGGCGCCGCCGGTACCGGCACACCTCAAGGGTGTGCGCGAACTGTCGTGGCGCGCCAACTACACCAGCGGCCTGGTGATCACTCTGGGCAATCCCAAGGTGATCCTTTTCTATCTCGGGTTTCTGCCCACCTTTCTCGATCTGCACCGGCTGGACGGCGCCGATATCGCCGCTGCGGCCGGCATCGTCTCGGTAGTGCTGGGTGCGGTACTGATGGGCTACGCCTACGCCGCCGACCGGGCGCGCCGACTCTTCACCAGCGCGCGCGCAGAACGGGCGCTCAACCGCGGCGCCGGCAGTGTGATGATCGCTACCGGTGCGGTGCTCGCGGCACGTAGCTGACCGCTACCGGTGAGGCGCCCGTAACGGGGCGCCAGACTTTGGTCGCAGGAAGTGAACGATCCGTCTGGAAGACTACTCTCATAAGCGCCGAACCGGGTGGGTGCGCCGTCGATCGTGGTGGCGCGCAGATCGATCGACGCGTCCAAGAGCCGTTCGGGTTCTGCTGGTTCCGAGGCGGGAATTGATGTTGGGATGGCTGCCCGGGCGAGGTGGCTGAGCCCGTCCATGGCCCCTGTTTACCGGTAGCCTGTTGTACGGCGATGGCGGTTGGGTGAAGTGCGGGTGTGGTGCGCAAGGGTCGACACGCACACATGGGCGCGGATAATGACTGACCAGTCGGTCAATATTAGCTGCCAATCGGATTCTCTATGGCCCCCAAGATCGTCGACAAGCAGGAGATGCGGGACCGGATTACCCAGGCCGCTACCGAGGTGTTCGCCCGCCACGGCTTTAAGGGGGCGTTGATCGACGACATCGCGGCCGCGGCGGGCGTCAGCAAGGGAACGGTGTACGGCTACTTCGAGAACAAAGAGGCGCTGTTCTACGCCACCTTCCAGGCCTATCAGGCGGAGCTGGTGGCGGAGTGCGCGGCGGTCATGGCGGCGCAGGTCTCGGCCCACGACAAGTTGATCGCTTGCCTCACGATGGTCGTCGAGTCGCTGCGCGAACACATCGAACTCTTCCCCCTCACCCTGGAGTTGTGGGCGGCCGCCAGCTCGGGACCGGCGCGCGAACGCTTCGCGGTGGTGATGGAGGCGCTCTACCGCGAGTTTCGCGGCATGACCGCCGATCTGGTGGCGACCGGCAAGGCGAACGGCGAATTCCGCGCCGATGTGGACGAGCAGGCCGTCGCCGGCTGGCTGGTGGGTGGGCTGGACGGGATGATGCTGCAGTACTGGTTCGACCAGTCGCTGGACGTGCGCGGCTGGACCGACAATTTTCTGGCTCTGGTGTTGCGAGGGATCGAACAGGGAGGCGCGTAATGAGAGTGCGATATGGATTGCTGTTGTTGGCCGTGATGGTGTCGCCGGCGCTGGCGGACACGCCTGATCCGAGCCAGTTGATCCAGAAGGCCTTCGACAACTGGCGCGGGAACTCGTCGTACACCGAGGTGACCATGACCGTGCACCGCCCCGACTGGGAGCGCTCGTTGTCCATGAAGTCGTGGACACGCGGCGACGACGATTCCCTGGTGCGCTTCACCGCACCGCCCAAGGACGCCGGCAATGCCACCCTTAAACTCGGCGACGCCATGTGGATCTTCAATCCGCGCCTCAACCAGATCCTCAAACTGCCGGCCAGCATGATGGCGCAGTCGTGGATGGGTTCCGATTTCTCCTACAACGATCTCGCCAAGGCCAATGACGTGCTCACCGAGTACACCCATCGTCTGACGGGGCAGGAACAGGTCGACGGCCACACCGTCTACGACATCGAAGCCTTGCCCAAACCGCAGGCGGCCACCGTGTGGGGTAAACAGACGATACGGGTCCGCGACGACGGCGTGCTGCTGGCCGAAAACTATTTCGACCAGGATATGAAACTGGTGAAAACCATGCAGACCCAAAAAGTGGGCGAGCTGGGTGGACGCCAGTACCCGGTGGTGATGACTATGCGCAAGGCGGCGACCGAACAGGCGTGGACGCGGATCGAATTCCAGCAGGGGCGTTTCAACGGCGCGCTGCCGGATGCGCTGTTCACCAAATCGAACCTGCGCAATCCGCGGAAGTTTTGAGCCATGCTGATCCAACTGGCATGGCGTAACCTGTGGCGCAGTCCGCGCCGGACCTGGCTCAATCTCGCCTCCATCGCGTTCGCTGCGCTGGTGATGGTGTTCCTGCTTTCGTTTCAACTGGGCACCTACGCCATCATGAAGGAGAACGTGCTGCGGGTGATGGATGGGTTTGCGCAGATCCAGCCACGCGGCTACCAGGACGATCCTAAACTGCGCAAGGTGATCGAAAATCCCGGGGCGTTGCTGTCGCGGGTGGAAGCGGTAGCGGGCGTCGGCGCGGCGGCTCCCCGCACGCAGAGCTTCGCCATCCTGGCCAACGGCGAAAAGAGCATCGGTGCCGCGGTGGTCGGTGTGGACCCGGCACGCGAGGTGCGGGTCTCGACGCTCAACCACAGCATCAAACAGGGTCGCTATCTCACACCGGATGATGACGCCGCCATCGTGCTGGGTTCGGCGCTCGCGCGCAATCTGGGCGCGACTGTGGGTGGCAATGTCACGCTGCTCGCCGAGGCGCGCGACGGCAGCATCGCGGCCGACGTGTTGCAGGTGGTCGGTATCTTCGAAACCGGCGTGCCGGAGGTGGATCGCCAGATCTCGCAAATACCGCTGCGCCGTTTTCAAGCGACCTTCGCCATGGGCCGGGCGGTGAACGCGATTGCGCTCACCGGCCCCACACTGAGCGGGGTGACCCGCGCGTTGCCCGCCGTGCGCGCCGCGGTTGCCGGAGAGGGGTTGGTGGTGCTCGCCTGGCAGCAGCTGCAGCCGGGTATGGACGGCGCCATCAGCCTCGATCTCAACACCTCGCTGATGTGGTACGCGAGCCTGGTGATCGTCGTGGTCTTCATCATTCTCAACACGCTGCTCATGTCGGTGCTGGAGCGCACGCGCGAGTTCGGTGTGCTGCTGGCGATCGGTATGCGGCCCACCCTGCTGGGTGCCGTGATCTGGGTGGAGCTGGGGCTGCTCGCGCTGGTCGGCCTGGCGCTGGGGATGGCGATCGGCAGCGCAGTGACGCTGGTCACCGGCTACTACGGTTTCGAGATGCCGGGCGCGGAGGCGATCTTTGCCCAATGGGGGCTGCCCGGACGGATCTTCCCACGCCTGAGCTTGACGAGTCTTCTTGCCGGTCCCGGCGCCATGGCGGTGTGCATTCTGGTGGCGGGGATCTTTCCTTATCGCCGGGTACGCAGGCTGGAGCCGGTGAGCGCCATGAGGGCAGTGTGATGGTACGCGTACTGCTGATCCTGTTTCCCTTCGCGTGGCGCAATTTGTGGCGCCAACAGCGCCGCACCCTGATTACCCTGGCGGTAGTGGCGGTTGGCGTATGGTCGATTATTGCGTTCAACGCAGTCATCCGCGCCTGGTCCGATAGTTCGCTGGCCGGCAGCCTCAAGAACCTGACCGCCGAGGCGCAGGTGCACGCGCCGGGTTATCTCGACGATCCCGATGCCGAACACAGTTTCCCGACACCCGCTGGCGAATTGGCGCGGGTGTTGAACGGCGCGGCCGTCGCCCGCTGGGCGCCGCGGGTGCGCACGCCTGCCATCGTACAGAGTGAATACGAAACGTTGCCCATCACGCTGGTGGGCATGGTTCCGCAGCGTGAGGCGGGCGTGTCCTTCATCGCCGCTGCGTTGCGGGAGGGTGCGGCGCTGCGCGACGCCAATGACGACGGCGTGGTGATTGGGCGCAAGCTCGCGCAGCGTCTCAAGACCACGGTGGGCAAGCGTATCGTGCTCATGGCCAACGACGCCGGGGGCCGGCTTGCCGAACGCGGTGCGCGTGTCGTGGGCATCTACGCGGCGGCGCCCAACATCGAAGAGCAGTTTCTGTTCACCGGGCTCGCGCCGGCACAACGGTTCCTGAAGATCGAGGGCCGGCTGTCCGAGATCGCGTTGATGTCGAATCCGCAAATACCGCTGACCTCCGTGGTGAAGCAACTGCGTGCGGCGGCCCCGAAACTGGCGGTGGCAGACTGGGCGCAATTGCAGCCCATGACCAAGGGTATCCACGATTTCACCCAGGGGTTCATCTACATCTGGCTGTGGGTGATGTTCGTGCTCATCGCCATCGGTGTCGTCAATACCCAGCTTGCCGCCGTGTTCGAGCGTACCCGTGAGTTCGGGTTGCTGCAGGCGTTGGGCTTCCGCCCCGGTTGGATCGTGCTGGAGGTCTCGCTGGAGGCGGTGCAGATCATCGGTTTCGGGGTGATCGTGGGGGCGCTGGCCGCCGTGCTGACCGTCTACGGGTTCAAGGACGGTATCTCCCTCAGCGGCCTCTCGGCGGGGGCCGATTTTCTGGGCATGGAACGCGTCCTCTATCCGCGCATCGATCCTACCGAATTCGTTACGACCATCGCCGTTATCTGGGGACTCGGTGTGCTGACCGCATTGTGGCCGGCGCGTCGCGCCGCGCGCTTCGATGTCATCGAAGCCATGCGTTCCACCTAATTTGAACATTGAACGAAGACGAATACCGCAGGAGGCAACCATTGTGAGCGCCATTCTCGAAGGCAGAAATCTCGTCAAGCAGTACCACCAGGGCGAAACCACCGTCAACGCATTGCGCGGCGTGGACGTGGCGTTCGAGAAGGGCGAGTTCGTCGCCATCTCGGGACCGTCCGGTTCCGGTAAAAGCACGCTGCTGCACATCTTCGGCAGCCTCGAACAACCGACCGAGGGCGAGGTGATCCTGGATGGCACGCCGTTCAACAAGGAATCCAAGCGTGAGCTGGCGGATCTGCGGTTGAACCGCATCGGTTTCGTGTTTCAGGCGTACAACCTGATACCGGTGCTCTCCGCCGCCGAGAATGTCGAGTTCATCCTGCAGTTGCAGGGCGTGGATGCCAAAACGCGCCGCGCACGTTCCACCAAGCTGTTGCAAGCGGTGGGGCTGGGGGGATTGGAAGATCGCCGTCCCAACCAGCTCTCCGGTGGCCAGCAGCAGCGCGTGGCGGTGGCGCGCGCCCTGGCGAGTCATCCTGCCATCATCCTCGCCGACGAACCCACCGCGAATCTCGATTCCGAAAACTCGGACGAACTCCTGGCGCTGATGTCCGAGCTCAACCGCGAGTCCGATGTCACCATCGTCGTCGCCACGCACGACCCGCGCGTGATCGCACACACACGGCGTCACATCGTACTTACCGACGGCCGCATTGAGACCGACGAAGCCGCCTGATGCGCCTCTTTGCTGTCTTGATCGGATTGCTGGCTTCAATGCCGTTACCGGCGATGGAGGTCGGCGGGCGTATCAAGTTCGACGCTTTGGGCTACGACGCCGGACCGGATACGCCGGAAGACGCGCTGGGTTACGCCACCAGCCACGAAACCACCGCGCAGTTGCGGTTGCGCATGACGCACGGCGTCGGTCCGTGGAGCATGGAGGCGGCCTTGCAGCTCGATATGCGCCATGGCAGCACGGTGGAGCGGGACCATGCCCTGGTCGCCGCCTATCCAGCGCTGGAATACGATCCGAATACCAGCTATTGGGATCTGGAATCGATCGGCGTCGACGGCGGCGCAACGCAATCCACGCAGCGCCTGGACCGATTCAATCTCGCCTACGCCGGGCGTGCCTTTGTCGCTCGCATGGGACGCCAGGCCCTCACCTGGGGCGCTGGACTGGTGTTCCATCCCATGGATCTGGTCAATCCCTTCCAGCCGGTGGCCACCGATACCGCCTATAAACGCGGCACCGACATGCTTTACGCGCAGTGGCTACTCAGCGACGGTTCCGATATTCAGTTCGCCAGCGTGCCGCGCAAACGTCGCGACAGCGCCGATCCCGATGCCGGGAAATCCACCCACGCGCTGTTCGCCAATGTGGCGGGCAACAGCGTGCAATGGAACCTGCTGGTGGCTAAGGATCGCGCCGACGATGTGTTCGGCGTCGGTGTCAGCGGTGCGCTGGGCGGCGCAGCGTGGAATCTGGAAACGGTCGCCACCCGTCTGGAAGGCGATGCGACCAAGACCTCGCTCCTGGCCAACGTCAACCAGGCGAGCACTTGGCTACGGCGCAACGCAACGCTGTTCGCCGAGTACTACCACAACGGTTTTGGCGAGCGCGGCAACGAATACACCCTGGCGGAGTTGAACGCCGCGCTGACAATGCGTATCGAGCGCTCCCAGCAGTTCGTGACCGGCACCGACTACCTCGCCTTAGGCGCCACCTGGGAACAGACGCCCTTGTTGCAATGGACGCCGACACTGATCGCGAATCTTCGTGACCACAGCGTCCTGATAGACATTCAGGCGACGCACTCGCTCAGCAACGATAGTGCGATCAAGGCAGGTGTGCGCGTTCCCGTGGGCGATCAAGGAACGGAGTTCGGTGGCTTGGAGTTGGTGCCGGGAAGCGGCATGTATCTGGCGCGTTCCACGCAAGTGTTTGTGCGTTGGGAATTCTTTTTTTAGCCTGCCGACCTCCAGGTATGAAACGATTGGGAGTCGAAGGAGGGATCGTGGAACCGATACGCTTGTCGGCGGCGTTGACCGTCGTGCCTTCCTATTGGTAAAGGAAATGGCGTCGGATATCTGGATCCTCCTTGGAGTTTTGGGTGGGTACCGGTGCGCCGGAGACGGCAAGACGGGTGGTGTCACGCAGCAGACGGACGTTACGCTGGGGTGAGGTGGGTACGAATCCGCTGGCTCTGGAATTCAGTTCAGGATTCTCCGGATTGAACCGCATGGATCATCCGCGCGACCTATGGACGATGCAACCTGGTGCTGCAGTCGGCGCTACGCGATCCGGCGTGAGGGCGTGCTAGGATGTGCGCCGATCCGCGTGGTGGCGGGTAAGGAATGAACAACAACGTTGAGGGCACAACCATGAAAATTTCCATTTTGTCGGCAACGGTTTTGGCATTGGGGATGTCGTTGGTCAGCGCGGCAGCGACGGCGGCGGATCGTTCGGCGCTACCGGCGGTGCAGAATGGCCGCGATGCTGCGAAAGCAATGCCGGGCGCGAAGTCTCCCGCGCCGCTAAAGGGCAATCTGAGGCTGAGTCCCAACGCGAAATTGAGAGTCGGGCATATGCTCAAGGCGCTGCAGGTCAAGTTGGAGCAGCTCAATCAGAAGTTCGCGACGATGAATAGTGATGCGGCGGTCTATGAGCTTGGAATGCAGCTGATGCCGAACATTACCAAGGAGTGCTCCAGCAAGGCGTATACGGTGCAGGACCAGATGGCCGCGGGGTGCAAGGGGAGCGACACGGTCGATCAGTGTACGGACAAGTTGTACAAACACTGCGTGGCGACGTTTGCCACCTCCGGTTTTTCCATGCCTTCGATACCCGGGGCACCCGCGACGGGCGGCGGGATTCCCAGCTATTCCACCCAGCAGTTTAAGCAGGCGGCCCTGAAAACCGCCTCCGAGGCGCATGCGTTGAGTCAGATGCTGAATCTCTACGCGAACCAAGCGACCCAGAACGCAAACTCGTTCACTCCCTGACCCGGACCGAGCAGCAACGAGGTCGAGCTGCACGGCGCCTTGGCGCTGAAGGCTTGATCGCATTTGCCAACGGCGGTGTCACCCCGCTGGGGTGCAGGAAGCAGGGGTTGAACCGCCGGACCGCAGCGATTCGTACACGTTGGGAGGCGAAGGGGAGCGTGGCGGCAACAGGTCGAAGACCTGTTCGCCGCGCCCCTTCCCCCGGTTTTCTGCCTAACGCGCCAGTGCCTCTTGCGCAGGTACGTAGTCGTATCCCAACCCCCTGGCCACGGCTTCGCAGGTGACTTTCCCTCGGAACACGTTCAGGCCGTTGCGGAAGTGGGGGTTCTCTTGCAGCGCTCGGGCATATCCCTTGTCGGCCAACGCCAGCGCGTAAGGCAGCGTGACGTTGTTGAGCGCATAGGTCGAGGTGTGCGGCACTGCGCCCGGCATATTGGCTACGCAGTAGTGGACGACGCCGTCGACCACGTACGTGGGCTCGGCGTGCGTCGTGGGCCGCGAGGTCTCGAAGCAACCGCCCTGGTCGATGGCCACGTCCACCAGCACCGATCCGGGTTGCATGGCGCGCACCATCTCGGCCGTGACCAGTTTGGGTGCTTCGGCGCCTGCCACCAGCACCGCCCCCACGACGAGGTCCGCCGCCAGCACGTATTGCTCCAGCGTGGCGCGGTTGGAGTAGACGGTCTTCAGTGCCGAGCCGAACCGTCCCGACAGTCTGCCCAATACGTCGACGCTGCGATCCAGTACGGTGACGTCGGCGCCCATTCCCAAGGCCATCAGGATCGCGTTCTCACCGACCACGCCGCCGCCGATGACCACCACCGTGGCGGGTGCAACACCGGGCACCCCGCCCAGCAGTTTGCCGCGACCTCCGTGGGCCCGCTCCAGACTGTGCGCACCCGCCTGGATTGCCAGTCGGCCGGCCACCTGGGACATGGGGGCCAGCAGGGGCAGTCCGCCGTGGGCGTCGGTGACGGTTTCGTAGGCGATGCAGATAGCGCCGCTGTTCACCAGGTCGCGAGCCTGGTCGGGGTCCGGGGCGAGATGTAGATAGGTGAACAGCACCTGGCCTTCGCGCAGCATTCTACGCTCGGCCGGTTGCGGCTCTTTGACCTTGATGATCATCTCGGCGCTCTGGAATATGGCTTCGGCGCTGTCGGCGATTTCGGCCCCGGCGGCGCGGTAGTCGTCGTCAGAGGCGCTGATGCCGATACCCGCGTTGGACTGCACCACCACCTGATGGCCGTGTGCGACGAATTCACGGACGCCGTCCGGTGTCAAACCGACGCGGTACTCGTGGATCTTGATCTCTTTGGGTACCCCGATCTTCATGGTTGCGCCTCCTCTGGTACGGCGGATTGGGAAAGTCTCAGGTTAGCGAACCGCCGTCAGTATTTTGTGTGGAATGTGGGGTGGCGGGCAGGGTCTATAAGTAGAAATTGCTGTGGGATGTCGGGTTTTCAATGATTACTTTTGGGTTTTATTTGAACGCTAACAAACTCGTGTGCGTTGTCCGGAAACGGCAGCGAATCGAGGTGAGTCGTCTGCATTGGGTCGGGAGATAGACTTGATCGCGTTGCGGGCGGGCAACGATCTTTGATCGGCCTATCTGCCGGCGTTTAGCCGACGGGCGCGATACTGCAATTGTGCTCGTCACAGATACTGAAAAGGTGGCCGACGGCGCGATTGTGTGTGGAGAGTTTTGGGATCTCGGCTGACGGTTTCGGCGCAGGGCCGCATCACAGTCTCGACAATCCGCTAGGTGTCGGCGGACTCGCTCTGGAGGCGGTCGCTCACTGCGTTCTGACGCGAGTGGTGTAGCGGCTTCCCACCGGACCGCTCAGGTCGTCACCTGTTTGATCAGTATGCCCAACTCCTTGGCGGTGTTGTTCAGATCGTCGGCGGCGGCGGTGGATTCTTGCGAGCTGAGCGCGGTGTAGTTGGCGATTTCGCTGATGTTGCTGACGTTGCGGTTGATCTCCTCGACCACCATGCTCTGTTCCTGGGCGGCACTGGCTATCTGCATGTTCATGTCGGCGACCTTTGCCGCTGAGCTGCTGATCTCGCCGAGTGCGTCCTGCATACGCTGGATCTGTTCGACTACGTGGTGCATCTGCGCTTCGCTTTCCTGAATGTCGGTCACGGCGGACTGCATGCTGGCACTAAGATTCGTGAGAATGCCTTTGATGCTGGAGGTCGATTCCTTGGTCTTGTTTGCCAAGGTTCGCACCTCGTCGGCCACCACCGAAAATCCTCGTCCATGCTCGCCGGCCCGTGCCGCCTCGATGGCGGCGTTGAGCGCCAGCAGATTGGTTTGTTCCGAGATGTTCACGATTAACTGCAGTACGGAATCCACTTCCTTGAAGTCTTGGTTCAGTTTGTCGATGACTTTGCCGGTTTTGTCCACATGATGCGCCAGCTCGGTCACCTGCCCGGAGGTCTCGTTCAGTCGCCGCGATCCACCTTCCACCAGCGACTGGGTGCCCTTGGTTTGATCGGCGGTCGTGCTTGCATTGCGCGCGATCTCCTCGACGGTGGCGTTCATCTCGTTCATCGCCGTCGCCACTTGCACGATTTCGTGCTCCTGTTTGCGGGCGTTTTCGCTGCTCGCGTCAGCCGTGATCTTGGTCTTCTCGGCGGCCTCGTAGAGGCTGGTGGAAAACAGTTCCAGGCGCCCCACGGCGGTATTGAGTTTGGACTGCAACATCAGCATGGCGTGTTCGACGGTCGCGATTTCGCGCCCGTTCCCCGAGTAGACGAATTCCAAAAGATCGTTGTCCGCGATCCGCTTCGCCGCGGCCCGCAGGCGCGCGACGGGTCGTGCTCCCAGGTACGCGGCGATCGCCCCTACCGGGAAACCGATGATGGCAAGCACAGCGGCCACCCACGGGGCGATGACGCCGGTCAGCGCACCGATTGCCGCCAGGCCGAAGAACACCAGCAGATAGATGGCGAAGTTCAACAGCGTATAGTTGAACTTGAACAGGAGGTTACCGAGCAGCCCCAGGTTTCCGTCGTGCTTGTTGATGATGCCGTACAGCTTTTCGGCGCGGGCGATCTGTTCCTTGGATGGCGGATAGCGCACCGATTGGTAGCCGACGATGGATTCGCCTTCGTAGATCGGGGAGACGTAGGCGTGCACCCAGTAGTAGTCACCGTTCTTGCAGCGGTTCTTGACCAGACCGATCCAGGGGCGGCCGGATTTCATGGTCTGCCACAGGTTTTCGAACGCCAGTGGCGGCATGCTGGGATGGCGCACGACGTTGTGACTCTTGCCGATCAACTCGTCGCGCTCGAAGCCACTGATCCGGACGAAGGTGTCGTTGACGGAGGTAATCAGTCCTTTGAGATCGGTGGTGGAAACGATGCGTTCGTCTTTGCCAAACGTCACTTCTCTGTCGGTGACCGGCATATTGATCTTCACGGTATGGGCACCCCGCGGTCTACGAGCGATAGTGTGGGTATCGCTTGGTCGGGTGATTGAACCCGAGTAAATAAGCTCATCTGTCCTGCGCTGGCCTGCCGTCGGTTGTTCAGAAATCGGCAAACTGGGTCAATGCGTAAGGTATTTAGCGGCAGTCTAGTCCCATTTAATGAGCCTGAATTGGAAACTAGTGGGTAGTAGCCCCCGACTTGCGGGATAGAAGGACCGGGCACCAGGGGTCTACCGACGGGCAAGCGGCTGTTTTCGCGTGTGTTATTCTGCGCGCTTCAGCTACAGCCTTGGTGCCGCGCAGATGACTCAGCCGCCTGGACTTTTCCCCGATATCCGCTGGTTCGAGGATTTCGTCGTGGGACAGCAGTTCGTTTTCGGCGCCTGGGAGATGACCGAGGAGGCCATGCGGGAGTTCGCGCGTGTCTACGATCCGGAACCGTTTCACCTGGACGATGAAGCGGCACGCGAGCTGGGGTGGGGGGGATTGATCGCTTCAGGGCTGCAACTGGTTTCCATTTGGCGGCGCCTCAGCAAAGATGCGTTCCCCCATTGCGCAACCGTCATCTCCCCCGGCTGGGACGACATCCGATGGCTGCTGCCGGTGCGTGCGGGTGACGTGCTCGTCTCGCAAACGGAGGTCACCGCGACCCGCGAGTTAAACAGCCGCCCCGGCGAGGGGCTGGTTCAGCTGCGCAATATGCTGGTGCGCCAGGACGGGCAGGCGGTGACGCGGCTCACCTCCAACTGGTTCGTGCGGCGGCGCCCCGCTGGGGGTCAGTCCGAGTAAGCCATCTCCTGCCGCGCGTTGCGACGCGCGTCGTTCCCGGGGATCCTAACCCGAAAACTCAATCGCCCCCTCGGGCAGCAGATACAGCACCAGTGCGCGCCCTTCGGTGACCGTGGGGCGATGGGCCGAATCTGGCCCGTAGACCTTCCAGCCCGCACCCTTGCCGTCGAATTTGGCCGACGGGTCCACCGGCATCACCAGGCAGATCTCGCCGTTGGGATGGCGGTGATGGGGGCCGACGACATCGGTCAGGTCCACCACGTCCACGCTCAGGTTGCGGGTGGTGGGCGCGGCTTCGATGACGCGCCCGAAACGCCGTTTGCCTTCCCCCTGACTGCACATCCAGCCGGCCGCGATGGCTTCGTGACAGGCTTCGCGGATTACCTGAAATACCTCCTCGTTGGCGGGGAACCGGCGGTTCAGTTCTGCTTCGAGCTGCACGTCCACGGGTCTGCCGGCGATCGCTTCGATGATCGGTGTAATCAACGTCTGGAACTGTTTCGGCTGCATGGTGGTGGCCTCCCGGGGTTGTCGTTGTTGTGATGGGAGCAGTGTACCGCGTCGCCCGCCGCGGGGCTGCAAAGATGAACAAACGGTAATGCTGCGGCAAGGGTGGCTTAAGGTCGGCGGCGCTATAACAGGGCCACTGAATCCTACCGACGATCAAGGAGTGGGCAATGAACAGACAAATCCCTTCGCAGCGCAACACCCCCCCGGTGCGGCGCCATCTCAAACGGCGCGCGGTGGCGGCGGCCGTGGCTCTGGCTCTCGGTACCGCGCCGCTGGTAGCCATGCTGCCGGCCGAGGCCTCGCTGTTTTCCTCATCACCCGATGCGGCGGAGCAACAGGGCCCGCAAGGGTTTTCGTCGCTGGTGAAAAAGGTGCGGCCGGCGGTGGTGACCGTGGCCATCGAGGGCCACGATCCCTCCCAGTTGAGCGCTAACGGCAAACCGTTCGATCTGCCGCAGTTTCCGCCCGATTCTCCGTTTGGCGATCTGTTCCGGCACTTTTTCGAACAGCGCGGCATCCCCAACGGACCCGAGGGTGGACCGAAGATTCGCGGTCTCGGCTCGGGGTTCATCGTCGATCCCAGCGGCTACATCGTCACCAACAACCACGTGGTGGATCACGCCGACAAGGTCACGGTGATACTCGATGACGGCCAGCGTTACCCCGCCAAGGTGCTGGGGCGTGACGAGAAGACCGATCTCGCATTGGTGAAGATCGACGCCGGGCGCGCGCTGCCCTACGCGGAGTTCGGCAACTCCAAGGACGTGAACGTGGGCGACTGGGTGGTGGCTGTGGGCAACCCGTTCGGGTTGGGCGGCACCGTCACCGCCGGTATCGTGTCGGCGCGCGGGCGTGACATTCAGAGCGGTCCCTACGACGACTACCTGCAGGTCGACGCGCCCATCAACCGCGGCAATTCGGGCGGGCCGCTGATCGACATGTCGGGCAAGGTGATCGGCATCAACACGGCAATCTGGTCGCCCAGCGGCGGCAACGTTGGCATCGGGTTCGCCATTCCGGCCAGCGAAGCGCAGCCCATCGTGGCGCAGCTGCGCGCCAGCGGACACGTGGAGCGCGGATGGCTGGGGGTCAAGATCCAGCCAGTCACGCAAGAGGTCGCCGACAGCCTCGGTTTGAAAGAGCCGCAAGGCGCGCTGGTGGCCGAGGTGACCGCCGACAGCCCCGCGGCGCACGCCGGCCTCAAGGTGGGCGACGTGATTACCGAGGTGGACGGCAAGCCGGTGAAGGCGTTTCGCGATCTGCCCTGGCTGGTAGCCAACGCCAAGCCGGATACTCACGCCACGTTGCAGGTGACGCGCGCCGGTGAAAATCGCACGCTGGTGGCGGTGATCGGTACTCCGCCGCAAACGACGGCCAAGGTTGCCCAGCAAGGCGATCAGGGTCAGCCCTCCGGCGAGCTGGGACTCGCGGTGGTGCGCATCACGCCGCAGGTGCGCCAGGACTATTCGCTCAATGACAACGAGCACGGCGTGCTGGTGGTCGGCGTCAAATCCGACAGCCCTGCTGCCGACGCCGGCCTTGAGCCCGGCACTGTCATTCGCCAGGTGGATCAGCAGGTGGTGAACCGGCCGCAGCAGTTGGCCGAGGCGGTTCACGCTGCCGCCAAGGGCAAGCATCGCGCGGTGTTGCTGTTGGTGGAGAAGCAGGGCGAACAGCGCTTCGTCACCGTGAACCTGGTCTCCTGATCCGTAAACCTCCGGGCACCCGGCGCCGCCGGGTGCCCCGGAACTCGCACCGATGGACAGGTCTAAATCAGCAGCGTTTCCGCAAACTCCCCACACTGCGAGGTTTCACCAGGTGCGCATACTCATCATCGAAGACGATCCTCAAGTGCGTGCCTACATCGCCAAGGCGTTGACCGAAACCGGGGCCACCGTGGACGAGGCCGCCGACGGGCGCGAAGGGTTGTTCATGGCGGCCAGCGAGCCCTACGACGTACTCATCATCGATCGCATGCTGCCTCATGTGGACGGTTTGAGCATTACGCGCACGCTGCGCACCGGCGACGTTCGCACCCCAGTGCTGATCCTGAGCGCGCTGGGCGAAGTGGACGACCGGGTGCAGGGATTGCGCGCCGGCGGTGATGACTATCTGGTCAAACCGTTTGCGTTCGCCGAACTGCAGGCGCGTCTGGAGGCGCTGCTGCGCCGCGCCGCGCCGGAGTCGGCGCCGGTGACGCATCTCAAGGTGGGGGACCTGGAAATGGATCTGCTCAGCCGCGAGGTGCGACGCGCGGGACAGCGCGTGGAGCTGCAGCCGCGCGAGTATCGATTGTTGGAGTACCTCATGCGCCACGCCGGCCAGGTGGTCACCCGCACCATGCTGCTGGAACAGGTGTGGGACTACCACTTCGATCCGCAGACCAACGTCATCGATGTGCACGTCAGTCGTTTGCGGCGCAAGATCGACCGGGAGTTTGAGACGTCGTTGCTGCAGACGGTGCGCGGTGCGGGGTACCGGCTCCATGCGCCTGCCTGATCCACTGCGCAGCTTCACTTTTCGTCTGGCGCTGATCTACATGGTGCTGTTCTCCGCTTCGGTGGGGCTGCTGCTGGGCTTGATCTACTGGTCTACCGTGGCCTACATGACGCGCCAGACCGACGCCACCATCGAAGCCGAGATTGCCGGTCTTGCCGAGCAGTACCGCAGCGACGGGCTGAGTGCGCTTACCCAGCGCATCGCCGAACGCATTGCCCGCCGGCCGGGCGGAACGGACGTCTACCTGCTGGTCGATCCGGCCGGCGAACCCATCGTCGGCAATCTCGACCGCTGGCCCACCGCCGCGACACCCGCTGCCGGCTGGCTGGAATTCACGCTGCAGGACAGCGGCGTCGCGCCGGGAATCGTGCATCCGGCGCGCGCCAAGCCGTTCGTGCTGAGGGGCGGATACCGGTTGCTGGTGGGCAGCGACCTCAGCAGCCTGCAGAGCATGCGCGCGTTGATCGCGCGCACGCTCTGGTGGGGGTTGGCGCTGACCGTGGCGCTGGCGCTGGGCGGCGGCTACCTGGTCAGCCGCACCACCAGCCGTCGCCTCGAGGCGATCAACGCCACCAGCCGCGAGATCATGTCCGGTCGTTTGTCGAGTCGCATCCCCAGCCGCGGCGGCGGCGACGAGTTCGACAAGCTCACCGCCAACCTCAATCGCATGCTGGATCGCATCGAAGAGCTGATGGAGGAGGTGCGGCGTGTCTCGGACAACATCGCCCACGACTTGCGCACCCCGTTGACGCGGTTGCGCACGCGGCTGGAGAGCCTGCGCGACCAGCAAAGGGGCGACGCTGTCAACGCGGCGCCCATCGAACAGGCCATTGCCGATGCCGATGGATTGCTCGCTACCTTCAACGCGCTGTTGCGCATCGCACGCATCGAATCCGAAGTGCATCGCAGCGATTTTCAGCGCATCGATCTCGCCGCACTGATCCGCGACGTGAGCGAATTCTACGAACCGCTCGCCGACGAGAAGCGGCTGACGCTGCGCTGTGATCTGGCACCCGACGCTGCGCTGGATGCCGATCGCGATCTGCTGGCGCAGGCACTGGCCAACGTGCTCGACAACGCGGTGAAGTACACGCCGCGGGGCGGCAACGTGACGGTACGCCTGGCGGCGGTTGGCGATGCCTGGGAGCTGAGTGTCGCCGACAGCGGTCCAGGGGTTCCGGTCGCGGCGCGCGAGCAGGTGTTGCGCCGTTTCTTCCGCCTCGAACAGAGCCGTTCGCAGCCTGGTAACGGCCTCGGGCTCAGTCTGGTGGCGGCGGTGATGCGCCTGCACCGCGCGCCGCTGGTACTGGAGGACAACGCCCCGGGGCTGCGGGTGGTGATGCGCTTTGCGAAACCGGCGCGCGCGTTAGCGCAGGCCGTAGAACAGATACCCGAGCAGTGCCAGTCCCAGCAGCGCCATGAGGAGGTTGGCGGCAGGCGCCAGGGCGGTGAGGTAGCGGCGCGGTATCTCGGTCGTGGAGAGCGAGCGCAGCAGCCAGCGAAACTGCACGATGGTCAGCAAGGCGACGAGAATGCCCAGCGCGATGAACCCCGCTCCCACCCAGAACGAGATGTCACGGTGCAGGTGTTGGGGGGATGCAGGCGCGAGCATGTGCACGAACAGTCCGAACCGCTCGACGATGAAGCCGAATCCCATCAACGACAGGCTCGTGCGGTTCCAGGCCAACAGCGTGCGTTCGGCCGCGAGTAGGATGCGTGGATCGTTGGTGTCCGACATGGTGGTGGCTTCGAGGCTCGGGCGTGCGGCAAGCATAACATTCGCACGGACAAGGAGAGATCGGATGATTTCGGCGCGTACACTTCGCAATGGGATGGCCGTTCTGCTGCTGGCGGCAGCGGTGCCGGCGCAGGCGCTGACCGCGGGGTCGATTCCCCTGTCGCCTGATCAGGCGCGGCACATCGGCGCGCTCACCGGGTTGGCGCTTTACCACTTGGCGCGGGCGCAGGAGGCGTTGCGCGGCGACGCCACGCCGCGCCTTGCCGACGAAACCTTGCAACTGGGTACGCTGCTGGATCTGGTGCAAGCCGCGGAGCCCACCGGCGCGTTCCAAACGGTGTTGCGTTATGCGCGCGCGGATCTGCAGCGCAAGAACAACGATCAGCTCATCAACGATCTGCTGCCGCTCTACCGGGTGCTGGATGCGTTGGGCCCGGGTCAGGCGGTTGCGGCTGCGCGCACCGGTCTCGACGGCGTCGTGCAGGATCTGGAGCGCGACGAACGCGGCAAGGTGCCCGAGCGTCTCGATGCGCTGGCGGCGACGTTGGAGATTCCCGCCATCGACGCCCCGTTGAAGTCGGCACGCGAGGGCGTGGCAACGGTGCTCACAAGTCTGCGCGGCGGTACGAAGCCGAAAGTCGCCGAGATGCTTGCCATCGAGCAAAACCTTCAGCAGCTGCTCACCGGCGCGATACCGCCGCAGGAGTGAAACCGCGCAGCGGTTGCGCCGACCGTTACGAGGCGACGACGTCTTTGTGGTGGGTGGGTCCGACGGTGTGGCGCGGCTGAAAGCTCTCGGCATCAGCCGCGCTCCACCAGTGGGCGTAGGGGGTCTCCTGCGGCGCAGCCAGCAGTACGCCCTCGTCGAGAAACGGATAGATCCGGTCCACGGTCTCCACCGTCACCGGGTTGAGTCGATGGTAGAGGTGATGCGGCGCCAGTTCGCCCGGATGTGACAGACCCGCCGCCGCCACCAGTTCGGCCAGCCGGTGCAGGGTGTGGCGGTGCAGGTTGGCGACGCGCTCGGCCTTTTGCCCGATCACCAGGCCGCGCTGGCGGCCGCGGTCCTGGGTGGCGACTCCGGTGGGGCAGGTGTCAGTGTGGCAGCGTTTGGACAGCACGCAGCCGAGTGCGAACATGAAGGCGCGTGCCGCGTTGCACCAGTCGGCCCCCAGGGCGAGGTTGCTGGCGACGGAAAAGGCGCTCACCACCTTGCCGCCGGCGCCGATGCGTACCTGGGTGCGCAGCCTGGTGCCCACCAGGGCGTTACGCACCACCAGCAGCCCTTCGCGCAGCGGTAGTCCCAGGTGATCGGAGAACTCCTCGGGTGCCGCGCCGGTGCCGCCTTCGGCGCCGTCGACGACGATGAAGTCGAGGTGGATGCCGCTCTTCAGCATCGCCTTGCAGATCGCCAGAACTTCCCACGGGTGCCCGACGCAGAGCTTGATGCCCACCGGTTTGCCGCCGGCGCGCTCGCGCAGCAGGGCGGCGAACTCCACCAACTCCAGGGGCGTGGAGAAGGCGGAGTGGAAGGCGGGTGAGACGCAGTCCTCCCCTGGCGTTACATGCCGGGTGCGGGCGATCTCTGCGCTGACTTTGGCGCCGGGCAGTACACCGCCGTGGCCGGGTTTCGCCCCCTGGCTGAGCTTGATCTCCACCATCTTGACCTGCTCTGCGGCGGCTTGCGCGGCGAACCGTTCGACGTCGAATTCCCCGCGCCCGTTGCGGCAGCCGAAGTAGCCGCTGCCGAGCTCCCACACCAGATCGCCGCCGTGGCGGTGGTAGTCGCTGATGCCGCCTTCGCCGGTGTCGTGATAGAACCCGCCCAGGCGCGCGCCGCGGTTGAGCGCCTCGATGGCGCGGGCGCTGAGCGCGCCGAAGCTCATGGCCGAGATGTTGAACACCGACGCCGAGTAGGGGAGCGTGCACTGGTCGTTGCCGACGCTGACGCGAAAGTCGCTGTCGGGCACCGGGCGTGCGGCGACGGAGTGGGTGAGCATCTCGAAATTGGGCGCGTACATGTCCAGGTCGGAGCCGAACGGGTGCACGTCCACGGCGTCGGTGGCGCGCGCGTAGATCAACGAGCGCTGTGCCCGGTTGTAGGGGCGGCCGTTGAGATCGTCCTCCACGAAGTACTGGCGCAGGAACGGTCGCACGTACTCGGAGAGCCAGCGCAGGTGCGCGAGGACGGGATAGTTGCGCATCAGGGTGTGGCGCCGCTGCCGCAGATCCCAGACACCCAACGCCGTTGCGCCGGCGCCGAGCGCGAACAGCGCGCCGCCCCAGAGGGTGCGCCAACCGATCGCGATACCCATGACCATGAGCAGCAGTGCCGCAATCAATGCGCTGTAGCGCACCAACACGTTGCTGGTAAAACGTCCGGACATCGTCCACCTCCGTTGGTGATGGAGGCGCAGGCCGCTGATGCCGGACCCGCGCTCGATGGGAGCACGGCGGCCCACCAGGGAGCGGTGCCGTGCTAGGCGCTCTTCGCCGCGCGTTGCTGGCCGTTGAGCTGCCGGTCGATGAGTTCGCCGAGTCGGATTAAACCTTCGACGCGCTCCTGAGTCCAGGGCATGGAGTAGTTGATGCGCATGAAATTGCGGTATTTGCGCGCTGCGGAGAACAGCGGTCCCGGCGCGGTGCTGATGCCGATCTCCATCGCCTCGTAGAACAGCTGCAGCGAGTCGAAGCCCTTGGGCAGTTCCAGCCACGCCAGGTAGCCGCCGTCGGGGTGGGTCATGCGGGTCTTTTCCGGGAAGTGGCGGGTGACCAGCTCCAGCATCTCGTCACGCCGTTCGCGGTAGGTGGCGCGCACGGTGCGCAGGTGGCGGTCGTAGCCGCCGGTCTCGAGGAACTCCGCCGCCACCATCTGCGGCAGCGTGGCCGTGGCCATACTGGCGATGATCTTGAGGTGTTCCACTTCGCGAAAATAGCGTCCGGGGATGATCCAGCCGATACGCAGGCCCGGCTCCAGCGTCTTGGAGATCGACGAGCAGTACACCACCCGTCCCTCGTTGTCCCACGATTTGATGGCGCGCGCGCGGCGGTCGGAGTAGCACAGCTCGCCGTTGATGTCGTCCTCGATCAACGGCACGTCGTACTGGCGCAGCAGGTCGAGCAGCGCCACTTTGTTTTCATCGGGCATCTGGTAGCCCAGCGGGTTGCTGAACTGCGGCGTCACAACCAGCGCTTTGATGGGCCACTGCTCCAGCGCCAGTGACAGCGCCTCCAGGCTGATGCCGTTGTGGGCATCGGTGGGGATCTCCAGCGCGCGCATCTCCAGCGATTCGATGAGCTGCAGCACCCCGTAATAGCCGGGCGACTCCACCGCGATGGTGTCGCCGGCCTTGGCCACCGCGCGGATTGCCAGCATCAACGCCTCCTGGCAGCCGGTGGTGACGACGATGCCGTCGGGCGGCACGCTCATGCCGGCATCGACCGAGCGGCGCGCCAGTTGCAGGCGCAGCTCCTGATTGCCCGGGGGAATTTCGTAACGGCCGATGCGGTGCGGCTGGTTTCGCGCAATGGTGGAAAACAGCCGGTTCATTTGACGTACCGCCGGGAAGTCGATGCACGGCAGCGCAGTGCCGAACTGAACCGCTCCCGGTCGGTAGCCCGCGTGCAGCATCTCGATCACCAGGTCGCTGATACTGACCTCCGTGGGCCGTGCGGAGGGTTTGGAAATGGCGGGCGGCGCGGGCAGGCCGCGCGGCACGCGCCGCACGTAGTAACCGGACTGGGGGATGGCTTCCACCACGCCCAGGTCCTCGAGGCGGGCGTAGGCCTGTAAAACAGTGGAGATGCTGACGTTGAGCTGACCGCTCAATTTGCGCACCGAGGGCAGTTTGCTGCCCGGTCCGTAGACCCCTTTGTCGACGTATTCGCGCAGCTGTTGGGCGACTTGCTCGTAGAGTGTCATGACCTCTCCTCCGCGACCGATACAGTTGGGTGAGGAAGCCGCCATAACAGTGGTGCGACGCAACAATTGTTATGGCAATAAAAATGGAATTTTGAATCTGTACTGGTTTCAGTATAAGCCTCACACTGCACATCAGCAATATAGGTCAGGATGGAATCGCAACTTAAGGAGTCGAACGATGTCTGGCGCAACTACCCTTCACAGATCCGCATTCACTGCCCACCATGGAATGGCTTCCACCAGCGCTCATCCCAGCTTCGGGGAGCGGTTGCTCGCCGTCTGGAAGATGCTGGAGACGTGGCAGGTGAGAGCCCGTCAGCGGCGCCGGCTGTTGGAGCTGGACGACCGCCTGCTGCGGGATATCGGCATCAGTCGCGCCGATGCGCAGCGCCTGGCCGATCGGCCGTTCTGGAAGGACTAACGCACTTCAACTGCGTCGTTGGGGGTTGGCGCTGACGATCCCCGGGAGGTCGAACCTCCCGCCGGACGGATCGTGTGGTAGCCGATCCCCAACCCTCGTACAGCGGACGGCGTTCGCTGCTGCCGTCCGCGACGTACCTGCGAGAAGCCTCAGTGATGCAGCGACCGACCTTTTACATCACCGACGTATTCACCACCCGCCGGTATGGCGGGAATCAACTTGCAACCCTGATCGACTGCGAGGCGTTGTCTGCGGACGAGATGCTCGCCATCGCGCGGGAGATCAATTTCGCCGAAACCACGTTCATCACCTCGCGTGAACCCCGCGACGGCGGCTACGACGTGCGCATCTTCACACCGGGCGGTGAGGTGGAGTTTGCCGGCCATCCCACCCTGGGTACCGCCCACGTCCTGCGCAACCATATCCTCCCGATCCGAGAACGCGAGATTCGCCTCAACCTGCCGGTGGGCCAGGTGCCGGTGACCTTCGTGGAGGAGGGCGGGACCACGGTGGTGTGGATGAAACAGCCCGCGCCGCGGTTCGGGGCGCTGTTGGGAGCGGATCGGGTGGCCGCCGTCTTGGGTCTCGATCCAGTTGATGTCGCTGCCGATTGGCCCGTCGAAGAGGTGTCGACGGGGTTTCCCACGCTGGTGGTCCCGGTGCGCGGTCTGGAGGCGTTACAGCGCGTGACCATCGACGCACCGCGCTACTTCGATCTGGTGCGGGAAGCGTGGGCCAAGCTGATCCTGATCTTCGCGCCGCAGGGCTACGAGGCGGACCAAGCGTTCAGCGTGCGGGTGTTCGGTGACTATTTCGGCGTGCCGGAAGACGCCGCCACCGGCAGCGCCAACGGTTGTCTGGCGGCCTATCTGGCGCGTCGCCGCTATTTCGGCTCGGGTGAAATCGATGTCACCGTCGGGCAGGGCTACGGCATGGGGCGCCCGTCGCGTCTACTGCTGCGCGCCACCGACACAGGTGCCGAAATCGATGTGCGGGTGGGCGGTGGCGTCGTGGACGTGGCCCAGGGCGTGTGGGGTTGAGGACGCTGTCCCGCGGGTGTCTTCGATCGTCAGCGCGCGCTCAATGACTGCGCCAGGGCTTCGTGTCCGGCGGCGCGCGCCAGGTCGATGGCCGATCGCCCGGCTTTGTTGATGCGGTGCGGATCGGCGCCAGCCTGCAGCAACAAATCCACCGTCTCGTCGCGCCCGCTCTTGGCGGCCCACATCAATGCGCTGTTGCCGTCGCGGTCGGGCCGCTCCACCCGCGCGTCGTAGGCCAGCAGCAGACGCACCATGGCGCTGCGCCCGTCCTTGGCGGCCCACATCAGCGCCGTCCAGCCCAGCGTGGTGTCGGCGAGATCGACCTGGGCTCCGCGTTCCAGCAGCAGCGCCACCACCGGCTCGCGGCCGTTGACGGCGGCCGCCATCAGTGCCGAATAGCCGGCGCTGTCGCGGTGATCGAGTTCGGCGCCGGCGTCGAGCAACACCCGCACCGTTTCGGTATGGCCCTGCGCCGCCGCCTTCATCAATGCACTCCAACCGCAGTGGTCGGCGGCGTCGAGGTTGGCCCCCTGGACGAGCAGGCGCTGCACCGCGCGGGTGTCGCCGGCCTCTGCGGCGTTGATCAGCGGCGTGCGCCCCTGGGCATCGCAGGCCTCCAGGTCCGGGGTCTGGATTCCGCGCAGCGTTGAGACGCCCGCGTAAACCAGTGCCGCCAGTGCGAGTGAGGCGAGATAGGGGTGGCGGTAGAGCTGGCGTTTGATCCGCTGCAGCATCAGGAGCCTGCTCCGCGCAAGGTGACCTCGAAGCAGGTGCCGCCACCGTCGCGGTCGCGGCACTCCACGTCGCCGCCGTGGCGCCGGGCGATCTGACGCACCAGCGCCAGTCCCAATCCGACGCCCTTGTCGATCCCTTCGCGCATGCCGGGGCGACGGTAGAAGGGCTGGAAGATGCGCTCCTGCTCGTCGGCGGGGATGCCGGGGCCGTGGTCGAGGACGCGAATCCGCGCGAACTCGCCTGACGGGATCACTTCGACCTCGATGGGCGTATCGCCGCCGTAGCGGCGGGCGTTTTCCAGCAGGTTGCGCAGCAGGCGCCGCAGCAGCCGCGGGTCGCCCTCAATCACCGTGGCGCTGCCGCTCGCTTCGGCGCCCACGCGTGCCGCCTCTTCGGCGGCCAGGGCCAACAGTTCCACCGCTTCGCGCTGCTGCAGCTCGTCGATGCGGTCCAGGCGGCTCGCCATGAGCAGCTCCTCGATGAGGTCGTCCAGGTCGGCGATGTCACGGGCGACACGATCACGCAGCTCGGCGCGCTGGTCGCCAGCCAACAGTTCTACCGCCATACGGATGCGCGTCAGCGGGGAGCGCAGTTCGTGCGAGGCGCTGGCCAGCAGCTCTTTCTGGGCGTTGACCAGACGCTGGATGCGCTCGGCGGCGCGGTTGAAACTGCGCGCCAGGGCGGCGATTTCATCCCTGCCCTCCACCTCGACACGCGCGGCCAGATCGCCGCTGCCCAGGTGATCGACGTGGGTCTGCAGCCGTTCCAGGCGCCGGGTGAGACGCCGCGCCAGCGGATAGGCTCCAAGGGTGACCGCCAGCAGCAGCAACAGCAGCGCCGCGACGAAGCCCACCGCCCGGCCGCGCGGCTCACCGTGATTGGGACGTACGATGGCCCAGCGCCGGTCGGGGAGCGCGATGGCGAACGTGGGAATGAGTCCGGTCGTGTCCATCCAGCCGCTGTGACGGCGCCCCGGGGGCGGTGGCGGCAGCGGCGGTCCCACGGCAGCAATCAGCCGACCGTCGGGCGCGCGCAGCGTGATGTGGGCGTCGAAGCGTCGGCCGAGCTGTTCGAGTGCATGTTGCACTTGCTGCGCCGGCGCCCGTGGCGGCGGCAGCACGTCGCCAAGAATCGCCCCGATACCTTCCAGCAGTTGGGTCTCGCGGCCGTCCCGGTCGTGCGTCGACCACCAAGCGATGGAGGCGAGCAGCGCGAACAGCGCCAGGATGGCCAGTATGGTGAGGTAGATGTGGAGGTAGAGGCGGCGCATGTTATCGAATCGGGGGTTGGAGCCGATAGATTCGCGATAGTGTGTGCGAACTGCACGGGATTTTGAGATAGGTACTAATCATCCTGCTTCTTCGCAAACAGGTAGCCGGTGCCGCGTACCGTGAGGATACGCCGCGGGTGCTTGGGATCGTCCTCGATGGCGGCGCGGATGCGTGAGATGTGCACGTCGATACTGCGGTCGAAGGCCTCCAGTTCCTGGCCGCGCAGATGGTCCATCAGCTGATCGCGCGACAACACCCGTCCGGCGTTCTCCGCCAGGGCGTTGAGCAGGTCGAACTGGTAGCCGGTGAGACTGCACTCCTCTTCGTCGATGCGTACCGTGCGCGCATCGCGGTCGATGGTCAGGCGTCCGAAACGCAACAGGGGTTGTCCCGCACCGGCGCTGGCGGTGCGTCGGCGCAGGATGGCGCGCAGCCGCGCCAGCAACTCGCGCGGGTTGAACGGCTTGGGCAGGTAGTCGTCGGCGCCGATCTCCAAGCCGACGATGCGGTCTTCGGCATCGCCGCGCGCGGTGAGCATGAGGATGGGCGTGTCGGCGTGCTGGCGGATGCGCCGGCACGCCTCGAAGCCGTCGAAGTCGGGCAGCATCACATCGAGAATGATGGCGTCGTAAGTCTCACGCCGCGCCGCCTCGACGCCGTCGCCGGCGTTGGCGCGGTGGCTCACCTGCATGCCCGAAGCGGCGAGATACTCGCGCACCATGGCGGCGAGCTGTTCGTCGTCTTCGATCATGAGGATGCGTGTGTTCATCGTGTCGTCGGTTTACAGCCAACGCCGCACGGCGCGGGTGTACTCATGGTAAGCGGGGCCGAACTGTTGCTCCAACGATTGTTCTTCGCGGCGGATGAAACGCTGCTGGATGATCGCGACGAACAGCGGCGGGATCAACAGCGGCGTCACGCTCCCCAACGCAACGGCCACGCCTGCCAGCACCAGCGCCATCCCCAGGTACATGGGGTTGCGGCTCCAGGCGAAGACGCCGTCGGTCACCAGTGCCGACGAGGTTTCGAATGGGTAGATGGTCGTTCTTGCACGGCGGAAGCGGCGGCTGCCCACGACGGCCAGTGCCAGGCCGATGGCGACGGGTAGTGCGCCAACCAGCGTCACCGGCCACGGATTCCAGGTCTCCATGGGTGCGGCTAGATGCAGGATCGCCATAGCGATCAAGGCCATCAGGAAATAGGCGGGTGGCAGCAGCGGGCGCCGTGTTGTCGGGATTGCGGTTTGGCTGTCCATGGTGTCTCCAAAAAGCGGCAAGGCCGGAACGGACCGGCCTTGCCCTGCGTTGGTTGACTCACCGTAGCTCGCGATACGCTTACCAGCGATCGGGCCCGGGTCCAAAGCCGCGCTTGCCGATCATGTCACCCAGCTTGGCGCGCTGCTCGGGCGTCAACACCTCAGCGGCGTCGGCGATGGCCTGCGTCATGCGCGTGGATATCTGCTCCATCTTCCGGACCTTCTCGGCGCGTAGCGCCTCCAGGTGGTTGCGGTCGATTTGCGGTTGGCTGAGCAGGTCGATGAAGGCCTGGCGGCTGTCGCGCTGGTCATCGCGCAGGGCCTTCATGTCGTCGAACGCCTTGCCCAGGATCTCCTTCACCTGCTGGCGCTGTTCCGGAGTGGCGTCCAGTTCGTAGAGCAGGCGGTCGGCGCGGTTCTCGGCGAACTCGCGCATCCGTGCGGGATCGAAACCGCCGCGGTGGTGGTCGCTGCCCCAGTGCATGCGCGAGTAGCCGCCTTCGCGGTCGCACCAACCGCCGGGTCCGCCCTGGGCGATGGCGGTCACTGCGGTGACGCCGAGGATACCGGCCAGGCCGGCGAGCGAGTAGCCCAGCCAACGGCGGCGCGCCGGTTTGCTGGGGAGGGTGGAGGATTCCGTGGAATCGTCGCGCGGGGTGTTGTCGTCGTTCATGGTTCAAGCTCCTATGCGGTTTCAGGTGGTCGCTGGTCGACCTCGGTTCGTACGATAGGCGTGCGGGTTTGCGCGGCTTTGTCTCGCGTGTGAAGTTGTGTAAAGCCGCGGGCTGCGCTTGTGTTGTGGCTTGCTGAGCCCACGAAGAGACCGGGATAAGCCCTTGCGGTGTTGGCATCCTCGACGTCTTGGCAAGCGATCATTTTTTGCCGGAAAGACCGCTCGGCTTTCGCCAGGGCGTTGGGATCGCCACCAGTTATCCCGATCGCGATGCGCACTGTCACAGAATTCCCTTATGGAATAGATAACCGTGATAACCAAATAGAGAGATTTGTCTGGCCATTGGGCGGTCTAGCCACGAGACTGTTGCAAGTCGTTCTCATTACTGAAGATTTTTCCATGCCCGAATCCACGTCCCCTCACCGCGAGGTCAAAACCACCACCTGCTACATGTGCGCCTGCCGCTGCGGCATCCGCGTGACGCTGGAGGACGGTGAGCTGCGCTATATCCAGGGCAATCCCGATCACCCCCTCAACCATGGGGTGATCTGCGCCAAGGGCGCCTCGGGGATCATGAAGCAGCACTCGCCGGCCCGACTCACCCGTCCGTTGCGCCGCAAGTCGAGCGCCAAACGCGGCGAGGGCAAGTTCGAGGCCATCTCCTGGGATGAGGCGTTTCAGATTCTGGAAGAGCGCTTGGGCAAGCTGCGCCAGGAAGACCCGAAAAAGTTCGCGCTGTTCACCGGCCGCGACCAGATGCAGGCGCTGACCGGCCTGTTTGCCAAGCAGTTCGGTACGCCCAATTACGCGGCCCACGGCGGGTTTTGCTCGGTGAACATGGCCGCCGGCATGATCTACACCATCGGCGGTTCGTTCTGGGAGTTCGGCGGCCCCGACCTGGAACGCGCCAAGCTGTTCGTGATGCTGGGCACCGCCGAGGATCACCACTCCAACCCGATGAAGATCGCCATCAGCCAGTTCAAGCGGGCGGGCGGGCGCTTCATCTCCATCAATCCGGTGCGTACCGGCTACTCGGCCGTGGCCGACGAGTGGGTGCCCATCAAACCGGGTACCGACGGGGCGTTGCTGCTGGCGCTCAACCACGAGCTGATCCGCCAGGGGCTGTTCGACCGCGAATTCCTGGTGCAGTACACCAACGCCGCCGAGCTGGTGAACCTCGACGAGGCGAGCAGCGAGTTCGGCATGTTCGTGCGCTACGAGGTGCCGCCCGACGAGGGCTGCTTCGATCCCCAGAACAAGCTGTGGTGGGATCGCAATCTCAACGTCGCCCGCGCCGCGCGCGAGAAGGGCGTTGACCCGCGCCTGCTGGGCGAGTTCCGCCTCAAGGACGGCACGCCGGTCAAACCCGCCTTTCAGCTGCTGCAGGAACGGCTCGCCGATTACACCCCGGAGTGGGCGTCGCGCATCACCGGTATCCCCGCCGACACCATCCGCCGCCTGGCGCAGGAGATGGGCGTCACCGCGCGCGACCAGAAGATCGAGCTGCCCATCGCCTGGACCGACTGCTGGGACAACGAACACGAAACCGTCACCGGCAACCCGGTGGCCTTCCACGCCATGCGCGGACTGGCGGCGCACTCCAACGGCTTCCACACCATTCGTGCGCTGGCCATCCTGATGAGCCTGCTGGGCACCATCGACCGCCCCGGCGGCTTCCGCCACCGCGCGCCGTTTCCGCGTCCCATCCCGCCTTGCGCCAAGCCGCCCAACACGCCGGAGGCGGTGATCCCCGGCCATCCGCTCGACGGCATGCCGCTGGGCTGGCCCGCCGATCCCGACGATCTGTCGGTGGATCACGACGGCAATCCCATGCGTCTCGACAAGGCCTTCTCCTGGGAGTACCCGCTGGCGGTGCATGGCCTGATGCACAACGCCATCACCAATGCGTGGCGCGGCGATCCCTATCCCATCGATACGCTGCTGCTGTTCATGGCCAACATGGCGTGGAACTCCTCCATGAACACGGTGGAGGCGCGGCGCATGCTGGCCGACACCGATGAGAACGGCGAGTACAAAATCCCGTTCCTGGTGGTGTGCGATGCCTTCTATTCGGAGACCGTCGCCTTCGCCGATCTGGTGCTGCCCGATACCACCTACCTCGAGCGTCACGACGCCATGTCCATGCTCGACCGCCCCATCTCCGAGTTCGACGGCCCGGTGGATTCGGTGCGCATTCCGATCTTGCCGCCGACCGGCGAGTGCAAGCCGTTCCAGGACGTGATCGTCGAGCTGGGCACGCGCCTCAAGCTGCCCGCCTTCGTCACCAAAGAGGGCAAGCGCAAGTTTCGCGACTATCCCGATTTCATCGTCAACTACGAGACCGAACCGGGTTCGGGCATCGGCTTTCTCGCCGGTTGGCGCGGCAAGGGCGGCGAGAAGTTCATGCGCGGCGAACCCAATCCGCGCCAGTGGGAGATGTACGAGCAGAACGACTGCCATTTCCATTACGAACTGCCGCGCAGCTACCAGTACATGCGCAACTGGAACAAGGGCTACCTGCAGTGGGCGCGCCACCACGCGTTGATCCGCTACGCCGAGCCCATCAATCTGCACATCTACTCGGAAGTGCTGCAGAAGTTTCGCCTCGCCGCCCAGGGCAAGGGCGACACGCGCAAGCCCCCCGAACACTTGCGCTCGCGCATCAACACCTTCTTCGATCCGCTGCCGTTCTATTACGAACCGCTGGAACAGCAGCTCATCGACCGCAGCGACTATCCGCTGCACGCGATCACCCAGCGCCCCATGGCCATGTACCACTCGTGGGATTCGCAAAACGCCTGGCTGCGTCAGATCCACAGCTACAACTCGCTGTTCGTCAATCCGCGCACCGCGCGCACCAAGGGGCTTAAGGATGGCGACTGGGTGTGGGCGGAGTCGCCCACCGGACGGGTGCGCTGCATCTGCCGGCTGAGCGAGGCAGTGGAACCCAACACCGTGTGGACCTGGAATGCCATCGGTAAGGCGGCAGGCGCGTGGGGGTTGTCGCCCGACGCCGACGAGGCGCGCAAAGGCTTTCTGCTCAATCACCTGATCAACGAAGAGCTGCCGCCCAACCCGGCGGGCGATCACGTCTCCAACTCCGATCCGGTCACCGGACAGGCGGCGTGGTACGACCTGCGGGTACGCATCTATCCGGCGCAGCCCAACGAGCCCGAACACACCGAACCGCAGTTCACGCCGCCCGCCGAGCCGCCGGGCATGAGCGGCAGCGATGGATCGTGGATGCGGCGCGTGGTCGATCTCGCCAAGCGCGGGAGGGCGGCAAAATGACCCAGCTCGCCCTGGTCATCGATCTCAACGTCTGCGTCGGCTGCCACGCCTGCGTCACCAGTTGCAAGGAGTGGAACACCTTCGGCCAGGCCGGTCCCATGACCGACTTCAACACGCGCGGCGCGGAACCCACCGGCACTTTCTTCAACCGCGTGCAGACCTACGAGGTGGGCGAATACCCCGCCACCGAGACCGTGCACTTTCCCAAGAGCTGCCTGCACTGCGAAGACCCGCCTTGCGTGCCGGTCTGTCCCACCGGCGCCAGCTATAAGCGCAAGGAAGACGGCATCGTGCTGGTGGACTACGACAAGTGCATCGGCTGCAAGTATTGCTCGTGGGCTTGTCCCTACGGCGCACGTGAGATCGATGAGAAACAGAAGGTAATGAAGAAGTGCACCCTGTGCGTCGATCGCATCTACGACGAATCGCTGCCGCAGAAAGAGCGCAAGCCGGCGTGCGTCATGGCGTGTCCCACCAGCGCGCGGCTGTTCGGCGACGTGCACGATCCGGAGTCCGAGGTTTCGGTCGCGATCCGCGAGAGCGGCGGCTATCAGCTGATGCCCGAGTGGGGGACGCGTCCGGCCAACCACTACCTGCCGCGACGCAAGGTGCGCATGACTATTCACGATGACGAACTGCAGCGCGCCGACAATCCGCTCAAGAAGGAGGGCGAGCTGCCGGCGCCGCCCGCCGATGCGCAGACCTTGGACGAGATCTCGAGTTGGTAATACCGCACTCACGCTATTCAGGTTGAAGCACTATGCACCCAGCGTTTTCCGTAATATTCCTCACCACCCTAATCGGCGTCGGCCAGGGGTTGTTCCTGGCGCTCTACACCGGCCAGCTCTATTCACTGGCCAACCTGTTGCCGGCGCAGAACAGTCAGTCGTTTTACGCGCTGGGCAGCGTCATCGCGGTGTTGTTTCTGTTGGGTGGCTTGATCGCCTCGTTTTTTCATCTCGGTCACCCGGAACGCGCTTGGCGTACTGCGACCCAATGGCGCACCTCGTGGTTGTCGCGCGAAGTGATCGTGCTGCCCGCGGCTCTGGTGCTGATTGCGCTTTACGGCGGCCTACACTTCGTCGGCTGGACAGGCGCATGGTTCACCGTGGCCGGCGTGCTGCCGGTGGATGCCACGCTCATCGCGGGCGGTCTGGCCATGCTCGCCGTGCTGCTGCTGTTCGTCTGCACGGCGATGATCTACGCGTGCCTGAAATTTCTGCAGGAGTGGCATAGCTGGCTGACGGTGGCCAACTACCTGTTACTCGGAGGCGCCTCGGGTTTCATGTTGGCGGCAGCCTTTTCGGCCTGGCAAGGTGCGGGGCTGGTGGGCTTCTACGGTGCCTGGGCCGTGATACTGACCGTTGCGGCGTTCGTCACCCGCGGTGCGGCGTTGCTTCGAAACCGGCGTTTGCGCCACAAGTCGAATCCGCAGACCGCCATCGGCGTACGTCACAACCGCATCGTGCAGATGGCGCAAGGGGCGACTGGCGGATCGTTCAACACCCGCGAGTTTTTCCATCGCCGCCCCGTGGAGACGGTGCGGGCGATTCGAATCGCGTTTCTAGTCCTGGTGTTTCCGTTGCCGGTGCTTTTGCTGGTGGTGGCGTTTCTTTCATCCTCCAGCACGCTGCCGGTAGCGGCGTTCGTGCTGCAGTATCTGGGATTGATCGCCGAGCGTTGGTATTTCTTTGCCGAGGCGAGACATCCGCAGAATCTCTACTATCAATACGTCTCCTGAATGGTTGCTGGGACACGGAAGCGACTTGGCTTCGAAGACACGCCTCCAATTCAATCAACGCGCGGCGCAGCCGCATCAAACGCTGAATCTAGGCTGACCATTCACCGGTAAAGCGCTTTGGGTGAGCGTGCGCCGGAGAGCAAGCCTACTTCACACTGTAACTCCGCGCCTCTAGGCACGCAGTCATCGCGCGCCGGTAGTCCGAGCGTTTTTTCGTCAGCGCCGCCTCGTCCTCGTCACGCGGCGGCTGCGTCGGGTCGAAACGGCTTTGATCGGCTGCCCAGCGGTGGCATTCGTAGCGGTCTTTGGCGATCTGCGCTTCGCTCTGCCCCTGTTTGGGATAGATGAACAGTTGTTCGGGCTCGGACGGTGCTGTGGAGACCTGAGTCTCGGGCGGCGGATTGCTGACTACGTAGGTGCGGTCGATCGGGCGCCAAATGTAGTAGACGCCGTCGGCGTAGTAGTAGGGCACGCCCCCCACCCAGAGGGTGGTGTAGTAGGGCGGGAGGAACGGAATGCCGACGCCGATCGGCGGCATGACCACCACGAAGCGTGGTCCGGACGGACGATACCAGACGCCGCCGTGAAAATAGTAGCGGGTGTTGTGGTGGCGCACGATGTGGTGGTCGTGCGGCAGCGACGGCACGATGTGGCCGGTGGGCGGGTAGTAGTGATTGTGGTTGTAGCGGCGGTCCAGCACCAGGCCCTTGAGGGTGTTGGGCGGGGGTTTGCGTACGCCCTGGAGCAGGTCGCTCTTGTCCGCCCATACCGAGGTGCCGGTGGCGCCCATCAACGCTGCCAGTAGCGCACCGATTCCAATGTTACGAAGCTTGGTCATTGGCCTTCTCCCGGTTGAACGGCTCAGCGCACGGAGTAGCCGCGACCTTCCAGACAGGCAGACATCGCGCGTCGGTAGTCGCTGGCTTTGCGCTCAAGTTGCGCGCTGTGCTGGGTGGCGTAGAGGTCGTAGCGCTGCTGGGCCTGATCCTGTTGCGTCTGCTCGCTGGCTGCGCCCAGCAAAGCGCCGGCGATAGCCCCGGTAACGGCGCCTTTTGCCGAATGGTGGGGTTCGGCGATGGCGGCCCCCATGGCGGCGCCGATGATGGCGCCGGCGGCGGTCTGCTGCCCCGGCGGGGAAGCGGGGACTACCTCGATGCGCTGGTGCGGCGCCAGTTGCGGTTGGCTGGGATCGAAGCCGGATTGTTGTACTGCCCACAGGTAGCACTCGTAGCGGTCGCGATCCTGCCGGGCCGTACTCTGGCCGGCAGTGGGATAGAAATAGACTTCGGTGTTGGGCCGCTCGACGGGTGGTGGCGCGAGGTACTGTTCAGGGTGCAGGGGTTGTACCGGGGCGCAGGCGCTTAGGGCGAGGGCGAGGGCGATGAGCAGTGCTGCTGCGTACGTTTTGCGCGGCCGCGTATCCGCTGTCGGGCGCCGGACTGGGGCTAGCGTGGGCATGGGGCTCTCCCTATTTGTGCTGTCTTCCTTTGACAAGCATGGACGCGGGAAATCCCTTGACAAGTGTAAGTTCGTGTAAATGTGGGGTGACGCTGTCAGAGGCTTCGAAGTCCCGCCTGAACGCAGCGCAGCGTGCCGAGATCGTAGCTCCCTTCCAGCGCTTTGCGCGCCTTCCTGATCGCCGCGGCATCGTCCCCAAACTGCAGCAGCGCATCCTGGATGCGTTCAATCTCCTGGGAATTCAGGGGGATGACGTCGCGCAGCGCGATGTCGCCCTGCTCGATGGCCTTGGCCAGATGGGTGAACACCGTTGCGGTGGACATGCCGCGGCGGCGGGCGATGGCGGGCACGTCCATGCCCAGTTGGAATAGCTGCAAGGTCTCCACGGCCGGCTCGACGTCGTCGTGCGAAGCGCCGTCGTTGCGCAAGACCGCCAGGAAATCCTCGCCGTAGGCCTCCAGTTTGCGCTCGCCGACCCCACTGATGCGCGCCAACTGCTCCAGGGTCTGGGGACGGTAGCTGATCATCTCGGCCAGGGTGGCGTCGTGGAAGATGACGTAGGGCGGCACGCCCTGTTCTTCGGCGAGGTCGCGGCGCTTCTGGCGCAGCGCCTCCCATAGCGCGCGGTCGGTCTCGTCGACGAACCGCTCGGCTTTGCGGTCGCGTTTTTTTCGCGGTTCGGGTTTGACCTCTTCGCGCAGCATGAGCGGCGCCGCGCCGCGCAGCACCGGGCGGCACTGATCGGTAAGGTGCAGGCCGCCGTGGCCTTCCAGATCCACCGCCAGCAATCCGCGGGCGATGAGCTGGCGGAACACGCCGCGCCACTGGTTGGCGTCCAGTTCGCCGCCGATGCCGAAGGTGCTCTGGCGGTGGTGGCCGAAACGTTGGATGCGCTCGTCCTCTTTGCCTAGCAGCACGTCCACCAGGTAGTTGACGCCGAAGCGCTGACCGGTGCGGTGTACCGCCGATAGCGCCTTTTGCGCGGCGACGGTGGCGTCCCAGGTCTGCACCGGCTCCAGGCAGGTGTCGCAGTTGCCGCACGGCTCATCCAGTCGGTCGCCGAAGTAGGCGAGCAGCGCTTGGCGACGGCAGGTGGTCAGCTCGCAGAAGCCCAGCATGGAATCCAGTTTGTGGCGTTCGACGCGCTTGTGCTGCTCGTCGGCCTCGGAACCCTCCATCATCTGGCGCAGCAGGATCACGTCCTGCAGCCCGTAAGCCATCCAGGCATCGGCCGGCAGGCCGTCGCGGCCGGCGCGGCCGGTCTCCTGATAATAGGCCTCCAGACTCTTGGGCAGATTCAGGTGGGCGACGAAACGCACGTCGGGTTTGTCGATGCCCATGCCGAAGGCGATAGTGGCGACGATAATGACGCCGTCCTCGCGCAGGAAGCGGTTCTGATGGTGCTCGCGCAGTTCGGCCGGCAGACCGGCGTGGTAGGGCAGTGCGGTGTAGCCTTGTCCGGTGAGCCATTCGGCGGTGGCTTCCACCTTCTTGCGCGACAGGCAGTAGACGATGCCCGCCTCGCCGGGGTGTTCCAGTTTCAGGAAGCGCAGCAGGCGCTGGCGGGCGTCGCCGCGGTGTTGGGCGATGCGGTAGCGGATGTTGGGGCGGTCGAAACCGCAGATATAGGGCGCGGCATCGCTCAGTTGCAGCCGCTCGACGATCTCACGTCGCGTCGGTTCGTCGGCGGTGGCGGTGAGTGCGATGCGCGGGACGTTGGGAAAGCGCTCGTGCAGTACGGAGAGCTGCAGATACTCCGGGCGAAAGTCGTGTCCCCACTGCGATACGCAGTGCGCCTCGTCGATGGCGAACAGCGCTATGGGCGAGCGGGTCAGCAGATCCAGGGTGCGCGGCTGCATCAGGCGTTCCGGTGCGATGTAGACCAGATCGAGCGCGCCCTGGGCAATGGCGCTCTCCACCTCGCGCGCGGCATCTGCGGAGAGGGTCGAGTTCAGGTAGGCGGCGTTGACGCCGTATTGGCGTAGCGCCTCCACCTGATCCTGCATCAGTGCGATCAGCGGCGAGACGATGACTCCCACGCCGGGCCGGATCAGCGCCGGAATCTGATAGCAGAGGGATTTGCCGCCGCCGGTGGGCATCACCACCAGGGCGTCGCCGCCACCGCGCAGGTGATCGATGATCTGGTCCTGGGGGGGGCGGAAGGCGCTGTAGCCGAAGACATCGCGCAGGATGTCCAGGGGAGTCGACATGGGTTTTCCTCGGTCCGTGAGGGGAGTGATTGTGCCGGGCACCGGGGTGACGGGCAAGTCCGGCCCCTGATCAGACCGATGATAAGGTGTCGTCGTGATCGAGGGAGTCGATGGGTTTTATGATGGCATCGAGAAAAGGTCAACGTCCGGTGGCGGACGGCCGGGTCGGGGTGTGGAGAGGAGGGTGCAGAATGGCGGTTGAACACGACCCTTTAGAGGGTTCCGGCTGTGTGCAGCAGTTTCGGCGCACGCTGGCCGCGTTGGGTCTGCACGACGACGCGGAGTTCGAGCCGGTCACCCAATTCTGCAGCGTAATGCGTTTTGCGGCAGGCGAGCACCTGCATCGGGCCGGCGATCTTGCCGAGCGCGTCTACTTCATCTGCTCCGGACTGGTGCGCTTCTATTACCTCACCGAGGATGGCGGTGAGCACAACAAGTCGTTTTCCGTGCAGAACCAGTTTGCCGGCGCGCTTCAGCGTTCCCACCAGCCCGAACCTAGCCGTTACTACATCGAGGCGCTGGAGCCTACCACCGTTGTGGGGATCTCGCTCAGCGGGCTCGATAGCCTCTACACCCGGTCCCTGGTCTGGGCCAATGTGGGGCGTCTCTATATGGAGTCGGTGGCGGTGCGCAAGGCGCAGCGGGAGGGGGAGTTCCTGCTCGATTCGGCGGAGCAGCGCTATCGGCGATTTCTGGAGGAAAACGCATCGCTGGCGGATCGGCTGCCGCTTTACCACATCGCCTCTTACCTGGGGATTACCGATGTCGCCCTCTCGCGCATTCGGCGTCGAATGAAGAATGAGGGGCTTCTGAACCCAGGTTAAGGAGAAACCCCGCCGTGCGGCTTAACCTGCCGCTGTCGATTTCGACGGCCAAACAGCGGCGGACAGATTCATGCAACTCGACGGCAACACCGTACTCATCACCGGCGGCGCTTCCGGAATCGGGCGCGCGTTGGCCGTAGCACTGCTGGAACGCGGCAACGAGATCATCGTCTGCGGACGGGACAGCGCGAAACTGGCGGCCCTGAAGGCGCAGGAACCGGGTATCGTTACCTATCGCTGCGACTTGGCGAACGATTCCGATCAGCGCGAGCTGGTTCATCGACTGCGTGACAGATACCCGCGGCTCAACGTGTTGATCAACAACGCCGGCATTCAGCATAACTACCACTTTACCGACGGCGAAGAACTGATCGAGTGCATCGGCGAGGAGATCGGCATCAATCTGGCGGCGCCGGTGAAGTTGACCGCCAGGTTGCTGCCCCAGCTCCTCGAGCAGAAGCGATCCGCCATCGTCAACGTCACATCGGCTCTCGCACTAACTCCGAAACGGAGCGCGGCCGTCTACTGCGCGACCAAGGCCGCCATGCGCGGCTTCACCCAGGCGCTGCGCTATCAGCTGGAACAGACGGCGGTTACCGTATTCGAGATTATTCCCGCGCTGGTCGACACCGCCATGACCGCCGGCCGCGGCAGCGGCAAGATCACCCCCGAGGCGTTGGCACGCGAGGTGTTGTGCGCGCTAGAGGCGGATCGCTACGAGATCCGTATCGCCAAAACCAAACTGCTGTTCGCGCTCTATCGTCTCTACCCCGCGCTCGCGGCGCGTTTGGTGCGAAACGGCTAGGGCCGGTCCGGGTAGTAAAGCCTGCGCCTAGGGCGGCGAAGATCGAGCGTGGTCGCTGTCGTCAGAAGCGATGCGTTTCCACGTTACCCATGATCGGGCGTTATGCTTTGGCGGGTCGTTTGCGGTAAAGCGCCTTGACTTCGCGTGGACCTGAACGGCTGGGGTCTGTTTTCAGCAAGTACTCCTGCATGCCGTTTCGCAGCAGTACCGAACGCTGCGCGTGCAAACCGATGGCGTGTTTCTCCAGGTCATGAGTGCTGTAGCGAGGTGCCTTGCGTGTGGCGGTGTCATGGTCCAGAGGTGCCATCAGATCATCGCCCAGTGGAGTGTAGCGTTGGGGATGACGGGGCATGGTGGCATGCGCCGAATGGATGTAGGCGTGGACGATGCCGGTGGGCGTCATAATGGCCGTCAGGCGCGCGGCAAAGGCCTTCAACAGCGGTGGGGTGAGGTAGTTGAGCAGGTCCCAGCACAGGACAGCGTCGATAGACTCTACACCGGCGTCGATGATCAGCGAGTCGATTTTTCCAACCAGCGATTCCGCATCCAGCGCTCGCTCGCTGAGTGAGCTCAGGGGCAGTGCGGCGTCGGCTACGAGCAAGCGGCAGTGTTTCCCTTCCAAGAGCGAGAGCATGCCTGTGGTGGTCATTCCTGTTTCCAGGATTACGCAGCGCGCGGCGCTGTTGAATCGTGCGGTGAGCTCACGGAAGAGCGGCGAGGGAAACGACTCGCCGCTACCGCCTGGAGTTGTTTGCCGGGTGGGGGCCGCTGTGGTCTGCATCATTGTTGAGTCGGCGAAACGCAACGGTGGAATGCTGCGTAGTCTGCGATGCAGATCATGGCCAGATGTTCATCCTTGTTCAAGCGGCGGAGCCGCTTTTCATTTCGCTGCCGCCTGGCGTCGTGGTTTCGGTCTTGGACGGCGTTCCCATGTCCGGTACCTTCGGTTTGTTGATCGGTAGCGGCGCGGCGGATTTACCGAAGGTCTTGTTGATGACCTCCTGATCCATGTCGATGCTGCCCTTGAAGCGGCAGCCCTCTTCCAGGCTGACCTTGGGCGAGATGATGTTGCCGTGCACGTTGCCGGTCTTGCGGATGGAAACGCGTTCCGAACCGTAGAGGTCGCCGTTGACCTGGCCTTCGACGATGATGGTGTGCGCCAGCACGTTAGCGTTGACTTGACCTTGGCTGCCGACGGTGAGGCTTTTCTCCTTGAGCTGGATGGTGCCGTGCACCTTGCCCTGAATGACGAGGTCCTCTTCGCCGCTCAGATCGCCGTTGATCTGGATGGAGGGGCCGATGACGGCCGCTTCGCGGACACGGGCGCGGGGTTCGGCGGACGTTACCGGTTCCCGGGGTTCAAAAGCGGGGAAAGTGCCGCTGTCGTCGCCGGCGTCGCGCTTGTTTCGATCGAACATGGCCATGCTACCTCCTCGTGCTGTCGGGTAGGGGGTCTAATGATAGTGCCTGCAAGACACCGTGGATACCCCAGGATAACGCAGCTTGGGTGAAGGAAAAGGGGATTGGTTCTCACTCGAAGCCCTGTACGGCAATGTATCGGCTCGAGTGATTCCAGGGGGCGCACCATGCGGCGGACGGTTATGCCGGTGACCGCGCTGTGCCCGGCGCCCGGACGCGCCGCCCCGCCTGGTTGCCACCACCCGGGCCAGCGATCGTCTCCAAAGGGAGACAACCCATTTCTGTTCACTCCCCCATTTTGCCGTTTGCGCCCGAAATTCGCGTTTCGTCGCATCGCCCTTCCACGGTTGACCTGATCTGCCTACGGTAGCTCCACGGAGTCCAACGTAGGACGCAATTTACCGCTGCGCAATGGGACGCCCCAGTCGTCGGTGCGGAGTGTGCCGACACCCTCACGGAGTGTCGTTCTATCCGCGGTCTTCGCAGGACGCTGGGCGCGCCTTTTAGAGGGAGAAAACGATGTTCCATGTCCGGGTATCGAGGCTTTTTCTGCTGACTGTGATCTCTTGCAGTGTCGTGTATGGCGCGACGCCGGATGAACTGCGCGACGTGCGCGCGCAGTTCAGCGGCGGTCTGATCGGCGAACAGGAGAACGAAGCAATTCACGACAGGTTGCAGAAAATGTTGAAACAGGATCCGGACAACCCGCTACTGCTGGTCTACTTCGGCAGCACCGAAACCGTGATGGGGAAGCACGCCTGGATGCCCTGGAGCAAGCTTGGATACGTTAACGACGGCATCGGCCATATCGATCGCGCGTTACGTCTCGCCGATCAGCTTGAGGCATCGGATGAATCTGCAGCGCCAATGGTGGTCGATGAAGTGCGGCTGGTTGCCGCGAACACCTACGTGTCTTTGCCCGAGATGTTCAACACGTTCGACAGTGGCAAGACGTTGCTTGAGAAACTGCTGCGAACGCAGCCACAAAGAGCGTGGCCTGAAACATTCCTCGCCTCGCTCTACAGCACCGCCGCAAAGGCGGCGCAGCGGGAAGGTGACGAAGCGGCACAGGCGAAGTGGCAGATGCGAATCCAGGGGCTGTCGTCCGACAGAATATCGGGAGCAACGAAGCGATGATTCCGTTAATCCAAATGCATGGCGTCAGCAAGCACTACCATCTCGGTGAAACCGAAGTGCAGGCGCTCAATGAGGTGGAGTTGCAAATTGAACGCGGCGCTTTTGTTGCTCTCGCCGGCCCTTCCGGAAGCGGCAAGAGCACGCTGCTCAATATTTGCGGGCTGATCGATAACAGCGATGCCGGCAGCTATAGCTTGGAGGGCATCGATATTGCGCGGCAAAGCCGAGCGTCGCTGACCCGGCTGCGTCGCGACGGTATCGGTTTTATCTTTCAGAGTTTCAATTTGGTGCCGGTGATGACCGCCTACGAAAACGTTGAGTATCCACTGTTGCTCAGCGGGGTCGCTGCGACCCAGCGGCGCCAACGAGTCGACGAAATACTGACGCAAGTTGGGCTGGAGAAGTTTTCTCGTCACTTGCCGGACAAACTGTCCGGTGGTCAGCGTCAACGGGTTGCCATCGCCCGCGCCCTGGTGAAGAAGCCCGCCCTGGTAGTGGCCGACGAGCCGACGGCGAATCTCGACACCGCAACCGCCACCCAGGTGATCGATCTGATGCACGAATTGGGGCGGGAGATGGGTACCACCTTCCTGGTTGCCACTCACGATGAACGCATGACCAGTCGCTGCGAGCGGGTGGTGCACCTGGTCGACGGAGAAGTGCAATGAAATGGTTGCTATTTGCCTGGAAGAACGTCTTCCGCAACAAACGGCGTACCGCTATCACGATGTTGCTGGCCGCCATCGGTACCGCCGGCGTGTTGATGGCATCCGGTTTCGCCATGTTTACTTACGATTCGCTCAAACAGGTATCGGCGCGGCAGATCGGCCATGTGGTAATGGCCCATGCGGACCACTTCGACAAGGAGGAGGAGACCCCGTTGGAGTATGGCCTTGCCCACAGCAAGTCGCTTACCGCCGAACTGTTTGAGGATCGACGCGTCTCCAGCGTATTGCCGCGGCTTGCATTCTCCGGCCTGATCTCCAACGGGGAGAAGTCCGCCATCTATCTGGGCAACGGTATCGATCCGGAGGGTGAATTCCGCATCAACGGTGCCTTGACCCAGGTGGACAAGGGGCGAGCGCTGCGGGTGACTGCGGCGAGCGAGACGCCGGAGGTGATGCTGGCCAAGGATTTGGCTCGTAGTCTCAAGGCGGAACCGGGCGACATATTGACGCTGCTTGCCACCACGGGCGACGGTGCACTGAATGCCGTCGACGTCAAACTGGTCGGGATCTACGGGACCGGCGTGCCGGAGATGGATGCGCGGGCGTTGATGACCACGCTTGCCACCGCGCAAGAGCTGCTGGTCAGCGACAAGGTCAGCACACTGGCGATCTATCTGTTCGATCTGGAGAGTGCGCCGGCTTTCTACAACGAACTCAAAGGGAAGTATCCGCAACTCGCTTTCAAGCGTTGGGACGAGTTGGCGTTCTTCTACGCCCAGGTACGCAATCTCTACGACCGCATCTTTGGCGTGCTGGGAATGATCATTGTGGTCATGGTCTTTTTCGCAGTCGCGAATACGGTCTCCATGAGCGTGGCGGAGCGTACCCGCGAGATGGGAACCCTGGCAGCGCTGGGGACGTCGGCGCGGCGCCTGATTGGCAACTTTGCCATGGAGGCGGGGATCATCGGTGTGCTCTCAGCCCTGGCCGGAACGATCATCTCCGCCGCGGCAACGGTGCTGCTGCATATCTTCCCAGTGATGATGCCCCCACCGCCGGGGCGTACCGAGGGCTACCCGCTCTACCTCTATTTCGATCCGCTGGTCTATTTTCAGGTCGCGCTGCTGATCATTGCGGTATCGATCCTGGCGGCGCTGCTGGCGGCGCGGCGCGGCGTCAACAAACCGATCGTGGAGGCGCTACAGCATGTTTAGAAAACGTCTGAGTAAGTCCATCCTGTACGCGGTTTGCTTGATCTTTGCAGGCCACTCCTTCGCTGCAGACGAGGTGGCGACGATGCTCAAGCGTGCCGATGACTTACGTTTGCCCGATGCCCAATCGCGGGTCGAGACTCAGGTCAGGCTCTACGATCACGATCGGCTCGACAAGGAGAAGCGCTATACCGTCTACATCAAGCCGGGTCGCCGTTCGTTGGTGCTGTTTCGCAGCGCCGGAGAGGCGGGGCAGAAGGTGTTGATGTTGGACGATGCCTTCTGGATGCTGATGCCGGGTACCCGCAGACCAATTCGCATCACGCCAATGCAGAAACTTCTGGGTGAGGCATCCACCGGGGATGTCACCACGCTGACCTGGAGCGAGGACTACCTCGGAAAACTGGTGACTGATGATTATCAAGGCGAATACTGCCCCGGTCGCTGTAAGCGGTTGGAATTGACGTCGACCCGTAAGGGAACCAGCTACCAGCGAATCGAGCTGTGGCTCGATAAAGACGAAGTGCCGCTCTACGCTCGGCTATTTCTGCAGTCGGGCCGATTGGTCAAAGAGGCGCGCTATCGGTTCGGGGAGATAAACGGCACGCCGCGTATTACCGGGATGACCCTGTTCGACAGCATCAACACCAGTAAACGGACCGAGATCGACTACCTGTCGATGACAGCGGCCGAGATTCCAGACAAGTTCTATAACCCCACCTTCCTGCTGCGCGAGAACCTGGAGGGGTGGTGAAACGCTACGCCTTGTTGCTGCTCTGTCTGGCCGCAGCCGACGCCGCGGCTCAAACCACAATAGGGATGCAGCTCTACGGCGAGGATTCCAGCCTGCGTGACGGTAACCTGTTCGAGCTACCCAGTGATTGGCGTCCCTTTGCCAGCCGGAGCAGCACGGCAGAATTTTGGGTGCGCTGGCAGCGACGTGGCATGGTGTTCGAAGGTGCGGTGGATCGCTCTGCCGCCGAAGGCGATTCAGATCACACCCAGGGCAGACTCAACGAACTCTATGCGGACTTCTCCGCGGCAGGGCTGGACTTTTCCGTTGGCAAGAAAGTGGTCGGTTCCGGTATCGGGTATGGTTTTCGGCCACTCGATCTGATCCAGGGCGAGGATCGGCGCGCACTGTTGACCACGAGACTGGAGGGGGTGCCTTTGCTGCAGATGGAACGCATCGATGCTGATTCCAGTTTGTCGCTGACCTGGTACAACCGTCTCGATGCAGACGAGTACGACCTCGATCGCAACAACGATCAGGCGCTTCTGCGCTACTATCGCCTGTGGAACGACCTGGAGGGTGAGTTGCTTCTGCACTGGCACGAGCAGCTCGGCATCGCCTACGGAGCGGGTTTCACTTGGGTCGGCGGCAGCTCACTGGAGTTGCACGGCGCGGTGTTGTGGCAGCCGCGTCTGGTAAGACGCGAACACACGTTGCTCGATAGCGGCACACTGTTGGCGAGCGCCGATCCCTGGCAAACGGTGGAGGCGGAGGATGACGGACGTGCTCTGATAGGCATGACCTGGAGTACGCAATCCGGATATACCCTGCTGCTGGAGTTCTGGCATGATGGCAGCGCCATGAGTCGCCACGAGTGGCAACAACTCTTTTCCCTGGCAGCGGACCAACGTGCGTTGCTGGGCGCCGCGCCCGATGCCGCGGTGTACGGTAATCTGGCGTGGGACAGCAGTGCGTTCCGCTCCGGCTCGCTGCTGCAGAACAACCTGATGTTGCGTCTCTCCCACGATGGCGAACGCTTCGACCCCTGGTTCGATATGTTGATCACACCGGAGGATGGGGGGTACGTGGTGACGGTCGGTGCGGCGTACGAAATCCGCCAGGGTTGGAAGCTCAGCGCCGGGCTGCGGGGGTTCGGTGGTCCGGACGATTCCGCCTACGGGCAGTTGCCGTTCGAGGCTACCGCGTTTGTTCAACTATCTGGCGAAGCGCTATGGTAACCCCATGAGCAAAACAGTCCTCGATGGCAACCTTTATCCCGGTATGGCGTGGCAGATCGGGATTGTGTTTCTGTTCAACACCATCATTGCCGTAACCCTCACCCTGGTAAACGGCCACCTGGGCTTCGGCGGTTTGTTCTGGCTGATGATGGTCTACTCCCAGTCCATCGGTTTCTCTATCCTCAGCGTGATTCATCTGCTGGGATTGTTCCACCGCGACGGCGAGAAGCGCGGCGTGGACATCGCCATCGGTGTCGTCGTCGGGTCGCTGTTGGGCAGTCTGCTCGGTGGCCTCTTAACCGGTACTCTGGACTATCTGCTCACCAACAGCATGAGCGGCTTGGGCGGCAATCTCATGCTGGGGATCATCTTCGGCAGCGCCATCGGCCACTTCTTCATCTCCCGCTACCGAATGACCAGTGCGATGCTGGAATTACAGCAGCATCAAAACCGGCAGCTCGGTGCAGAAAAAGAGTTGGCGGAGACCCAGCTTCGCCTGCTGCAGGCGCAGATCGAACCGCACTTCCTGTTCAACACGCTCTCCAACATCCATAGTCTGATCGAAACCGATCCGCGCCGCGCCTCCACGGTACTGGCTGCGTTCAGCGACTTTTTGCGTGCCTCGTTGCACCGGAGTCGCGAAGGCGAGACGACGCTGGGTGACGAGGTGGCCATGATCAACGCCTACATGGATATCCAGCAGGCGCGCATGGGAGAGCGCCTGCGATTCTACGTCGACGTTCCGCAAGCACTACTGTGCCTGCCCTGTCCTCCGATGCTGGTTCAACCGTTGGTGGAAAATGCGGTGGTGCACGGCATTGAGCCTCAGGTGGAAGGAGGGCGGGTTGAATTGCGCGTCATGACCCACGGCGCGCGCTTGCGCATTGAAGTCAGCGACGACGGTGCAGGGCTGGCGAGCGGGAAGTGCGGCAGCGGTGTCGCTCTGGAGAACATTCGAGCCCGTTTGCATGCTTTGTACGGCAGTAAGGCCGCTTTGGAGATTACGGCAGGCCAATCCCGTGGCACGGATGTGGTGCTGGAGATTCCGTTGGAGCACGACAATGTCGTTTGAAACGAGCGCCCTGATTGCCGACGACGAAGAGAATCTGCGGGTGGCACTGCGTCGGCGCTTGGCGGAGATCTGGCCGGAGCTCGAGATCGTTGCCGAGGCACGTGACGGAACCGAGGCGCTGGAACTGGCGGCCATACACGAACCGGCGATAGCCTTCCTCGATATTCGCATGCCGGGTTTGAGCGGGCTGGAGGTGGCGCGGAGATTGCGCGGGCGCTGCCACTTGGTGTTCGTCACGGCCTATGACGAATACGCCGTGAGTGCGTTTGAGCGGGACGCGGTCGATTATCTGCTCAAGCCGGTGACGGCCGAGCGTCTGGCGCATACCGTGGCACGGCTGAAGCAGCGATTGCACCAGGCACCATCGCTGCAAATCGATGATCTGCTCGAAAAGCTGGCGCAGCGGTTGCGGGGCGAGCCGCAACAACCGTTGCAGTGGATTCGCGCCGGGTTACGCGACGAGGTGAAGCTGGTACCCGTTGCAGAGGTGCGCTGTTTCGTTGCGGCGGACAAGTACACCACCGTGGTGGCGGGCGAGGGGGAGCTGCTGATACGCAAGCCGATGAAGGATCTGGAAGCGGAATTGGATCCGCAGCAATTTTGGCGCGTTCATCGCGGCGCGATCGTCAATTTAAGCTATGTTGAATGTTGTCATCGCGACGAGGAAGGCAGAGTGCGGCTGCGGGTTGCCGGAGTGGCGGATGAGCTGTTGGTAAGCAAAAGCTACGCACATCGCTTCAGGCAGATGTAGTGCCCATCCCACGCGGCTATGGCACGCTGTTTCGATCCCCTTCCTGACGCATCAGATGATGCGTGAATCCCTTCTCTAGCAAGTAGTTCCAGTTTTCGAGTATCGTTGCTGGTAGTTCATGTTTTGCTTGAAATCCCAGATCGGGGTATTTCTGAATTCGCTCGATGTCTCCCACCATTTCGTTTATTACGCCCCATATACCGATCACGTTGGATACCTCATCGGGGAATTTGATGTCGGGGCATGAAACCAAGGCCTTGACTTCGGGCCACTGGATTTGTGCGGTCAGTATTATTCGGAGCAGCGAGTTCGGTTTTGAGACGAAAGTTACGGTCTTGGCGTTGGGGATCAGCTTTCTGGAAAAGGCGATGTTTTCGCCGAAATTGGTGGCATTCGTTTCCAGGATGATTTGATCCTTGCTGATCCCGTTTGCCAGCGCCCGTTCGAAGAAGATTTGCGCTTCCGGTTCATTCCAGAGGTGCTGGGTCCAATTGCCGGAATTACCGCTGACTACCAGCGTATCGGAGTAGCCTTGTTTAATGAGATCGCATGCGTGATCGCATACCCGTAGATCGTATGAACAGCAGATTACTATCGCGTCGGACTTCGCGGGCGCGGCTCCCGCCGACATGTATGACCAAATCTCTTTGGCCATGTTTATCGTCAAAGTATCCATTGTTCCGTTCGTAGACACGCTTCTACGGTCGAACGTCGATGCCGCCTGTGGTTGGGGGGTTAAGTATTCGCTTGTCCCTGCGCCGCCACCGTCCTTCCGGCGGCCCATTCCCTCAATGCCCGTAGCTTCTCCTCCATTACTACGGACAACGGCTGTGTCCTTTCGATTTCATTCAGAATCAGCGCATTGTCCAGCGGCCGGTCATCCGCCAGCGCCGCGTAGAGTCCCCCGACGACGGCTTGCTCGATTTCGCTTCCGGAGAAGCCCTCGGTCGCGCGCGCCAGTTGGGCGAAATTGAAATTGGCAAGCGGCTGCTTGCGTTTCTCGACGTGGATGCGAAAGATCTCTTCGCGCTCTGAGGGTTCGGGTAGGTCGACGAAGAAGATCTCGTCCATGCGCCCCTTGCGGATCAGCTCGGGCGGCAGCGTTTGGATGTCGTTGGCGGTGGCGACGATGAAAACGCGCTCGCGACGCTCGGCCATCCAGGTGAGCAGGGTGCCCAGCACACGGCGCGAGGTGCCGCTGTCGTGGGCGTCGGTGGCGATACCTTTTTCGATTTCGTCCACCCACAGTACGCACGGTGCCATCACTTCGGCCATCTTCAACGATTCGCGCAGGTTGCGTTCGGTCTCGCCGAAGAATTTGTTGTAGAGGGCGGCAAAGTCGAGCCTTAACAGCGGCACGCCCCAGGCGCCGGCGACGGCTTTGGCGGCGAGGCTTTTGCCGCCACCCTGCACGCCCAGCAGCAGGATGCCTTTGGGCGGTTCGAGACCGTAGCGGTTGTCGGGTTCCAGGAACGGTTTCTTGCGACTGGCGAGCCAGCGTTTGAGATTGTGCAGCCCACCAACGTCGCTGAACTGGGCGGTCTCATATTCGAAGCTGAGCAGCCCGTCCATGTCGAGCAGGTGGTATTTGGCCTGCTGTACCTCCGCGATGTCGCTATGGGAGATGGCGCCGTCGTTCCAGATGGCGCTGCGTGCCAGGCGGCGCGCGTCTTCGCGGGTGAGTCCCTGTAGGTTGCGCACCAATTGTTCCAACGCCTGCTTGTCGGCCTTTACCTTGCCGCCGATCTCGCGGCTCCAGGTTTGGGCCTCTTCCTCGATGATACTGTGCAGTTGGGTGAGGTTGGGCAGCGACAACGAAAAGCGCGCATACAGGCGCCTCAGTTCTTCGGGTAGCTTGATGCTGGGGCTGAGCAGTACCAGGGTGTGCTGCAAGCTACCGTAGTCCAGCGCGATCTCGCGCAGCAGCCGCACGTTGATGGGGTCGTCGAGATAGGGATGAAAATCCTTGAGGATGAAGATGCTGCCCTGGCGCACCCTTTTGATGTGCTGCAACACTTTGGCCGGTTCGGTGTGTTGCCTGCTTGTTGAGGCGCCGTTGTCCACCTCCAGGCGCGGTGTGGCACTGCTCCAGTTGAGTCCTTCGGTGGCGCTCCAGCTAAGCACCGCTTTGCCCAGTTGCGGCGTCAGTTTGCGAAACAGTTCCAGCACGCGTGTCTCCTCGTGAGTTTCGATTACTACGAGGGGAAAGCGTGAACGCAGCAGCAGTTCCAGTTCGTGTAGGTCGGTGTTCATGGGTGCGGCAGCACGTTGCCTTGATGAATCGGGAAACCTGCGGTGTATGTTACCACTGCGGCGTCCACCGAGAGCGCGGGTGGGACTATTGGTGCAGGCCGCCCGGGTGATGGGTGGTATCATCGGGCCGCTTTTCTGTCGAGGAAGATAAAAACCCATGGCTGCATCTTCGAAAAAGGTGATCATCGCCGCCCTGCTGGGCAACACGCTGATCGCGGTGACCAAGTTCGCCGCGGCGGCATGGACCGGCAGTTCGGCGATGCTCTCGGAAGGCATCCACTCGCTGGTCGATACCGGCAATCAGGTGTTGCTGCTCTACGGATTGAAACGTGCGCAACGCCCGCCGGATGCGCAGTTTCCCTTCGGGCATGGCAAAGAGATCTACTTTTGGAGTTTCGTGGTCGCCATCCTCATCTTCGCAGTGGGCGCGGGCGTGTCGGTATACGAAGGCGTGCGGCACATCCTGCATCCGCGGGACGTAGAAGATCCGTTGGTCAACTACGTGATTCTGGGAGCGGCACTTCTCTTCGAGGGGGCTGCGTGGGTATTTGCGCTGCGCGAGTTTACGCGCGCCAAGGGCAAGTGGGGCTACATCGAAGCGGTGCGCAAGGGCAAGGACCCCTCCATGTTTGTGGTGCTGTTCGAGGATTCAGCGGCCATGGCGGGGTTGGCCGTAGCGTTTCTCGGTATCTGGCTGGGGCAGGCGACGGGCTTGGCCTATTTCGACGGTATCGCGTCGGTAATCATCGGCCTGATCCTTGGCGGTACCGCCGTGTGGTTGGCCTACGAGACCAAGGGCCTGTTGATCGGCGAAAGCGCCCGCAGCTCGGTGGTAGAGGGGATTCGGGCGCTGGTGGGCGATCACCATCAGGTCGTCCACGTCAACGAGGTGTTGACCATGCACATGGGACCGGATTTCGTTCTGGTCAACGTGAGCGTGGATTTCCGCGACAACGCCAGCGCGGCTGAAGTGGAAGAGGCGGTGGCGAGTATGGATCGCGCAGTGAAAGCGCGCTTCCCGCAGGTCAAGCGCGTGTTCATCGAGGGCGAGGCCCGCCGTCACTACCTCAAGCAGGCGGCGGATCAGAGTGCCGCCGCTGCTCAGCAGCCGTAACGACCCGAGTGGGCCGATACGTGCGCGAGCGTTGAAAAATTCGGGTAGACGATTTACCCGATTGTTTTTTGTGGGGAATTGACGTTCGCGCTTGGCGGCGGGCAGGAAGAACGGCATTGGTCAGACCACATTGACATGCGGAAAAGATTGACAAATGATTTAAGTAAACGCTACAACCCACCGATATTGTAAAGAATTCGCTGTTCTGAGGCGGAGGAGCGGGAGCCACCACAATCATCTTATAAAGGCTCTGACACCACATGATTACACAGATCTTTTTGCAGATAGAGGATGTGTCGGGGGTGCAGCTACGCGTCCTCAACACCTTGAAGAAGCACGCCTTGCGTGGCGTCAAGCACGTCATCAAGGAGACACCCAACGGCGGCCGGCTGCTGGCCGTGGAGGTGGACGGCGACGAAGCGATAGGCCCCGATGCCGTCAAGGCCCTGGTCAGCGGCATCGATGGCGTGCGCGCGGTGCTCAAGATCAACCAGCTCGTTCCCGAGAAGGAACCCGAACTCACCGAGGACGAAAAGCGCTACAAGAGCTTCGAGTCCGAGGCGGGCGACCTGGAGATTCGCGACCGCATGCTGGTCTTCTCCCTGCTCAGCCGCTATCCCAAGATTGCCAACCGCCTGATCGAACTCAAGGGGTCGATTCCGGCGGAAGAGCAACACGACCGGCTGTACGAACTGGGACGCGGTTTCGGACAGAATTTGGTCAGCAACCTCAAGGTCAAGGAGACCATCGTCGATCTCGGCGACGCCATGGACAAGGTGGTGGTGCCTGGGCTGCAGCCGTTGGCCGACTTCGAGGTGCTGGGCGACGTGGTTGCGGTAGAGGCCTATTCAAAGAACCTGGATCGCGGCAGACCCGATCCGATGCTGTGCGAGTTTTTCCACGGGGCGATCGAGGGATTGCTCAAGGGGGTAAAGGATCTGCCGCCGCATCGCGTGGAGAAGAAACGCTGTCTGCACGACGGGGCGGCGAGCTGCGATTACCACATCATTCCCGTATAGCCGTTGATCGATAGCGCCGCCGCTGGCAGGTTCCGGCGGCGTTGCGTTTCCTCTGCCGTTGCTGCGGCCGTGCGGTGCGGCGCCGCGCTCAAGCACCTTGCAAATTCCCGGTAATCAGGATTTAGTGTAAGCACCGATTCTGTCCAGCGGATGTCGTCGATGACCAGAGGCCAAGCGGTTTGCGTGTACGTGGGTGAAGAGCTGGCGCGCTACGGTTTTGGCGACGATCACCCCTTTGGCCTGGAGCGCATGGGGGTGTTCTGGGATCGCATGATTAGTCAGGGGCTCGATGCGGTGGTCGGCGTTCACGACCCGGTGCTGGCCCAACGCACCGATATCGAACGCTTTCACACCGTGGAATACGTGGACAAGGTCGTACGCCAGTCGGCGGCCGGCACCGGGTACCTGGATCACGGCGATACCCCGGCCTTCCCCGGCGTCTACGAGGCGGCGGCCCATGTGGTGGGCAGCGCCGTCGACGGTGCTCGCCAGCTCATGGAGCGTGCCTGCCGACGGGTGTTCGTCCCCATTGCCGGCCTGCACCACGCGCGGCGTAATCTCGCCGGTGGTTTCTGCGTCTTCAACGACTGCGGCGTGGTGATCGAGATGCTGCGCAGCGACTACGGCCTGCAGCGCGTCGCCTACATCGACATCGATGCCCACCACGGCGACGGCGTCTTCTACAGTTTCGATGAGGACCCCGACCTGCTGTTTGCCGACATCCACGAGGACGGGCAATACCTCTATCCCGGCACCGGCGATGCCCACGAGACCGGGCGTGGAGCCGCGCAGGGGACCAAGCTCAACATTCCCGTACCGCCGGGCGCGGACGATGAGACCTTCATGCGCGAGTGGCAGCGGGTCGAGGAGTACCTGCGGGCCGGCCGGCCGGAGTTCATCATTCTGCAGTGCGGCGCCGACAGCGTGCGCGGCGACCCCATCACCCACATGCGCTACACCCCGGCCGCCCACGCCCACGCCGCCACCCGCCTCGCCCAGCTTGCCGACGAGTTCTGCGAGGGGCGCATCCTGGCGGTGGGCGGCGGCGGCTACAACCACCAGAACATCGCTATGGCGTGGACCGGGGTGGTGCGTTCGCTTCTCAACGCGCTGTAACCACCGGCCCTGCCGGCGGCAAGCCATGCAAAGCCCTGCCGATTCGGGTATTCTTTAGCCCTTTTCCAGCGCGGCCTTCGGGCCATTTGAACGGGATTTACAACGCAGCGGGCCGGGCAGGCCCGCTCGCTTTTCTGGAGATCCGCATGTACGCCAAAGAGATGACCATCGCCGGTTTCGACGATGAGCTGTGGGCAGCCATCCAGCAGGAGGAGCGGCGCCAGGAGGAGCATATTGAGCTCATCGCCTCGGAAAACTACGCCAGCCCGCGCGTGCTGCAGGCCCAGGGGTCGGTGCTCACCAACAAGTACGCCGAGGGTTATCCGGGCAAGCGCTACTACGGCGGCTGCGAATACGTGGACATCGCCGAGCAGCTGGCCATCGATCGCGCCAAGGAGTTGTTTGGCGCCGCCTACGCCAACGTCCAGCCGCATTCGGGGTCGCAGGCCAACGCGGCGGTCTACTTCGCGCTGCTGCAGCCGGGCGACACCATCCTCGGCATGAGCCTGGCTCATGGCGGCCACCTCACCCACGGTGCCAAAGTCAACTTCTCGGGCAAGATCTTCAACGCCGTCCAGTACGGGCTCAACCCGGAGACCGGCGAGGTGGATTACGACGAGGTGGAACGGCTGGCCAAGGAGCACCGGCCGAAGATGGTTGTTGCCGGTTTTTCCGCCTACTCGCGGGTGCTGGACTGGCAGCGGTTCCGCGACATCGCCGATGCCGTCGGTGCGCTGCTCTTCGTGGACATGGCCCACATCGCGGGACTGGTGGCCGCGGGCATCTACCCCAGCCCGGTCAACATCGCCGACGTCACCACCACCACCACCCACAAGACGCTGCGCGGTCCGCGCGGCGGGTTGATCCTGGCGCGCGAGAACGAGGAGATCGAGAAGAAGCTGCGCTCCATGGTCTTCCCCGGCACCCAGGGTGGTCCACTGATGCACGTCATCGCCGCCAAGGCGGTGGCCTTCAAAGAGGCGCTGCAGCCGGAGTTCAAGAGCTACCAGCAGCAGGTGCTGGTCAATGCCCGTGCCATGGTGGAGGTATTCCTGAGCCGCGGCTACGACGTGGTTTCCAAGGGCACCGACGACCACCTGTTCCTGGTGAGCTTCATCGAGGCCGGTCTCACCGGCAAAGACGTGGACGCCTGGTTGGGCAGCGCCAACATCACGGTGAACAAGAACGCGGTACCCAACGACCCGCAGTCGCCCTTCGTCACCAGCGGCATCCGCGTCGGCACGCCCGCCATCACCACGCGCGGCTTCAACGAGCAGGAGGCGCGCGACCTGGCCGGCTGGATGTGCGACGTCATCGACAGCCGCGGCGATGCCGCCGTCATCGAAGCGGTCAAAACCAAGGTGCTGGCAATCTGCGCGCGCTATCCCGTGTACAAGTAGGAGCGGCGAAAGTCGCGAATCAATCGCGTCTGTCGACGCTCCTGCAATTGAATTATGCGCTGCCCCTTCTGCGGAGATGACGAAACCAAGGTGGTGGACTCGCGCCTGGCCAGCGAGGGTACCCAGGTGCGCCGACGTCGTGAATGCCTGAAGTGCAACGAGCGCTTCACCACCTTTGAAACCGCGGAGCTGTTGATGCCGCGGGTGGTCAAGCGCGACGGTAGCCGCGTGCCGTTCGACGAGGCCAAGATGCGCGGCGGCATGCTGCGTGCCCTGGAGCGTCGCCCGGTGGCTACCGACCTGGTGGAGGCGGCTTTCGAGCGCGTGCACCACAAACTCATCACCCTGGGCGAGCGCGAGGTGCAATCGGCGCAGATCGGCGATTGGGTGATGCTGGAGTTGCGCGAGCTGGACCAGGTGGCTTACGTACGGTTCGCCTCGGTCTATCGCAACTTCCGTGACGTGAGTGAGTTTCGCGAGGAGATCGATCGCCTGGAGAGCGATCCACCCACCGAGTTGAGGCGCAGCCAGTTGTCGCTGCTGCCGGGGGAACCGAAAAAGAGATGAGCGACGCCGAAGATCGACGTTACATGGCCTGCGCCGTGCAGCTGGCGCGGCGCGGGCTTTATACCACCGATCCCAACCCGCGCGTAGGCTGCGTGCTGGTACGCGACGGTGAGATCGTGGGCGAGGGGTGGCATGAACGCGCCGGCGAGCCCCACGCCGAGGTCTACGCCTTGCGCGCCGCCGGCGAACGCGCGGCGGGCGCTACGGCCTACGTGACGCTGGAGCCGTGCAGCCACCACGGACGCACACCGCCCTGCGCCGACGCGCTGATCGCCGCCCGTGTGGCGCGCGTGGTCGCCGCCATGGAGGACCCCAACCCGCGGGTGGCGGGCGAGGGACTGGAACGCTTGCGCGATGCTGCGGTCGCGGTCGAGGTGGGCGTGCTGGCGGAGGAGGCCGCGGCACTCAATCCGGGCTTCATCAGCCGCATCAAGCGCGGGCGCCCCTACCTGCGCTGCAAGCTGGCCATGAGCCTCGATGGGCATACTGCCATGGCATCGGGTGAAAGCCGCTGGATCACCGGCGAGGCGGCACGCGCCGACGTCCACCGGTTGCGGGCACGCAGCTCGGCGATGGTGGTGGGTATCGGCACCATCCTGGCCGACGATCCGGCGATGACGGCGCGTATTGGCGACCAACCGGTGGTGCAACCGCTGCGCGTGGTGCTGGATCCGTATCTCAATACGCCAGCGACGGCGCGTATCCTTAGCGAGCCGGGGCAGACGCTTATCGTCTGCGCCGAAGAGGACGGCGAAGGCGCGGAGGCGCTGCGCGCCGCCGGCGCCGAGGTGGTGTCGTTGCCCGGACGCAGCGGAACCATCGACCTGCACGGTCTGATGGATCTGCTCGGCGAGCGCGCCATCAACGAGGTGCTGGTGGAGACCGGCGCGGTGCTGAGCGGCGCGGTGCTGCGCGCGGGACTCATCGACGAGCTGATCGTCTACCTGGCGCCGCACCTGATGGGCGACCAGGCACGCGGCTTGTTTCATCTGCCCGGTTTGGAGACCATGGATCAGCGCATTGCGCTGGAGATCAAAGACGTGCGTGCGGTGGGCAACGATTGGCGCATCACGGCCAAAGTGGTGGGCGAAACGACGCGCGACGCGCAGGAATAGCAACTATGTTCACGGGAATCATCCAAGCCGTCGGCACCATCGCCGCCCTGCAACCGCAGGGTGCCGATGCGCGGCTGCGCATCCAGACCGGCAAGCTGCCCATGGAGCATACCGCCCTGGGTGACAGCATCGCGGTCAACGGTGTCTGCCTCACCGCCGTCGAGCTGCCGGGCGACGGTTTCTGGGCCGACGTCTCGGGCGAGAGCCTGGCGCGCACCACGCTGGGCGGGTTGCGCGTGGGTAGCCGTGTCAACCTGGAGAAGGCGCTCACACCAACCACCCATCTGGGCGGCCACCTGGTGAGCGGGCATGTGGACGGTGTCGGCCGGGTGATCGAGCGGCGCCCCGACGGTCGCTCCGAGCGGTTCCGTATCGAGGCGCCCAAGGAGCTGGCCAAGTACATCGCCGAGAAAGGGTCGATCACCGTCGACGGCATCAGCCTCACCGTCAACGCCGTGGACGGCGTGGCGTTCGAGCTCAATATCGTGCCGCACACGCTGCAGGAGACCATCATGAGCGCCTATGCCGTGGGCACGGCGGTGAACCTGGAGGTGGACCTGATCGCCCGCTACCTGGAGCGCCTGCTGCTGGGTGAGCGCGCGGCCGAGCCGGGCAGCGGTGGGTTGACGCTGGCTTTTTTGGCCGAGCACGGGTTCCTCAAGACGTAGAATGAAGCAATGGCTTTAAACACCATCGAAGAGATCATCAACGACATCCGCCTCGGGCGCATGGTCATCATCATGGACGATGAGGACCGCGAGAACGAGGGGGATCTGCTCATGGCCGCCTCCCAGGTGCGCCCCGAAGACGTCAACTTCATGGCGCGCTACGGGCGCGGGCTGATCTGCCTCACGCTGACCCAGGAGCGCTGCCAGCAGCTGCGCCTGCCGCTCATGGTGAGCGACAACAACGCCAAGCACGCCACCAACTTCACCGTCTCCATCGAAGCGGCGAAGGGGGTGACTACCGGTATCTCCGCTGCCGACCGCGCGGTGACCGTGCGCGCCGCGGTGGCGCCGGATGCCAAACCCGAAGACATCGTGCAGCCGGGCCACATCTTCCCGCTCATGGCCCAGCCGGGCGGCGTGCTCACCCGCGCCGGACACACCGAGGCGGGTTGCGACCTGGCGCGCCTCGCCGGGCTCGAGCCGGCGGCGGTGATCGTCGAGATCCTCAACGAAGACGGCAGCATGGCGCGCCGTCCCGACCTGGAAAAGTTCGCCGCGCAACACAACGTCAAGATCGGTACCATCGCCGATCTCATCCACTACCGGCTCGCCAACGAGACCAGCGTGGAGCGCGTCGCCGCCTGTGCGTTGCCCAACGAGTACGGCGCGTTCCGCCTGCACGCCTTTCGCGATATCGTCAGCGGTGAGCTGCATTTCGCGTTGACCCTGGGCGAGATCGATCCGGAGGCGCCGACACTGGTGCGGGTGCAGATGCGCAATACGCTGGGCGATCTGTTCGAGCCGCAGCGCGACAGCGAAACCGACTATTCGTTGCGCCGTGCCATGCGGCAGATCGCGCGCGCCGGTGGCGGCGCCATTGTGGTGTTGCACCAGGAGGAGAACGCCTCCGACCTGGTGCGGCGCATCCGCGCCTTCGATCTCGAAGACCAGGGCGGCAAGTGGCCGCGCCAGGAGCCGGTCAGCGATCTGCGCACCCACGGTATCGGCGCGCAGATCCTGGCCGATCTGGGCGTGCGCAAGATGCGAGTCATCGTGCACACGCCGAAAAAGGTTCACGCTCTCTCCGGCTTCGATCTGGAGGTGGTGGAGTATGTCGAATGCGAGTGAGCATGGCGGATACCACCCCTCTCACCCTAATCCTCTTCCGCGAGAGGGGGTACCTCTTTTTAACGCTGGGATCGGGATACCGCGATCCCAGTCATGGCCAACCAGGAACGACAACATGACCATCAAAACCATCGAAGGAGACCTCACCATCCGCGGCGCGCGTTTCGCCCTGGTGGTGACACGTTTCAACAGCTTCATCACCGAGCGCCTGCTGGAAGGCGCGCTCGACACGCTGCAGCGTCACGGCGCCAGTGCGGCCGACCTGCACGTGGTGCGCGCACCAGGTGCGTTCGAGATGCCGCTGATCGTGCAGCAGCTCGCCAAAGCCGCCAAGTACGACGCCGTCATCGCGCTGGGCGCGGTGATCCGCGGCGGCACGCCGCACTTCGACTACGTGGCCGGCGAATGCACCAAGGGCATCGCCCAGGTGTCGCTGCAGCACGGCATACCGGTGGCCTTCGGCGTGCTCACCACTGACACCATCGAACAGGCCATCGAGCGCGCCGGGACCAAGGCGGGCAACAAAGGGGCCGAAGCGGCGCTGTCGGCTATCGAGATGGTCAACCTGATGAAATCCATCGGCGCATGAGTCGAAAACGCACCTGGTCGCGCCGCTGCGCCGCGCAGGCCATCTACCAATGGCAGTTGACGGGCGAGGCGCCCGGCAACCTGCGCGCGACGTTTCCCGCCGACCAGGACATGGCGCAGGCCGATGCCGACTACTTCGAGGAGCTGTTTCGCGGGGTGGTGAACCAGGTGGAGACGCTGGATGGGCACCTGTCGCCGCTGCTCGACCGCACGGTGGCCCAGGTCGATCCGGTCGAACGCGCCATCCTGCGGCTCGGCGTCTACGAACTGCTGGCCCATCCCGAGGTGCCCTACCGCGTGGTGATCAACGAAGCCATCGAACTGGCCAAGCGCTTCGGTGCCGAACAGGGGCACAAGTACGTCAACAGCGTGCTCGACAAGGTGGCGCAGAATCTGCGCGCCGTAGAGGTGTCCGGGCGCGCTTCGTCATAGGAGCGGCGCTGCTCGCACCTGGCGTTGAGCGGACAATCGCGCTGCCAACCACCATGTCCCTCGGCGAATTCCAACTCATCGAGCGCTACTTCAAACGCGGCTACCCGCAGCGCGAAGACGTGGTGTTGGGCGTCGGCGACGATGCCGCGGTGGTGCGCGTCCCCGCCGGGCAGGAACTGGTGGTCGCCATCGACACCCTCGTCGCCGGCGTGCACTTTCCCGACGCTACCGCACCCGCTGCCGTGGGTCACAAAGCGCTGGCCGTCAATCTCAGCGATCTCGCCGCCATGGGCGCCGATCCCGCGTGGGCGACGCTGGCGCTTACGCTGCCGCGGCCCGACGCGGCGTGGGTTCAGGGATTCGCCGAGGGTTTCCTGCAACTGGCCGACCATGCCGGCGTGGCGCTTGTCGGTGGCGATACCACGCGCGGAGCGCTCACCGTCTCGGTGCAGGTGGCCGGTTACGTTCCTGCAGGTGCGGCGTTGCAGCGGCGCGGCGCGAAACCTGGCGATCAGATCTGGGTTACTGGCCAACTGGGCGATGCGGCGTTGGCGCTGGCTGCCCTGCAGGAGCGCGTGGTCCTGCAGGACGACGAACTCGCCGCGTTGCGCGCGCGGCTGGATTACCCCGCGCCGCGTCTCGCGGAAGGACGGGCGTTGCGCGGACTGGCCCATGCGGCCATCGACCTCTCCGACGGGCTGGGCGCCGATCTCGGTCACGTGCTCGATGCCAGCGGTGTCGGCGCCACGCTGCACGCCGCCCGGCTGCCGTTGTCGGCGGCGGTGGAACGCTACGTCTCGACCAGCGGCGATTGGGCGATGGTACTGGGCGGCGGCGACGACTACGAACTCTGTTTTACTGCGCCGGAAACCGCGCACCAGGAGATCGAAGCGCGTTTCGCCGAACTTGGCACATCGGGCACCGTCATCGGCCGTATCGACGAACGTTCCGGTCTGCGCTGCGTGATCGAAGACGGCGAGATCCTCGATCCGCGCAGTCTCGGTTTTCAGCATTTCGCGGGAGAGCAACCGTGAAGCGCAACCGCGTCCCGTCCACGGTGTGGCGCAACCCCGTGCATTTCCTCGCCTGCGGCTTCGGCAGCGGCGCCGCGCCGGTGGCGCCGGGCACCTTCGGCACGCTGGCCGCCATTCCCATTTACTGGCTCATGCAACCGCTGGCGTTGTGGATCTACGTCGCAGTAACGACGTTGCTGTTCCTCGTCGGCATCGTGCTGTGTGGGGCCACCGCGCGCGATTTCGGCGTGCACGATCACGGCGGTATCGTCTGGGACGAAATCGTCGGCTACCTGGTCACCATGGTCGCCGCCCCGCCGGGCTGGCTGTGGATCATGGTCGGCTTCCTGCTGTTTCGTCTCTTCGACATCCTCAAGCCCTGGCCCATCCGTACCCTCGATCGCCGCGTACAAGGCGGGTTGGGCATCATGGTGGATGATGTGCTGGCGGGCGTTTGCGCGGCGGTGGTACTAAACGCGATTGCGATGTTGTCTGGGTAACATCGAAGTGTCTGGACGCAACATAAATGAATGGAATATGGTGTGTCGCTAGGTTACATCGGAGATTGACACGAGGTTGGCTTATGACGCGATCACAGGCTTTGAAGCTGCTGGCTGAGAGCAAACCGATTCTTGCGGAGCGTTATGGTGTTGTCGGAATCGCACTGTTCGGATCAACCGCGCGCGATGCGGCTGGAAGCGGTAGCGATGTGGACGTCCTCGTTGCGTTCGACGGTCCCGCGACGTCCAAGCGCTATTTTGGCGTGCAATTCTATCTGGAGGATCTGTTCGGTTGCTCGGTGGACCTGGTAACTGAAAAATCCCTGCGCCGCGAACTCCGTCCGTATATTGAGCGAGACGCGATTCATGTCTGAACATGGGGAGCGCGAGTGGCGTTTCTACGTTGACGACATGATTGGCTTTGCCGAGAAGGTTCTCGGGTATACGGAAAACCTTGATTAAGCCGGTTTCGTTGCCGCCAGCCTTAACTACGATGCCACGTTGCGCAATCTTGAGCTGATTGGCGAGGCGGCGATTCATATTCCGGAGTGGTACGAGCCGCCAATCCGCAGATTCCGTGGCGGCTGATCGTCGCAACGCGCACTCGACTGATACACGCCTATCTCGGCATTGATAACGATACGTTGTGGAGCATCATACGTGATGACGTACCCGGACTACTCGGCGGCCTCAAGTCGCTTCGCAGGTAATGCCGGCCTGCTGCCGTAGTCGGTAGCGAATGCCATGGACCGGTTCGATCGAATCTTTGCACTGCACAATATCCTGAACGGCCGCCGAACGCCCGTCTCGCGCGAGGAGTTGGAGCAGATGTTGGAGAGTTCGCGTGCCACCGTGCAGCGCGCGATCAGGGATCTGCGCGAAGTTCTCGGAGCGCCCCTCGAATACGATCGCGAACTCAACGGTTACAAGTTTGATTCCCGTCAGGGAGCGCTGTTCGAACTCCCCGGTTTGTGGTTCAACCCCTCCGAACTCTACGGATTGTTGGCCGCTCATCGCCTGCTCACGGTGGATCAGCCTGGCCTGCTAGACGGTGAGCTACAACCGCTGCGCCAGCGCATCGAAAAGTTGTTGTCCCATCGACGGGCGGGCCATGGTCGACTCCTCGAACGCGTGCGTGTCCTGCAGATGGCGCCGCGTCCGGTCGACCTGGACGCTTTCCGCAAAGTCGTTTCTGCCACGGAGGCATCACCCGCTCGCAAGAGCGGGTGCGAATTAATACGAGATGTTGCTCAACGGCAATTCAACGTCGGTTGTACTTGGTCGCATTCCCTCGCGCCAGTTCCACCGGATACTTCTCGATGTTGATGCGCATCTTGTCCTGCACGGCCTGCTCCAGATCGACACCTAATTGGTCGGCGAGACGGGCGAGGTAGATCTGAATGTCGGCCAGTTCCTGGCGGGCGAGTTCCCAATCCTCTCCTTGACGATCGAGGTTGCGCGACTGTTCTTCGCTCAGCCACTGGAACAGTTCGAGCAGTTCTCCCGTTTCGGCGGCCAGCGCCATGGCGAGGTTTTTGGGGCTTTGAAACTGCTCCCAGTCGCGCTCGCGCACGAAGGCGCGCAGTTGTCGCTGTAGCGCTTCGATATCCATGGGGTGGTCAGTTGTGGATTCCGATGCCAATGCCGATGTGGAACTGCGGCTTGGCGTAGTCGTTGGTAGGCCACAGCGCGCTTTGTTCGACGCGCAGCACCGGGTAGCGGTATTCGGCGTCGCCGACGCGTCCGCTGCGCGACGGCTGCAGCGTGCCGACGAAGCTGGCGATGCGGCCGGGGCCGTAGTCCAGGGTCTCCAGGTAGCCCGGTTTGACGGCCAGAAAACGGCCCTGGGGCGCGCTGTCGGTGTTGGGCCGGCCGCTGTCGCTCAGTGGGTAGGCCAATATCTCCACCACCGATTCGTCGGCTTGGTTGCGGCTGGTGATGATCACTCCGCCCCAGTGCACGCGGCGGCCGGCGGAGAGGTCGAGGTTCTCGCTGGGCAGGTTGGGGGTGAGGGTGGGATCGGTACCTTGCGCATCGAGCCGGGGGGTGGAGGCGCAGGCGGCGACCAGCAGGGTGACGGTCAGGATTAGCGCGTAACGCAGCGTTGCCATGGGCGACTCACGGATGGGCGTGGTAGGGGTGTTTCCACCAGTAGGGGTAGCCCCAAGGATACCATGGGTCGTACCAGTAAGGCGGCGGCTCGCGGTAGACGGGGCGGGGCGCCCAGACGTACAGCGCGTCGGTGGTGACCACCGGATAGGTGTAGGAATAGTCCCCGATCGGGTATGTCACCGGCGTGGCCAGCGCCCCGCTCAGGGTGATTTCGCTGTCGATCTTGTAGACCGCCGGGTCGAGGAATTCGCGGGAACGCGCGATGAAGCGGCCCAGCGCAGGGCCTTCCGCCCGTGGTCGGCCGTTGCCGTCGAGGGGGCGTGCCAGCACCTCCAACTCGCTGTCCGAAGCCCGGTTGTCCAACCGGATGACGGTGCCTCCCCAGCGTACCGCCGCGCCGCGGTAGGCTTGGGGGTCGCTCTGCACAGTCCGGAAATCGGGGGCACGCGGCGGGTCTTGCTGCAGCGGCAACGGTAACGGGCTGGCGCAGCCGGCCAGCGCCAGTAGGATGATAAGCCCGCATAGTGCACGAAGGCGGACGGTCCGGGACGGGAATTCTGAGTATGAACCGACGGTTAGCATGGATATAGGGTAGAGCAGTTGGGTTGTGGTACGTCCTGTTCGGGCGCAGGCCCAATCTGGCTGCGCATCTCGAACGATCCCCCTTTGGACCATAGTGGTGACTATGCTCCGGCGGGTGATCGTCCAAGCTGCTTCGCCACCTTGGCCCTGAATCCCGAACCCTTTGTGCATTATGCGGGCTAGGGGATACGTAGCGATGTGGGACTCAAGAGTTGCCCCCCGTGCCCGATAAATGGAGGTGTAACGGTAACTTGGAGCGGTGTGGCATGTATAAAGTTCGCACCGGGCAGATGATGCGCACAACCCCTATTCTGGCTTTTTTGCTCAGCCTGGCGGCAGCGCCGGGCGTCGGCGCGTCGGACGCCCCGCACCAAGCGCCCCCCATGCCTACGATTCCTTCAGTGGGGATGGGGGAGGCCCCGCCACCGGCCGCCGCCGTCGGAGCCGAGGCTGCGGCCCCCACCACGCCACCCACTTTCGACGACGGCCTGGCCGCCTACGAGGCGCGCGATTATAAGACCGCGTTCGGTATCTGGGAGGGACTCGCCAAGCTGGGTGATCCGCGTGCCGAGTACCGCCTGGGGATGATGTACGAGAAGGGCCAGTACGTGGTCTACAACGGTGAGGAGGCGATCAACTGGTATACGCGCTCCGCCGAGAACAACGACTCCGATGCGCAGTTCCGGTTGGCGGTGGCGTTGGAGAAAGGCCAGGGGCTGAAACAGGACGTCATGCAGGCGGTGTTCTGGTACGCGCGCGCGGCGGCCAACGGCCACGAGGGTGCACGCAAGGAGTTGGGGCGTCTGCAAAGCGAGATCGACAGCATTGTGGCCAAGGAGCAGGCCAAGGTGCTGGAAAAAGTGCAGGCCGAGGCGCGCCGCGAGGGGTTCGACGAAGGCGTCGATCAGGCCAAGCAGGCAGCCGACGCCTTGGCGTTGAAGCGCGAGCTGGAGCGCAAGCGCGAGCAGCGCTCCCTGGAACAGCAGTTCGCCGCCAAAGAGAAACAGCGCCAGCGCGAGTTCGAGCAGGCGCTGGCCGCCGCGCGCAAGGAGGCGGTGGCCCAGGCGCTGCGTGAGGAGGAAGAGCGCGTGCGCCGTGATGCGCTGGCCAACGTGCGCAGCGAAGTGCGCGATCAGATTCGCGCCGAAACCGAGGCCGAGCTGCGCGGCGAGGTCCGTCAGGAGTTGATGCACGACCGCAACGGCGCTGCCGCAGGCGCACCGGCGCGGGATCTGCTCGCCGAACGGCGCGCGGCGCTCGACACACTGGCGCAGGACTCCAGCCGCCAGGCGCGTAAGACTGAAGCGGCCATCAACGCCTTCGATGCCGGCCAATACGACGTCGCGGTGGCGGCGCTGCGCGAGCTGGCCGACGACGACGTGGCGCTGGCCCGCTACTACCTGGGGCGCGCCTACGAGCAGGGCGCCGGGGTTGAACGCGACCCCGCCGCGGCGCGGCGCTGGTATCTGGGTGTCGCCGAGGATGGGCTGCTGGATGCGCCGTCGCGGCTCGCCGATCTGTTGTCGCTGGGTGATGCGTCGGTGCGCGACTACGCTGCGGCGGCGCGTTGGTACGAGCGCGAAGCGGAGGCGGGTGATCCCTACGCGCGCGAACGGCTGATTCAGCTCTACGGACCCTCAGGGCCCCTCAGCAATCCGGCCGAAGCGGTGCGCTGGGTGCGCCGCCTCGCCGAATCGGGCAGCGCCGACTACCAGCGGCGCATGGGGGACTACTACCGGCTCGGTTTCGGAGTGCCGCGCGACCTGCGTGAAGCGGTGGTGTGGTACCGCCAAGCCGCTGAGCAGGGCAACGCCGAGGCGCAGCTGCGCATGGGCGAGGCCTACGCCAAGGGCGAAGGCGTGGCCCGCTACACACCGGAAGCGGCGCGCTGGTACCGCGAAGCGGGACGGCGCGGGGTGGTGCAGGCGCAGTACGCGGTGGCCCAGCTCTACGAGCGCGGCGACGGTGTGACGGAAGACATGAACGAAGCGCTGCGCTGGTACGAGCGTGCCGCGGGCAACGGTTCGGCCGCCGCCCAGCGGCGTTTGGGTGAGCTGTACGCCGACGATACGCGCTTGCCGCGCGAGTACGGCGCGGCCGCACGCTGGCTGCGCAAGGCCGCGGAGGCCAACGATCCGGCCGCCCAGTACCGACTGGCGCGCCTCTACTTGGAGGGGCAGGGCGTACCGCGCGATGCCGGTGCCGCGGTGGAGTGGCTGAAACGCGCCGCGCGCGAAGGGTGGGTGCCCGCGCAGCAGGAATTGGGGCAGATCTACTTCTCGGGCGCCGGGGTGAAGACCGATTACGTGCAGGCGCACCTGTGGTGGAATCTGGCGGCGGCGGCCGGCGACAGCGTGGCGGGTAACTACCGCGACATCGTTGCGCGGCGCATGTCACCGGATCAGATCGCCGAGGCGCAACGCCTGAGCAGGACGCAGACCCTGGTGCGCTAGCGCGGGTCGGCGGTCAGATTCTCAGTCCGCCCAGTCGTCGCATGGCGCGCTTGCGGTACCAGGCGGCCCCTGCGGCGAATGCGCAGATAAATGCCGCGATGGCGGCGACGATCCAGTAGTAGAACTCGCGTTGTGCACCGGCCAGCTCCGCCGGTTGCGGGCTCAGTGCCGCGATCTGCTGGTTGAGCTCGTCGATCTTCTGTTGCAGCTGGTCGCGTTCCTGCGTGACGTTCAGCAGGTTGGCGCTCAAGGTGGTGTTGGCCTCGTTGATCGTCTTCACTTCGCCGTTGACCCGCTCCATCTCGTCGTTGAGTTTGTTGTAGCGTTCCTCCACGGCGGCCAGTTGCTGGCGGGCGGGCATCTCTTCGCTGATGTAGGTGGCGCTGACCCATCCCTCCACACCGTCGGGGGTGCGCACGCGCAGGTTACGGCTGTCGCGTTCCAGCACTTCGAGCACGGTGCCCGATTTCACCACTGCCACCGGCTTGCCCCCCTCGCGTTCGGGACGCACGCCCAGATAGATGATGTCGTTGACCCAGACGGATTCGCTGTAAGCCAGCAGTGGCCAGCAACAGGCAATAAGAAGCAGTGCGCGTTTCATGGGGGTCCCTGTGTTGTTCTGAGTTCAGGATTGGGATACGGGATGGTAGTGTACTTTGTTGCATAGCGTGGCGCATGCGCGGGCGGTCGCGCGCGGAGATGCTTCACATTTGGCGTGATTTCACTTGATACAATTGGGCCTGTTGACACTGATCGGATAGGTCCTGTTGTGCCTGAAAATACGCCAATCCAGGCGCGAGGAGCGAAGTTTGGTCATTCCAAATGAGCGAGAGCCTGCCCCACGAGCGCAGCGAGTGTATTGGGTACGAGCAACGCCGAGTGGCGTGTTTTCAGGCGCAACCCGGAAGGCTGGGCCTCATTTTCCGCCCAGCGGCGTTATCATTCGCTCATGTAGCGGTGCTACACATCGCTCATTCTGCCTTGCTGGACGAAAAATGAGACCCAGCAGGACCTATCCGATTAGTGTCAACAGGCCCTAGATGACCACCCGCCACCGCATCCTGCGCATCCTGCAAGACGGCCGTTTCCATTCCGGGGAGGCGCTCGGCGTCCACCTGGGCGTCAGCCGTGCCGCTGTCTGGAAGGCGCTGCGCGGCTTGGCCGAGGTGGGGCTGCGCGTGGATGCCGTCACCGGCCGCGGTTACCGCCTGGCCGATCCCCTGGAACTGCTGGATGGCGATGCGATCGGTTCGATGCTCTCCGAACGCGGGCGTGAGCTGCTGGGCGAACTGCACCTGTTCGAATCCACCGACTCCACCAACCGCTTTCTGATGGAGCGCGGCGCAGCCGGTGCGGATAGCGGCAGCGTCTGTTTGGCCGAAACCCAGCAGGCCGGGCGCGGCCGCCGCGGCCGCAGTTGGATCTCGCCCTTTGCCGGCAATCTCTACCTGTCACTGCTGTGGCGCTTCCCGGACGGCGCCCGCGCGGTGCAGGGGCTGAGCCTGGCCGTCGGGGTGATCGTCGCCCAGGTGCTGGAAACGCTCGGCGTCGCCGAGGTGAAGCTTAAATGGCCCAACGATCTGCTGTGGCGCGGTGCCAAGCTGGGCGGGGTTCTCATCGAGATGGCGGGCGAAGCGGGCGGCCCCTGCTACGTGGTGGTGGGCGTCGGCATCAACGTGAGTATGCCGTCGGAGGCCGGGGCGGCCATCGATCAGGCGTGGACCGATCTTCACCGCGCCGGCGGCGGGCGCGGCATCTCGCGCAACCTGTTGGCAGCGGCGCTGATCGATGCCTTGCTGTGCCGCCTGGAAACGTTCGCCGCCACCGGTCTGCAGCCCTATCTGCAGCCTTGGCGGCGTCTGGATGCACTGTGCGAGCAGCCGGTCGTCGTCCACACCCCCGAGGGTGCGATCGAAGGCGAGGGCGTGGGCATCGACGAAACCGGGGCGTTGCGCGTGCGCCATGCCACGGGGATTCGCACCTACCATGCCGGGGAAGTCAGCCTGCGGGGTCGCTCGTGATCCTGTTGGTGGATATGGGCAACACCCGACTCAAATGGATGCGCTTGGCGGAGGAGGGGCTGCAGCGTGGCGGTTTCATCGTCCATCGCGATGCGGATCTGGTCCAGGCGTTGGACGATGCCTGGGCGGCGCTGCCGCAACCGCGACGCATCGTGGCGGCCAGCGTGGCCCGCGGTGAGGCGCGGGCTGCGCTCGATGCCTGGACCCGTCAGCGCTGGGAGGTGGCGGTGGAGTTTGCCGTCGCGGCGGCCCGGGAAGGCGGTGTGGTGAACGCGTATCCACGCCCCGAACGTCTGGGGGTGGATCGCTGGACGGCGCTGCTGGCGGCGCATCAGCGGTTTCCCGGCGCGAGCTGCGTGATCGATTGCGGCAGTGCGCTCACCATCGATGCCGTCGACCGTCACGGTGTGCACCTGGGCGGGTTGATCGTGCCGGGCCTCGCGACGCAACACCGCTCGCTAACCGGTGGCGACATTCACCTGGACGCTGCGTGGGGCATCGAACAACGGCCGCAGACGCTGCTCGCGAACGATACGGTGCAGGCCGTCGGTTACGGGATACAGTACGCATTGGCGGCGTTCATCGATCGCGTCTGCGACGGAGTCGACGCGCAGTTGGGCGAGCGTGCCCGGCGCCTGCTCACCGGCGGCGACGCGGCGTACCTGCAGCCGCTGTTGCAGGGCGAATACCTGCTGGAACCGGATCTGGTATTTGAGGGCCTCGCGATACGAGCGCGGGCGCAGCAAGGGGAGGCGGTGGAATGAGGTGGTTGTTCGGGCTGCTGCTGCTCGCCAATCTGGTGTTGTTTCTCTGGCCCAACGCTACCCCCACGGCGCGCGACCGTGTGCCGGCTTCAGTGCCCGCGACGGTGCCGGGCGTACCGCCGTTGGAACTGGTGGGGGAGCGGGCCGCGGCACAGCCAGCGGCAGCGCAGGAGGAATCCCCGCGCCCGACGGCGGAAAGCAGTGCGGCGCCGACGCCGGTTTCCGCACCAGAGCCGGTCGCTCCCCCCGCCCCGGCGCCAACCCCCGTGGCGTCCGCCGGCGAACCGACCGGTGCAGCCCCCGATGCGGCCGAGGAGAAGCCGCCGGCAGCGCCCGACGTGCAGGCGGAGCAGGAGGGTTCCTGCACGCGTCTTGGGCCGTTCCGTGCGGAAGATCGCGCCCGCTCCGCTGCGCGCTACCTTGCCGAACGACGTGTCTACACCGCCGTGGCGAGCGAAGGCGAAGCGCATGACGCACGTTATATCGTCTATCTGCCCTCCCCCGGATCGCGCGCGGCCGCGCTGGAGCGCTTGCGTGAACTGAAGGCCAAGGGGATCGACAGCTTCGTCCTGGGGGGGGCGCTGAACAACGCCATCTCCCTGGGGGTGTTCAGCCAGCGCGAGTCTGCGATGCGGCTGATGGCCGAGATGGAGACGCGCGGCTACGCAGTGAAGCTCTCGAGCCAGGAGCGGGAGACGCCCACCTACTGGCTGGAACTGGGGCCGAAAAACTCCGGGCGCCTTTCCGAAGCACTGGCGCAAGCGGTACAGCGGCGCTATCCCGAGGCACATTCGTGGGACCGTCCTTGCCCCTGATGGGGGCAACACTTAAAATTTTTTCCTAGTCGGCGGCAGCCTCGCGGTTAGGAGAGGTAGTCGTCTGTCGTTGGGAACGATGAATAACTATTCAGCACCAGGCCGGCATAGCACAATTGGCAGTGCAACTGATTTGTAATCAGTAGGTTGGGGGTTCAAGTCCCTCTGCCGGCACCATTAAAGTAAAGAAAGGCTTACGAGTTTTCATTCGTAAGCCTTTTTGGTTTTTGCTACTTCTGTGCTGCCTGAAAACGAAGTTCTTCATATTTCATTCCCTGTGTGGCGTCTATCCCGATGACTGAAATGCAGCCGGTTTGGTTAAACATATCCCTCTTAGAAATCTGTGTGTTTTTAGTTGGTCGTTCGGATTTAGAAGTTCGGTCTTCGAAGATAGAAAGCACGAGATAGCGAAAGTCCAAGACTGGCTGAAAGGCGTGCCCGAGTTGGCGCAACAGGATCGTCCGCCGGATCGGGAGATGAGAGCGCGAGCGAAGGTGAACGCTCATTTTGCCAGGGGCGCAGCGTGGATCTGCGCCCCGCCCATGAGCACCTGGATGTTCGCGTCCACCAAGCCCTAATCGCCGTTGGACGGCATGATTAACCACAGCAACACGACGGTCCTGGTGAGAGTATTTAGGGTCTTCTTCACTGCCTGGACACCTTTGGCCGGGTCAACACGGCCGAGTTGATCCCTTTTCCATATTAATCATAGGGCAAAGGTGGCGCCGGCCGGGTTGGGGTTTGTTCTGGCGTGGCGTTGCGGGAACCTAAAGATTATCCAACGATCGGCGCTAAATGAATGGGGTGATGTTGATGGGTAGTGGGCGGACCATTCCGGAATCCTGCCTGAAGGACTCGATTGCGCTGGCGGTCGGGGAGGTCCCCTTAATAGAACGTGGTTTCCGTGGTTTCGCGACGCGTTGCCGCCAGGGGAGCGGTGCGCGGGACCGGGGGATGCGATCGCGGCACCCGTCCGCCCGGATAGTGCGCGAACGCGGGCCATGCTCCTGGAATGTGCCTTCGCCGAAATAAGGTTTTGACCATGATGAAACGTCTGTACCTGGCCACCCGGCTGCAGGTCTACCTGTTGATCTTTGTCGTGCTGAATGCCGCCACGCTTCTGACCGCGTTCGCGGCGGGAAGTTACCGGCACTGGATCTGGGTCTTTCCGCTGCTGGCGCTGGGCCTGGCGATACTGATCAGCCAGCGCATGAAGATGCCTTTCCACGTCATGAAGCGCACCGAAAAGGTGCTCGAGGAGATGCTCCAGGGGCGGTTCAGCTCGCGCATCACCCAGGTTCCCTGGATGGGCGAGGCGGGGCAGATCGCCTGGGATCTGAACGAGACGCTGGATCAGCTGGAGACCTTTTTCCGCGAGGTCAAGACCAGCTTCGAGTTGGTTTCGCAGGGCCGCTACTACAGGCGTACCCTGCCCGCGGGGTTGCACGGCGAGCTGCGCACGACGCTGGAGCGCGTCAACAGCTCGCTGGACGCCATGGAGGAGAACGCCGCGCACATCATGCGCAACCAGATGGCCGCGCAACTCCAAATGCTCAACGCCACCCAGACCATGGGCAATCTGCTGCTCAGCCAAAACGACCTGGTGCGCATCACCAGCGAGATGCAGAAGGTCTCGGAAATCGCGACCGGCAATATAAACAAGGCCGAGGAGAGCCAGGGCGCGGTCTCGCGGGTGGTCGAGTCGCAGACCCGCACGCTGGCCATGATCGAGCAGAGCCACAAGACCATGGTGAAGCTCGACGCCATGAGCGACGAGATCACCGGCATCCTGGGCATGATCAGCGAGATCGCCGACAAGACCAATCTGCTGGCGCTCAACGCCTCCATCGAGGCGGCAAGGGCGGGGGAGCACGGCAGAGGCTTTGCGGTGGTGGCTGACGAGGTGAAGCAGCTCGCCGAGAACACCAAGACGGCGACGGAAGAGATCCGCGGGGTGGTGACCACCTTCCAGAACGAGACCGCGGCCATGCAGCGCAACTCCGGAGAAATGCTGGAGATGGCCAACGACGTGCAGCAGTCAGTGGAGACCATGAGCAGCAACTTCAACGACTTCTCCGACCAGGCGCAGACGACGTTCGCGTCGGTCGACTTCGCCCACGACATCTGCTACGCGTCGCTGGTCAAGGTCGATCACATGATCTACAAGCAGAAGGCCTACAAATCCTTCTACGCCGGCACCGACAACGACGATGCCCGCGCGGTCACGGTGGATAGCCACAGCTGCCGTTTGGGCAAGTGGTACTACGAGGGTGACGGCCATGCCGCCTTCAGCCATCTGCGCGCCTTCAGGGATCTCGAGCAGCCGCACGAGGAAGTCCATCAGGCGGGGCACGCTGCCCTGGGCTACCTGGCGCAGGATTGGCAGCGCGACGCCGATCGGCAGGACCAGATACTGGAAAAGTATCGGGCGATGGAACAGGCCAGCGATCGGGTGATGGACAGTATCGACGCGATGATCGCCGAGAAGCACCGCTAGGGGGCGAAGGGTATGAAAGGCACCGTGGTTCCAACCGATCGCGAGATCGTCATGCAGGACAGCGATTTCATCGTTTCCAAGACCGACCTGAAAGGGCGGATCACCTATGCCAACCGGGTGTTCATGCGCGTCTCAGGCTACCCCGAATACGAGCTGCTGAATGTGCAGCACAACATCGTGCGCCATCCGGACATGCCGCGCGGCGTGTTCCGGCTGTTGTGGAGCGTAATCGAGACGGGACAGGAGTGTTTCGCTTACGTGAAGAACTTGGCGAAGAACGGCGACTACTACTGGGTGTTCGCCAACGTGACCAGAGACTACGACGCCAACGGTAAGCCCATCGGCTATTTCTCGGTGCGCCGCAAACCCAGCCGCGCCGGCATCGACGCCATCACCCCACTCTATCGGGAGATGCTGAGCATCGAACGCCGGGCCGGTGCGCGCGATGCGCCGGATGCCTCGCTGAAATGGCTCACCGAGCAGCTGAGCGCCAAGCGCACCCGTTACGAGGAGTTCATCCATACTCTGGGATAGCACTCGGGCGGGAGGGCGCGCGGCTGCGGGGATGCGGGAGATGGAGCCGCCGGTATGTCGATGGCCAGTTTCTCTGCCGTGGCCAGGAATTTACGCCGCGATTCCTCAACCTGATCCGGGGGTTGCCCCCCCTTTTTTTAAATCCAATGCCGCCTCCCACGGGTTTGTGCGCGGTGCGCCTATTCGGGAGCCACGTTGCACGCGGCGAGCCACCGGGCGGTACGCGGGCATCGCGCTGCCGTGCGAGGGCGGTCTGATGTCCGGTATCCCGTGGCGACTCGCCCGGTTGCGTCGGTTTGCGGTCCAGGGCACGCTCTCCTCGCACTGGATTGAGCGACGGCTTGTGTCTGTGAAGCGCGATATCGAGCCGGTTTTATACAGATCCAACCTGGGTTCCAGGGTCGTCGATCGATTAAGATAGTAGTTTGAAGTGTTGGCCGACGTACGCGCAGATTGGCGTACACGGGGGCGACGGTTGGGTGGTTCCGGTACCGGGGGTGTACCGGGAGCCGTTGCCGGGGGAAATCGGGCCGCGCCGGGCTGGCCGGAAGCGGATTGGCCGCGACTCCCAGACCTTTCGTCTAGCAGCCGGGGCAAGACAGAGCACGCTCACATGTTGAAGAAGATAGAAATCGGCGACCTTCGCCCGGGGATGTACGTCCACGACCTCAATTGCGGTTGGCTGGATCACCCCTTTGCCACCCAGCGTTTCAAGGTCGATGGCGCCAAACTGGAAAAGATCCGTTCGCTGGGCATCCACGAGCTCTATATCGATACGTCGAAAGGGCTGGACGTATCCCGGGCCCCGACCGCCGCCCAAGCCGCCGACGCACGACAGGCAGACCTTGAACGGTTGGCCGACGAGGCGGCGAAACAGGCGTCGAAGCCAGTCAAGATCAGCGCCCGCGAGGAGCGCTCCAAAGCGGCCAAGGTGCAGAGTGAAGCGCGTCGGGTGGCTACCGACCTGATGCAGAACGTGCGCTTGGGCAAGCAGATCGAGGTTGCGCGTGTGGAGCCGGTGGTGGGCGAAATGGTGGATTCGGTGTTTCGCAACAAGGATGCGCTCATCAGCCTTGGCCGTCTGCGCGATGTCGATCAGTACACCTTCCAGCACTCGGTGAACCTGTGTGTGCTGATGGTCGCCTTTGCCAAGGCAGTGGGCATCGATCGCGACACCATTACCCGGATAGGCGTCGGCGCTATGCTCCACGATATCGGCAAGATGAAGGTGCCCGACGAGATACTCAACAAGCCGGGCAAACTGACAGATAAGGAATTCTCCGTGATGCGCGGCCATGTCGAGATCGGCGCCAATCTGCTGGCCGAGTACCCCGGCATCGATCCCATCGCGATATCCATCGCCTACGAACACCACGAGCGGTGGGACGGCACCGGTTACCCGCGCAAGCTGAAAGGTGAAGAGATCACCCAGTTTGGACAGATGTCGGCGATCGTCGACGTCTACGATGCCATCACTTCCGACCGCTGCTATCACAAGGGGATGCATCCCACCGATGCCCTGGGGCGTATGCTGGAGTGGAGTAAGCACCATTTCAATCCGCTGCTCACCCAGCAGTTCATTCAGTGCGTTGGTATCTATCCGGTGGGGACGGTGGTTCGCCTGGAAAGCGGACGCTTGGCCGTGGTGCTGGAGGCGGGGGAGAGCAACATGCTGCATCCCGTGGTGCGGGTGGTGTACGACTCGCGCAAGCGGCAGTTTATTACGCCGCGCGACATCGATCTGGCGCGAGAATCCGACACTCGTGCCGACCGCATCGTCGGCCACGAAGAGGCCGACCGTTGGGGCATCAACGTCGGCGTGGTGATGGAGTCGAGAATCTAGGGAACCTCTGATTAAGTCTGGTCAGATGAGATTGTGGTTCAGAAGGGGTGAGTTCAAGGCGAAAAGCGCAGGTAATAGCCCGCTATTGGCCAGCTTTTCAACGCCGAAATCGCCCCTTCTGGGCCGTAAGATCGCTGAGCACGACTTGATCAGAGGTTCCCTAGCGGTTGTGCCGCGCAGTCTTTAGTGCAGCAGGTTGCTAACGTCGTGTACCGAGGGCGTAGCACCCCGCGGTGCCGGCGAGGAGTGATGCAGCATCAGGCGCCAGCCGTCCTCCTCGCGGCGGTAGACGTTGGTGGCCAGAACCGGGGCGTGCGGCTCGCGGTCGCTGCCTACCAGGATGTTCTCTTCGACGATGTGGATCGCGACATCTTCGCTTTGCGTGCGATGTAGCCGAGTGACGTGGAATTCCATGGCCGGCTCGCCGGCAAAGATCTGCTCCCAACCGGTACGTATCTCGTCCACTCCGCTTAATGGGCGTTGCAGTGGATGGATGCAGGCGATGGTGTCGTCCGCTGCCCACACCTTCATCATCACGTCCAGATCCGCGGTTTCCAATGCCTCGTAAAAGGCGCTTTCTGCATCGCTTGGTGTCGCATACATCGCGTTCCATCTCCTGTGCAGGGCATTGCTGAATCGGCGAGAGCTGCTGTGGGCAATGGTTGACCGCTGCGAGTCGTCCGCTACATGAAAGCGGGCGGTTCCAGCTCGGTTGCCAGAAGCCGCGCCCGCGATTGCGTCAGCTGAGCGCCGGCAGCAATCAGGCGCGCCATCAGCGGTTTCTTTGAGACGTAGCGAATCTCGAACAGATCGCGCGTTTGACTGGCGTTCATCAGGTAGTCGTCGCTGGTGCTTAGCTCGTCGATCAGCTTCAATTCGAGTGCGCGCGTGCCATGCCAGTGCTCGCCGGTGGCGACGCGTTCGATCTCGAGCTGCGGGCGATGCTCGGTGACGAACGCCTTGAACAGCGTGTGGACGTCTTCGATCTCTTCGCGCAGCTTCTCGCGGGCGGCGTCGGTGTTTTCTCCGAACAGGGTCAGCGTGCGTTTGAAGTCTCCAGCGGTGATCTGCTCGAAGTCGATGTCGTTTTTCTTCAGCAGCCGATTGAAGTTGGGTAGCTGGGTAATGACGCCGATGGAGCCGAGGACGGCAAATGGCCCGGCCAGTATGCGGTCGGCCACGCATGCCATCATGTAGCCGCCGCTGGCGGCGATCTTGTCCACCGCGACGGTGAGTGGGATGCCGCGCCGGCGGATGCGCTGCAATTGCGAGGCCGCCAGTCCGTAGGCGTGTACCATGCCGCCGCCGCTTTCGAGGCGCACCAGGACTTCGTCCTCGGGGGTTGCCGCGGAGAGCAGCGTGGTGATCTCCTCGCGTAGTGCGGTGACGGCCGAGGCACGGATGTCGCCGTGGAAATCGATCACGAACAGTCTGCTACGCGCCTGTTCGGGATGTTTTTTGCGCGATTTCTCATCCTGCTTGCGCTGCTTCTTTTCGCTCTTTGCGGCTCGCTTGGCGAGGGCATGCGGCAGCATGGCGGATTGCAGCATTTGGGCAAGCGCTTTGTACTTGTCGTTGAGATTCTTGACTTCGATGTGTTCTTTGCTGCGTCCCCCCGCGTTGCGACTGGACAATGCGACGATGCCCGCAACGGCGGCCAGGATCACCACCAGCAGCGTGATCGCTTTGGCCAGGAACATTCCGTACTCACTAAGAAACTCCATGCAATGGCTCCTGCGCTTTCAGTGGTTCCAGTGTATCAGCACTGCGGGTCGTCCTGCAGCGCATCTGCGCCTTCCAACGTTTCGTGCAGTTCCAGCCAGCGGTGCTCAATCTCCCCCAGTTCTCTGACCAGACGTGCCTGGGCCAACAGGAGTTGCTGGAGAGTATCCTTGTTGTAATCGGCGTAGAGATCGCTGTCCGCGAGCTGCGCTTCCGCTTCTCGTTTTTCCCGGACCAGCTGCTCCATGCGCTTTTCCAGGCGGGCGATCTCTTTGCGCAGTGGCTGGCGGCGCAGGCGGTCCGCTGCCGCGTCGCGGCGTTGCGTTTTGCGCGTCGCGGCGCTGTTGCTGTTGATAGGCGATGACTCCGGCGTGGGAGAGTGCTCGGGCGATCCGCTGCTCAGCCAGCGGCGGTAGTCGTCCAGGTCGCCATCGAAGGGAAGGGCGCGCCCCGAGTGGACCAGTAGGAATTCGTCCGTGGTCGCACGTAACAGATGGCGATCGTGGGACACCAGGATCAATGCGCCGCGGAAGTCCTGCAGTGCCCGGCACAGTGCGTGACGCATTTCCAGATCCAGGTGGTTGGTGGGTTCGTCGAGCAGCAGCAGGTTCGGTGACTGCCATGCGATGAGCGCCAGTACTAAGCGCGCCTTTTCGCCACCGGAGAACGTGGCGCAGGCTTCGTCGATGCGGTCACCGCGAAAATCAAATCCGCCCAAGTAGTCGCGCAGGGCTTGGTCGCTTTCCTGCGCGGCGATGCGCTGCAGCGCCCGCAGCGGGCTGTCTTCCCCGCGCAGTTGATCGAGCTGGTGCTGGGCAAAATAGCCGATGCGCAGTTTCTTCGACTCCATCCGCTCGCCACGCGACGGGACGAGCGCACCCGCCAGCACTTTGATGAGCGTCGACTTGCCGGCGCCGTTGTGCCCGAGTAGTCCCAGGCGCTGACCGGGTTGGATGGTGAGATTCAAATCGCTGAGGACGGGGGCCGCGCTGCGATAGCCGACCGCAACCTCTTCGATCTTGATCAGCGGTGACGGCAGCTCGCCCGTTTCACGGAAGGCGAACTGGAATGGCGCGTCGATGTGTGCCGCTTCGATGCGTTCCATGCGCTCGAGCGTTTTCAAACGGCTCTGGGCCTGGCGCGCTTTGGTCGCCTTGGCGCGAAAGCGGTCGACGAACGAGCGGATGTGCTGGATTTCGCGCTGCTGCTTTTCGTACATCGCCTGTTGCTGCATCAACTGCTCGGCGCGCTGGCGCTCAAAATCGCTGTAGTTGCCTTTGTAGAGACGCAGCCGCTGCGTCTCGATATGGGCCACGTGGGTGACGATGCGATCGAGAAAATCACGGTCATGCGAAATCAGCAGGAGCGTGCCGGAATAGCGGGTGAGCCACTCCTCGAGCCAGATCACCGCGTCGAGATCGAGATGGTTGGTGGGTTCGTCGAGTAACAGCAGCTCGGAGGGGCGCATCAGCGCCTGGGCGAGGTTGAGGCGCATGCGCCAGCCACCGGAGAACGATTTGACGCTTTGCTCCAACTGCACCTGCGCAAATCCCAACCCGTTGAGCAGGCGGGCGGCGCGTGCGGGTGCGGTGTAACCGCCGAGGGTCTCGTAGTCTTGTAGTAGATGGGCGAGGCGCGCGCCGTCGTCGGCGGATTGCGCAGCGCGTATGGCGGCTTCGATCTGGCGCAGTTCCTCGTCGCCGTCGATAACGTAGTCGAGGGCGCTGCGATCAAGCGCCGGGGTCTCCTGGGCGACGTGGGCGATGCGCACGCTGGCGGGGATGCAGCATTCGCCGCGGTCGGCATGCAGTTCGCCGCGGATCAACGCCAGCAGGCTGGACTTTCCGGTGCCGTTGCGTCCGGTTAGCCCCACCTTTTGACCCGCGTACAAGGTCAACGACGCGCCCTCGAACAGGCAGCGCGGACCGCGGAATAGGGCGACGTCGGTCAGGGTGAGCATGAACGGAGTTGGCGGTGGGTGATCGGTGGGGCCGATGGGGGTATTGGGATGCGGCCCGCTAGTCGCGGAAGTTGATGTACTGTAAGGGCAACTCGAGCTTGGCAGCGCGCAACAGGGCGATCACCTGCTGCAGGTCGTCGCGCTTTTTCCCGCTGACGCGCACCTGATCGCCCTGAATCTGCGCCTGTACCTTGAGTTTCGACTCCTTGATCAGTTTGATGATCTTGCGCGCCAGCTCTTTGTCGATTCCCTGGCGCACCTTGATCGGCTGGCGCGCCTCTTTGCCGCTGGCAACGATCTCCCCCAGATCGAGGCAGCCGAGATCGATGCCGCGCGCGGCGATCTTTTTCTGCAGCACGTCATCGACCTGTTTGACTTGGAACTCGGAATCGGCGATCAGGGTCAATTCGAACTGGTTGCGCTCGACGCGGGCGCTGGTGCCCTTGAAGTCGAACCGGTTGCCGATCTCCCGGTTGGCTTGGTCGATGGCGTTGGTCAATTCGTGCTCGTTGATCTCGGAGACGACATCGAATGTGGGCATGAGAACCGTTCTCTATGGAGGTTGAAAACAGGCCAGGGATTTTACGCAGGGCCGGATGGATTTGCGAGGCAGCGCTGGCATCCGCGCATCGGGGGGGGCGATATTGCGGGACGATGGTCGTTTTGTGACAAAGATCAATAATCGTCTAGCAAATCATTCAATAATTGACTTGTAGGGTTTGGGGTTTGGCGATAGTCTCTTAACAAGCGTTGCTAAATACCTCGCCTAAAGTAAGGGAAATGAACGCCTTTCCCTTGGCAGGTCAGGGACGAGTTGGACGCCACGGATAGCAGGTGCTGCCGAGAGAAAAGTGCACATTTCCTCCTGTATCAAGGGGGTGTGGCATGATTTCCTTCATCGTAGTGACCGGATGCATCGGTCTGGGAATATTCATCGGCATGGTGTTGTCGGCGGCGTTTTCGACCAATTCCGGCAACGAGATGTCGCACATCGAGAGGGTGTTTCCCGCCAAGCAGTGCTATAGTTGCTCGCAGCACGGCCACCGGCTGGACAAGGCCGTCTGACACCCTCCACCAGTTCCGCTCTCCTCGCGTAGTTTCGCCGGCCTGTTGCGCCGGCGTCTTGTTTGATACCCCTATTTTTTACGCATCGCGCGCCGTGCCGTTTTCCCCCTCGCGTTGGCGTAGCCTGAATACTGCTCGCTCAGCGGTGTGCGTTGGGCGAAGGGACGAGCCTGAGCGCTGTAACGTTGTAACGCTGGGGCGGGGTCCATGCCACCTCCTGCGGGCGAAAAGGGTCTGCGCGATGAATGTGACCGAAAGGGACAAAGCATAGTGAGTGTGTCCCGCTGCGGGTGCGTTGGG
>JBNKCG010000093.1:0-119244 GCA_050287605.1 Gammaproteobacteria bacterium | reverse complement strand
GCGCCGCTGGCCGAGGTCTCGGCGATGGTGGTGATATTGGCCAGATTGCGGTTGATCTCCTCGGTGACGGCCGCCTGCTCTTCGGCGGCGCTGGCGATCTGGGTGTTGAGGTCGTTGATCTGACCGATCGCCTGGGTGATCTCGGAGAGCGATTGATTGACTTGTGAGGCGCGTTCGACACTCTGCTCCGCCTGGGTGCGTCCCTGCTCCATGGCGGAAACGGCATTGGCCGCCTTCTGCTGCAGACTGCTGATCAGTTCCTGGATCTCGGCAGTGGACTCCTGGGTACGTTGGGCCAGGGTGCGTACCTCGTCGGCGACCACGGCGAACCCTCGACCCTGTTCGCCGGCGCGCGCCGCCTCGATGGCGGCGTTGAGCGCCAGCAGATTGGTCTGGTCGGCGATGCCGCGGATGACGTCGAGGATGGTGCCGACGCCTTCGCTTTCGGCCTGCAGTTGATTGATCACCTCGGCGGCCTCACTCACGCCGTTGGCCAGGGTGCCGATGGCGTCGCGGTTGCCGGTCACCACCTGCTGTCCGTTTTGCGCCTGCAGGTTGGCCTGGCGGGCCGATTCGGCGGCGCTGGCGGCGTTGCGGGCCACTTCCTGCACGGTGGCCGACATCTCGTGCACGGCCGTGGCGACCTGGTCGGTCTCGTGCTGCTGGCGGGTGATGCCCTCGTGGGTGCCCTGAACCACGCGGGTCATGTTCTCCACCGAGCTGTAGAGCTGGGCCGTGGTGTCGGTCATCTGCCGAATCAGCTCCTGGATACGCGAGCAGAAGCGGTTGAATTCGCGGGCCACGGCCGAGATTTCGTCGCCGCCCGACTCGTCCAGGCGCTGCGTCAGATCCCCTTCGCCGGCGGCGATGTTGGCCATGGCCTGCTGGGTGTTGCGCAGGCGTCGCTGGATGGAGCGCGCCAGCAGCCCTGAGATCACGATCAGCACCAGAGCTACCGGGATCACGATCGACAGTTCGCCCACCAGGTTGGCGACGGCGGCGGCGTGCAGGTCGTCCACGTAGACACCGGAGCCGATCAGCCAGCCCCAGGGAGCGAAACCTTCAATATAGGACAGCTTGGGAACCGGTTGGTCGCCGCCCTGGCGCGGCCACATGTAGTCGACGAAGCCCGCCCCGGATTCCCTGACCACCCGCACCATGTCGGCGACGAACCGTTGGCCGCGCTTGTCCTTGAGATCGATGAGGTCCTTGCCGATGAGCTGCGGCGCCAGGGGATGCATCACCATTACGCTGCCCTGTTGGACAAAGAAGTACTCCCCCGCGCCGTAGCGCAGCACTTTGATGGCGTCGGCCGCGGCCTTCTGTGCGGCGGCGGTATCGAGGGCGCCCGATTGCGTCTGCTGGTAGAAGTAGTCGGCAATGCCGTAGGCTACCTCGACGACTTGGCGCAGTGCCATGCGCCGGTCTTCGAGCATACGGTCGCGGCTACGCACCAGTTCGGCCGTGGCGGTGGCCGCCAGTCCGACAATGGCGATCAACACGATGAGCCAGATGCGGCGATCGATTTTCCAGGCGCGGGTCATGTCACGCATGTCGTTACTCCACCAAGTTTGCGGGCGATGATTTTGTTTTGGGACGGCTCCCCCACCGGGAGCCTCGCTCACACCAGCCGTCCGTGCTGCCGGGGCGGCGACGTGGTTAGCTATCGGCGGGCGCCAGGCAAACCTGAGCTTGGGCAGGCCGCCAGCAGCGCCGAGACACCCCGCCCGACGGACGCGGCTTTTGTTACCATGCTCACCCCCCATTCGACGAGGTAGGCGACATGCGCATTCTGCACACCATGCTGCGAACCGGCGATCTGGAACGTTCCCTGGCTTTCTACACCGATGTCCTCGGCATGCGGCTGCTGCGCCGCCGGGACTACCCGGAAGGCGAGTTCACGCTGGCCTTCGTGGGGTACGGCGAGGAACGCGACGAGGCGGTGATCGAATTGACCTACAACTGGGGGGTGGATCACTACGAGCGCGGCGATGGCTACGGGCACATCGCACTGGAGGTGGACGACGTCTACGAGGCGTGCGATGCGATCCGGGCGCGGGGCGGCAAGATCATTCGCGATGCCGGTCCCATGAACGCCGGCACCACCATCATCGCCTTTGTCGAAGACCCCGACGGCTACGCCATCGAGTTGATCGGCAAGCGGGGGTAGCTGCGCTCAGCGCGCTTGGAGCAGTGCCTGCAGGCGCTGCAGGTAGCGCGCCTCGTCGGGAGCGGTGCCGTCACGCTGGGCCTCCCACAGGGTTTCGGCGAGGCATTCGATCATCGCGTGTTCGGCGTCGTGAGCGTCGCCGTGGCGGAGCAGCAGCTGGCGGTGGATGCCCGCCACGCCGCTTGGGCGGTCGGTGCTGAGCTGCTCGTGCAGCGCCAGATGCAATCCCATGTGCAGGAAGGGATTGGTTTCACCCATCTCGGGGAGGAAATCCCGTTCCAGGGCGTGCGCACGGTCGGTGAGGTAGCGCTGATACTCGGGGTGCTGGGCGATCACCGTCGCGATCTGCTTTTCCAGCGGCTCCATGGGTTCGCCGCAGCACTGTTTGCGCCAGCTCTCTACGTAGAGGGCCCGCAGCTGGTTGCGATCGTTACCAAACATCATGAATCGGCACCTCAGGTGGTCTTGTCGCGGTAGCCGCACAGGTCGGCGATGACGCACTCTGCGCATCGGGGCTTGCGCGCCAGGCAGGTGTAGCGTCCGTGCAGAATCAGCCAGTGGTGCGCATCCACCAGAAACTCCCCGGGTACCGCCTTGAGCAGCTTCTTCTCCACTTCCAATACGGTCTTGCCGGGGGCGAGGCCGGTGCGGTTGGCGACGCGAAATACGTGGGTGTCCACTGCCATGGTCGGCTCGCCGAAGGCGGTGTTGAGGATGACGTTGGCGGTCTTGCGCCCCACGCCGGCCAGACGTTGCAGGGCGTCGCGATCGCGCGGCACCTCGCCGCCGTGCCGTTCCAGCAGTTGCCCGCACATGGTGATCACGTTGGCCGCCTTGCTGTTGTAGAGGCCGATGGTCTTGATGTAGCCCTTGAGGCGTTGCTCACCCAGATCGAGGATGGCCTGCGGGGTGTTGGCCACCGGATAGAGGTGGCGCGTCGCCAGGTTGACGCTCTTGTCCGTCGCCTGCGCGGAGAGAATGACCGCCACCAGCAGCTCGAACGGCGTGCCGTACTCCAGCTCGCTGCGCGGCGTGGGGTTGGCGGCCCGCAGGCGGGCGAAGAGTTCGTGGCGTGTTTTTGGCGTCATGGGGCTGGCAAGACTGCCAGCCGCGACGCCCGAGTTCAAGTGGCCGCTTCGGTTTCGGCGGTGGCGGTGGGTGCCGGGGCGCGCCGCGCACCGCGCCGTTTCTGCCAGCGGTCGATGAGGTTTTTGAGGGCGATGAGAAAGCCGAGGCCGAAGAACGCACCCGGCGGCAGCATCGCCAGCAGGAAGCCCTTGTAGTCGGCGATCACCGTGAGCGTGCTCCCCGCGAACAGGCTGCCGAACATCAGGTCCATCTGTGCGAACAGCGTGCCCTGGCCCAGGATTTCACGCAGCGCACCGAGCAGCGCCAGGCCGAAGGTGAGTCCCAACCCCATGGTGACGGCGTCCACGATCGAGGGCAGGACCCCGTTCTTGGAGGCGAACGCCTCGGCGCGACCGATGATGACGCAGTTGGTGACGATCAGCGGGATGAAAATGCCCAGCGCCTTGTAGAGGTCGAAGAAGAAGGCGTTCATGGTGAGTTCGAGGGCGGTGACGAACGACGCGATGACCATGACGAACACCGGGATGCGCACGTCGGGGCGTACCACGTTGCGGATCAGGGAGACCGTCAGGTTGGAGCCGATCAGCACCAGCGTGGTCCCCAGCCCCAGGCCCAGTGCGTTGGCGAAGGTGCTGCTCACCGCCAGCAGGGGACACAGCCCCAGCAACTGGACGAAGGAGGGGTTGTTGCTCCACAGACCGTTGCGCACCAGGGCGCCGTAATCGGTGCTAGCCATGGGGGGGCTCCGAGGGTTTTGCGGTGGCGAACAGCTCGCTGCGGTGCTGCCCGAAATAGAGCAGCGCCTTGCGTACGGTCTCCACTACCGTGCGCGGGGTGATGGTGGCGCCGGTGAATTGATCGAAGATGCCGCCGTCTTTCTTGACCTTCCACTGCTCCGCGGGCGGGTCGCCCAGGCCGTGGCCGGAGAAGCCGAAGATCCAGTCGGAGCGCGTCTCTTCGATGCGGTCGCCCAGTCCCGGCGTCTCCTTGTGCTCGATGACCCGCACGCCGGCCAGTTTGCCGTCGTAGTTGACCGCCACCAGCAGGCGGATCGGCCCGGCGTAGCCGTTGGGTGCCGTGGCGGTGAAGATGGCGGCCACCGGCGCGCCCTCTTTCCGGGCGCGATAGACGGTAACCGGGTCGGCCGAGCCCAGCAACGGCGCATCGGTGACGCTGCGGGTATCGGCGAGCGGATCGTTGTCATAGCGGGCGGCCGGCACCAGTGCCTGCAGGCTGCGCATCATGGCCAGCCGCTGGTTCTCGGCGATCTGCTCGCGGGTGTTGTCGTAGGTGACCGCCACCAGCGCGGTGCCGAGCATGGCGAATAGCGTCAGCACCAGCGACGAGCCCAGCATGTGGCGCAGCTTCATCGCACCTTCCTCCCGGTGCCGAAGGCGCGCGGCTGGGTGTAGTAGTCGATGGTGGGCGCGGCCATGTTCATCAGCAGCACGGCGAAGGCGATGCCGTCGGGGAAGCCACCCCAGGTGCGGATCAGGATGGTGATCAGGCCGACGCCGAAACCGAACAGCAGGCGCCCGCGCGGGGTGGTGCTGGCGGTGACCGGATCGGTGGCGATGAAAAAGGCCCCCAGGATGGTGGCCCCGGTGAACAGGTGTACCAGCGGCGAAGCGCTGCTTTCGGGATGCAGCAGGAACAGTATCGTGGCCGGCCCCAGCAGTCCCACGAGCAGGCCGGCGGGGATCTGCCAGGCGATGGCCTTGCGCCACAGCAGGAACGCGCCGCCGGCGGCGTAGGCGCCGAATACCCACTCCCACCCCTTGCCGCCCAGATGGCCGAACATCGGCTGGCGCAGGATCTCACCCACGCTATGCTGCAGGTCGAGCTGGGTCTTGAGGGTGTCCAGCGGCGTGGCCATGGTGAGTGCGTCCAGGCCGACCCCGCTGGGGAGATGGCCGAAAAAGATAATGCCCAGGGTGTCGCGGAAACCGAGCGAGGCGTCGAGCAGCATCTGCGGCGGCATCCAGCGCGTCATCTCCACCGGGAAGGCGATGATCAGCACCACGAAGCCCACCATGGCCGGGTTGAAGGGGTTGTAACCCAGGCCGCCGTAGAGGTGTTTGGCGATGACGATGGCGAAACCGACACCGACCAGCGTGATCCACCAGGGGCTGAGCGGCGGCAGCGCCAGCACCAGCAGCACGGCCGTCAGGATTGCGCTGAGATCGCTGAGAAACGGCCACAGGGGGCGGCGGCGCAGGGCGAGCAGTACCGCTTCGCAGGCCAGCGCCACGCCGATGCCCAGGATGAGCTTGACCAGGATGGCCCAGCCGAACACCAGATAATAGGCGGCGATGCCCGGTACCAGCGACAGCAGCACGATGCCCATGGCGCGGGTCACCGAGTTGGGCGAGTGCAGATGGGGCGAAGTGGTGGTTTCGAACTCCATCTACTCGGTGTCCTTCTCGTCCGCGGCGTGCTTGGCGTTTTCCGCGCGGCGCTTCTCCAGTTCGGTGATACGCTGGCGCGACTGGGTGCTGGAGACCTCTGCGTTGGCAGCGCCCTCGGGGGCGGCGTTGTGGATGCCGGCCGGCGCCTGCTGCTCCTCTTCGCGTTTCTTGGCCAGGGCCGCCTCCTTGATGATGCGCATGCGCTCCTCTTTTTCGCGCATTTCGCGTTCGATGCGCGCTTGCTTGGCGTCGTGGCGGCGGCGCGACTCCTCCGTGAAACGCTGTTCGCGCTCCTGGGCCCAGATCTCGTTCTTGGCGAAGCGGAAGTACTGCACCAACGGGATGTTGCTGGGGCAGACGTAGGAGCAGCAGCCGCATTCGATGCACTCGAACAGGTTGTGGTCCTGGACCCGGTCGAAATCCTTGGCGCGCGCATGCCAGTACATCTGCTGCGGCAACAGGTGGGCGGGGCAGGCGATGCTGCAACGGCCGCAGCGGATGCAGGGCATGGCCGGCCGGCTGGAGGCGAGTTCGCTGCGCTTTGCCGCCAGCACGCAATTGGCCGCTTTCACCACCGGCACGGCGTCGCTGCCCAGCGCAAACCCCATCATGGGGCCGCCGAGGATGAGGCGCGCCACCTCTCCGGTATAGCCGCCGCACTGCGCGATGAGCTCCCCCACCGGGGTTCCGAACAGCACTTCCAGATTCTGCGGCTGGGCCACCCCTTCGCCGGTGACGGTGACCACGCGCGAGATCAGCGGCTCGCCTAGGATCACCGCGCGCTGCACGGCCAGCGCCGTGGAGAGGTTGTGGCACACCACGCCGATGTCCAGCGGCCGTTTGCCGCTGGGCACCTCTTTGCCGGTGAGCACCTTGATGAGCTGGCGTTCGCCGCCGGTGGGGTATCGCGTGGGTAGCTGCACCACGCCGACCTCGGGATCGTCCAGGGCGGCGACCGCGGCCTTCATACTGCTCAGCGCCTCGGGCTTGTTGTCTTCGATGCCGATCAGGCAGCGCTGCGCCTGCAGGGCGCGGCGCATGATGCGTATCCCCTGGACGATCTCCCGGGCGCGCTCGCGCATCAGCACGTCGTCGGAGGTGATGTAGGGCTCGCACTCGGCGCCGTTGATGATCAGCGTCTCCACCCGTTTGTCGGCGCCGGGGTTGAGCTTGATGAAGGTGGGGAAGGCGGCGCCGCCCAGACCGACGATGCCGGCGTTGCGGATGCGGCTGCGCAGTTCGTCGGGCGTCAGCGCGGTGAAGTCGTCGCAGCCTACGCGTTGGTCGATCCATGTGTCCGCGCCATCGGGCTCCACTACGATGCACGGTGCGCTCAGCCCGGAAGGGTGCGGGACCGGGTGGAGACCGATTTCGACCACGGTACCGGAGGTGGGCGCGTGCACGGGTGCGCTGACGCCGGCACCGGCGCGGGCGATCATCTGCCCCTTGAGTACGGTATCTCCGGGTTGCACTGCCGGCTCGGCGGGCGCGCCGATGTGCTGGGCCAGCGGCAGCACCAGCCGTGGCGGCAACGACGCCGGCGCCAGCGGCTGCGACAGGCTCAGCCCTTTGCGCCCCGGCGGATGGATGCCGCCGCGGAATTTCCAGAGACGCTCCAACATCAGCCGGCTGCGGCGAGTTGCGCCGGTATCGGCCATTTCCAATCGGCGATACCGGGGGTGATGGGGTCGACGGAGATACAGTCCACCGGGCAGGGTTCGACGCACAGGCGGCAGCCGGTGCAGTAGGTGGCAATCACGGTATGCATCTGTTTGGCGGCGCCGACGATGGCGTCCACCGGGCAGGCGCGGATGCAGGCGGTGCAGCCGACGCACAGCGTCTCGTCGATGCGTGCCACGCGCGGACCGAGGTTGGCGGCCTCATCGTCCAGGGCCACCGGTTCGCGTCCGAGCAGATCGGCCAGGGCGATCATGCCGGTCTCGCCGCCCGGCGGGCAGAGGTTGATGGGGGCATCCTCGCTGGCAATCGCCTCGGCGTAGGGGCGGCAGCCGGGAAATCCGCACTGGCCGCACTGGGTCTGGGGTAGCAGGGCGTCGATCTGGTCCACCACCGGATCGCTCTCCACCTTGAACTTCAGGTCGGCATAGCCGAGCAGCAGCCCGAACAGGGCGGCGAGGGCGCTCAGTGCGACGACGGCCGTCACCATCGGGTCAGCCCTTGACCAGACCGGTGAAGCCCATGAAGGCGAGCGACATGAGTCCGGCGGTGACCATGGCGATGGCCGCTCCCTGAAACGCCACGGGGACGTCGGCCACGTCGATGCGCTCGCGCATGGCGGCGAACAGCACCAGCACCAGCGAGAATCCCGCCGCCGCGCCGAAGCCGTAAACGGCCGATTCCAGCAGGTTGTGCTGCTCCTGCACATTGAGCAGCGCCACGCCCAGCACCGCGCAGTTGGTGGTGATCAGCGGCAGAAAGATGCCCAGCAGCTGGTAGAGCACCGGGCTGGTCTTGTGCACCACCATCTCGGTGAACTGCACCACCACGGCGATTACCAGGATGAAGCTGATGGTGCGCAGGAACTCCAGGCCCAGGGGCACCAGCAGGTACTCGTTGGCCAGATAGCTGCAGATGGAGGAGAGGGTCAGAACGAAGGTGGTGGCCAGCCCCATCCCGGTAGCGGTCTCCAGTTTGCGCGATACGCCCATGAACGGACACAGCCCCAGGAACTTCACCAACACGAAGTTGTTGACCAGGACGGTGCTGACGAGGATGAGGGCGTATTCGGTCATTATCTCTCGGTTTTTCACGCAGTTGGGGTGCGCGAGGGGCCCCGATACTAGCACGCGATTTTGCAATGCAACAAGAATGTAACCTGTTGTTTGGTAGCAACAATAATTTATAGGGGGATTACTGCCGGGAATGGAGATCGTGCCGTGCGCTGACCGCGGACGGCAATAGCTGTTTGGTATCAAACAATTATCGGGCGCAAGCGTGCAGAGCCGCGCAACGGTCATCGATGGGCGCAGAAAGCCACCAAAGAAGCCGCTGCGGACACGGCCGGCAAGGGACTCCGCGTCGGCGGGTGCGGCAAAGCTATTTGATGCGCATGCCCGGCTGCGCGCCCGAGTCGGGATTGAGCAGGTAGATCTCCCTGCCGCCCGGGCCGGCGGCCAGCACCATGCCCTCGGAGACGCCGAAGCGCATCTTGCGCGGTGCCAGATTGGCGATCATCACCGTCAGCCGCCCCTCCAACTGGGCGGGGTCGTAGGCGGACTTGATGCCGGCGAAGACGTTGCGCGATTCGCCGCCCAGATCCAGGGTGAGGCGCAGCAATTTGTCGGCGCCCTCCACCGGTTCGGCCGCTACGATGCGCGCCACGCGCAGGTCCAGCTTGGCGAAATCGTCGAACGAGACGGTCTCGGCGATGGGCTCGGCCGCGGGCGCGGGGGTGGCGGGAGCGGCGGACTTGGGGCTCAGCGTCTCCTTGGAGGCGGCCACCATGGCGTCGACCTTCTCCAGCTCGACCCGCTGCATCAGCGGCTTGAAAGGGTTGATGGCATGGTCCAGCAGCGGAGTATGGCGCTCCTCCCACTGCAGCGGCGGGAGATTGAAGAAGCGCTCCACCTTCTCCGCCATGACCGGCAGGACCGGCTTGAGGTAGATCATCAACACCCGGAACAGGTTGAGCGAGAGGCTGCAGACGTCGTGCAGTTCGGTGTCGCTGTCGTCGCGCTTGGCCAGCACCCAGGGCTCTTTTTCGGCTACGTACTGGTTGGCGCGGTCGGCCAGCGCCATGATCTCGCGGATGGCGCGGCTGTAGTCGCGGGCCTCGAAATGCGCCGCGATCGTCTCGCCCGCCCGGGCGAACTCCTGATAGAGGTCGGGCTCCGCGCAGCGCGGCGACAGCCGGCCGCCGAAGCGCTTGGTGATGAAGCCGGCGGTGCGGCTGGCGATGTTGACCGCCTTGCCCACCAGGTCGGCGTTGACGCGCTGGGCGAAGTCCTGGAGGTTGAGGTCCAGGTCATCGATGCGGTTGTTGAGCTTGGCGGCGAAGTAGTAGCGCAGGTACTCGGGATCGAGGTGATCCAGATAGGTGCGCGCCTTGATGAAGGTGCCGCGCGATTTGGACATCTTCTCGCCGTCTACGGTGAGAAAACCGTGGGCGAACACCGCCGATGGGGTGCGGAATCCGGCGCCGTGGAGCATGGCCGGCCAGAACAGGGCGTGGAAGTAGATGATGTCCTTGCCGATGAAGTGGTAGAGCTCGGTATCGCTGCCCGGCTGCCACCAGGCGTCGAAATCGCTGCCGTGGCGCTCGCACCAGTTCCTGAAGCTGGCCATGTAGCCAATGGGGGCATCGAGCCAGACGTAGAAGTACTTGTCCTCGGTGTCGGGGATGCGGAAGCCGAAGTAGGGGGCGTCACGCGAGATGTCCCACTCCTGCAAGCCGGCCTCGAACCATTCGCCCAGCTTGTTGGCCACCTGCTCCTGGACGTGGCCGGCGCCGGTCCATGCCTTGAGCATGGGTTCGAAATCGCCCAGTTTGAAGAAGTAGTGCAGGGAGTCGCGCTCCACCGGCGTCGCGCCGGAGATCACCGAGCGCGGATTCTTGAGCTCGCCCGGGGAGTAGGTGGCACCGCACACCTCGCAGGAGTCACCGTATTGATCCGCCGCTCCGCAGCGCGGGCACTCGCCTTTGATGTAACGATCGGGCAGGAACATGGCGCGGTCCGGATCGTAGAACTGGGTGATGGTGCGGGTGGTGATGTGTCCGGCGTCGCGGTTGCGGGTGTAGATGGTCTCGGCGCAGACCCGGTTCTCCTCCGAATGGGTGGAGTGGTAGTTGTCGAAGGCGATGGCGAAGTCGGCGAAGTCGCGCCGATGCTCCTCGCCGATGCGCTCGATCAGGGTTTCGGGCGTGATCCCCTCCTGGTCGGCGCGCAGCATGATGGGCGTGCCGTGGGCGTCGTCCGCGCAGACGTAGATGCATTCGTGACCGCGCATCTTCTGAAACCGCACCCAGATGTCCGTCTGGATGTACTCCACCATATGGCCGATGTGGATGGGGCCGTTGGCGTAAGGGAGGGCGCTGGTGACCAGGATGCGGCGGGGCATGATTTCCTCTGGGTATTACCTGCAGTTGGCCGGGGTTGGAGCGGGTGCATACAGTACCAACAATGACTGTCAGGGGCCACACGGGCCCCGCGCCGCGCAATCGCCGGTTTCCGGTCCAAGCCTGGTAGCGATGAGCTCGGGATATATATCAAAAATCCTGTTAATTGACCTGATATTTTGATATGTTAGCTTCCGTCGGCGGCGCGGAAAATGGGGTGCCGTTCGTATGAGCCCACGGAAGGAAAAGGAGTGTCCTAATGGTAACGGGTGACGATCTCTTGCGGGAACTACCCTGGCTGTACCGCGACCACGAACGCATCGGCGCGTTGCTGAGCGAGATCGATGACACGCTGCAGCGCGAGGCGATGTCTTTCGTCGTTCACCGCCTGCTGGAAGACCTGCGGGTGTTGTGCCGGCTGCATTTTGCGCGTCAACGCCGCGCCTTGGCGCGAGCCGGCGTCGATCTCGAACCGCTTTGCGAATCCGATGCCTTTATGGAGCGCCTTGGCGCTTGGCAGCGCGAGATCTGCACCTCGCGTTGTGTGGATCACGACGCGCTGAGGCGCTTTCTCCGGGGCTGGTGGACCCTGCACCGTGAGGCCTGCGAAACGGCGCTGCAACAGGCGGTGAGTCAGGCATCCGGTGGCACGCGCTGGGACATGAAACACGGGGACGCCGTTTACCTCGCGGGCGTTGCCGCGGGTATCCCCCTCGATCCGCAGACGTCTGGAGGGTTTGTGGTGTAGAATCTTCGCCCCTGATCTCGCCCGGGCACTGCCGGGCTTTTTCATGCCAGGAGATTGAAGATGGCGGAAATCACCCGAGACCAAGTCGAAGCGGCGCTGAAGAGCTATATCGATCCCAATACTGAAACCGACCTGTTCGCTGCCAAAGCGGTGAAGGAGGTTCAGGTCGAGCGGGACAAGGTGAGCGTCGTATTGGAACTGGGGTATCCCGCGGACGGGTTCAAGGATGAGATGGCCAAGACCGTCGCCCAGTACGTAAAAGTGGGCACCCCCGGTGTCTCCAGCGTTTCCGTCAAGATCTCCCACAAGGTGATCGCCCATGCGGTGCAAAAGGGCGTATCCCCTGTCGCCGGTGTGAAGAACATCATTGCGGTCGCCTCCGGGAAGGGCGGCGTCGGCAAATCCACCGTGGCGGTCAATTTGGCTCTGGCACTCAAGGCGGAAGGGGCCCGGGTGGGCATCCTCGATGCCGACATCTACGGACCCAGCCAGCCGCGCATGCTGGGCATCAAGGGTCAGCCCACCAGCAAGGACGGCAACAGCCTGGAGCCGATGGTGAGCTACGGCGTGCAGGCCATGTCCATCGGTTTCCTGATCGAGGAAGAGACGCCGATGATCTGGCGCGGGCCCATGGTGACCCAGGCGCTGGAGCAACTGCTCAACGACACCAACTGGCAGGAGCTTGATTACCTGATCATCGATCTACCGCCGGGCACCGGTGACACCCAGCTCACCCTGGCGCAGAAGGTGCCGGTGAGCGGCGCCGTCATCGTCACCACGCCGCAGGATATTGCGCTGCTGGATGCGCGCAAGGGACTGAAGATGTTCGAGAAGGTGGAAGTGCCGGTGCTGGGTGTCGTCGAGAACATGAGTATTCACATCTGCAGCAAGTGCGGACACGAAGAGCATATCTTCGGCGAGGGCGGCGGGCGGCGCATGGCCGAGCAGTACGGTGTCGATTTCCTCGGTGCGTTGCCCCTGGACATCTCCATTCGCGAGCTGGCCGACAGCGGCAAACCCTCCGTCGTTGCGGAACCCGACAGCGTTATCGCCGGCTACTATCGCGATATCGCGCGCAAGGCTGCTGCCAAGCTGTCGCTGAAAGCGCGCGACTACACGCACAAGTTCCCCAGCATTGTCATATCCAACGACTGACCGTACACGGATATCCGCGATGAGCATCAAATCGGATCGCTGGATTCGGCGTATGGCCGATGAACACGGGATGATCGAGCCGTTCGAACCCGGCCAGGTTCGCGAAAACGGGTCGGGCCGCATCATCTCGTACGGCACTTCCAGCTACGGCTACGACATCCGCTGTTCGCGGGAATTCAAGATCTTCACCAACATCAACTCGGCCATCGTCGATCCGAAGAACTTTGATGCCAACAGCTTCGTCGATCTGGAATCCGACGTCTGCATCATTCCCCCCAACTCCTTCGCGCTGGCGCGCACCGTTGAGTACTTTCGAATCCCGCGCAACGTGCTGACCGTGTGTCTGGGTAAGTCGACCTATGCGCGCTGCGGAATCATTGTCAACGTCACTCCCCTGGAGCCCGAGTGGGAAGGTCACGTCACCTTGGAGTTCTCCAACACCACGCCGCTGCCGGCGAAGATCTACGCCAACGAAGGGGTGGCGCAGGTGCTGTTCTTCGAGTCGGATGAGGTGTGCGACACCTCGTACCGCGACCGCGGCGGCAAATACCAGGGGCAGACCGGAGTGACGCTACCCAAGGCGTAGACTCGCGGCCGTCCGTGCTTGGCGCCGGATCGCCGAGAGGGGGTGCTAGAATCGCCCGAACTCCGCAGTGAGGCCGGCTATGACCCGCAAGCACGCAACCGGATCCAGCCCCGGGGATTGGGCCCAGTTCTGGGATCAGGCTCAACAGCGGGCCTGGGACACCTGGCGCCGGATGGCCGGCCAATCCGCATCGCCGCCCGAACCGCAACCCGACACAGTGTGGGCGCTTTGGTCGCAAGAACTGCAGCGCTTCGCGCAGCTCAACGACGAGCGACTCTCTGGTACTCCCCATGCCGTCTACGACAATCTCCTGCAACAGGGCAGGGGCTTTCTCTTTCTCAGCCACGAGTTGCTGCGCGTCGTGGAACGGATGCAGAGCAATGCGGAGCAAGCGCGGGATTGGAAACGCGCCCTGCGCGACGCCATCGACCGCGCGCAGGCCGAGCTGCGTCGCGGGATGGGGCAACCGAGCGGGATGCCAGCCGCGTGGGGGATGGCGGCGCCGATGTGGGAGCGACTCAACGCGGCGTTGTCACCGGCAACCGGTGGTGGAGCAGACCCTCTTGCCAACCTCGCGGCGCTGTTCGCCGGTGTGGGGAACGGAACTGTCGACGGCGTAGGGCCCTGGTCGGCGCTGGGGGCCGAGGGAGCATCACACGTTCGGCAGCTTGTCGACAAAGCGCAGCGCTATCAGACGGCGTGGCAGGACTATGCGTCGGCGCTGATGGAGGTAGGGGTTCTGGCACTGGATCACCTCTACGAGCGTCTGGTCGCGGCGGGCGAGACCGGGCCGCGTATCGGCAAGCTGCGAGCGGTCTACGATTTGTGGGTCGACGCGGCCGAACAGGCGTATGCCGAGGCGGTCGCCACGCCGCAGTTTGCCGAGCGGCAGGCGGCAGTGATCAATACGGCGGTCGACTGCCGGCTGGCACTTCACGATTGGCTAGAAACGGCGGGGCGTGCCCAAAACCTGCCGACGCGCAGCGAACTCGATAGCGCGCATCAGGCCATCCAGGAGTTGCGCGATGAAGTGCAGTCGCTGCGCCAACAGCTGAGCGCCGAAACGCCCCGATCGCGGCGCGGCAAGCGGGGTGACACGTGAGCGACTCGCCTTTCGCTTTCGATCATGAATCGCTGCTGGAGGAGCTGGGCGACTTTCAGGAGCGCTTGATGCGCGGCATGGCCACTCTCAGCGAAATTGGTACGATCGACGTCGGAGTGACGCCGCGTGACGAGGTCTATCGCGAAAACAAGCTGCGCCTCTATCGCTATCGTCCGCTGGTCGATAACCCGCGCCCGGTGCCGCTGTTGATCGTTTATGCGCTGGTCAACCGACCCTACATGGTGGACTTGCAGCGTGACCGGTCGTTGGTCAGGCGCTTGCTGGAAGCCGGTATTGACGTCTATCTGATCGATTGGGGATATCCCGATCGGAGCGATCGTTTCGTGACGTTAGACGATTACCTCAACGGCTATCTACAGCGCTGCGTACAGCAGGTTTGCCAACGCCACGGGATGGAGGCCATCGACCTGCTCGGTATCTGCCAAGGCGGTACGTTCAGTCTCTGCTACGGCGCCATGCATCCACAGCAGGTACGCAATCTCGTCACCATGGTCACACCGGTGGACTTTCATGCCGGTGATAATCTGCTGGCGCATTTTGCGCGGTCGATCGATGTGGGGCGGCTGGTGCAGGCTTACGGCAACGTGCCCGGCGAGCTTCTCAACTGGGCATTCCTCGCCCTCAAACCGTTTCGTCTCACCGGGCAGAAGTACGTCGATCTGGTGGACATTCTGGACAGCCCCGACAAGGCACTCAATTTTTTGCGTATGGAGAAGTGGATCTTCGACAGCCCCGACCAACCGGGAGAGCTGTTTCGCGATTTCGTCACGCAGTTTTTCCAGGAAAACCGGCTGGTCAAAGGTACGGCGCAGATTGGTGAGGTGCGTGTCGATCTGCGCTGCTTGACGATGCCGATCCTCAATATCTACGCGACGCAGGACCATCTGGTCCCTCCGGCTTCATCGTTGGCTCTGAAAGAGCACGTGGGCAGCGACGACTATTCCGTCCAGGCATTTCATGGCGGGCATATCGGGATCTATGTGGGCGGCCGGGCGCAGCGTGAGGTGCCGGCTGCCATCGCCGATTGGCTGCATCAACGGGAATCGTAATCCATGAACCCACGCGCGAACGAATTGCAGGTCTACGCCATTGACGGCGTCATTCCGGTGGTACACCCCGAGGCGTACGTGCACCCGGCGGCGGTACTGATCGGGGACGTGATCATCGACAGCGGCTGCTACATCGGTCCCGGCGCCTCGCTGCGGGGGGATCTGGGCAGCATACGAATTGGTGTGGGAAGCAACGTTCAGGACAACTGTATCGTCCACGGATTTCCCGGCGGCGAGACGCGGGTGGAAGAGCACGGGCACATCGCGCACGGCGCGATACTCCACGGATGTGTCGTGCGACATAACGCATTGGTGGGTATGAATGCGGTGGTCATGGACGGCGCCGAAGTGGGGGAATCGGCCATTGTCGCTGCCATGGCACTGGTGACGGCTGGCACCCGGATTCCTGCCGCACATCTGGTGTCGGGGGTACCCGGCAAGGTGGTGCGCGAGCTGTCCGAGGGCGAATTGGAGTGGAAACGCAATGCCACCGCGGAGTATCGGCACCTGGCGCTGCGCTGTCGCGAGAGCTTGGTCCGCACTTCGCCCCTGAAGGAGATCCCACCCGATCGTCCTGCGCTCAGGCCGGGAGGGGCGGTGCCGCTGCAAGAGACGAAAGGTCGCTGATCCACCAGGCCGGTGTGCTCCCGAAATTCGTGGTTTGGGTGCTAGACTAGCGGTAGCGTCATCCTGATGGGGAATCGCGATGGCTGAGAACGACGGACCTTATCAAGGTGTAGAACGCCGCAAAGAACAACGGCGCAAGGTGAAAGACCGGCGCGGCATGGTGCGTTTTGAGCCGGAAAAGGAGCCGCGCCGCAAGAACAACGGGCGCCGCCGTGAAGACGGTGTGGACCTCTGGGATCGCCGTGATATCTGACCCCAACGCCGTCTGACCGATCGCTGGACCGACGCGTGCGCCCGCGGGCGTTGCTACAACCAAACGGCTCGGGAGGGTCGCTCGCCGGGGAGCGGGCGGCCTGTTTCGGGCATCCCGGGGCGATAGCCACTGAAAATGACTACCAAGGTACTCATCTGCGATGACTCCGCCATGGCGCGCAAACAGATGGCGCGCACCCTGTCGGAAGGGTGGGATGTGACGGTCAGCTTTGCCGGCAACGGTGTCGAGGCGCTGGATGCCATCAAAGCCGGAAATGGCGATGTACTTTTTCTCGATCTCAACATGCCCGTCATGGACGGCTACGAGACGCTCACCGAAATCAACCGCGGTGACCTGCCGACGATGGTGATTGTCGTTTCGGGCGATATTCAGCCCGACGCCAAGCAACGCGTGACCAAGCTGGGCGCGTTGGCGTTCATCAAGAAGCCCGTGGATCAGGCCGAGGTGTTTGAGGTTCTCGCCCGTTACGGGATTGTACGCAGTGCCCGGAGCACGGAATCCGAGCTTGTGCACAACGACGGCCCCGTCGAAATCCTGGACTGTTACCAGGAGGTGGCCAATGTGGCGATGGGACAGGCGGCAGATCTGTTGGCCCGGCTGCTGGGGGTGTTTGTCGTCCTACCGGTACCCAGCGTTGACGTGCTCACGCCGGACGATCTGCAGATGACGCTTGGGCAGATTTCGGAGCGGGATTCGCTATCGGCGGTGTGTCAGGGGTTCGTGGGAGGCGGAATCACCGGCGAAGCGCTGTTGCTGTTTCACGATTCCAATTTTGAACAGATTGCCCGACTCCTAAGTTACGAGGGCGATGTGGATGATGCCATGGAGCGTGAGCTGATCATGGATGTTGCCGGTATTGTGATCGGCGCCTGCGTAAAAGGCCTGTCTGAACAGTTGGATCTCAATTTCAGCCAGGGACATCCGGTGATTCTAGGCCAACATGTCGACGTTGCCGCGTTGGTTAGCGATGGCGCCCGGCGCTGGAACAAGACCCTGGTCATTCAGATCGGCTATTCCATTGACAACTTCGATATCAACTTCGACTTGCTAATGCTGATCACCGAGGACTCGCTGGTGACGATGGATCGCAAACTGGCGTTCATGTTGGAGTAACGGCATATGGATGCCAGCAAAATCGATATCCGCGAGCTGCACTGGCTGATGGACATGGTGCAGAGTATTGACGTGGGGCTTACCGTCATCGATCGCGAATATCGAATCTCCGTCTGGAACAGCTTCATGCAAAATCACAGTGGTAAGAGTGCCGAATCCGTGCAGGGCCGCGTGCTGTTCGAGGCGTTCCCCGAGATACCCGAGCCGTGGTTTCGCCACAAAGCGGATTCGGTGTTTCTGCTTAAGACCAAGGCGTTTACCACCTGGGAGCAGCGACCCTACCTGTTTTACTTCCCCAGCTATCGGCCGATTACGGGGCGCGAAGAGCATATGCATCAGAATGTCACCCTGAATCCGCTGGTTTCCGCCACCGGTGACGTCAACCACATCTGCATCATTCTCTACGACGTCACCGATATCGCTTCGCACAAAAAGGAGTTGGAGGCCGCAAACGCGGAGCTGTCCAAACTGAGTCGAACGGACCTGCTGACCCGCCTCAACAACCGCGGCCACTGGGAAATGTGTTTGGCGGCGGAGTTCAACCGATTCAAACGCTATGGCACGCACAGCGTGTTGGTGATGTTCGACATCGACCATTTCAAGAAGGTTAACGACACCTTCGGCCATCAGGCGGGCGACGAGGTGTTGCGCGAGATGGCAAAGACACTGCTGAAGAGCATTCGAACCACGGATACGGCGGGCCGCTACGGCGGTGAAGAGTTCGGGGTAATTCTGGCCGAGACCAACGTGGAGGGTGGAGTCTTTTTTGCCGAACGTCTGCGCAAGTCCATTGAGAGAATGGTCGTGAACTTTGCGGGTCAGGAGATCCGTTTCACCATCAGTCTTGGCGTGGCCGTCGTGGATGGTCAACTGACGCAGTATCAGCAGTGGTTGGAACTCGCCGACCAAGCGCTTTACACCTCCAAACACGAGGGCCGCAATCGCTACACGGTGGCGGGGCACTCGCCGCTTACCGACTAGGACGCTCTGACATCCTTTCGCGGGCGATCCGCACGGCGTGGAGCTTGCGGATCGTCGCTCACGCATGGGTCGTGTACGTTGCCAGATCGTCGTCTGGGGTTGCGGTGGCGCGTCGTTGCAGTGAACGTATAGCTGATTGTTTTGGTTGGGTACGATTGCGCCCAATGGTAGTGGCGCGTGGTGCGCGAGTGCCGGGTTGATTATCAAAGTCGTCGAATCGATTGCGCTGAAATCTCTATAGAACGCCTGCTGCTCACCGCGGTTCACCGGCTTTTCACGATCAGCAACAAGTGCGCTTATCAACCTTATTCAGTATCCGTATATGACTTGAGACGAAGATTCCTGTAAATGGTCTATGTGCGGCGCGTGGATGTGCGCATTGTTTCAATTGATCTGTACGAAGATTCGAATGTATCCAGTTGTTGCGACTTGTACCAGTTCACAGTGGATCCAAGGGAATGGTTTATAACCAAAGTAAGGATTGAGTGCGTGTGAACCTGAATCAGCAGCGCTCGATATCACCCCTCTACGATGGGAGGAAACGAACCATGGAAACCCTTAGACTCACGCTTGATGGAGCGAAGTATCCACATATGTCGGTGGTTCACGATACGGGGCTCAAGGCCTCGATCATGTACATGAACCAGCCGGCTCGCCCTTGTTTCACGCCGGAACTGTTGCGCAGCATTCAGCACTGGCAGGCGCTCATCACGCGCTCTGTCCAGGACGATGTGAACGCCGGACGAGAGCCGCGTATCAAGTACGTTGTTGGCGCCTCTGCGCATCCCGGGTTCTGGAATACGGGGGGAGACCTGGATCTGTTCGTTCGCCACATCCGCGAACGCAACCGCGGTGGCCTGTTGGAGTATGCCACTGCGTGTATTGACGTTGCCTACCAAACTCATACGGGATGCGGTGTTCCCGTGACTTCGATCGCTCTGGTTCAGGGCAACGCCCTGGGCGGGGGATTCGAGGCGGCGCTTTCGGCGAATGTGATCATTGCCGAACGCGGGGTGAAGTTCGGCTTCCCCGAGGTGATGTTCAACCTGTTCCCGGGCATGGGGGCTTACTCGTTCCTGTCGCGGCGTACGTCGCAGGCGCTGGCCGAACGCATGATCCTCTCCGGTGATTTGTACACGGCGGAAGATCTCTACGATCTCGGTATCGTTACGGTGCTTGCCGAACCGGGAGAAGGTGAATCCGCGCTGGCCGCCTGTATCAAGGAGTACGAGAAGAAGTCGTCTGCGGTGAGCTTCTTGCGCGGGATCAGGCAGACGAATGCGGTACCCTACACAGAGTTGTTAGAGGTGGCGAAGCAGTGGGTCGATACCGCGATGCAACTGCAGGAGCGAGACCTCAAGACCATGATGCGACTGGTCCGTGCCCAGACGGCTAAGGGCGTTGTTTCGGAACCGCAGGATGCGCCTAGCGACGCGCGGCGCTCGGTGGTTCAGTTCCCAGGCGGCAAGGTTACCGGTGAGTGCTAGCTGTTATGCGTTTTTGTATTCAGTAAGGCCGTCGTTTTGGCAGCAAGGTGGCGCAGTTCCTGCAAATGCGACCGACCGTTGATTGACAGATCGCTGAGAGTGCTCTGCTGAATGTTGCGGCAGACCAAGGCAATCGCATCGGCACCGACGTAGCGTGCATTGCCCTGCAGAGCATGGGCGTGATTGCGCGCTTCCGTGTACTGACCGGTGGTGAGATCGTTGTCGATGGCGCCGATCAGGTTGTCGGTCTCGCGGATGAACGAGTCGACGATTTCGGCGGTGAACGCGGGACCCGACAGTTCCACCAGCTCGCCGAGCACCTCGTCGTTGAGTACCCGATCGGTCTGCGCTGGGTGCGCGCCGGTGGGGATCTCGACGGAGCTCATCCCGGCGGTAAGGTCATCAACCACGCGCAACAGACCGGCACGCTCAAACGGTTTGGTCATGAAGCCGGCGGCCCCGGCTCTCTCGCACTCCAGCTTCGCCTCTTCGGTGGCGTTGGCGGTCAAAATCAGAAACGGCAACGTCGAGTCGGGGTGCATCATGCGGTGCAGGCGAATGATTTCCGGTCCTGACCGTTGGGGCAGCGCCATATCGCTGATCACCAGTTGGTACGTGTTGCGCTCCAGGCAATCGAGTGCCATCTCGCCGTCGGTCGCGGTATCGACGCTGTGGCCGGCGATCGACAGCGTTTTGACGAGAACGTTGCGATTGAGTTCGGTGTCTTCGACCACCAATATCCTGCGGGCCGGGGAGCGGCGTTGGGTCAGGTCGACGACGTTGCCTTTGACGTTGTGCTCGCTGCCGAGCGCGTGAAGGGCATTGAACATCGGTGTCTTGTCGAAGGGGGCAGTCAGCGTGTTGGCAAACCCGGCGTCGAAGTCCTGCTGCAGTGACCCGCGCTGGTGCCTCAACGCGATGCATTTAACTCCCGCCTGATCGCACTGGTCGAGAAAGATGCCAGGATCGTCGGGTATGCACCGCTCGTCGAGCAGTACGCATTCCCAGCGCGGTTCAAAACTTGAGGTCTCCAGGTAGAGCGATTCGACGTCACTGACCGTTTTGATGCTCAAGCCCCACGACCGGGTATGCTCTTCGACGGTGGCGCGAAGCTCGTGATCGCGCGTCACCAGCCCGATGCGCCCGAGGGAGAGGTTTGACGGGACCGGCTGTGCGATCTTTCCGAACGGCAGCCGCAGGCGAAACAGCGTGCCTCGCGGCGACGAGTCGAACCCTATCGTGCCGCCCATGCCCGTGGTGAGAGACTTGGCGATGGTGGTGCCGAGGCCGGTGCCCCCAAAGCGGCGGGTCGTGGTCTCGTCGGCTTGACGGAAGGCTTCAAAGATCTTCTCCTGGACCTCCTCTTGGATTCCGATGCCCGTGTCCTGCACCTCGATCAATGCTTCCAGGTCGCCGCCGGGTTCGTCGCCTGTTCGAATCAAGGTTGCACGCAGTTCGACGAAGCCTTGTTGGGTGAACTTGACTGAGTTGCTCACCAAGTTGATAAGGACCTGGCGCAGGTGGTGTTCGTCTCCCATCACCTGATAAGGGAGCGAGGGATCGATATACAGGCGCAGCTCGATACCTTTTTCGCGCGCCTGCGAACGGAACACATCGACGACGGTATGCAGCACTTCATAGATATCCATCTCGGCACGGACGAAGCTCACCCGCCCGGCCTCGATTTTCGAGAAGTCGAGAATGTCGCTGATGACCGTCAGCAGGTGATTGGCGGCGTGTTGAATGGTGTTCACCAGATGGCGGTCGGAACGTTGCAGGGAGGGCGATTCGCCCAGGAGATCGAGCGTGCCGATGATGCCGCTCAGGGGGGTGCGAATCTCATGGCTCATGTTTGCGACGAACTGGCTTTTGGCGCGGCTCGCCGCTTCGGCTTCCTCCCTGGCCTTGTTCAGCCGTTGGATGAGCGTCGAGAGGTAGAGTGGCAACACGAAGAGTCCCGACAGCATGGAGATGCCAAAGGTTTGATGCGCCGCCCAGTAGGGGCTCAACCACAGTACGCTGGAGAAACCTGCCATAGCGAAACCCGTGGCGATCCACAAGTAGCGGTTGCCGTAGCGCAGACCGTTGCCGCTGATAACCCACAGGTAGATGACGTACATCCAGCTGGCGGCTTCGTTGAACTGCGCCATGCACCAGCTGATTCCGATCATATCGACAATCGCGCCTAGCACACGGCGCATATGGGATGATCGACGGGTCAGTAGCAGCCAGCCGAGAATGGCGAACGACACGAACAGATAGGCTGCACCGAAGATGAAGGCGGGTTTCAGGTCACCGATGCGGCTGGTGACGGCCCCATAGCTGACGAAGTAGAGGTAAATGACTGCGACGACACCGAAGCGAACCAGGGACTGATCCAGCTCGACTTCGATGTCCGGCTTGATGTGGCGGCGTATCAGTTGCGTGAGGTACATCAGTTTGTTCCTGCGACGACGACTCCCTGGTTGCGGTTCGCGCGCTCCGTACGCTGAATCCCAAGTTTAGTCGGTTCAGTCCGCAACGCGCCAGGGATTGTGGGAAGACCGGTTCCTCTTCTGTTCGGCTTGTGGCGCCAATACTGTAGGGAAACGGGCCCGCCGCCGTTGGCCAGGTTTTCCTGGGTGAGCGCGCACGGCGGCTGGACGCGATACCGTTGCCGTTTCCCGACGCCTGAACGCCCGATCGCCGCGCGTTGCTTCGCTACGGTGCCCGGTCGGGTACGTCGCGCGATGCAGGGGGGTTGGTTGCAGACCGCCCGCCATGCTGCCCGGCAACGAAAAAGGCGCACCAAGGTGCGCCTTTTTCGTTGCCGAAACGGCAGCGTTTAGAACATGTGCTGGCCACCGTTGATGGCGAGGTTGGAACCGGTAGTGAAACCGCCGTTTTCCGCCGCGAGAAAGGCCACGGCGCGGCCGATCTCTTCGGGTTTGCCAAGCCGTCCCACGGGAATCTGCGCCACGATCTGCTCGCGAACCTTCTCCGGAATCGCCATCACCATCTCGGTGCCGATGTACCCGGGCGAAATGGAGTTGACCGTGATCCCCTTTGCGGCACCCTCCTGGGCCAGCGCTTTGGTGATTCCGTAAATGCCCGCTTTGGCCGCGGAGTAGTTGGCTTGCCCGAACTGACCTTTCTGGCCGTTGACCGAAGAGATGTTGACGACGCGTCCGTAGCCGCGTTCCAGCATGCCGTTCCAGACCTGGGCGGTCACGTTGTAGACGCTATCGAGGTTGGTGTTGATGACGGCGTGCCACTGCTCCTGGCTCATCTTCTTGAAGGTACCGTCGCGGGTGATGCCGGCGTTGTTCACCAGGATGTCCACCGGGCCCAGTTCTTTTTCCACCTGATCGACCATGGCCTTGCAGGAATCAAAGTCGGTGACGTCGCCCGGTACGATCGTCATGTCGAATCCGTCCGCCTTCATCTTGGCCTGCCAAGCCTGGGCTTTCTCCGACTCCAGCGGGAAATAGTTCGCGGCCACCTTGGCGCCACCTTTGGCCAGCTGAATGCAGATGGCGGTACCGATCCCGCCGATTCCGCCTGTAACCAGGGCTACTTTGCCTTGCATGTTGTGACTCCTTTGTCGCTATTGCTTTTTCGTTGTGGGATTAATCAACGCTCGATGGCGAGCGCAACGCCTTGGCCGCCGCCGATACACAGTGTCGCCAGGCCTTTTTTTGCGTCGCGCTTGATCATCTCGTGGATGAGCGTGACGAAGATGCGGCAGCCGGATGCCCCGATGGGGTGGCCGATTGCGATGGCGCCGCCGTTGACGTTGACCTTGTCGACGTCCCATTCCATGTTGCGGTTGACAGCGATGGCCTGGGCGGCGAAAGCTTCATTGGCTTCGATCAGATCGAGATCCGACACGTTCCAGCCCGCCTTCTTGAGACAGAGCTGGGAAGCGGGGATGGGGCCAGTGCCCATGATCGAGGGGTCGACGCCGGCGCTGCTATAGGCGGCGATGCGCGCCAGCGGCTGCAGCCCCAGCTCCTGCGCCTTCTTGGCGCTCATGACAACCACCGCCGCGGCGCCGTCGTTGATGCCGGAGGCGTTGCCAGCGGTTACCGAACCGTCTTTCTTGAAGGCAGGCCGCAGCTTGCCCAGGCTCTCCGCGGTGGTTCCAAAGCGGGGGAACTCGTCGGTGCCGAACACGATGGGGTCGCCCTTGCGCTGCGGAATCGAGAGCGGAACGATCTCGTTGTCGAACCGCCCACTCTTGATGGCCGCTTCCGCCTTTTGTTGAGAAGCGGCGGCGAAGGCATCCTGGTCTTCGCGGGTGATACCGTACTTCTCCGCTACGTTTTCAGCGGTAATCCCCATGTGGTAGTTGTGAAACGCATCCTGCAACCCATCGACGATCATGGTGTCGACCAATGACCAGTCCCCCATGCGGGCGCCGTTGCGGGAGTTGGGGAGGACGTGGGCGGAGGCACTCATGTTCTCCTGCCCGCCGGCGATGATCACGTCAGCGTCTCCGCAGCGGATGGCCTGGGTGGCGAGATGAATCGATTTGAGCCCGCTACCGCACACCTTGTTGACGGTCATGGCGGGTACCCCGTGCGGCAATCCGCCGTGAATGGCTGCTTGGCGGGCGGTGTTCTGTCCGTTACCGGCAGCCAACACGTGACCCAATATTACCTCGTCGACCTGTTCCGGCTGTAGGCCGGTTTGCTCGATGAGGTTGCGGATGACGTGGGCCCCGAGGGCACTGGCGCTGACTCCAGCGATCGTTCCGCCAAAGCTGCCGATGGCAGTGCGGGCGGCTCCGACAATGACGACATCTTGCATGGAATGCCTCCGAATAGGATGGTGGTACGGCGATACGGTAGGGTCCGCCGGGGAGTGCCGGGTGGCGGAAGCGTAATGACGCATCGCAAAAAACGAGTCGGCAACTATACGTCGAAGTGTAGCCTCGTCGCCACTCTTGCTGCCGAATGCTCGATAAAGAAAACCCCCTCACTGGAGGGGGTTTTCATGTCGCGTCCGAAGATGACGGGATTACGCAGCCTTCTTGGCGGTAGCAGGCTTCTTGGCGGTGCCGGTGGAGGCCTTGACGCTCTCATCGACCTTGTCGGCGAATCCCTTGACGCCTTCTTCAAACTTGGCGCTGGCGGCCTTGAAGCTCGCCTCCGCCAGGGCATTCAGTTCGGCTTGCGCTTCGAGCAGGATCTCCAGGGCGACCTGCGCCTGCCCCTGCAGCTTGCTGGCATACTCGGTCGCCAGGCTGGACTGCTTTTGCACCAAGTCCGGGAGCGATTTGATCTCCCCGAGCGACTGGCTTTGTTTGATGCCTTCCTGAAAACTCTCGCTTACCAGGGCCAGCTGCTGCTTCGCCAGGCGCTCCATCGTACGCGAGGTGATCTGATTCAGCTTCACCATTGGCTCCAGGGCGGCCTGATTGACCTCTTTCCACTTCTCGAACATTTCATTCTGCATGTCACGCTCCTCGACGTTTTGCACCCACAAACTCCCGGCATATTGTGCACCGCACCATATGTTGCTATGCAGCATAGCGGTGCCGCCATCGGGTGTCAAGACAACTGGTGCGGTGTATCCGTGAAGAGCGGGTGGCGGTTGAAGCCGTCTGGGCGGGGAGATTGCTAGGGTCGTTTAACCGGAAAATCCGACAATAAGGACTAGCCCTCTTTTTTATCGGCCACCTTCTCGTTGGATGTGTCGTCGCGTGGGGTGCCCTTCCTGCCGGCCGTCGACGCGAAGAAGTTCTCCTGCATTTTCTGCCACAACGCCAGGTTGCGGTCAGCCATCTCCGTCATGACCGCCATCGGTGTGCGGCTCATGAGGTCGGTCATCTGATCGCGCAGGATGTGCTGCTGCTCCATGAACATTTCCATGCTTTTTTCAAGGTAACTGCTCATCACGTTCTGCAGATTGTCGCCATAGAAGCGGATGATCTTGGTCAGCATGTCGGTGGAGAAGATTGGTGCGCCCTCATCTTCCTGCTCGGCAATGATTTGCAGCAGAATGTTTCGGGTAATCGGTTCGCCGGTCTTGGCGTCGACCACTTGGAACTCGACATTGTCCATGACCAGCTGCTTGACGTCCGCCAAGGTGATGTAGCTGCTGATCGCCGTGTCGTAGAGCCGGCGATTGGGATACTTCTTGATGGTCCGAATTTCACTCATAAATGACTTTCATCCGGCTGCTGACGCTGTTCACCGCGCTGTGCTGCGTAGGATTGCAGTTACCCCATTAAGCGCGATGTTATCAGAACGCCGCTATAGGCGGCAAAAAATTTGTGCATTGCGACAGGAGGTTGCAGTGAGTTGCAATCGCTGCGCGCGCTTGGCCGCGGTTGACGGGCCGAACCGCCGTACAGGGATGATTACGCGGGAAACTGGGCACGACGTGGCGCTTGGAGCAGCCATTTTTGTGCGTTAGAAAATGCTATATTAATCTTATTATTCAAATAGATAACATGTTGTTGCGACGCAATAATCTTGCGTGATAGACTTGCCTGCAGTTGGGTTTTGGTACGCCAAAATCGATCATCCTCGGGGGAGGGTCTGTTCAAGGGGGTTACCGGGAATTCTGCCGCAACGCGCTGCCCAACAGGCAGAAGATGCGCGGTGCACAACGGCAGCCGGGCGCATCCCGTCGTTCGCCTGATCCCCACATCAAAACGTCTAACATAATGTGAATCACCGGCTTCGAGGGGAATCCTATGGCCAACGGTAACATGATCACGCTGGAAGGTAATGAAGCAGCGGCGACCATCGCCCATTTGTGCAGCGATGTAATCGCGATCTATCCCATCACTCCCTCGTCGGCCATGGGGGAGTTCTGTGACGCATGGTCGGCGCAGGGCCGACGCAATCTCTGGGAGACCGTTCCGGAGGTGATCGAGATGCAGAGCGAGGCCGGTGCGGCGGGTGCCGTTCACGGAGCGCTGCAGACCGGCGCCTTGGCGACCACGTTTACCGCCTCCCAGGGCCTGCTCCTGATGATCCCCAACATGTACAAGATCGCCGGCGAGCTGACCTCTGCGGTCATGCACGTGTCCGCGCGCACCGTGGCGGCGCACGCGCTTTCGATCTTTGGCGATCACAGCGACGTCATGTCGGTACGCTCCACCGGTTGGGCGATGCTTGCCTCCAATTCGGTGCAGGAGGTGATGGACATGGCGTTGATATCCCATGCCGCAACGCTGGAGGCGCGCGTGCCCATCGTCCACTTCTTCGACGGTTTCCGGACCTCGCACGAGGTGGGCAAGATCGAGCAGGTGGGCAGCGACACGGTCCGCGCCATGATTCGCGACGATCTGGTCCAGGCCCATCGCGCACGGGCGCTGTCGCCGGATCACCCGGTGATGCGCGGTACCGCGCAGAATCCCGACGTCTATTTCCAGGCCCGCGAAGCCGCCAACCCCTACTACGCCCGCATGCCGGGTATCGTGCAGGCCACGATGGATCGGTTTGCCGCGCTGACCGGCCGCCAGTATCACCTGTTCGAGTATCTGGGCGCGCCCGATGCCGAGCGCGTCATCGTGTTGATGGGTTCCGGCGCCGAGGCGGTTGAGGAGGTCGTCGAGACGCTCAACGCTCACGGCGGGAAGGTCGGTCTGCTGAAAGTGCGGCTCTATCGGCCGTTTGCGTCCCAGGCATTCATCGAAGCGCTGCCGGCGACGGTCAAACGCATTGCGGTGCTCGATCGCAACAAAGAGGCGGGTGCCGACGGCGAGCCGCTCTTTAAGGATGTGGTGACTGCTCTGGCCAGCGACCTGACCGGCGCCACGCCGCATTTCACGACGCTGCCGCGCGTGGTAGGTGGGCGATTCGGCCTGGCGTCCAAGGAGTTCAATCCCCAGATGATCAAGGGGATTTACGACGAGCTGGCCAAGGAGCAGCCGAAGAGCGATTTCACCGTGGGTATCGTCGATGACGTCAGCCATAGCAGTCTCGATGTCGATACCGCCTTCCAGGTCGATCCGGTGGAGGGGCTGACTCGGGCGGTCTTCTACGGCCTGGGTTCGGACGGCACGGTGAGCGCCAACAAGAACACCATCAAGATCATCGGCGAAGAGACCGAGCTCTACGCCCAGGGCTACTTTGTCTACGACTCGAAGAAGGCCGGTGCGGCCACCGTGTCGCACTTGCGCTTCAGTCCGCGCAAGATCCGTTCCACGTATCTGATCGGCAGCGGCGAGGCCAATTTTGTCGCCTGCCACCAGCCCGGTTTTCTGGAGCGCTATCCCATGTTGGACAAGGCGGCGCACGGTGCCGTGTTCCTGCTCAACTCCGCCGCCAGCCCGGAGACGGTGTGGGGTACGCTGCCGCGGCGCATGCAGGAGCAGATGATCGAGAAGAAGATCAGCTTCTACACCATCGATGCCATCGCGGTGGCCCGCGAAACCGGTATGGGCGCGCGCATCAATACGGTGATGCAGACCTGCTTCTTCGCCATCTCGGGCATCCTGCCCAAGGAGCAGGCCATTGCCTCCATCAAGCACGCGGTAGAGAAGACCTACGGTTCCAAGGGCAAGGCCATCGTCGAGCGCAACTTTGCCGCCATCGACACCACCCTGGCGCGCCTGCATCAGGTAGCGGTGCCGGCGGCGGTTACCAGCACCATGGAGCTGACCCCGCCGGTGTCCGACAAGGCGCCGGAGTTTGTCCGCCGGGTAACGGGCGAGATGATCGCCGGACGCGGCGATACGCTGCCGGTCAGCCTGATGCCCCAGGACGGCACGTTCCCGGTGGGCACCGCGCGTTGGGACAAGCGCAATCTGGCGCTGGAGATCCCGGTCTGGGAGGAGGAGCTGTGTATCTTCTGCGGCAAGTGCGCGCTGGTGTGCCCGCACGCGGCGATCCGTTGCAAGGTGTTTACCGCTGAGCAGGCCGCGCAGGCCCCGGCGACATTCAAGTACACCGAGGTGAAGGGCAAGGAGTTCGACAAGGGGACCCTCATCACCTACCAAGTGTTCCCGGAGGATTGCACCGGCTGTACCCTGTGCGTGGACATCTGTCCGGCCAAGAGCAAGGAAAACGCCTCGTTCAAGGCGCTCAACATGGCGCCGCAGGCAGCGTTGCGCGAGCAGGAACGCGAGAACCTGGAGTTCTTCTATGCGCTACCCAGTTTCGATCGTACCCAAGTGCGTCCCAACACCCTGAAGAGCGCGATGCTGTTCGATACGCTGTTCGAGGCCTCGGGCGCTTGCGTCGGCTGTGGTGAGACCCCCTATCTGAAGCTGGTCAGCCAGCTGTTCGGCGATCGAGCGATCGTCGCCAACGCCACCGGTTGCTCCTCTATCTACGGCGGCAATCTGCCGAGTACGCCGTGGGCGGCCAACGCGGAAGGCCGGGGTGTCGCCTGGGCCAATTCGTTGTTCGAGGACAACGCCGAGTTTGGGCTGGGATTCCGTCTTACCGTCGACAAACAGCGGGAATACGCGGTTGAGCTGATGCGCAAACTGGCCGACAAGATCGGCACGGAACTCGTCGATGCGCTGCGTACTGCGGATCAGTCCGACGAGAGCGGCATCCACGAACAGCGTGAGCGGGTAGCCGCCCTCAAGGTGAAGTTGGCGGGTATCGACCGCCCCGAGGCGCGCGAGCTGGAGAGCGTGGCTGACATGCTGGTCAAGAGGAGCATCTGGATTGTCGGCGGCGACGGCTGGGCCTATGACATCGGCTTCAACGGCCTCGACCACACCATGGCCTCCGGGCGCGACGTCAACATCCTGGTGCTGGATACCGAGGTCTATTCCAATACCGGTGGCCAGGCGTCGAAGGCGACTCCCACCGGCGCGGTGGCTAAGTTCGCCATGGGCGGCAAGGAGCTCGGCAAGAAGGACATCGTCCAGATCGCCATGAGCTACGGGCATGTGTACGTGGCTCAGGTGGCCTACGGGGCGAAGGATGTGCAGACGCTCAAGGCGTTCCTCGAGGCCGAGGCTTACAACGGCCCGTCGCTGATCATTGCCTACGCGCCGTGCGTCGAGCACGGCGTGCCCATGGCGCGCAACCATCACCAGCAGGAGCTGGCGGTAGACTGCGGGCACTGGAACCTGCTGCGCTACGATCCGAGACGTCTTGAGGAGGGCCGCAATCCGCTGCAGCTTGACTCCAAGAAACCTTCGGTACCGCTCAAGGAGTTTGTCTCTTCGGAAACCCGCTTCAACATGTTGTGGCGTACCGATGCCGAAAAGGCCGAGCGGCTGCTCAAGGCGACTCAGCGCAAGGTTGAAGAGCGCTACCATTACTACGAGCAGCTGGCCGGCATCGAATATGGCACCGGCGACGATGAGGTTGCCGAGTAGGGGCGGCGCTTATCCACAACCGCAGTTCGGAAATGGGACGGCCCGTCCAAGGCGGGCCGTCGCCGATCGCCCATGACAACACGCACACGAGAGAGGGCATCACCATGGATCTGAGTACCACCTACCTGGGCCTGTCACTGAAAAACCCTCTGATTGTTTCCGCGTCTCCGTTGTCGCGCAGTCTCGACGACGTGAAGAAAGTCGAGGAGGCTGGTGCGGCTGCAATCGTGATGTACTCGTTCTTCGAAGAGGAGTTGCTCAACGAAGAGGAGCGTCTGGAGTTCTTTTTGAATCACCAGGAATTCGGTAATCCCGAATCGGGTGCGCCGTTGAATGTTCCGGACGACTATCGCAGTGGCTTGGACGACTACCTCGAGCAGTTGACCACACTCAAGCGCAACCTGAGTATCCCCGTCATCGCCAGTCTCAACGGCGTTTCCAACACCGGGTGGGTGCGCCACGGCAAGGCCTTGCAGGATGCCGGTGCCGATGCACTGGAATTGAATGCCTACTACATCGCCGCCAATACCGAACAGACGGGCGTCGAGGTGGAGATGCAGTACGTGGAGCTGCTCAAAGAGCTGCGCGAAGAGGTTTCCATCCCTGTGGCGATGAAAATCTCGCCGCAGTTCAGCTCCATCGCCAACATGGCGCGCCGGTTGGAGCAGGCGGGGGCGAGCGGCCTAGTGATGTTCAACCGTTTCTATCAGCCCGATATCGATCTGGAGACTTTAGCGGTGACGCCGGTGTTGCGCTTGTCCACGCCCGGGGAGCTGCTGTTGGCGATCCGCTGGGTGGCCGTTCTCTACGGACGCCTCAATCTGTCGTTCGCCGTGACCGGTGGCGTGCATTCACACGAAGAGGTGTTGAAAGCGATGCTGGCCGGTGCCAGCGCGGCACAACTTTGCAGCGTGTTGCTCAAGCACGGTCCGGGAAAAATCGTTGAAATTCTCGATGGGTTGAGTCGCTGGCTGGAAGAGCGCGAATACTCATCGTTGAGTCAGCTCATCGGCAGCGTCAGCCAGAAACACACCGACAAACCGGTAGCGTTTGAACGCGCCAATTACATGCGGGTGCTGGACAGTTTCAGTATGCCCAGCGGGGTGTGGTCCTGACGGCCAAGTACCTGCCGCAGTAACCGCCTCCTTTCAGGGTGTGCGTTGCGCGTCGGTGTTGAGGGATTGCAGGCTCAGTTGCGCGTGCTCTTCGCCGTCACGGTATTGTGCAATGCGGACCGGTAGATAGTCCCACTGCGGTGCGCACCAGAGCAGGGTGTAGCGCTCGGCGCGGCCGCGGTCACGTTTGATACGTACCGTCTCAACGCTCCCCAGGGGCGTATCCAGCGTCTCACGTCCGTTGATTTCGAAGTGATACTCCTTGAGCTTCCCGCCGTCGGCGATGGTGTAGTCGAAATGCTCAAGACCACGCCGCAGATCCTGCATCAGCGCCAATTGCACCACTAACTTGTCGAGGGTGCCATCGGGGATCTCCATGACCCAGGGATCGTCGTTGACGGTGTTGACGACCTGCGCCTTGGCCCAGTCGAACGTGAGCACGACGTCACGTGCTTTGCGTCCCTTGCGCTGATAGGTGTAGTGCTCGGGACGAATGCGATTCGCGCCGACAATCCCTTCGCTTTGTTCGATGATTTCCCCGCTGATCAGGCGACCGATCAGGCCGGTGGCGCGGCTGGCGGAGGTGTAGCGGTATCCGTCCGCACCCCGCCGCTCCAGTGTCCAGCGTATCTCTCCGACGGTGGTGTCTCCGCTACTGAGCGTGTACTGCGCGTGAAAGGGGCGTAGCTCCGCGGCGTTCCCCGCTGCGCAATAGGCGCAGACCAGCAGTGTGTACAACACCCAGGTCGGTCGCGGGAGAAGCAGCAGGGATGACGGCGATAAGCGCATCTTTCCAATCAGCTACCGTCGAACACGGGGGGATGTGCTAAAGGTAGACCATCCAGCAGCACGCTGCGATCACGCATGCTAACTCTGCCGTGGGCGAACCAGCGCACGGCAAGGGGATAGATGCGGTGTTCCTGGGAGAGCACGCGGGCTGCGAGCGCATCGGCGTCGTCACCCTCCAATACTGGCACTTGGGCCTGTACGATGACGGGTCCGCCGTCCAACTCGTTGGTCACGAAATGCACGCTGCAGCCGTGCACGGTGTCGCCTGCGTCGAGTGCCCGCTGATGGGTATTCAGCCCGGGATACTTCGGCAACAACGAGGGGTGGATGTTCAATAGGCGCCCGCTGTAGTGCGCTACGAACTCGTCGCTCAGAATGCGCATGTATCCGGCGAGTACCACCAGGTGTGGATCGTAGTCGTCGATGGTCGACTGCAGCAGATTATCGAACGCGGTGCGGTCGGGCGAAGCGGTGTGGTCAAGGGCAATGGCCTCGATGCCGGCCCGGCGCGCCCGTTCCAACCCTGCCGCCTCCGGGCGATTGCTGATGACCGCTACGATCCGGGCGTCGAGTGTTTTGCTGAGCGAGGCGTCGATCAGCGCCTGCAGGTTGCTGCCACGTCCGGAGATCAGCGCGACGACCCGCAGCGGCGGCGTGCTCTCGGTCATCGATAGACCACCTGGGGCTCCGCGTTGGCCGAGGGCTCGATGTTGCCGATGAAATGGGGTGTCTCCCCGAGTTCGCGCAATGTGCCGGCCACCGCCTCCGCGGCGTCGGCGGGCACGCAGGCGATCATGCCGATGCCGCAGTTGAAGGTGCGCAGCATCTCTTCCTCATCAATTCCGCCCTGATCCTGCAGCCACTCGAATACCGGCAGTCGCGGAATCCGCGCGCGTTCAATGTGCGCGTTGCAGTTGCGCGGCAGGACGCGCGGCAAATTCTCCGTGATGCCGCCGCCAGTGATGTGGGCCAGAGCGTGGATCGGATGTTTGGCGATGGCGGTCAGCAGCGGGCGCACGTAGATCCGAGTCGGTTCAAGCAGGGTGTCACCCAGCGTGCGACCGGCGAACGGTGCATGGAGATTGGCGTTGCTGACCTCGATGACTTTGCGAATCAGCGAATAACCGTTGGAGTGTGGTCCCGAGGATTGCAGGCCGATAAGTACATCGCCGGCGGCAACACGGCTGCCGTCGATGACGGCGTCGCGCTCCACGATGCCAACGGCGAATCCCGCGAGGTCGTAGTCACCGGCGGCATACATGCCGGGCATCTCCGCTGTTTCGCCACCGATCAGTGCGGCGCCGGCCAGCTCGCAGCCGCGCCCGATACCGGCCACCACCTGTGCGGCGGTTGCCACGTCGAGTTTCCCGGTGGCGTAGTAGTCGAGAAAGAAGAGCGGTTCAGCGCCCTGGACCACGATGTCGTTGACGCACATGGCCACCAGATCGATGCCTACCGTATCGTGTTTGCCGACCTCGATGGCCAACGCGAGTTTGGTGCCGACGCCGTCCGTGCCGGAGACCAGAACCGGCCGGCGGTAGCGCTCCAGGGGGAGTTCGAACAGGGCGCCGAAACCGCCCAGTCCGGTCAGCACTTCCGGGCGCGTCGTGCGCGCAGCAATCGGTTTGATGTGGTCGACGAGGCGGTTGCCCGCGTCGATGTCGACACCGGCGTCGCGGTAGCTGAGCGAAGGCTTTTCCCCGCTTGGGATATCGCCTGATTGATCTTCGGAACTCACCGTGGCTCCTGCGTTAGGGTTCGGTCGGATGAACGTGGATGTGGCCGTGGAGGGGCGGTCGGGCCGCGCACGATTATATGCTATCTTTACGCGGATTTCTCATCGGCCGGGGGCGGGCTGGTGCCTGGACGGCCTACGGGTCGCGTGTCGGGATGGGGCGCGGCGTATCGTGTGGAACGCTGGATGCTCGGTTGGGTCACAATTGAGCTTGCCGAGATCGTGCCATCCTGTTGTCGGATTGTTACCGGGTAGTTTCGAATGAGTGTGCGCAGGAAATGGTTGGTCGGATTGCTGGTCTCCGCCCTGTTGGCGGTGGGGGGCGGCAACGCCCGCGCCGGCAAGGTGGAGGGTCTGTATGAGGCCGGCGTGCCGGTCACTAGCCAGGAGGCTGACGAGCGCGCCACAGCGATAGCGACGGCGTTTACCCAAGTGTTGATCAAAGTGACCGGTGAGGCCCGCCTCGAGGAGCGGCCCGAAGCGCGTGAACTGTTGCGCGGCGCCTCCGGCTACGTTCAACAGTATCGCTACGAAAAACGGACACGCCCTGCCTCGGTACCGGGCCAGCCGCCCGTGGAAGAGATATTCATGCATGTGCAGTTCGATGCCGGGGCCGTGGGCGACGCGCTACGCAAGCGGGGCATGCCGGTGTGGGGCGACCTGCGTCCCAGTACGCTGGTATGGCTGGCCGTGGAGCAGGGGGCGCAACGCTATCTGATCGGCGCCGATTCCGAGCCGGAATTCGTGTCCGTGTTGCACGAGGCGGCCGGACGTCGCGGTATCCCGATTCTGTTGCCGTTGCTGGATCTGGAAGACCGCGCGGCGCTGTCGGTGGCCGATGTGTGGGGTAACTTTCGCGCCACGGTGATGAAGGCCTCCGAGCGGTATCGGCCGGATTCCATCCTGGTCGGTCGCGTCTATCGCCAGGGTAACGGCCTTTGGGAAGGGGCGTGGGCGTTCTATCACGACGGCACCAGTTCCAGTTGGATCGCCTCGGGGGCGTTCTCCTCGCAGGTGCTTTTCCAGGGACTGGACGGTACGGCAGATCTGCTCGCGGCGCGTTTTGCCCCCATCGGTCTGGCGCTTTCGGGCGGCGAGTTTCTGCTGCGGGTAAAAGAGGTCAACTCGTTGGATGACTACGTGCGCCTGCAACGCTATTTGAGCGGGTTGCAGCCCATCCAGTCGATCAAGACCGATAGGATCGCTCCGGGCGAGGCGCAGTTTCGCGTTACGCTGCAAGGCGATTATCGTTTGTTGCAGCAGGTTGTCGGTTTGACCCATCAACTGGAACCTCTGCCCAACGATGCGGCGGTGGTCTCTCCCGAGCAACCTTCGATGCCGATGTTGAGCTATCGCTTGGTTCAATGATTTCGCGGCGCGATATTCCCAACCTGCTGACGATCGGGCGCATCGTGTTGGTGGGGCCGATACTGTGGCTGCTCGCCGACGAACGCTATTCCCAGGCGTTGCTGATTTTTGCCGTTGCCGGGATTTCCGACGGGTTGGACGGCTATCTTGCCAAGCGCAACGGTTGGGAGACTCGCTTGGGGTCGTTTCTTGATCCCGTTGCTGACAAGTTGTTGCTGGTGGGTTGCTACGTCGTCCTTGGGTGGGTGGGGCTGCTGCCGTTATGGTTGGTGTTGCTGGTGCTGGGACGCGATGTGGTCATTGTTTCCGGTGCGTTGGCGTTTCATTTTCTCGTCGGGCGGTTCGATGCCGAGCCGACGCTGATCAGCAAGATCAACACGTTTGCGCAGATCGTTCTGGTGCTGGCAGTGATCGCGCACCAACTGCTCTCCGCCGTGCCGGGTTCCGTGATCGAAGCGTTGACGTTTGCCGTGGTGATCACCACGCTCGCCAGCGGCATCGGCTATGTGGCAGCCTGGGGGCAACGTGCGCGCCGCGCAACGCGGGACCGTCGCACGGGATGATGAATTGCCTCAGCGCTGTTCCAGCGCTTGGCGGATGAAGGGAATGGTCAGGCGCCGCTGCGCGACCATTGAGGCTTGATCCAATCGGTTCAATAGTTCGAACAGACTGCCCATGTCGCGCGGATAGTGGGCCAACAGATACCTCCCGGCCTCTTCGCCCAGTTCCATCCCGCGTGCGGCGGCGTGGACCCGCAGTGCCTGCAGCTTGGCGCCGTCCTCCAAGGGTTGAAGGCGATAGATCAAACCACCCTCCAGTCGCGAACGCAGATCGGGTAACCGGATTCCCAGCGCCTCGGGCGTGTTGTCCGCGGCGATCACCACGACCGTCGAATGTTCGCGTGCGGCGTTTAGCAACGTGAACAGGGCGCGTTCCCAGGGTGCAAAGCCAGCGACGAGTTGCAGATCGTCGATGGCGATGAGATCCAGCGTCTCGAGGCCGGCGAGCACCTCGGGTTGCAGCGGCTCGGTCGGTTGCAGCGGCAGGTATACCGGGCGAAGCAGACGATCGGCGGCCAGGTGACACGCCGCCTGCAGCAGATGCGACTTGCCGGTTTGCGCATTGCCGTAAAAGTAGCAGGGGCCAAACTGGTGTTGTTCGATATGCTGCCGCAGACTGGCGATGGCCTCCAGGTTAGCGGCGTCGACGAAGGTGGCGAAGGTCTTGGATTCGGGCAGTACGATGCCTAGCGGTAGCTGGTGCATGGGTTGCCGCGCTCGTCAGATAGGCGCGCCGGCGGCGTGCAGCGCGAGCGCAGTTCGCGCCAGCCGTGCTCCCAAGGCGCGGCAGAGTTCAGATTCGTCGTCACTGAGCGCGGTGTCGTCCTCGCCGTTTGCAATGTGACTGGCTCCGTAGGGCGTACCGCCGGTTGTGGTACGGTGAAGTGCAGGCTGCGTGTAAGGAATCCCGACCAGTACCATGCCGTGATGGAGCAGCGGCAGCATCATGGACAGCAGCGTGCTCTCCTGTCCGCCGTGCAGGCTGCCCGTCGAGGTGAAAACCGCCGCCGGTTTGCCCGCCAAAGCCCCGGGCAGCCAGAGCGTGCTGGTGGAGTCGACGAAGTATTTCATGGCGGCCGCCATATTGCCGAAACGGGTGGGACTGCCCAGGGCGAGACCGTGACACTCGCGTAGATCGTCCAGGCTGGCGTAGGGTGGCCCGGCATCGGGAATGGGGTCGGCGGTGGCTTCGCAGATTGGCGAGACGGGGGCGACGGTACGCAGGCGTGCGCGAACGCCTTTTACTTCCTCGACCCCGCGCGCGAGGTGCCGTGCCATGCGGGCAGTGGCGCCGTGGCGGCTGTAGTAGACGACGAGAATCTCGATATCCATGGGGTCAGAACAGGTCGCGCACTTTTTCGGGCGGTCGCCCGATGACGGCGCGATCGCCGGCCACCACGATAGGACGCTGGATCAGGATGGGATGGGCGACCATGGCGGCGATGAGAGCATCGTCGCTGAGCTGCGGATCGTCCAGCCCCAGAGTCTGATATTCGGTCTCTCCGCTGCGGATCAGATCGCGTGCGGGAATCTCCAGCAGCTCAAGCAAGTGTTTGAGTTGCGATGCGCTTGGTGGGTGCTCCAAATAGTTGACGATCTCGGGTGATTGTTGGAGCTCGCTGAGGATTGCCAGCGTCGCGCGCGATTTGCTGCAGCGCGGATTATGATAGAGAGTGACCGCCATGGAATACTCCATAGATAACTTGATGGGTTTGCGGCGAGTGCCTGATCTTGACGCTGTTTGGGGTGGGTGATAGGGTCCGATCACCCGTGCCCGGACCCAAGCCCGCACATGATACGAAAACAGGGCATTCTCAACAAACGCTCAACGAATGTGAAACGCATCGCAGTTATAGTGATTTTGTTCGGTGTACTGTTCGGCTGCGCCAGCGCGCCCGTTCAGGAGATGAGCGATGCCCGCCAGTCGATCGAGGCGGCGCGTGATGCGGGCGCGGCGCGCTTCGCTCCCGCGAATCTGGATCGGGCGGAACAGCACTTGGCGCGGGCAAAACGACTGCTGGACGAAGGGCAGTACGACCAGGCACGCGAGAGTGCGCGAGTCGCGCGCGAGTTGGCGCTGGAGGCGCAACGCAAGGCGGTGGAGTCCAACCAGTAAGCGCTGCCGCAGCTGCTCACAAAGGGTGGTTTCGGGTGCGCGGTCTGGGCCGGCCGGATTCTTGACTCGATTAGGGGGCAGTGCTACGGTCTGGCCAGGAAAATGGGAACGTACATCAGCTTACGTCGCATTTTCAGAATCAGTAACAAGAACGTGGGGATTGGCGATACCTCAGCCTCGCCGACTTCCTTAGTTAACTCGAAGAATTAATCTAATTCGTCTTAAATCTGGAGCACACTCGTCATGAAGATTTCCACGGCAGCAAAATACCTGGGGCTGGGCGTTCTGGTCCTCGCCATGGGGGTGGGTTGCGCGACCGCGCCGGAGGAAGCACCGCCCGCCGAATCTACGCAGATGGCCGATATGAAGGCACAGGCGGCGCAAGCTATTTCCGATGCACGTACGGCCGTCAACAAGGCCCGTTCTGTGGATGGCTTGTGGCCGAGCACGGAAGACGTCCTCAACCAGGCGGTGGCCGCATACGATGCCGGCGACTACGAGCGTGCCATCGAACTTGCCAACCGTGCCAAGAGCGAGGCCGAACAGGGTTACAACCAGGCATTGCTGGAGCGCGCCAAGGCGTTGCTGCAGGAAGCCAAGCAGTACGAAAGCGTGATGACGCCGGATCAGCTCAACACGCTGCGTGAGGCCGAAGCCGCGATTGCCCGTTTCGAGGGTGAGCGCGCTTATGCCCTGCTGAGCGGCCTGTTGGCTGAACTGCGTTCGGCGATGATGAGCTACACGGTCGAACAGGGTGACAGCCTGTGGAAGATCTCCGGCAAGGATGAGGTCTATGGCAATCCTTATCAGTGGCCGCTGATCTACAAGAAGAATCAGGACCAGATCAAGGATGCCGACCTGATCTACCCCGGTCAGGAGTTCTCCGTCGACAAGGCACCTTCGGCGAGCGACGTGGATGCAGCGATCAATCATGCCAAGACCCGTGGTGCGTGGTCGATCGGTACGGTTGAGGAGTCGGATAGCGCGTATCTGGCGCAGTAGCTACCGGCGCGTTATCTCGGTACGAGAAGGGGCCCCTAGGGGCCCCTTCTTTTTTGTGGTGCGCAGGAGCCGTCGGCCTGGTGGTTGGCGTCGGCCCGGGCGTTCAGTTCAGGCGTTCGAAGTAGAAGCGATCGAGCGAACTGGTGGCTTCGATGAGTTTGCTGGCGCGGATGCGGATCTGCTCGCCGGCGGCTTTGATGGTGGCCTCTTTGTTCGGCTGGTAGATGCCGTGTGCGGTGATCAACTGCGGTGGCATCGGGCGGTCCGCTTGGCGTATTTCGATCTCCAACGCGGAGACCATGCGTGTGGTGTCGCTACTGGCGTCGCGCAACGTGACCGGCTTGGCTTGATCCGACAGGTATTGCACCCCGACCTTGATCTCATCTTCCTGCTCCTGGCTCAGCCAGCGTATCACGCCCACCAGCCAGTGTTCGCCGCTGCCCGCGGGATTGCGGAACATGATCAGCTGCCCGACGCGCATCGCGGGATTGCAGGGTAACCGAACCCCCAGGGCGACGCCGCCGGTGCTGTGGTTGATCAGGCGCCAGCGCTCGTGCTGGATGCGGATGCCGGAGGGGCGGCGCATGGCGCCCGAGGTGCTGATTTCGATGGAGTCGTCCTTGTGCGGTGCCGCTTCCGTTTCCAGTTCCATCTGTTCCCTGAGCAGATCGTAGGCGGAGTTCAGGCCACAGACGCCTTCCACCCACGAGAGCCGTTCGCGCCGCTCGTGCTGGCGGGTCGGGCAGTGCCACCACGTCAACATCAGGTAGCGCAGTACACGCATGATTTCGTGGGGCGGCAGATCCAGGTGAATGTGCTCCGCCACTGCCAGGTTTCCCACCTCGAGTTCGCGGATCTGATCGTCGATCCAGCGTGCCAGGTCATGGGTGTCCAGGAGCCGGTGATATTCGGTATCGAGGTCCGGCGTCTCCCCGTTCAACGGCTGCGGGGCGCTGCTCCCGCCCAGATCGATGAGAAACAGGCCGTTCTTGCGCTGACCGACCGTAGCACGGGTGATCTTGCCCAGTTCCGCCCAGCGGTCGAGGAAGTCGTAGACTTTCCACGCTTCGCCGTTTCCCAGATGGTAGGGATCGCTGCGTGCGGTGAGCGCGATCTGTTTGAAGACGTGCGTGATGCTGGACGAGGGCAGCGTACTGTTCTCGTCGTCGATGTAGCTGCTTTCGGCCAATCCGTGCTTGAGCGCCAAGGCGTAGAGCTGGTTGAGCTCGCCCCAGACGTGGCTGGAGGCGGGCGCGTAGGAGTGGTAGCTGAACAGTTGCTCCAGGCCGAGGAACTTGATCGCACGCAGGATGCTGGCTTGGAGGGTGCGGTCTCCCTGTTTGATCTCGCCTTCTTCCAGCTTGTCCGCGACCACGATCTTGAAAGCGAACGAGAGTTCGCGCGCCAGCCGACCCAAGGCACTCATGGCCTCGTTGGCTTTGCGGCTTTGACGCACGGCGATGCCGCCGCGCAGCAGGCGCGCCTGCAGTTGGATCAGCTTGCGAAACGTTTGGCGGTAAAGCTCGACCAGCGGCAGGCGAATCTGGGGGGTGAGACGCTGGCGGTTGAGGGCGGCGAGCTCCTCGCTTACGATGCCGCAGGTGCGGATCGGGTCGGTGTAGGGAAGCTGTTCCAGAAATCGGCGCAGTTCGGCAGGCCGCGTTTCGATACGAGGATCCGGCAAGTCGTTGCGCGCCGGCAAGGTGAGTTTTATCTGCGTCATGCTCAAGCTGTAAGCCCAGTGCCGTCAAGGCGTCCGGAGGACAAGGGCAGGATGATGATTTTGGTCACAATTTCGCCCGTTCGCGGTTAATTTAACCTGCTTCCCACACCTTCGCCATCACAAACTGGCGACAAATCGCGTAATCTAAGACACCGCGCCGTGTAGGCTGCGTGACGGTTCGGTCACTCTTCGACCCGATATGGTAGCAGGGATAGGACATGTCCCCATTGGATTCCATCTGTCGGCGCTTTTTCGTCAGCGGCAAGGTCCAGGGCGTCTGGTACCGTGCCGCGACACGGGAAAAGGCCTTGGGGTTGGCGCTTTCGGGGTATGCCCGCAATCTTTCCGATGGTCGGGTCGAAGTAGTGGTTCTCGGACAGCACTCGGCGGTTCGCGAGCTGGAGCTGTGGCTGTGGGAGGGACCGCCCGCCGCTGCCGTGGCCGACGTCACCGCCGAAGCGGCGGACGCATCGCAGGTGACCTCCGGGCGATTCGTTACCTTGTAGGGGAGAACGCGGTTTGGTTGCTCAGGGCAAGAAGGTTCGGGAGAGATCCGATCGCAAACTGAAGCTGCGCGAGATCCTGGATGCGCTGATCAGAGAGGGGCTGGTCGCGGAGTCAGACGCTCAGGGGCTCTTCGTCAAAACCACCAATCGCCATTTGAACCTGCACCCGCTGGTGGTGGTGGCCGACCAAGGTTGGGAGTTGCCGGGCAAAGCCGGGCGCAAACTGACCCTGGAATACCTCACGGAATGGCTGGCGCGCTACTGCCATCTGCCCTACTACCGGGTCGACCCCTTGAAGATCGACGTGGCCAAGGTCACCGCCGTGGTGTCCCACGCGTACGCCGCCCGTTTCCGCATTCTTCCGGTAGAGGTGCATGAGGATGCGGTCGTCATCGCCACCGCGGAGCCGCTGGTGCACGAGTGGGTGCAGGAGCTGAGCCACGTGTTGCGCTGCCAGGTGCGGCGCGTGGTGGCCAATCCTATCGATATCGCCCGCTACCTCGACGAGTTCTACGGTCTGAGCCGCTCCATCAAGGGGGCGGTCTCGGAAAAAGGCGCCGAAAGTCCGGTGGGGATCACCAACCTCGAACAGTTGGTGGAGCTGGGGCGCAGCGGCAAGCTCGACGCCAACGACCAGCACGTGGTCAGCATCGTCGACTGGCTGCTGCAGTACGCGTTCGAACAGCGCGCCAGCGACATCCATGTCGAACCGCGGCGCGATGCCGGCAAGATCCGCTTTCGCATCGACGGCGTGCTGCACCTGGTCTATGAGATGCCCACGCCGGTGATGGCCGCGGTCACCAGCCGCATCAAGACGCTGGGACGCATGGACGTGGTGGAGCGGCGCCGGCCCCAGGACGGGCGCGTCAAGACCCGCACCCCCAAAGGCAACGAGGTGGAGCTGCGCCTCTCCACCATGCCCACCGCCTTCGGCGAAAAATTGGTGATGCGCATCTTCAACCCCGACGTGCTGGTGCGCGACTTCCGGCAGTTGGGGTTCTCCGCCGACGGGGTGAAGACCTGGAACGCGTTGACCCGCCACAGCCACGGCATCGTGCTGGTCACCGGTCCCACCGGTTCCGGCAAGACCACCACCCTCTACTCCACCCTCAAGCAGCTGGCCAAGCCCGAGGTCAACGTCTGCACGGTGGAGGACCCCATCGAGATGGTGGAGCCCAGCTTCAACCAGATGCAGGTGCAGCACAACATCGGGCTCGATTTCGCCAGCGGCGTGCGCACCCTGCTGCGCCAGGACCCGGACGTGATCATGGTGGGCGAGATCCGCGACCTGGAAACCGCGCGCATGGCCAACCAGGCGGCGCTGACCGGTCACCTGGTGCTCTCGACGCTGCACACCAACGATTCGGTCTCGGCCATCACTCGCCTGATGGAGATCGGCGTGCCCGCCTACCTGATCCGCGCCACTCTGCTCGGGGTGATGGCCCAGCGTCTGGTGCGCACCCTCTGTCCGCACTGCAAAGAGGAGGGCGAACTGGAGGATGAGGCTTGGCAGGCGCTGACCGTGGGAACCGGGCTGGAGCGTCCCAGCCGCGTCATGCTGCCGGTGGGGTGTGACGAATGCCGCCACACCGGGTATCGCGGGCGACTTGGCATCTACGAGATGCTGCCCATGTCGCCGACGTTGCGCAGTCTCGTGCAGAGCGATTGCGACCTGCGGGTGCTGAAACAGCAGGCGCAGCGCGAGGGATTGCAGGAGCTGCGGGTTGCGGGCGCGCTCAAGGTGGTGGAGGGGCTGACCACCGTGGGAGAGGTCTTCAAAGTCGCCTCGCCGGAGGTGGACGACTGACACCGCCCTCGCCGGGGCGGGCGCCTAGCCGGCGACGCGCTCGCGCAGAAACTCGATCAACCCCTCCAGCGCCACGTCGGTGCTGGCCTCGTCGCGCCGGCCCTTGTACTCCACCCGACCTTCGTCCAGACCGCGCTCGCCCAGCACCACCCGGTGGGGAATGCCGATCAACTCCATGTCGGCGAACATGAAGCCCGGGCGTACCTTGCGGTCGTCGAACAACACCTCGAATCCCGCCGCCTGCAGCGTCTGGTAGAGTGCCTCGGCCGCCTCCATCAGGCGCTGCGACTTGTGCATGTTCATGGGCAGCAGCGCCACCTGGAACGGGGCGATGGGCGTCGGCCAGCAGATGCCGTTGTCGTCGTGGTTCTGCTCGATGGCGGCAGCCACCACGCGGCTGACGCCGATACCGTAGCAGCCCATCAACAGGGTGCGGTCGCGCCCCTCCTCGTCGAGCACCGTCGCGCCCAGGGCGGAGCTGTACTTGTCGCCGAGTTGGAAGATGTGGCCTACCTCGATGCCGCGGGCGATGGCGAGCTGGCCGTTGCCGTCGGGGCTGGGGTCGCCGGGTTGCACGTTGCGCAGATCGGCCACCGCGGGCAGTGCGACGTCGCGTTCCCAATTGATGCCGAAGTAGTGCTTGTCGTCGATGTTGGCACCGGCGCCAAAATCGGCCAGCGCTGCCACGGAACGGTCGACGATCAACGGCAGCGGCAGATTGATCGGCCCCAGCGAGCCCGGCCCGGCGCCGATGGCGGTGCGGATCTGCTCCTCGCTGGCGAACTGCAGCGGACTCGCCACCTGCGGCAGCTTTTCCGCCTTGATGGCGTTGAGTTCGTGGTCGCCGCGCACCATGAGCGCCACCAGCGGGGCCTCGCACTCCTCGGCGGCGACGACGATCAGCGTCTTCACCGTCTTTTCCACGGGCAGGCCGAACTGCTCCACCAACTGCGCGATGGTCTTGGCGTTGGGGGTGTCCACCAGCTGCAGCGCCTCCGCCGGTGCGGGGCGTTCGGCGGCGGGGGCCAGGGCCTCGGCCAGCTCGACGTTGGCAGCGTAGTCGCTGGTGTCGGAGAAGGCGATGGCATCTTCACCGGAGTCGGCCAGCACCATGAACTCGTGGGAGACGGCGCCGCCGATGGCGCCGGTGTCGGCGCTCACCGGGCGGAACTGCAGGCCGCAGCGCTCGAACACTGCGCAGTAGGCGCCGTGCATGTCGCGGTAGGTCTGCTCCAGGGAGGCCTGGTCCAGGTGGAAGGAGTAGGCATCCTTCATCAGGAATTCACGGGCCCGCATCACGCCGAAGCGGGGGCGGATCTCGTCGCGGAACTTGGTCTGGATCTGGTAGTAGGTCAGCGGCAGCTGTTTGTAGCTGCTGATCTCGCGCCGCACCAAGTCGGTGATGACCTCCTCGTGGGTGGGGCCGAAGCAGAAATCGCGGTGGTGGCGGTCGCGGATGCGCAGCAGTTCAGGGCCGTACTGCTGCCAGCGTCCCGACTCCTGCCACAGCTCGGCAGGTTGCACCGCGGGCATGGAGAGTTCCAGCGAGCCGATGCGGTCCATCTCCTCGCGCACGATCTGCTCGACTTTGCGCAACACCCGCAGTCCCAGGGGCAGCCAGGTGTAGATGCCGGCTGCCAGTTTGCGGATCATGCCGGCGCGCAGCATCAGCTGGTGGCTGACGATCTCGGCGTCGGCCGGGGTCTCCTTCACGGTCTGGAGCGGGAACTGGGAAACTCGCATGGAACTGCCTCGTCAATTAGTGCTGCGCGCAGCGGGTGGACAAAGGCAGGCATTGTAGCGGCATGCCGCGGCTGCGGTCATCCGCGCCGGCGGGGCTGGGAACCTGGGGCGGGTGGGTCGTGGCGTGGTGCGGACTCACTCGCAATTGTCGGCGATCTGTTTGCGCGCCTCCTCGATGCGCTTGAGGCGATCCTGCTCGCTGAGGGTGGTGACGTTGCCCTCCTTGTCGACGAGTCGCCGGTTGGTGCGGATCTCGAGTTTTGCGAGATTGTCCCTTGCCGCCTGGCAGTTACCCGTGCGGCGCGCGGTCTCGGTTTCCTGTTTGCTCTGTTCCTCGGCCGCCTTTTGGCGCTGGTCCTGAATCGCTTTGAGCTGGTCCTGGATCGCCTGCGAGCGTGCGTTACCCTGTTCGGTGCCGCCGGTGGGGGCACCATAGGTACGCACCTTGACGCCGCGGTCGAGATTGCCCACCGGGGGTGGGGTCTCCGTGTAGTGCACCCCGCCCTGGTTGTCGACCCAGCGATAGACGTCGGCGTGCGCAACACCCAGCAGCGCAAGCCCGGCCGCCATGATCACCCCCGTCAATACGCGCATTCGATCCTCCCGCACCGTTTCCGCTCTGTGGGCACTATAGCGGCAATGGTGCTCGCCGGAAAAGGACGCGGCCCGCAGAATCGCTGCGATGGATTGATAGATAAGGGCTTTCAGCCTTGACGCGCTGCAGCGATGTCAATATAAGTAACTCCTTTATTTTTTCGGATCGGTCGGGCATTGGGACGCGGGGGTAGTTCCCAGTCGCCGGGCAACAGCAGCCGTTCCGTGTCTCTTTAGCGGTGGTACCCGGCCACCGTCCGGAATCCCGGTAGAGGAGTCAGCTCTCGTGGAATTGAGTGGTGCCGATATCTTCGTCCAGTGCCTGAAGGACGAGGGGGTGGAGTACGTCTTTGGCTATCCCGGCGGGGCGGTGTTGCACATCTACGATGCCCTGTTCACCCAGGAAGACGTCAAGCACATCCTGGTACGCCACGAGCAGGGCGCGGTACACGCGGCAGATGGCTTTGCTCGGGCCACCAACAAGCCGGGCGTGGCGCTGGTGACGTCGGGGCCGGGTGCAACCAATGCCATTACCGGCATCGCCACCGCCTACATGGACTCGGTGCCGCTGGTGGTCTTCACCGGCCAGGTGCCCACCAGCCTGATCGGCAACGATGCCTTTCAGGAGGTGGACACCGTCGGTATCACGCGCCCGTGCGTGAAGCACAACTTCCTCGTCAAGGATGTGAAGGACCTGGCGCTCACCATCCGCAAGGCCTTCTATATCGCCTCGACCGGACGCCCGGGCCCGGTGGTGGTGGATATCCCCAAGGACGTGACCGACCCCAATATCAAGATCCCCTACAGCTATCCCAAAAAGATCACCATGCGCTCCTACAACCCGGTGGTGAAGGGGCATACGGGCCAGATCAAGAAGGCGGTGGATCTGATCCTGGGCGCCGAGCGGCCGGTGTTCTACACCGGTGGCGGCGTGGTGCTGGGCAACGGTGCCAAGGCGCTTACCGAGCTGGCGCGCCTGCTCAACTACCCGGTCACCAACACCCTCATGGGTCTGGGGGGCTACCCCGGCAACGACAAGCAGTTTCTCGGCATGCTGGGGATGCACGGCACCTACGAAGCGAACATGAGCATGCATCACTGCGACGTGCTGGTGGCGGTGGGGGCGCGCTTCGACGACCGCGTCACCGGCAACGTCAAGAAGTTTTGTCCCGAGGCCAAGATCGTCCACATCGACGTCGATCCCTCGTCTATCTCCAAGAACGTCAAAGTGCACATTCCCATCGTCGGCGAAGTGGACAACGTGCTGCGCCAGATGATCAAGATGGTCAAGGAGTCTGAGCGCCAACCCGATGCCAAGGCGATCAAGAAGTGGTGGGAACAGATCGAGGAGTGGCGCTCCAAGGATTGCCTCAAGTTTGACCGTGGCAGCGAGCTGATCAAACCGCAATATGTGGTCGAGTCGCTCTACAAGGTGACCAAAGGCGATGCCTTCGTCTGCTCCGACGTGGGCCAGCACCAGATGTTCGCCGCCCAGTTCTACAAGTTCAAAGAGCCCAACCGCTGGATCAATTCCGGCGGTCTCGGGACCATGGGCTTTGGATTGCCGGCGGCGATGGGCGTGCAGTTCGCCCACCCCAACGATGTGGTGGCATGCGTCACCGGCGAGGGCAGTATCCAGATGTGCATCCAGGAGCTCTCGACGCTGCGCCAGTTCAACCTGCCCATCAAGATCGTCAACCTCAACAACCGCTACCTGGGCATGGTGCGCCAGTGGCAGGAGTTCTTCTATCAGGGCCGCTACGCCATGTCCTATATGGATGCCCTGCCGGACTTCGTGAAACTGGCCGAGGCTTACGGGCACGCCGGCATCCGGGTGGACAACCCTGCCGACGTGGAACCGGCGTTGAAGGAGGCGATGAAGATCAAGGACCGGGCGGTGTTTCTCGATTTCATCACCGATCAGACCGAAAATGTCTACCCGATGATCCCGGCCGGCGCCGGCCTCAACGAAATGATCCTGGTGTAACTCATGCGGCATATCATCTCGATACTTCTGGAAAACGAATCCGGCGCTTTGTCGCGTGTGGCGGGCCTGTTCTCGGCGCGCGGGTACAATATCGAATCGCTGTCGGTGGCTCCCACCGAGGACGCGTCGTTGTCGCGCATGACGCTGGTTACGCGCGGCGACGATGCCATCATCGAGCAGATCACCAAGCAGTTGAACAAGCTGATCGACGTGGTCAAGCTCACCGACCTCACGGAAGGTTCGCACATGGAGCGCGAGATGATGATCGTCAAGCTGCGCGCCGACGGCGAGATGCGCGATGAGCTCAAGCGGCGCACCGATATTTTTCGCGGCCGCATTATCGATGTCACGGATTCGACCTACACCGTGGAGCTCACCGGCGCGGGTGACAAGCTCGACGCCTTTTTGGGCGGCGTACAGGACGAGCTGATCATGGAGGTGGTGCGTTCCGGCGTGATGGGAATCGCGCGGGGCGAGAAGAGTTTGCACGTCTAGGACGGCACCCACTTAAATTCACAGCCAATTTCGAGGAAAGCAATCCATGGCGATGAAGGTTTACTACGATAAGGACGCAGATCTGTCCATCATCAAGTCGAAGAAAGTGACCATTCTGGGTTACGGTTCGCAGGGGCATGCCCACGCGAACAACCTGCGCGACTCGGGTGTGCAGGTGACCGTCGGCTTGCGTCCGGGCTCGGCGTCGGCCGCCAAGGCCGAAAAGGCCGGCATCAACGTCAAACCGGTGGCCGAGGCGGTGGCCGAGGCGGACGTGGTGATGGTGCTGGTTCCCGACGAGCACCAGGCGCGTCTCTACCGCGAGGAGATCGCGCCCAACATCAAGCAGGGCGCCGCGCTGGCGTTCGCGCACGGCTTCAACATCCATTTCGGGCAGATCGAGCCGCGCGCCGATCTCGACGTGATCATGATCGCGCCCAAGGGGCCGGGGCATCTGGTGCGCTCCACCTACACCCAGGGCGGGGGTGTGCCCAGCCTGATTGCGGTGGCGCAGAACGCCAGTGGTCAGGCCAAGGAGATTGCGCTCTCCTATGCCAGCGCCAATGGCGGCGGCCGTTCGGGCGTCATCGAGACCAATTTCCGGGAAGAGACCGAAACCGACCTGTTCGGCGAACAGGCGGTGCTGTGCGGCGGTGCGACGGCGCTGGTGCAGGCCGGTTTCGAGACCCTGGTCGAGGCGGGCTACGCGCCTGAGATGGCCTATTTCGAGTGCCTACACGAGCTCAAGCTGATCGTCGATCTGATGTACGAAGGCGGCATCGCCAACATGCGCTACTCCATCTCCAACACGGCCGAGTACGGGGATTTGACGCGCGGTCCGCGCATCATCACCGAGGAGACCAAACGCGAGATGCGCAAAATCCTCACCGAGATCCAGAGTGGCGAGTTTGCCCGCGAATTCATTCTCGAGAACCAGGCCGGTGCCGCCACCCTCAAGGCCAAACGCCGCATCGGCATGGAGCATCCCATCGAAGAGGTGGGCGGACGCCTGCGCGAGATGATGCCCTGGATCAAGGCGGGCAAGATCGTCGATAAAAGCGTCAACTGACCGGTCCGGGTTGTGCCGGGTTGGGTGGGTCCTGACCAAAACATGACGGCAGGGTCGAATGAGCGGGGCGGGCCGTAACGGTCCGCCCCGTTCTGTTTTCGTTGGCTACTTTTTATAAGGTATGGACACTCCACGACAACGCATGATCGCCCGCGAAGGTTGGCCTCTGGTAGTGGGAGTGACGCTGGCCGCGGCACTGATCAGCTGGTTCACGGGCTGGGCTGTCGCCGCACCGTTCTGGGTGTTGGCGGCACTCGGTGCCTTCCTGTTTCGCGATCCCCATCGCAGCGTCCCGGCGCTGCCGCTGGGTGTGCTCAGCCCGGTGGATGCCGTGGTCAATGCCGTGGGCGTGACGGCCGATCCCTGCCTGCAACGCGAGGCGCTGCGCATCCGCCTCTGCATGAACCTGGCCGGCGCCTACAGCCTGCGCGCGCCTATCGAGGGCAAGGTCGCGCAGCGCTGGCAGGAGAGACTGATCGGCAACCGCTGCTCCGAGGGCGACGCCAACGACGAGTACGACGACTACGGGATCTGGCTGCAGAGCGATGAGCAGGACGACGTGGTGCTGCTGTTGCCGGGTGGGCTGCCGTTTCGCCACCCGCGTTTCTACGCTCACGCCGGCGAGCGGGTGGGGCAGGGGCAGCGCTGCGGCTACATCCGGTTCGGATCGCGCGTCGATCTGCTGCTGCCCCGGTCGGCGCGGGTGGACGTGGAGGTGGGGCAACGGGTGCGGGCCGGCGAATCGGTGCTCGCCCACCTGGTACGGGAAAGACCGGTCGATTCCTAGTCCGTCGCCCCTTGAACCTAGGGCCAACTGCCGCGATGATGCGGGGGTGCAACCCGCCATGCAACGGATCGAGTTGTGAACACTCCCATGACTGAGCATCCTGAAAAACCCAAACGTAGCCGCGGCATCTATCTTCTGCCCAACCTGTTCACCACAGGGGCGCTGTTCGCCGGTTTCTACGCCATCGTGGCGGCCATGAAGGGACATTTCGAGCCGGCGGCGGTGGCCATCTTCGTTGCCATGGTGATGGATGGCCTGGATGGACGCGTGGCGCGACTGACCAATACCCAGAGTGAATTCGGGGTCCAATACGACAGCCTCTCCGACCTGGTGTCGTTCGGGCTGGCGCCTGCCCTGGTGGCGTACCAGTGGGCGCTGTCGGATCTGGGCAAGCCCGGCTGGCTGGCGGCGTTTATCTACGCCGCGTGCGCGGCCCTGCGTCTTGCCCGTTTCAACACCCAGGTGGGCATCGTCGACAAGCGCTATTTTCAGGGATTGGCCAGCCCGGCGGCGGCGGCGGTGTTGGCCGGACTGGTCTGGGTGGGGACCGAGTATCAGATCTCGGGTCACGACATCGGTCTCGGGGTACTGGTTCTCGCCATTGTGGTGGGGCTGTTGATGGTGAGCAACATCCGCTACCACAGCTTCAAAGAGTTCGATCTCAAGGGCAAGGTGCCCTTCGTCGCGGCGGTGGTCATCATATTGGTGTTCGCGGTGATTTTTATGCAACCGCCAGAGGTATTGTTTGGGATCGCCGCGTTGTATGCGGTGTCGGGACCGGTGTGGACGTTGATCCAATTGCGTCGGCGTCGCAGCGAACGTCAGCTTGCCGACAGGCGGTCTGCCAGTGCCAAGGAGGTGGCCGGGCAGGCGGGGCAGAGCGATACGGATTCCCGTAAGGTGTCCGGGGTTGGCAAAGAGGGGTCGTAAGGTTATAGTCGGGGTGCATTGGAAAACCGACACATCAAATGCCAGCACAAAACGCCATGCCGATGATCGTTCAAAACGCCGCCCTCCCGGGTGGTGTGGCGATGGCGCCTGCCTCTTCGCTCGACCTGCGACTGCTGCCCTAGCGGGCAGACACTCACTCTATTTTTCTATCGTTGAATTTTCGTCACTGCCTACCCGGCAGTGCATCGATGTTGGCCGAAGGGCCCGCCGCGAGCGCGGCGTTACCCGTTGGAACTGGACATGAACAAAGAAAAATTGATCATTTTTGATACGACGTTGCGCGATGGTGAACAAAGCCCGGGCGCCTCGATGAACCGCGACGAGAAAGTCCGTATCGCCAAGGCGCTGGAGAGGATGCGGGTTGACGTCATCGAGGCCGGTTTCCCCATCGCGAGCCCCGGCGACTTCGAGGCGGTGCAGGCCGTGGCGCGGGCGGTGCAGGACAGCACCGTGTGCGGTCTGGCGCGCGCCACCGGGGGTGACGTGGAGCGCGCCGGCGAGGCGCTGCGCGATGCCAAATCGGCGCGTATCCACACCTTCATCGCCACCTCTCCCATCCACATGAAAGAGAAGTTGCGCATGTCGCCCGATCAGGTGGTGGAGCAGGCGGTGCAGGCGGTCAGGCGTGCGCGCCAGTTCACCGACAACGTCGAGTTTTCTCCCGAGGACGCCGGTCGGTCCGAGCCCGACTTTCTCTGCCGCATTCTGGAGGCGGTCATCGATGCCGGCGCGGGGACCGTCAATATCCCCGACACCGTCGGTTACAACCTGCCGCAGTACTTCGGCGCCTTGATCGCCGATTTGATGAACCGCGTTCCCAACGCCGACAAGGCGGTGTGGTCGGTGCATTGTCACAACGACCTCGGTCTCGCGGTAGCCAATTCGCTGGCGGCGGTCATGGCCGGAGCCCGCCAGGTGGAGTGCACCATCAACGGTTTGGGCGAGCGTGCCGGCAACGCCTCGCTGGAGGAGATCGTGATGGCGGTGCGCACCCGTCAGGACATCTTCCCCTGTACCGCCGATCTCGACACCACGCAGATCGTCCCCTGCTCGCGGCTGGTGTCGAGCATTACCGGGTTTCCGGTGCAGCCCAACAAGGCCATCGTCGGTGCCAACGCCTTTGCTCACGAGTCGGGCATTCACCAGGACGGCGTACTGAAAAAGCGCGAGACCTACGAAATCATGCGCGCCGAGGATGTGGGCTGGAGCACCAACCGCATGGTGATGGGCAAGCACTCCGGTCGCAACGCGTTTCGTACCCGCCTCAAGGAGTTGGGGGTGGAGTTCGCATCGGAGGAGGAATTGAATGCCGCGTTCGCCCGCTTCAAGGAGCTGGCCGACAAGAAACAGGAGATCTACGACGAGGACCTGCAGGCGCTGGTGTCCGAGGCCAGCCTCGAGGCGGAGCAGGAGCGCTTCAAGCTGCTCTACCTCAAGGTGTGCTGCGAGACCGGCGAGACACCCGAGGCCGAGGTGACCATTACCGTCGATGGCACGGAGCAGCGCGGCACGGCCCAGGGCAGCGGACCGGTGGATGCCTCGTTCAAGGCCATCGAATCCATCGTCGGCAGCGGCAGCGAACTGCTGCTCTATTCGGTCAACGCCATCACCAGTGGTACCGATTCGCAGGGTGAGGTGACCGTGCGACTCAGCCGCAGTGGGCGGGTGGTCAACGGCCAGGGGGCGGATACCGACATTGTGGTGGCGTCGGCCAAGTCGTATATCCACGCGCTGAATCGCATCACCCACGGGGAGGTGAAGGCCAATCCCCAGATGGGCGATGTGTGAAGGTGCCGGCCGGGGGTTGTGCTCGCCGGGTACGCGGTGGAAACTGACCGTATGGTGAGCGAACCCCTGCGGCGACGATACCTGGAGGCGATGGGCATCGACCTCTGGGTGCCGCGCGAACCCAGCCCGGCGCCGGAACTTCACGGCGCCGGTGTGGTGGCCTCGCCGAACGAGGCCGTCGCGCCGCCCGGGGGTGTGGAGGTGCTGGGCTGGGACGAGTTGCGCGACCAGGTGTTGCGCTGCACCCGGTGCGATCTGCACCGCGGCCGCATCCAGGCGGTTTTCGGGGTGGGCGACCCCCAGGCACGATGGATGATCGTGGGCGAAGCCCCGGGTGCCGAAGAGGATCGCCAGGGCGAGCCCTTCGTGGGGCGCGCCGGGCAGCTCCTCAACCGCATGCTGTTGGCGTTGGGGTTGGCGCGCAGCGAGGTCTATATCGCCAACGTGCTGAAGTGCCGGCCGCCCAACAATCGTGACCCGAGCCTGGAAGAGGTGGTGCATTGCCAACCCTACCTGCGGCGCCAGATCGAACTCATTCGCCCCGGCGTAGTGCTGGCCGTGGGGCGCATCGCCGCCCAGCACCTGCTGGGTACGCAGTTGAGCTTGGGGCGGCTGCGGGGGACCGTGCACCGCTTGCCCGAGAACGACACGCCGGTAGTGGTTACCTATCACCCCGCCTACCTGCTGCGATCGCCGCAGGACAAGCACAAGGCGTGGGTGGACCTCTGTTTCGCCCGTCGCACGCTGCGTGAGCGGCAGAGGGCGGACCTGCCGGCGTGAGTGCGATACGCAAACCCTACGCCCTCGAATGCCGTCCCATGGGCGAGGCGGATGTCGCCGCCGTGATTGCCATCGAATGCAGCGCTTACACCCATCCTTGGACCGAAGGCATCTTTCGCGACTGCCTGCGTGTGGGATACAGCTGCCTGGTGTTCGAGCAGTGCGGGGTGATCGATGCCTACGGGATCACGTCGCTGGTGGCCGGCGAGTGCCACATCCTCAATCTCTGCGTTCGGCCCGAGGTGCAGGGCCGCGGCGTGGGGCGTAAGGTGCTGAGCCACTTGTTGGCGCGCGCCCGGCAGGCGGGTAGCGATACGGCGTTTCTCGAGGTCCGGCCCTCCAATCGGGCTGCGTTGAAGCTCTACGGCAGCGTCGGGTTCAACGAGGTCGGTGTGCGTAAACGCTACTACCCGGCCCACGACGGGCGCGAAGACGCCATCATCATGGCCTTGGATCTTTAGCTGGCCATCTTCCAGGCGTTCTCTCCGGTGAATCTGCTATACTGCCGCGCTTTTCATGGCGCGGTCTGGGGCCCGGCGCGTCGGCGGTGATCCGCTCAAGTTGGGGCCCGCCTCTATCGTGTTTCGCGAGTGTTTTGCCCGATGTCCGAAATTGCCCGCCAGGCCCAGCGCCGGCGTACCTTTGCCATCATTTCGCACCCCGATGCCGGCAAGACGACGCTGACCGAGAAGCTGTTGCTGTTCGGCGGGGCGATCCAGTTGGCCGGTACCGTCAAGGGGCGTAAAGCGGCGCGCCATGCCACCTCCGACTGGATGGAGTTGGAGAAACAGCGCGGTATCTCGGTGACCACCTCGGTGATGCAGTTCAACTACCGTGACCGCATCGTCAACCTACTCGACACACCCGGTCACGAGGATTTTTCGGAGGACACCTATCGGACGCTGACCGCTGTCGATTCTGCCCTGATGGTGATCGATTCCGCCAAAGGCGTCGAGGAGCGCACCATCAAACTGATGGAGGTGTGCCGGCTACGCGATACCCCCATTCTCACTTTCATTAACAAGCTGGACCGCGAAGGCCGCGAGCCCATTGAGCTGCTCGACGAGATCGAGTCGGTGCTGCAGATCCAATGTGCCCCTATCACCTGGCCGATCGGCATGGGAAAACGCTTCCGCGGCGTCTATCACCTGTTGGACGACGCGGTCTATCTGTACGAGTCCGGCCAGGCCGAACGGGTGCAGGCGGGGCGTATCATCCAGGGGCTGGACAACCCGGAACTCGACGAGGTGCTGGGCGAGCAGGCGGATGAGCTGCGCGTCGACGTGGAGCTGGTCAAAGGTGCCAGCCATGCCTTTGACGCGTCCGCTTACCTGGCCGGTACCCTGACGCCGGTGTTTTTCGGTTCTGCCATCAACAATTTCGGTGTGCGCGAACTGCTAGATACCTTTGTGCGCTATGCCCCGGCGCCGCGCGGTCGCGCCGCGGACGTCCGCCGTGTGGAGCCTGAGGACGAAGCCTTTACCGGCTTCGTGTTCAAGATCCAGGCGAACATGGATCCAGCCCATCGCGACCGCATCGCCTTCCTGCGGGTCTGCTCCGGGCGCTTTACCAAGGGGATGCGCATGCGCCATGTGCGTGCCGCGCGCGATATTCAGGTGGCTAACGCCATCACCTTCCTGGCATCCGAACGCGAGCAGGTGGCCGAGGCATTCCCGGGAGACATCGTCGGCATCTACAACCACGGAACCATTCGTATCGGCGATACTTTCAGCCAAGGCGAGGCGCTCAAATTCAGCGGTATACCGTCGTTCGCTCCTGAGTTGTTTCGCCGGGTGATCTTAAAAAATCCTATTCGGCTCAAAGCGTTGCAAAAGGGACTCACCCAGTTGAGCGAAGAGGGGGCGACCCAGGTCTTCCGGCCGCTCAAAAACAACGACCAGATCGTCGGTGCCGTGGGGATGCTGCAATTCGATGTGGCCGCCTACCGGCTGCAGAACGAATACGGGGTGGAGTGCAACTTTGAACCGGTGCCGGTTTACTCCGCCCGCTGGGTGGAGTGTGACGATGCCCGGGAGTTGGAGCGCTTTCGCGAAAAGCACTACGAGCATCTGGCGGTCGATGGGGCGGGCGACTTGGTCTTTATCGCCCCGACTCGGGTCAATCTGGATCTGACCCAGGAGCGCTGGCCCGAGATTCGGTTTTACCAAACGCGCGAGCACTGAGTGTCGCGCACCAAGGCGGGGAGAGACGCATGACGACGGATAACGTCAGGATACTGGCCATCGACGGCCCCAGTGGGTCCGGCAAGGGCACTGTCAGCCGCCGCATCGCCAAGCAGTTGGGGTGGCACTACCTGGATAGCGGTGCGCTCTACCGGGTGTTGGCGCTGGCCGCTCAGAACCACGCCATTGCGCTCAATGACACGGCGACCCTGGCGACGCTGGCGGCCCACCTGGACGTCCAGTTCGAGCTGGCTGCCGATCCTGCCGACGATACCGTCCAGCTCGAGGGTGAGAACGTGACCGGCATGCTGCGCAGCGAGGCATGCGGCGCCGCAGCATCGCAGGTCGCCGCAATTCCCGAGGTGCGCAGCGCGCTGCTCGAGCGCCAGCGCGCTTTCGCCGAACCCCCGGGCCTGGTGGCCGACGGACGCGATATGGGAACGGTGGTTTTTCCCTCGGCGCAGTCTAAAGTGTTCCTCACCGCCGACACCGAGGCACGGGCCCAAAGGCGATATAAGCAGTTGAAAGGAAAAGGGTTGGATGCTAGTCTGGCGGATGTTCTTGCGGAGATCAGGGTGCGCGATGCGCGCGATTCCGGTCGTGCTGTCGCCCCGCTGAAACCCGCACAGGATGCGCTCACGGTGGATACCACGGATCTGTCGATCGAGGAAGTGGTAGCGATCGTGACGCGAATTGTCGAAGGGCAAGCGCCTTCGACGTAACTGGGGCCTGGGTCGCTGTAGGCGATGCCGGGCGATTTGATATTGACCGACTTGTGGCCTGGTACGCCAGCGCCACGCAAGCAATCTAGGGGGTCACCCATAGTCGGGGTGGATCCGGGACCAATCAACCATGACCGAAAGTTTTGCAGAGCTGTTTGAAGAGAGTATTGCCCAGACCCAGATGCGTCCGGGCAGCATCCTGAACGCCGTCGTGTTGGAAGTGCGGGCCGATGTGGTCATCGTCTCAGCGGGGCTCAAGTCCGAGGGGGTCATCCCCGCAGCCCAGTTCTACGACGAGAACGGCGAGGTTACCGTCAAGGCCGGCGATGAAGTCGAAGTCGCCCTGGATACCGTTGAGGACGGGTTTGGTGAAACCCGCCTGTCCCGTGAAAAAGCCAAGCGTGCCAAGACCTGGATGAAGCTGGAGGCCGCCTTCGACAAGGGCGAAACCGTCGCCGGCCAGATCAATGGCAAGGTGAAGGGCGGTTTCACGGTGGATATCGAAGACATCCGCGCCTTTTTGCCGGGCTCGCTGGTGGATGTGCGTCCGGTGCGCGATGCCACCTACCTGGAAGGCAAGGATCTGGAGTTCAAGGTCATCAAGCTGGATCGCCGCCGCAACAACGTGGTCGTGTCGCGCCGCGCCGTGGTGGAGGAAGAGTACAGCGCCGAGCGCGATGAATTGCTCAAGAATCTCCAGGAAGGCCAAGTGGTTACGGGTGTGGTCAAGAACCTCACCGACTACGGCGCGTTCGTGGACCTGGGCGGTATCGACGGCCTGCTGCACATCACCGACATGGCCTGGAAGCGGGTCAAGAATCCATCCGAGATCGTCAACATCGGCGATGAGATCGAGGTGAAGGTGCTCAAGTTCGATCGTGAGCGCAACCGGGTCTCCCTGGGCCTGAAACAGCTGGGCGAAGATCCGTGGATGGACATCGCGCGCCGCTACCCGGTCAACACCCGTCTGTTCGGTAAAGTCACCAACTTGGCCGACTATGGCTGTTTCGTGGAGATCGAAGAGGGTGTCGAAGGTCTGGTGCACGTCTCCGAGATGGATTGGACCAACAAGAACATCCACCCCTCCAAGGTGGTTCAGATCGGCGACGAAGTGGAGGTCATGGTACTCGACATCGACACCGACCGGCGCCGTATCTCGCTGGGCATCAAACAGTGTCAGTCCAATCCCTGGGACGAGTTTGCCGCCCTGCACAACAAAAACGACAAGGTCAGCGGTACCATCAAGTCGATCACCGATTTCGGTATTTTTGTGGGCCTGGACGGCGGTATCGACGGTCTCGTGCACCTTTCCGACATCTCTTGGAACGAGGGTGGCGAGGATGCCGTGCGCCGCTTCAAGAAAGGCGACGAGGTCGAGGCCGTTGTGTTGGCCATCGACGCCGAGCGCGAACGCATCTCGCTGGGCATCAAGCAGATGGAACAGGATCCCTTCTCCAACTACGTTGCTACCAATCCCAAGGGCACTGTCGTGAACGGGACCGTGACCGAAGTGGATGCCAAGGGCGCGGTGGTGAATCTGGCCGAAGGCATCGACGGGTATCTGCGCGCCTCAGAGATCGCGCGTGATCGCGTCGAGGATGCGCGCACCCTGCTCAAAGTCGGCGACGAGATCGAAGCCAAATTCATTGGTGTGGATCGTAAAACCCGAAGCATCACGTTGTCGATCAAGGCCAAGGATTCCGAGGAAGAGGCCGCGGTGCTGCAGGATTACAAAGCGCCCAGTACGGGGGCGACTCTGGGAGATATCTTCAAGGAGCAGTTGGAAAGCAAGAACGACTAACACTTCTTGTGGGGAACAAGGCTTGCGGGGGCCGCTTGGCCCCCGCACCGATCCGGGAAAACTAGAATGACCAAGTCGGAATTGATCGAGCTGCTGGCGCGCAAACAGGGTCACTTGGCGCACAAAGATGTGGAGTTGGCGGTGAAAAGCCTCATTGAGCAGATGAGTCTGGCGCTGTCATCGGGGGAGCGCATCGAGATACGCGGTTTCGGCAGTTTTTCGCTGCACTACCGCCCGCCGCGCATGGGACGCAACCCGAAGACAGGCACCGCCGTCGCTTTGCCGGGTAAATATGTTCCTCACTTCAAACCGGGGAAAGAGCTGCGCGAACGGGTCAACGAAACGGCCCAGGAGATGGAGCGGGAATCCACGCAGTATACGCCTGCGTAGTTGCGATCAGTTTCGCCAACCGATGGCGCGTGTCGGATGCGGCAGGCCGCGCCGGTACTTTTCTCAAACACGACGTCGTTGTCCTCCAGGCTGCATCTCGCATCGTCCCTGGTGCGTTACCTCTTGTCATACCCGGGTAGGCGCCTGTACCTTAGCCGAAGTTCGCCTCCGCGCTTGACCGATGTTCCGTCGCGTGCGGATGCCCCATCAACGCGCAGTCCATATTGAAGCGAAGGGGAGTATTGGGAGCCCGCTATGCGTCTGGTGCAAGGCATCGTACTGTTTCTGATTTTTCTTGTGGCGTTGGCGTTTGCCGTGCTCAATGCTGACGTGGTGACCGTCAATTATTACGCCGGTACATTCGAGATGCCGTTGTCGATGGTGTTGGTGATCGCCTTCGTAGTGGGTGCGCTGGTGGGGTTGTCGGTAGGCATTATGAGAACGTTGGGACTGAAGCGGGAACTCAGTCGATTGCGACGTTCAGAGCGTATCGCCCAGCAGGAGTTGACAAATCTCCGTTCGCTGCCCGTACGCCAGGATCGGTAGCGGCGCCGAGTGACGGATTTCCGGGTTTTGAAAGCGTCAAGTGCGACAGTGATCGGCTGAGAAAGCGGGACGGATTGCGGAAGCCAGGGATGGAACGGGATCAGTATCCAAATCTATGTATGATCTATTGTGGTTTCTATTGCCGGTAGCGGCGGCCTCGGGGTGGCTGTTAGCGCGCAGGGTACCCGGGCAGGGTGGTCGTCCGATTGGCTCCGGCATGCGCCAAGCCTACTTCAAGGGCTTGAATCACCTCCTCAACGAGCAACCCGACAAGGCCATCGAGGTCTTCATCAAGATCCTCGAAGAGGATAGCGAAACCGTCGAGACCCACCTCGCGCTGGGAAACCTGTTTCGTCGCCGCGGCGAGGTGGACCGTGCCATCCGCATTCATCAAAACTTGATTGCACGCCCCACGCTGGAACGCGCGCAACGGGCCCAGGCATTGATGGAGTTGGGTCAGGACTATATGCGTGCGGGCCTGCTCGATCGCGCCGAGAGCATCTTCCACGAGTTGATCGGGATGCGCGAATATGCCGATGCGGCACGCCACCACCTCCAAGACATTTATCAGCAGGAAAAGGATTGGGAACACGCCATCTCGGTGACACGGTCGTTGACGCGGTTGGCCGAGAGCGAGCGGCGCCTGCTCATCGGGCAGTTTTACTGCGAACTGGCGGAAGAGGCCCTGGCGCGGGGCGATTACCGCAGCGCACGGCAGATGATTCGCCGGGCGTTGACGGGCGATCCGCAGTGTGTGCGTGCCAGTCTTCTTGCTGGTGACCTGGAAGCTCGCAACGGTGACTGGAAGGCGGCGATCACCTATTACCGGCGGGTGGAGAACCAGAACCTCGACTACCTTCCGGAAGTGCTGGGTCCGCTGAAGTCGTGCTACAAGCAGCTTGGCGACAGCGCCGGCTACATTGCCTACTTGCGCAAGTTGCAGCAGAACTACCAGGGGATGTCGCTGCTGCTGGCGCTGGCCGAGGAGATCCGCGAGGCGGAAGGCGAAGCGCAGGCCACGGCTTACCTGGTGGAGCGGTTGCGGAAGAAACCCTCGGTACGGGGCCTGGATTGGCTGCTCAAGATCAATCTCGACCTTGCCGACGCCAAATCGCGGGACAATCTCGTGATTTTGCGACAAATTACGCAAGCGCTGCTGGATCACAAGCCGGTCTACAAGTGCTCAAGGTGCGGGTTTTCGGCCAAGGCGTTGCACTGGCAGTGCCCGAGTTGCCGGAGCTGGAGCAGTATCCGTCAGATTCAAGGGGTCGAAGGAGAATAGAGCGATGGCCGTATCATGACTACCGATCCCAAGGGGCCACGGGTGATTGTGGCTCTGGACTACCCGCACGCCCAACAGGCGTTGTCGTTCGCCGAGCGTCTCGACCCCGCCGTCTGCCGCGTCAAGATCGGCAAAGAGCTCTTCACTGCCGCGGGACCCGGTGTGGTGGAGGCGCTGGTGAGGCGTGGATTTGGCGTGTTCCTCGATCTCAAGTTCCACGATATCCCCAACACCGTGGCCAGTGCCTGTGCCGTTGCGGCACGGCTCGGCGTGTGGATGATGAACGTGCACGTCGCCGGCGGGCGTCGCATGATGGAGGCGGCGCGTGAGTCGCTGGAAAAGGCTGATCATCGGCCCCTGCTGATAGGGGTCACCGTGTTGACCAGTCTGGGTGATGAGGATCTGGCGGAGATCGGCTATTCGGGCAGTGCTGCCCAGAACGTGGCGCGCATGGCGGCGCTGGCCGAATCTGCGGGTCTGGACGGTGTTGTCTGTTCCGCCCAGGAGGCCTCCTGGTTGCGTGCCCAACATTCGGCAGCGTTTCGCCTGGTGACCCCGGGTATCCGGCCTTTGGGTGCTTCAGAGGGTGACCAAAAGCGGGTCATGACCCCCGGAGCGGCAATCGCCGCCGGCGCCACCTACCTGGTGGTGGGGCGTCCGGTGACCCGGGCGGTCGATCCCGGCGACGTGTTAGCACATATCAACAGCGAAGTTGCCGCGGCGTTGCGTTGACAGGCCAGGGACGGGTTCCTATGCTTGGTTCAGTGGTAACGAACGGTTCGAAGAGTACGCAAGGAGCAAAAGGAGTTGCCGATGACGCAGCGAATTCGGTTGGTGGTTGGTCTGATTGTGGGGTTGCTGGCAAGTGTCGGCGCTGCTGCGGAAATCAACATCAATACCGCGAGTGCGCAACAGCTGGCCAAAAACATGAAGGGCATCGGTCCCAACAAGGCTGAAGCCATCGTACTTTACCGCCAGCAACATGGCCCCTTCGGGCGGCTCGAGGATCTGATGCGGGTCCGGGGTATCGGCAAGACCACCGTCGAAATCAATCGTGGTGTGATATCGGTTGGGGATGAGACATACAGAGGTACCAAAGGGCTTAGGGTGCAATAAGCGCACCGCAGCAAAAGCTGAATCGTCGCCGGGCTAGTCCCGGCGACTGCGTTTTAGGCCCGAAACCGGTTGCCGGTTAGGGTCGCGGAGAACAGGTGGGATGGGTGACGATTCGGCGGACTCTCGGCGCATCGACAAATGGCTCTGGTACGCTCGTTTTTTCAAAACACGCGCCCTCGCCGCGACTGCGGTACGCGGGGGCAAAGTGCATGTGGGCGGGGTACGCGTCAAGCCGGCGCGGGAGATCCGGGTCGGCGATCGACTCGACATCACACGCGGTGTCGAGCGTTTTGAAGTGGACGTGAAAGGGCTGGGGGAGCGTCGCGGACCGTCGCTGGAAGCACAGGCCTTGTATCGGGAAACCGAGGCGAGTCAACGTAACCGCGAGGCGATGCGGGCGGCCGTGGCCGCCGCTAATGGGATGCGGTCAGTCAGCGAACACAAGCCCAATAAGCGAGAGCGACGCCAGTTGGAGCGCCTACGCGGGCGATGAGCAAGTGGTAGTCACTTGGGCCGATGGCCCGACCGATTAGAAACGCCAGCCGAATTTCAGGCTGTACGATGTGGTATCTCCGGTGCGGTCGCCTTCGAGATCCATATTGAAGATCCCAAAATTGAGATTCGCTCCCAGGAAGTATTTCTCCTTGCTGAAGTCCTCGTCTTCTAGCGCGCCGGCGTTGGGGTTGCTGCGTACCCATACCCGCCCGAGGCCCGCGTAGGGGGTGAAGTTGGCGAAGCCCTTGGAGACGGAAAGCTCCACGCCGGTGGTATCCACGTCGAGTTGGTCAACGCCGGTTAGGCGCGAGTAGGTGCCACGCAACGAGAGCGCCGGCGTGAGGGTGCCGCCCTCCAGAAAGGCGTAACGCGCCTCGGCGCCCCACAGGGTGATGTTGCTGCCGGGTACCGCGGAATAGAAAGCGCCTAAATCGACACCGCCCGGCAGGCCTTTGTGAAGGTGCAGGCGCGGAATGAGCAGATTGTCGGAGACGTCGTCGGAGCTGGCACGGTCGAAGAGATCGCCGTGTTCCAGACGGGTGTTGACCACCTCCAGGCCGACGTCGAAACCGGTGATACCGAGCGGTTCGGCGGGAGTCACCGCTTTGTAGCTGAGGGCGGCGCCGAGGTCCTCGGAGAGCAGCCGGAAGTCGGACTGCGAGAGGAGATCCAGTTGGTCGATGTCGCCCCCGGCCGCGAATGCCGTCGTGCTGGCAGCAGCTACTAGCAATCCAATGGCGGCTCTCTTCATGGGACGTCCTCGTATTGAGGTACCTGATGACAAGTATAGCCAGGGCTGGGGTCAAGGTTAGGTGTCGGGTACGCTGAAACCCAATCTTAGGCACCTAGGATCGGGGTAGATGTGAACCGATGCGCATTTTGCGAGCGCCGGCGGCAGCCCGCGCCCGTCAGAAGGACTCGCCGCTGAAATCGAAAGTCAGCTCCGGCCCCGGTTCCTGCAGGAAATAGCCTTGGATATAGTCCACCTCCGCCTGCCAGAGCAGCGGCAGCGAGCTTGCGTCCTCGACGAATTCGGCGATGCATTCAATCTTCAGAGCGTGCGCCGCCTCGGCGATCTCGCTCACCGCCTCCTGACTTTCCTTATTGGTGGGCAGGTTTACCATCAACGCCCGGTCGACCTTGACGAAGCTGGCGGGCACGTGTTTCAGGAAGTTCAGCGAGTTCAATCCGCTGCCAAATTGCGCCAAAGCGAGGCGAGAGCGCAGTGCGTTTAGGCCTTTGATCAGCAGTTTAAGCGACTGGATGTTGCCGCTGGCAGCCGGCTCCTTGACCTCGATAACTAAGTACTCGCCGGAGATGCGCAACTCCTTGAGGCGACCCGCGAGCCATGGTAGGTAATCGTCGTCGGCCAGCGTGGCTTCCGAGAGATTGAGGAAGAAGTACACCTTCTTGCCTTGGGCGTGTTCGTCGGCGAGTTGTTTCAGCGCATGCTCGGCAACCCAGCGGTCGATGCGGGGCATCAGGCCGATGCGCTCGGCGGCGCCGAGAAACTGTCGGGTCGGGATCTCGTTGCCCTTGTCGTCCACCAAGTGAACGAAGACCTCGTAGTACGCATGCTGCTCGCCGCGTAGGCTGCTGATGGGTTGGTACAGCAGGGAGAACGCGTTTTTCTCCAAGGCGGCTACCACCACCTTGGACATGACATCGGCACTGCTCTCCATGGCCTGTTCCACCGTGGGCGGTGTGTAGACCCTGGTGCGGTTCCCTCCATCCGAACGGGCTTCGTCGCAGGTCTGATGCGCGCGCCTCAGCACCTCCTGCGCGCTGGCGGCATTTTCGCTGACCAGGGTGATGCCGATGCTGACCGTAGGATTGATGGCCTGCCCACCGATCTCCGAGACGTGGTTCTGGATCTTGTGGCGCAGTACGTCGGCCAGCTTTTCCACTTCGTCCGGTGTTTTGTAGGGCGTCAAGACCGCCAGCGTCTGGTCGGCGAAGCGCGCCAGTGTCTGGGTGTCGCTGAGGTTTTCGTTGAGCAGATCGGCGACGTCCACCACCACCATGTCGCTGGCGGCAATCCCGACCCGGTCGACGATGGCGTCAAAGCTGTCGATGGCGATCATCATCAGCGCGAGTTGGGCGTCACCGCTCAGGACGTCGGCGACGCGCGATTCCAACTCCTCAATGAAGTACTGGCGGTTGTACAGCCCGGTCAACAGATCCCGGTTGCTTAGGGTCTTGATCTTGTCTTCCAGCTCGCGGCTGTGGGTGTGATGCGTGGACGCAGCCGCCTGTGAGGGAATGACCACCTGGAAGCACTCCTCCTCGTCGACCACGGCCGGGCTGAACACCAGCGCGATGGGAAAGGTGGTACCGTCGATACGCTGCCCCAGTACTTCCAGCCGCTCGCTGCCCTTGCTGAGTTCGGGCAATCCGCGCAGAAACTGTTTGAGTTGGGGATGATCTTGTGCGGCGATCATGTCCATCAACGGCATACCCTCGACCTCTTCGGCGTCGGTGAATCCGAATAGTTTCAGGTAGGCGTCGTTGGCGCGGATGTGCATGCCGTCGGTGACGTAGGCGATGGCATCGCGGGCGGTGTCGAGGAGGGCGCGACTGCGCTTTTCTGCTTCCCGGTAGCGTTGCTGCATGTCGCGCAGCGCACGCCGTGTCTTGAGACCCTCCAGCTCGCGTTCCACCACCAGGCGCAAATGCTCGTGCTGGCCTTTGGGCAGGGCATCGCGCGCGCCGGCGCGCAACGCCTCGATCAGCGCATCCTGAGTGGGGCGCTCCACGATGGCCAGCAAGGGAATGTCTTTCTCGCTGCGGGCAATGACCGCAATGGCGTCTTCGACGCGGCAACCGTTCAGCGGCGACGTACAGATGACCAGTTCGTACTGATGATTGGCCAGCGCGATCTGCAGTTCGTCGGGGTTTTTGACCTGCTTGGCGCGAACCGCATGGCCGCCGCTGCGCAACGTGCTGACGTAGGTTTCGGCCTCGTTCAACGAATCCTCGATGATCAATACCCGCAAGATGTCCTGGTCGTCTGCCATGAACCGCCCTGTCGTCGTTCGGTGATAGTTGTCGCCCGCGGCACGCGCGTCCAAGCGCATTGCCAATCAAATTGCCTTGCGGCGCCGGCACCCATTATAGGGAGGTGTCGGCCGAATCCCAATTTGCCGAAGAGTGCCGTGCGCCAATTAGCCGATTTCGTCGAACAATGGCGACCAACTCGCGCTCGGCGCGCATTGAAAGTGGGAAAAACTGCCGGTGGATTCCAGCAGGCGCTCCAGGTGCAACGTCATCTCACGGTTACCCGCCCGAACCGTCACTACGCTTCCTGGGGGTGGGTCGAAAGGCTCAACGATAACGCTTACGGGCTGCATGATGGCGCGGATCTCAGGCAGCACCAGCGCAGGCTGCCAGGCATCGCCGGTATTCACCTCGATCAGGCGCGCGAAGGGCGCGATCATCTGAACCCCGAATTCCATGGATTCCTTCTCGCTGTCGCGCATCCAGCGAATGACGCCGATCTCCCATTCGCCGGGTCCGGCGTCGTCGCGTATCCCCACCAATTCGCCGACCCGGGCGCGCAACGGGCTCTCCCGATGGGTGACCAGGCAAAAGCCGCCTGCGCTTTCGTTGATAGTGCCGCAACGGTGAGTTTCGGGTGGCAATTCATCCTCATCGGGGTTCGCACCGTAAGGTGTGTAGACGAGGCTCCAGACATCCTGTTCGTGGGATTCGACGATGTTTTCGTCAAGTGGGCGCGGCTTGTCATCGGACACCCGCTCGAGCGCGTCGTGCGGCGCCGCGGATGCGCCGGCGGCGATCCGCCGGCACAACGAACGAAAGCCCACGGTGACGTCGAGGTTTGCCGCCCGTTCACTGCGCGAGAAACTGCGCTGCGGCGATGTGCCCCACGCTTGGGTGAGGCGCCGGTAGATGTCCGCGGACAGCGTGCTGCCGACACTGGTCATGGGGAGGCCGCCGCGCTCCTGGCTCTGGGTGAGCTCCTGGCGCAATACCGGCAGCAGGTCGATGGTCATCACGATGCGGTAGTGGCGTGCGGCGCTGTCCGAGGCGGGGGGCGGTTGGTCGGCAGGTTCATCGCTGTCGAGATCGATCACCAGCACACCGATACCCGATTCGTGGGTCGGGGGGATGCGCACCTCACAATAGTCCACCCAGCGTTCCAAGGAGTCGTTGACCCAATCCAGCTCCCCCTGGCGTAACCGGTAGGGCGAAGCCAGGGTCAGCAACAACAGCCGCAAATAGAGCCGTTGCAGGCTGGATTCGCGGCCGTAGGGGGTGTGCAGGGGCGTGAGCTGCGCGCCCTGCAGGCGGTTGCGCTCGGCGTGGCGAAACAGCTGGTGGAGATCGCGCCAGATGCCGGGTTCGGGATGCTGGTAGGTCTGAAAGTAGTCGAGCAGCAGCTCGCCGAGATAGGCCATGGCGCCAAACAGCGCTTGAGTCAAGAACCCCTGGGCCAGGGGTGCAGAGGGCTCGGCACCGATCGCGTCGTGCAGCGCCCGTTTGTAGCCGATGGCCTGTTCGCGGTGCAGCCCGCGGATCAGTTGGGCTACTTGCTCACCGTGGATGGAGAGCGGCAGCGGGTGGTGGCGCACACGCTCGCGCAGTGCCTGCACGAGCGTCGCGGCGGTCTCGCCCACGGTCTCCAGGTAGCGCAGGCGTTCGGTCGGGTGGTGAGGTTGGCGGTTGGCGGCGGCGATGTGGGCGGTCAGTTGTTGGGCCGACTGTTCCTGGTCGGCCAGCGGCAGCTCCGCCAGCCAGGAACGCACCAACGCCGTCTGAATGGGCACGGTCTTTTCGCCCGGGGTCAGCTCGGGCAATTGCAGATGCAGAGTGGTGTTCGCGGTCATGCGGAATGGATCGTGTGTTCTCCAGGCGGCGCCACCTCCGTCCCCTAGCCGAAAGGCGCCTGTGTTGCCGTAAGTTACACAACTATTCTGGACGAAACAAACGGCCGTTCCGATATGAGTCGCGGCGTGACGGCGGTTTACGCCGGTAGCGGCTGCTTGGCGGCGGCGCCGGCGATCTCGCGGACCAGTTGCGGCACCAGATATCCCGGCAACCGTGCGCGTAGTGCTGCCGTCAAGGCACACGCATCGTTATCAGAGACGGCGAAATGGGCGGCACCCGTCACCGGATCGAGTTGATGCAGGTAGTAGGGCAGCACGCCGCAGGCGAACAGCCGTGCGCTGAGCTGGGCGAGAACGTCGACCTCGTCGTTGACCCCGCGCAGCAGCACCGATTGATTGAGCAGCGTCAGTCCGGTGCCGCGCAGGCGTAACAGTGCGTCGCGCACCGTGTCGTCCAACTCACGGGGGTGGTTGGCGTGGATCACTATCACCACCGGACGCGGATGGTGCGCGAACAGCGCGTCGTACTCTTGCGTCAGGCGTTCGGGCGCCACCACCGGGACCCGGGTGTGGACGCGCAATCGCTGCACGTGCCCGATGGCGGCCAGTGCGTGGAGCAACTGGCGCAGGCGGCGCGGGCTCAAAGTGAGCGGGTCGCCGCCGCTCAGGATGACCTCGGTGATGGAGGTATCGGCGGCGATGGCGCGCAGCGCCGGCTCCCACGCCTGGTCCACCGCGTGGTGTTCCTGGTAGGGGAAGTGGCGCCGGAAGCAGTAGCGGCAATGGATGGCGCAGCTGCCGGTGGCGATGAGCAGCGCGCGCCCGTGGTACTTGCGCAGCAGACCCGGGGCGGTGATGGCGGCATCGTCGCCCACCGGATCGGCACGGTAGCCGGGCGTGTCCTCCTCTTCCTCGGGTGCCGGCCAGATCTGCCGCAGCAGCGGGTCGCCGGGGTCTGCCGGTACGATGCGCTGGAGAAACGCCTGCGGGGCCTTGAACGGAAACTGGTGCTGAGCACGGGGGCTCGCCGGCAATGCGGATTCGGGCAGCGCGAGCCGGTCGCGCACCGGCTGAAGTTCATCGCAGGGGACCGCCGCGGAGACGGGGGAGGTCTGACAGGGTACGTGCATTCGCGCTATTATACGCGCTTCGCGGCACGGTCACGGCGGTGGCGCGCAGCAAGGGCGGGCTCGATGACTCGTCCTTTTCGTTTATTTGGGCGTGCGTTGCCGCAACGGGCGGGGATCGACGCGCAGCAGTTGCAATGAGGAAACCATGGCTACGGTCAGCACCAACGAATTTCGCAGCGGCTTGAAGGTGATGGTGGACGGCGATCCGTGCGCCATCGTCGAGAACGAGTTCGTCAAGCCGGGCAAAGGACAGGCCTTCAACCGCGTCAAGATGCGCAATTTGAAGAGCGGGCGCATCTGGGAGCGCACCTACAAGTCGGGCGAAACCCTGGAGACCGCCGACGTCGTCGACACCGAGATGCAGTACCTCTACGCCGACGGCGAATTCTGGCACTTCATGGACCCCGACTCCTATGAGCAGTTCGCCGCCGACCAGAGCGCGGTCGCCGATGCCACCAAGTGGCTCAAGGAGCAGGATGTCTGTACCGTCACCCTCTACAACGGTTCGCCGCTGGCGGTGACGCCGGCCAACTTCGTCATCCTGCGCATCAGCGAATGCGATCCCGGGCTGCGCGGCGATACCGCGACCGGCGGTGTCAAACCCGCCACTCTGGAGACCGGCGCCGTGGTGCGCGTACCGCTGTTCCTGGAGCAGGGCGAGTTGATCAAGGTCGACACCCGTTCCGGCGAGTACGTGTCGCGCGCCAAGGAAGAGTGAACGCGCGGGCGTCAAGGCATCCTCGGAAAGGGCCGGTTCGACCGGCCCTTTTTGTCGCTCGATGACCGATCTATCGTCCGCCGACTGGGCCCCCAGCGCCACGCGCGAGATGCTGGCGCACCGCGCACGGTTGCTGGCGCGAATACGCGAATTCTTCGCCCGACGCGGGGTGTTCGAAGTGGAGACCCCTATTCTGTCGGCCGCTGCCACCGGCGAGCCCCACCTGCACAGTTTCGCCACCGAATACCACGGTCCCGGTGCGCCACCCGAGGGTCGGCTCTACCTGCATACCTCGCCCGAGTTTCCCATGAAGCGGCTGCTGGCAGCGGGCAGCGGGCCCATCTACCAGATCGCCAAGGTGTTTCGCGATGGCGAAGCGGGGCGGCGCCACAACCCGGAATTTACGCTGCTGGAGTGGTACCGGCCCGGGTTCGATCACCACGCCCTGATGGACGAGCTGGAGGCGCTGCTGCAGGCGGTGGCGGCCGAAGCACTTCCCGTTGACGCCGAGCGCCTCACCTACCGCGAGGCGTTCCTGCGCTACGCAAGCGTTGATCCTTTTGCTCCGCTGGCAACCCTCAAGGCGCATGCCGCCGCCTACGCACCGCCCGGCGCCGAGGTCGAGACCGACGCGGATTTCTGGCGCGACCTGATCCTGGTTCACGAGGTCGAGCCACGGCTGGGCATGGAACGTCCCTGTTTCATCCACGCCTATCCGGCCAGCCAGGCATCACTGGCGCGCATCGATCCCGACGATGCGAGGGTGGCGCAGCGTTTCGAACTTTATTGGCGGGGGCTGGAACTGGCCAACGGCTTCAACGAACTGGCCGATGCACGGGAGCAGGCACGGCGTTTCGCGGCCGATGCCGCACGCCGTCAGACCCTGGGATTGCCGATACCGCCCGCCGACCGCCGCTTGCTGGCGGCGCTGGCGCACGGTCTGCCCGCCTGCGCCGGGGTGGCGGTGGGGGTGGATCGGTTGCTGATGGCGTTGACCGGGGTTGACGACATCCGCCAGGTGCTGGCGTTTCCCGTCGAGCGCGCCTGACGTCGACCGGTCGGGGGCGGACGCTAGGCGGTCTTGGCGCCGCCGCGCGGGTCGATGCCCGAGAGCAGGAACTGCAGCAGCTCGCGTACCGAACGGATCTCGTTGCCGAAGGGCAACGACTCCGAACCGCGGAAGAAGAGTCCGCGCTCGACGTTGCCCTGGACTGCCGCCGCCAACTGGGTGTCGATACAGAACTGCCCGGCCTGGGGGTTGGCGTCCTTCAGTCCGCAGTGGCTCAGGCACTCCATCTGCACCGCGCAGGTGGCCTTCTTGGGATTGACCCGCGCCTTGAGGTGCGCCTCGCGTCCCAGGTATTTCTTCAGCCACGGCGTCAGCACCGCCCGCGCCGGCAGGCCCGCGGCACTGAGGAAGGTGATGATGTCTTCCGCTTTGGCCTCGGCCAGCACGCGCTTGAAGTTGGGGTGGGCGTCGCCCTCCTGGGTGACCGCAAACGGGGTGCCCAGCTGCGCTCCTCTCCAGCCGTCGGCGATGAGGCGCTTCAGTTTGTCGAAGGAGTTGATGCCGCCGGCGGCGATCAGGGGGATGCCCTCCAGGGTCTGCTCCACCTGACGAAACCAGCCTTTCAACTCGTCGATTACGCGGCCGAACAGGAAACGCGGGTCGTTGACCTCGGCCAGCTTGGGGCTGCCCAGGTGACCGCCGGCGTGGTGCGGGTTCTCGATGATGATGGCGTCGGGCAGGCGATCCTTGCGCAGCCACTTCTTCAGCACCGCCTTGACGCCGCGCTCTTCGGAGAGGATGGGGATCAGCGCTACGCCGGGGTAGTCGGCGGCCAGGTCGGGCAGGTCCAGGGGCAGGCCGGCGCCCATGACGATGGCGTCGGCTCCGCTGGCGCAGGCCTGGCGTACTAGGTCGGCATGCTGGTCCACCGCTTTCATAACGTTCACCGCGAGAAACCCCTCGGTGCCGCAGATCTCGCGCGCTTGGCGGATTTCGCGGTCCAGCGCCTCCAGGTTGGCCTCGCCCATGGCGGCGGCGTCGCCGCTACGCCGGGTGCGTGCCATCAAATCGGGGTGCAGACGGCGCAGGTCGATGCTGGCGATGGTGCCCACCGCGCCCTCTTTGGCTACCGCGCCGGCCAGTCGGTGGGCGGAGATGCCGATACCCATGCCTCCCTGGATGATGGGCAGCAGTTTGCGGCCGCGGATGATCAGGGAGGGTAGCGCGGAGTCGATCATGGGGTCGGGTCTCTGGTGGGTCCCGCAGACGGCGGACGCGGCATGGTAGCAGAGGCGGCGCGGCGGCCACAATCGGCCTTGCCCCGGCTAGGAGGAACCCGTCGCCATCGCTTCGCCGACGCGCAGGTGCAGACCGGGCTGCAGGCGTGCATCCCACTGCAGTGAGTCGGGGCCGGTGAGCAGGATCACCGTCGAACCCATGTTGAAGCGGCCGATCTCGGCGCCTTTGGCAAAGCGGCTGGGGCCGGTGCCGGCGTCATAGCGCCAGTTGCGAATTCGCGCCCCGCGCGGCGGGGTGACTTCGCCCGCCCACACCGTCTCGATACTGCCCACGAACAGTGCGCCCACCAGCACTACGGCCAGCGGGCCGTGGTCGGTGTCGAACAGCAGCGCCACGCGTTCGTTGCGGGCGAACAGTCCGGGCAGCGCCCGGGTGGTAGCGGGGTTGACGCTGAACAGCCGCCCCGGCACGTAGATCATCTCGCGCAGCGTCCCCGCCACCGGCATGTGGATGCGGTGGTAGTCGCGCGGCGAGAGGTAGAGCGTGGCGAAGCCGCCGTTGTGGAAGGGTTGGGCGCGTCCTTGGTCGCCACCCAGCAGGCGCGTCACGTCGAAGTGCTTGCCCTTGGCTTGGAGGATAGCGCCGTCGTCCAGGCGGCCCAACTGGCTGATGGTGGCATCGACGGGGGAGACCAGCACCTCGTCGCCGGCGGCGATGGGACGCGCGCCGTCGCGCAGTGCACGGGTGAAGAAGTCGTTGAAGGTCGCGAAGGCGCCGGGGTCCTGAATCTCCGCTTCGCTGAGATCGATGCCGAAGCGTGAAACGAAGAAGCGGATCAATGCACGGCGGATCAGCGCGTTGCGACTGCGGGCCAGACGGTGCATGGCGCGCGACAGCGGGTGGTGCGGCAGCGGCCGCTGCGTGATCGCCTTGCAGTGATCGAGCAGCCGTGCCGGTTCGCCGGCGGGGTCCGGGCGGGTATCGTTCATGGGTGCTGTGGCAACGCGTGGCGAAAAACGGCTGCGATTGTGTCAGGTTGTCCGGTGATTATCCAGGTACGAGGCGGCGGTCGCCGGATGGCGCCGCGGGGCGCGCTTTACTCCACCGGCAGCTCGGGCAGGTTGCCCCACTCGGACCAGGAACCGGCGTAGGCCCGCACCCGCGGATAGCCCAGCGATCGGAGCACGATATAGAGGTGCGCCGAGCGGTGATGGGTCTGGCAGTAGACGACGATCTCGCGTTCGGGCAGAACGCCGCGCACCTCGAGCATGTCGTACAGCGTGTCGCGATCCTTGAGGCGCAGATTGCGCTGCGGGTCCATGGTCTCGGTCCATTCCAGATTGACCGCGCCCGGGATGTGGCCGCCGCGGGCGGCGAACACCTTGCTACCCTGATATTCGGCGGGCGAGCGCGCATCGAGCAGTTTCACCTCGGTGTCGCCCAGGTGGGTGAGCACGTACTCCTTGGTGGCAAGCACCGTGTCGTTGAGCCGGATGGCGTAGTCGCTGGAATCGCGCAGCGCCGTGTCGGCCACCAGCGGGTGGCGCTCGTTGGCCCAGGCGTGCAGTCCGCCGTTGAGCAGCGAGTAGCGCGTGTGCCCGAGCAGCTCCAGCGTCCACAGCAATCGCGCCGCACGTCCGCCCCCTTCGTCGTCGTAGGCGACCACGTGCGTGTCGGGAGTCAGTCCCATGCGTGAGCAGAGTTCGCTGAGGCGGTTCGCGTCGGGGGGCAGTCCCATAGCGGGACGCTGCGGTTGAATGAGTTGACCGTAGTCAAGGTGAATTGCGCCAGGCAGGTGATACTGATGATAGATCTCGGGCTTGCACAGATCCACGATCAGCAAGTCGGTGTTGCCCAGGAGCGCTTCCAACGCATCGGGTTCGAGGATCAGGGGTGAGTCGGCAACATTCATCTACGCAACCTCGGTACGATCCGCTGCCCGTGGCGGCGGGAATCGCGACGCAGTTCGAAGGGATGGGGCGAAGGAGCGAGTATTCTATCGTTTTTGTCAGGATGCTGTAAGGCGTCGCAGCTCTCTGCGCTGAACGCGCGGGCGATCGGTGCGGCGCGCGGGAGTGGTGAGATCGGCACTCAGCTTGAGACAACGGTGCGGCTTCGCCTACAGTGTAGGGGCGAACGCGATGGCGGCGGCAGTCCGCGCAACCGAGTCGATAGGGAATTCATCTGCAGCGGGGGATTTCAGTGAGCGGTTACCTAGGCAACTTGGCCCAGTTGTCCGATTGGCTGCGCGGGCTATGCGATCGCATGACGGTCCATTACCCGCAGCGCGAAGGCAGCGTCAACTGGAATTTCCGGCCGTTGGCCGCGGACAGCGAGATCGCGTTCCAGGGCTATCACTCCTCCATCATTCCACCCGCTCGGCAACTGCTGCCCGATCAGGAGGTGCTGTTCACCTTCCGCCGCAAACCGGACGGGGGCGTCGAGTTCATCGAGCAATCGGCAGCGGCGGAACAGGTGCTGGCGGGGGTGCGCCCGTGCGATTTGCGCGCCATCGCGCAGATGGACGCCGTGCACGCCGATCCGCCCGCCGATACCCACTACCTGCGCCGTCGCGCCGCCACGCGCATCGTCGCTTTCAACTGCCTGCACCCCTGCAGCGAGCGCGCGTTCTGCGCCAGCACCGGTTCGCTCCACCAGCGCGATGGCGCCGACTGTTTCGTGACGTTGAACGGCGACGAGGCCGTCATCGAGGCGCAGACCGAGGCCGGCGCAGCCCTGCTGGCCGACGCGGGATTCGCCGCCTGTGCCGACGCGCCCGCGCGCCGCGAAGCCGCCGAGGCAACGCGTCCGCAACCCTTCGGTCGCCAACTGGAAGCACCCCCCGAGCAACTGCCGGCGCTGCTGCGCGAGGCCTACCGTTCCTCCGTCTGGGAGCGCTACGCCGAGCGCTGCTTCTCCTGCGGAACCTGCAACCTGGTCTGCCCCACCTGCTACTGCTTCGAGGTGTGCGATGAGATGGCGCTGGATGGTGCCTCCGGCCAGCGTACCCGCACCTGGGACGGCTGCATGGTACCGGGTTTCGCGGAAGTGGCCGGCGGACACCAGTTCCGTGCCCAAACCGCCGAGCGGCAGCGCCATCGCATCAAACGCAAGTTCGAGTACCTGCCCGAGCGCTTCGCCGGACTGGGCAGCTTCTGCGTCGGCTGCGGGCGCTGCGGCCAGCAGTGCACCACGGGCATCGACATCTTCGACATGGTCAACGACATCGCGCGCGAGGCTCACGAATGACGACGGCGGCACCCGACCTCTACCGGCCACAGATCGCGCGCATCGTGGAGACGCGCGAGCTGACTGCGCGCGAGCGCTATTTCCGCCTGGCGCTGGAGCAGCCCATCGATCCGCGGCCGGGACAGTTCGTCATGGTCAGCCTGTTCGGGATCGGCGAATGCGCCATCTCCATCACCCACCTGCCGCAAGGGCGCCCGGAACTGGAGCTGGTGATCCGCCGCGCCGGCAGCGTAACCGGGGTGATTCACTCGCTGGGAGAGGGTGACGTGGTGGGCATCCGCGGCCCGTTCGGCAACGGGTTCGATCTTGACGATTTCGCCGGGCGCGAACTGCTGGTGGTGGCCGGCGGGTTGGGCCTGGTGCCGATGCGTTCGCTGCTGCATCCGGTGGTGGCGGATCGCCAGCGCTTCGGACCCCTGACCCTCATCGTCGGCGCGCGCACCCCGGCCGAGACCCTGTTCCGCGACGAGCTGAACCTGTGGGCCGGCAGCGAGGGCGTGACGGTCATCGAGACCGTGGACCGCACCGAACACCAGCCGTGGACCGGGCGCGTCGGACTGGTGACGGCACCACTCGGCGAGCTGACGCTGGATCCCGCCAACACCCGCGTGGTGCTGTGCGGTCCACCCGTGATGTACAAATTCGTCCTGCTGGAGCTGGCCCAGCACCACGCCATCCCTGCCGACCAGATCTACGTCGACCTGGAGCGACGCATGCGCTGCGGCGTAGGCAAGTGCGGTCACTGCCAGATCAACCAGCTCTACTGCTGCCAGGACGGTCCGGTGTTCCGCTATTCCGATTTGGCCGCTTATCCGGAGGCGTTGCAGTGAAACCGAAAGTCGCCTTCTTCGATTTTGCCGGGTGCGAGGGGTGCCAGCTGGCGCTGCTCAACTGCGAGGATGTGCTGTTGGAGCTGCTGGAGCACGTGGAGCTGGTGGAGTTCCGCGAGGCGTTGTCGGAAAAGGCGCCGCGTTACGACATCGTGTTCATCGAGGGCAGCATCCACCGCGAAGAGGACGTCACGCGGCTGCGTGACATCCGCTCGCGCACCCAGTACCTGGTGGCGCTGGGCGCCTGCGCCGACAGCGGCAACGTCCAGGCACGTGCCAACGCCGTGGCGCCGGCGGTCAATTTCCAGCGTGTCTACGGCGAGGAGGCGCGCAACCGCGTGCAGGCCGACGGTGACTACTGGCCGCTGTGGGCGCACACCCGGGTGCGCGCGGTGCACGAAGTGGTGCCGGTGGATTACACGCTGCGCGGATGTCCCATGGTGGCCGAGGAGTTTCTGCGCTTGGTCAAGGCGCTGGTGAGCGGGCAGATCCCGCGCTTTCCCGCCAACGCTGTGTGTGTGGAGTGCAAGAAGAACGGCAACGAGTGCGTCTACGACCGCGGCCTGGCCTGCCTGGGTCCCATTGCCTACGGTGGCTGCGATGCGGTGTGCATCAACGGCGGGCACGTGTGCGACGGCTGCCGCGGACTGCTGCCCTATGCCAACGTGGAGGCGCACCGCGAGCTGCTGCAAAGCATGGGCATACCCGACGCGGCCATTCTGCACCGCTATCGTCTGCACTGCAGCAGCGAACCTCGTCTGAAGGAACCGAAGGCATGAGCGGCACCCATCGTATCCACGTCGAGCACGTCACCCGTGTCGAAGGGCACGGCAGCATCCGCATCAACACTCGCGAGGGCGTGATCGAAGAGGTGAAGCTGGAGGTGGTGGAGGCCAACCGCTTTTTCGAGAGCGTGGTGCTGGGCATGCCGGCGCAGGATGTGGCGCAGACGGTGAGCCGCATCTGCGGCATCTGCTGCGTCGGCCATCAGCTGGCGGCACTGAAAGCGGTGGAGGCGGCGCTGGGGATCGTCCCCGACGCGCGCACGGTGCTGCTGCGCAAGCTGCTCAACCTGTCGCAGTTCCTGCAGAGCCATTCCCTGCATCTCTATTTTCTGGCGGTGCCCGATTTCGTCGGCGCCAAGAGCGTGCTGCCGCTGGCGCAAACGCATCCCGACCTGGTGCGTCGCGCACTAATGTTGAAGAAACTGGCCAACGACTTCACCGCCGTCATCGGCGGACGCACGCTGCATCCCATGAGCACGACGCTGGGCGGTTTTCGCAAATGGCCGCAGCGCGATGCGCTGGCGCAGATCCGCGAGCGGCTCGCCGCTTCGCTGCCCGAGGTGGAGACCATGGTGCAATTCGTCGCCGCGCTCAAGCTCCCGGATCTGGAGCGCGAGACCGAGTATGTGTCGCTCAAGCACCCGGACGAATACGCCCACTACGACGGCGTCGTGTTCAGCTCTGATACGGGCGAACAGCTCGCCGTGGCCGACTACCGCCAGGTGACCAACGAGTTCACCGTTGCCCATTCGACGGCCAAGTGGGCGCGCTGGCACCGCGACAGCTACATGGTGGGTGCGTTGGCACGGGTCAACAACAACTTCGCCCAGCTGCGCCCCGAGGCGCAGGCGGTGGCCGAACGGCTCGGTCTCAAAGTGCCCTGTTACAACCCCTACCACAACAACCTCGCGCAGCTGGTGGAGTTGGTGCACTGCACTCATGAGTCGCTGGCGCTGTGCGACCAGTACCTGGACGGGGGTGCGGATGCGACGCCCCCGGCCGTCCCATTGCGTGCCGGTCGCGGCGCGGGTGCCGTGGAGGTGCCGCGCGGCATCTTGTTCCACGAATACGGCTTCGACGACCAGGGCGCCTGCACCAGCGCCGACGCGGTGATCCCCACCAGTCAAAACGTCAACAACATCGAACAGGACATGCACGCCTTCGTGCCGCAACTGCTCGGCAAAGTGGACGAAACGCAACTCGCCCACACCATGGAGATGCTGGTGCGCGCTTACGATCCCTGCATCTCATGCTCGGTGCACTTGTTGGAGGTGGAGTTCGTTTGACGCCGCGGCGCGATACCCCGCGCCTGCTCGTCGCCGGCCTGGGTAACCGCACCCACGGTGACGACGGCATCGGAGTGCGGCTGGTGGAGTCGGTGATCCCGCGCCTGCCGACTGCGGTCGAGGGGGCGGTGTGGGAAAACGCCGACGCTTTTACGCTGGCGCAGGAGCTGATCGAACACGACGTACCGGTGCTGTTCGTCGATGGCGCGCACATGGGGGAGGCGCCGGGAACCGTGCACTGGTGGCCGGCGGGGCGGGCCAACCTGGTCAACGCCCAGGAGGAGAAATCCACGCACGGCTTTGGCCTCGCCTACGCCATCGATCTGGCGCGCGGTCTGGGGTTCGAACGGCCCCTCTATTTCTTTGCCGTGGAGCCGGCCGACTGCGCGCCGGGCGACGCGCTGAGTCCGCTGCTGGACGCGCGCTTCGCGGCGCTCGAGTCGCAGTTGCTGGCTACCGTCGATGCGCTGCTGGTGGATTTGGTTCGGGATCACTCTTGAACGACGAGACGATCATCTGCTGTGTGCAGGACGTGCACACCCGCGAACTGGTGGACCGCATCGGCTGGGCGGTACAGCTGCGCTGGTTTTTCGTCGCGGCCTGTTTTGGCATGGCACTGTTCGCTGTCACCCGGATCGCGCCGCTGGCGTTGGAACCCGGCCTGTTCGCGGCGGTGGGTACGGTACTGTTGCTGGCCAACGGGTTTTATCACTGGCAGGCGCAACAGGCCAAAGTTCAGTGTCCCAGCATCAGCGATCTGCGCCGGCTCTGCCTGGTGCAGGTGATGGGGGATTACCTGGCGCTGGCGGTGGTGACCTACGCCCTGGGCACGGTGGAGACGCCGGTGCTGTTCCTGGTGCTGCCCAACATCATCGTGGTGGCACTCTTTTTTACCCGCCGTCAGGGTTTGGCGGTGACGCTGGTGGCGCTGGTCATGGTCACCTCGCCGCTGGTGCTGGAAGCCGCGGGTATCCTGCCCGAACGCGTGCTGTTCGATTCACCGGTCAAGCGCCTGCTGCTCGATGAACCTCTGGCGTTGGCCAGTTTTCTCGGGGTGCTCGTCACCTGCGTGCTGCTGTGCTGGTACCTGGTGAGCGTCATTACCGAGCGCCTGATCGCCAACGAGATCGAACTGGAACAGAGCTACGAACAGATGGTGCGCCTTGATGAGCAGCGTACCCGCGCGGTGCTGGTGGGGACGCACGAGTTGAAGGCACCGCTGGCGGCTATCAAGAGCTACGTCTTCACACTACGCGACGGTTACGCCGGTGAGCTGCCCGACAAGGCTCAAGTCATCGTCGAACGCATTGGGCGGCGCTGTGACCGGCTGCTGTTCAAGATTACCGACATCATGCGCCTCAGCAATCTGCGCACCTACGTTTACACCGGCACGCAGTTCGAGGATGTGGACCTGGTGGCGGCGCTCAGCCAGTTCGTCGTCGAGGCCGAGGAGCTGGGCCGCCCGCGCCACATCGCCGTGGCGTTGGAGAATCGTATCGTAGGCCCGCGCAGGGTGCGCGCAACCCGCGAGCATCTGCATACGCTGTTTTCCAACCTGTTGGCCAACGCCGTTCAATATTCGTACGACGGCGGACAGGTGTTGGTGCGGGCGATCTCCGCCGACAAACAGATTGTGGTCGAAGTGGAAGATCACGGTATCGGTATTGCGGCGGATGCCAAGGACCGCATCTTCGACGAGTATTACCGCACCAGCGCGGCGGCCGCCCACTACGAGGGAGGTACCGGTTTGGGGCTGCCCATCGTCAAGGCCACCGCGCGGTTGTTGGGGGCGAAAGTGGAGGTGCGCGACGCGCAGTCGCAGGGCACGGTGTTTCGCGTCATACTGGCAAGCGCGAAGCGCTGAATGCACCCCGGACCGGGGCGCAGCGACCCGCGCGGCTGCGGGTCGCCGGGACTGATTTTGGAGGAGGACGCAGGACCATGGCACGCATACTGATCATCGACGACGATCTCGACATCATCGACAGTTTGACGCTGATCCTGGAAGGCAACGGCTACGAAGTGACGGCCAAGACCGATACCGCCGATGTGGTGGAGTTCGCGCGCAAACAGCACCCCGACCTGATACTGCTCGACATTATTTTTCCCGATGATCCTCAGGCCGGGTTCAAGGCCGCCCGTGCGCTGGCGGCCGATCCTGCACTGCAGCCCATCCCGGTGTTGGTGCTGAGCGCGGTCAACGAACGTACCAACCTCGGCTTTAGCTTCTCCGAGCGCGACATCAGTGATGATTTCCTACCGGTACAGGGGTTTCTCGAAAAACCCGTTGCCCCGGATCTGCTGTTGGAGAAGATTCGCTCGTTGCTGCCGAGGACGTGACGCCGCAAAGTTCGCCATGAGCGCCCAACTTCGATAGACTGCCCGGGTGATATGTAGGCGCACTTTACCTATTCCCGCGGTCGATCTGATATCGCCCAATCACTCCACTTTGCGTCTTGCATTGGCTGCGTCGACTCACCCAGCATTGGTAACTGGAGGACTGCCATGACACAAGCAACTGCGGGCAACACAGTTCGCGTTCACTACACCGGCCGACTGAACGACGGCACCGTGTTTGACTCATCCTCGGGACGCGACCCGCTGGAATTTACGTTGGGGGCCGGTCAGGTGATCCCGGGATTCGACGCCGCGGTCACCGGCATGGCGGTGGGCGACACCACTACCGTGACCATCGAGCCCCAGGATGCCTACGGTGACCACCAGCCCGAAATGGTGCAGGAGGTGCAACGCTCCGAGATACCCGCCGATATCGATCTCGCCGTGGGTATGCAGCTCCAGGCCTCGGGTCCGGCCGGTGAGCTGATCGTCACCGTCATCGAATTGTCGGACGACAATGTCAAACTCGATGCCAATCACCCGTTGGCGGGCAAGGCCCTGACCTTTGACCTGGAGCTGGTCGAGATCGCCTGATCGCACCTTTGCCCCGTTGGTTGCAAAGAACCGGCACCGCGCCGGTTTTTTGTTGCCCGCCACGGCCACCGGTGGTAATGGTGTGATCGCACCGCGCCACAACGACGCTCGGGGTCAAACCGGATACTTCAAAGGAGGGAACATGAGACGGCTCACCATCGCATTCATCGGCTGGCTGGTGTCGCTGCCGGTGTTGGCCGCCACGGATCTTAGCGGCGTCTGGACGTCCGACGACGGGGGGCGTTACTACCTGCGTCAAAGCGGACAGCGTCTGGTGTGGTTCGGCGAAGAGCGGGCGACCGATCCACACTGGTCCAACGTTTTTGTCGGTCGCGTCAACGGCGACGCGGTCAAGGGTAGTTGGCAGGACGTTCCCAAGGGCTCCGCCCAGGGACGCGGCGAGATGGAACTGCGCATCCGTGCCAATGGCAATGTGCTAAACGCGGTGCGTAAGACCGGCGGGTTCGGCGCCTCGCGGTGGACGCGGGTGACCGTCCAGGAGGCGGTTGCGCCGCCCCAGGCCCCGATCAAGCCCATCAAGCCGCTGTTGGTCGCGCCTGCCGCAGAGGGTGCTCCATCGGAAGATTGTCTGGGATTCGACCCGCGCACTGCGCGTGCCGCGCAGGTTCAGGGGCGCTGGAAGATCGTCGACGGCGATCATTGGCTGTTCGATTTCGGCAACAACGGCGAGGAAGTGCGCACCGCGTACCGCGTCATTCGCCATTATCAATTGGACCATAGCTGTTTCGTGGGCCGTCCCGATCCCTCGTTCACGTATCTGTTGCGTGGAGATCGCGCGCCGCAGGGCCGTCTCAAGGGCGAGGACTGCGTCGGTTTTGATCCCCAACGCGCACAGGTGGCGCACATCGACGGGCACTGGAAGATCGTCGATGGCAATCACTGGATGTTCGATTTTGCCGGGCGCGACGACGAAGCGAAGAAGGCCCTGGCAATCATCCGTAAATACGGGTTTACCCAATCCTGTTTTGTCGGGCGACCGCAGCCAAGCTTCAGCTACCTGCGCAGATAGCTAGTGTCGGGTGGGTATTGGGTAACTCCGGGGACGGGAAAGCGTGTACCGCATCCCGCCTCATCTATTGCGGTTGCGGGGCAGCGATGGGCTGCTGATACCCGGGGCCTACCGTGAGCGCTGATTGCGGCATCAGCGTTTGATCGACGTTGGAGCGGAAATGGTGCGTATAGGCGGCCAGGATCTTGCCCTGTTTGGGGTCGCGTAGCCGCAGTATTACCTCGTAGTCCTTGCCGGCTTTTACACCGTGTACCGGCGGCGAGCGGAAGGCGTACTGGACACGTCCCGCGGTCGCCGTCGTTGTCTCAATGAACGGCGCGCCGCCTTGCGGGTTTTCAAAGCTGGCCTCCACGATGGTCCCCGGCTCAATGGTGCGTTTTACGGATGCGACGAATCCGTAGTCAACCACCGCGACGCGGTAGTTAAACATGAACCCACCCCCGGAAAACTCCAGATAGGGACCTTGCTCGATACCGTTGTTGGAGCAGGCTGCGAGTAGCAGCGCGGTGACTATCGACAACGGATTGCGCATCTTCGCCTTGCCTTTTCTGAGCCGTTTACTTGCCGCTGCGACTATCACAGTATAGGTGCTCGATGCAGCGTTGCGGGACATCCGGGTATGGATTTGCTGAACCGCTTCACACGATGCCGCTTGTTGGTGCGCCTGGGGTTGGCGGCGGTTGCGGTGATGATGGGCTGCTACGCCAAGGCGTTGGCCGCCGAAGGTGTTGCGCGAGCGGTGTTGGGTCACGGAGACCAATTGCGCTTTCTGCTTCAGCAAATCGTCAATGCCGTCACCGTGAGTGCGGTCTATGGGTTGGTCGCGGTGGGCTACACGCTGCTGTATCGCATCATCGGGCGCATCAATCTGGCGTTTGGCGATTTTGCCATGATGGGGGGCGTTTTCAGCTACGTGGTGTTGTTGGTGCTGGCTGCACAAGGTGCCTACCTCACGCCGGTAGCGCTCATCTTGACGCTGGTGGTGGTGTGCACCGTCGGTGCAGTCTACGGTGCGGTATCGTATCCCCTGGTGTTCAAGCCGTTGCGCAGCGCCGACACCTATGCGCCCATCGTAGCGACGTTAGGATTGGGTATAGCGTTGCGCGAGGTGGTGCGCGTGACCCAGGGCGCGCAGACGCGTTGGCTCCCGCCGCTCTATGATGACGCGTTGCCATTGTGGCAAGGCGAGGGGTATACCGTCACCATCGTTCCAGCCCAGCTGATGCTCATTGTGTTGGTGCTGTTGGCATATGCAGTCGTTGGGTGGCTGCTGCACAAGACGCCGTTTGGTCTTCGGTTTCGTGCCTGCGCGGACGATTCGCGCATGGCCGCCCTGTGCGGCGTCTCGGTGGGGCGGACTATCGCCCAGACCTTGGCGCTAAGTACCGGGTTGTCGATGCTCGCCGGGTACATATTCATGGTTCACTACGGCGGGGTGGACATTGCCAGCGGGTACTTTGTTGGCTTCAAGGCACTGGTCGCGGCGGTGTTGGGCGGTATCGGGTCGGTGCCGGGCGCCATGTTGGGGGGGCTGGTGATCGGTTTGTTGGAAACCTTTTGGTCGGCCTATTTCAGTTTTGAATATCGCGATATCGCTGTGTTTGCGGTGTTGGCTCTGGTTTTGGTGTTTCGGCCCGCGGGTCTGCTGGGCATGGATGCCCGCGGCGGAAGATAAGCGCGCAGTGTATGTAGTATTCGCTCGCAGAGCGACCCGCTGTTCGCCGACCGCCGATTCCCTGCCTGCTTGGCGCTACGGGCCTGGAGGCGGAAGCGGTGGACGGGAATTCCGGTTGGGTGGCGTCGATACGGACACTATGATCTATAGTTGAAACAATTACCAAAACGGTCGGGTAAGGAGACCCGAATGAAAAGACCTGCAATCCCATCCTCTGACGCACAGACCGGCCGCTTCGGTACCGTCTTTATTCGCCCGTTTGTGCCCAACCCATACGCGTTGTGGGGCGGATCAGGAATGCCAGCGCGTAGTGGATACCTCGCCCCGACCTGAGTTCTGAACCGGGCCCGCACGCCACCCCCAATCCATCCATAGGAGAACCATCATGGCCGAGAACAAGGCGAAGAACCTGGAAGGCTACAAACTCACCGCCACCCCCGATCTGCCCGATACCCGTGATTGGGAGTACAAAGCCCCCCCCATTCCGTTGAAGACCTCAATGGCCAAGCCGCGCTCTATGATCATCCTCGACCAGAAGAGCGAGGGGGCTTGTACCGGGTTCGGCCTGGCGGCGGTGATCAACCTGCTCAATCAGAATCGCAGCAACAAAGTGCAGGTCAGTGCGCGCATGCTTTACGAGATGGCGCGCAAGCACGACGAGTGGCCGGGCGAGGCCTATTCGGGGTCGTCGTGCCGCGGTGCCATCAAGGGGTTCGCCAACATGGGTGTGTGCCGCGACGGCTATTGGCCCTACGTCGACGGCAAACCGGGGGCGCTCACCGTCAAAGCGGCCAAGGACGCACGTGCCAATACCATCGGTGCCTATTACCGGCTCAAACACCGCATCAGCGATTTTCATGCCGCGCTCAATGAGGCCGGCGCCGTCTATTGTTCGGCCAACGTGCACGCCGGCTGGGGCTCGTCGGCGATCACGAACGGCGTCATTCCGTTTCGTGACAAGACCAGCGGCGGCCACGCCTTTGCGCTGGTCGGCTACAACAACAAGGGATTCTGGGTGCAGAATTCCTGGGGCAAGGCGTGGGGGCAGGGCGGCACCGCGCTCTGGACCTACGAGGACTGGTACGAAAACCTGGTCGACGCCTGGGTTTTGAGCTTGGCGCTGCCCACGCCGCAGATCTGGGCGATGGGCACCGCCGAAGCGGGTCTGGTGCGGGGCGATACGGTGGGGGCGGGCGCCGCGCCGCCGCGCGGCAAGATCGCCGGCCATTTCGTGCATATCGACGACGGCAAGTTCCACGATGCCGGCAGCTACTGGAGCAACTTGAACGACATCAAGACCACCGCCGCCAATCTCGCCGCCAGCAAAAACTACGATCACTTGCTGATCTACGCACACGGCGGCCTCAACAGCCCCAAGGCTTCGGCCAAGCGTATCGCCGCCATGCGCGACGTGTTCAAAGCCAACCGCGTCTACCCCTTCCACATCATGTACGACACCGGCATTGCCGAAGAGCTTAAGGATGTCATCGTGTCGCGCGGCGAGCGCGCTGGTGTCGGTGACCGGGTCGGCGGTTTGACCGATTGGTGGGATCAGCTGCTGGAGCGTTTGGCGCGCCGTCCCGGGCGTGCGCTCTGGCGCGAAATGAAATTCGGTGCCCGCAACGGTTTTCAGCACAATAATGCCGGCACGCAGACGTTGCAGGCGTTCGCCGCTGCGCTGGGCAAGGGCGCCGGCTTTAAGTACAAGCTGCATGTGGTGGGCCACAGCACGGGTGGTATCCTGCTCGCCCATCTGCTGGAGGCGATGGAGGGTATCGCGCCCAAGCTGCGCGTCGACACCTGCAGCCTGCTCGCTCCTGCGGCAACCATGGAACTCTACAAGAGTCACTACCATCCGCTGCTGGCCAACGGTGCTGGCGGTTTCGGCATCGATCAGATGACCATCTACAACCTGGACGAAAAGCTGGAGAAGGACGACACCGTCGGTCCGTATCGCAAGTCGCTGCTCTACTTCGTATCGCGTTCGTTCGAAGAGGACACGCCAGCGCCCATCCTCGGTATGCGTCTTCACAGCAAAGCGCTGGAGGGTACGCTACCCAAGCTCGAGATGGTCTACAGCCACGGCGACGCTACCAAAGAGCCACGCACGTTAAGCACCGTCCATGGCGGTTTCGACAACGATCCTGCGACGTTGAACGATATTCTCAAACGCGTACTGGGTAAAAAGCCGAAGCGCGAGTTCACCAAAGAGGATCTGGAGTACTGACCGTTGGGATCGCACGCGTGTGCCATGCCGGTAAGGGCCGGTATGGCATCACGTTGATGCGCGCTGCACTGCCGGATGCGCCGGGCTTGTAGAGGCCGCGCGTCGGGGCGTTTGAACCGCGGAGGAGATACATGGCCGATTATCAAAAAGCACTCGCTCTGGTGCTGCAGCACGAGGGCGGCTACGCCAACGATCCCGTCGACCGCGGCGGCGAAACCTACCGCGGCATCGCTCGGCGTGTCCACCCGCAGTGGGCGGGTTGGCGGCGTGTCGATGCGCAACGCGGCACACCGGGCTTTCCCGCGGTGCTTGACAGGGACGGTGTGCTGCAACGCGCCGTTGCCGATTTCTACCGGGCCAATTATTGGGCACCCATCAAAGGGGATCAGCTGGACGACGATGCAGTGGCGCAGGAGCTGTTCGACACCGCCGTCAACATGGGTGTGCGCCGTGCGGTGCGCTTTTTTCAGGAAGCGCTCAACCTGCTCAACCGCAACCAGAAAAACTACGCCGATCTTACGGTGGACGGCTGGCTGGGTGACAAGAGTTTAGCCGCCCTCGGCGCGTACCTGAAATCCGATCGCAATACGCATTACCTGCTCAAACTGCTTAACGCCCTGCAGGCGATGCACTACATCGAAATCATGCGCAACGATCCGACACAGGAGCGTTTCACGCGAGGCTGGCTGAGCCGGACCTAACACGCAGCGCCGACGCCAAATCCGACGTTTGGGCAGCCTTTCGGCACCCCGATTATTGCGCCTTGCCAATTTCGTTTGCCGCGCAGTGTTCCTCTGAGGCGATATCCTAATCTGCGGTGCTGTGAACCGGCGGTGGCGTACCGTTGTGCGTAGGCGGGTGAGATCGGCTCGCGGCGCCGACAACGGTGACGGATCCGGCGGTTGTTTTTGTTCGGAATGTGAAGCAGTTGACGTGCCGTGCAAAGGCTTTTAAGCCTGATTTAAGAAGCATCGTGTGATATCACCGATAATTCACGATGAACCAATTTGCCGTGCGCCGACGGCGATGCATGGATAACGAGGAGAACAATGCGATGCTGATCGGGGTTCCCAAAGAGATCAATGAAGGTGAGAAGCGTGTCGCTCTAACCCCCGAGGTGGCCGAACACCTGATCGCCATGGGGTTCGACTTGGCTGTCGAGCGTGGCGCCGGGGTGGAAGCCAACTGCAGCGACGATGCCTACGAAAAGGTCGGGGTCACGCTGGTGGAAGACCCGCGGGAGTTGTGGAAGACCGCCGACATCGTGATGAAAGTGCGCCCGCCACAACCCCACCCGGAGCTGGGCTTTTACGGCATCGAACTGCTCTCCCCGGGGCAGACGCTGATCAGCTTCATCTACCCCACCCAGAACCCGCACATGCTGGAGCAGCTCTCCGCGCACGGGGTGACCGCCATCGCCATGGATGCGGTGCCGCGCCTGTCGCGGGCGCAGAAGATGGATGCCCTGAGCTCCATGGCCAACATTGCCGGCTATCGCGCGGTGGTGGAGGCTGCTCAGCACTTCGGGCGATTCTTTACCGGCCAGATCACCGCTGCCGGTAGGATTCCGCCCGCCAAGGTGCTGGTGATCGGCGCGGGTGTCGCGGGGCTGGCCGCCATCGGCGCGGCCAAGAGCATGGGGGCCATCGTGCGCGCCTTCGACACCCGGCCCGACGTCAAGGAGCAGGTGGAAAGCATGAACGCCGAGTTCCTGATGCTCGACTTCCCGGACGAGGACGGTTCCGGCACCGGCGGCTACGCCAAGACCATGAGTCCCGAATTCATCAAAGCGGAGATGGCCCTGTTCGCCGCGCAGGCGGCGGAGGTGGACATCATCATCACCACCGCGTTGATCCCCGGCAAACCGGCGCCGGAGCTGATCACCGAGCGCATGGTGGCCAACATGAAACCGGGCAGCGTGATCGTCGATCTGGCGGCGGAGGCCGGCGGCAACTGCAAGCTCACCGAGCGCAACAAGGTGGTGGAAAAGTACGGCGTCACCCTGATCGGCTACACCGATTTCCCCAGCCGCATGGCTGCACAGTCAAGCCAGCTCTACGCCACCAATCTGCGCCATTTGCTCGCCGAGCTGTGCCCCGAGAAAGACGGCAAGATCGTGGTCGACATGGAAGACGAAGTGATCCGCGGCTGCACCGTGGTCAAGGAGGGCGAGATCACCTGGCCGCCGCCCGCGCCGCGCATCTCGCTGGCCCCCAGCGAGGACATCGACACCTCCGCGGTCAAGGACTTGGCGTTGCGCGAGGAGAAACCCGCGCATCCGCTCGCCTTCCTGGTGCCGTTGATTCTGGCCGGCGCCGCGCTTTTTGGGCTGGGCCTGGTGGCACCGCCGGTGTTTATGGGGCACCTCACCGTGTTCGTACTCGCCTGCTTCGTCGGCTACATGGTGATCTGGGGCGTGTCGCATTCGCTGCACACGCCGCTGATGAGCGTTACCAACGCCATCAGCAGCATCATCGTCATCGGTGCGCTGATGCAGGTCTCGTCATCCAACAGCGCGATTGCGTGGCTGGCCGCGGCGGCGATCTTCATCACCAGCATCAACATCGTCGGCGGTTTCGCGGTGACCCGGCGCATGTTGCTGATGTTCCGCAAGTAGGGAAGGAAACGCTCATGAATTCGGGTATCGTCGCCGTCTCTTACATTGCGGCCAGCGCGCTGTTCATCCTCGCCTTAGGCGGGCTCAGCCACCAGGAGACCGCGCGCCGCGGCAACTGGTACGGGATCGTCGGCATGGCGCTGGCGCTGGTGGTCACCATCGTCGGTCTGGTCACGGCCAATCACGGTTACCTCATCGTCGGCATCGTTGCCGGAGGGGGGATAGGCTACCTGCTGGCCAAACGCATCGAGATGACCCAGATGCCGGAGCTGGTGGCCATCCTCCATTCGCTGGTGGGCCTGGCGGCGGTACTGGTGGGCTACGCCAACGCCATCGAACACGCACCGGGCCTTACGGGGGCGGAGAAAGCCATCCATGACGCCGAGACCTACATTGGCATCCTGATCGGCGCGCTGACCTTCTCCGGTTCGGTGATCGCCTATCTCAAGCTGAGCGCCCGCATCGGCGGCAAGCCGCTGCGCCTGCCCGGCAGGCATCTGTTCAACCTTGTACTGCTGATCGCCGCGATCGTTTTGGGCGTCGGCTACGTCGGCGCCGCGGCGCAGGGGGCGGGCATGGTCCAGCTCGTCATCATGACCGTTGTCGCACTGGCCTTCGGCGTGCACATGGTGACGGCCATCGGTGGGGCCGATATGCCGGTGGTGGTCTCCATGCTCAACTCCTACTCGGGGTGGGCGGCGGCGGCGATGGGTTTCATGCTGGGCAACGACCTGTTGATCGTGGTCGGTGCGCTGGTGGGTAGCAGCGGGGCCATCCTCAGCTACATCATGTGCAAGGCCATGAACCGCAAGTTTCTCAACGTCATCCTGGGCGGGTTGGGCAGCAGTGCCGGCGCTGGCGCCGCTGCCGGGGCCGCGGGCGATCCCGAGGATATCAAACCCATCGAACCGGACGAGGTGGCGGATATGCTGAAGTCCGCCAATGAGGTGATGATCCTGCCCGGCTACGGCATGGCGGTGGCCCAGGCCCAGCACATCGTCTCCGAGATCGCCACCACGCTGCGCCAGCGCGGTGTGAACGTGCGCTTCGGCATCCACCCCGTCGCCGGGCGCATGCCCGGTCACATGAACGTGCTGCTGGCCGAGGCCAACGTGCCGTACGACATCGTTCACGAGATGGAGGAGGTGAACGAGGAGTTCCCTAAGGTCGACGTCTCCATCGTCATCGGTGCCAACGACATCGTGAACCCCGCCGCGCAGGAGGTGCCCGACAGCCCCATCTCCGGCATGCCGGTGCTGACGCCGTGGAAGGGCAAGACCACCATCGTGCTCAAGCGCTCCATGGCCACCGGCTATGCGGGTGTCGACAACCCGCTGTTCTACCGCGATAACACGCGCATGCTGTTCGGGGATGCCAAGACGACGCTGAATGCGGTGCTGCAGCAGCTGTAGCGCGCGCTATTCGCCGCTGGCGTGTGCGATGTAATCGCGGAAGCGGCGCCCCGGCAGATCCGGGTATTGGGTAGGCATCAGATCCAAGGCCTGGATGCGGTCGAGGCGGAAGGTGCGAAACGCTCCGCGCAGCTCGCACCAGGCGCCCAGGGTCCACTTGGTGCCCCAGAACACCAGCCCCAGCGGCCAGATGATGCGCCGCGAGGTGGTACCGTCCTCACGCGCGTAGTCCATACGCGCCAGCAGGCGCTGATCTATGGCGCGGCGCAAATCGGCCATGCCCATCACCGTTTGCGGGTGAACGAAAAAGCCGGGCGCCAGCAAGGTCCCCCGATCCCAGCGCCCGCGCAGGCGGTCGGGCAGCACGGCATCCACCTTGGCCTGTACGCGCCCGGCCGCCTTGGCCAGATCGGTGTCGGCCCAGGCGCGTACCATTTCGGCGCCCAATGCCAGCGCCTCCAACTCCTCAGTGTCGAACATCAGCGGCGGGACCTGGTAGCCGGGGCGCAGGCGGTAACCCACGCCGGCCTCGCCGTCTATGGGTGCACCGCTGGCCATGAGATCGGCGATGTCGCGGTAGATGGTGCGCTCGGAGACCTCCAGCTCGTCGGCCATGCGCCGGGCCGTGAGCACCCGGCCGCGGCCGAGCAGCAGGATGATCTGAAACAGGCGGTCGGCGCGTCGCATGGGGGTCATTGTAGACCCGACTTCCTGCCAACGGCCTGTCAGCAGACTCGCGGATTCGGGTGCTGCGCCCGGACCTCCTGACAGGCCGTTGTCAGTGGAGCTCCGCTAGGGTTGCATTGCCGGTCGCGCCGCGGCCGCTTCAACATCACAACGAGGAGCTCGAAATGAACAACGTCATCAACTGGTTTGAAATCCCCGCCGCCGATTTCGAACGCGCTGTGGGATTCTACGAAAAGGTGTTTGCCACCGAGCTGAAGCGCGAGCAGATGGACGGCATGACCATGGCCCTTTTCCCGTACGACGAACCCGCCACCGGCGGTTGCGTCACGCAGGCGGAGCACATGAAGCCGGGTGCCGATGGCGCGCTTATCTACCTCAACGCCGGGCGGGACGTGAGTCCGATTCTGGAACGAGCCGCCGCCAACGGCGGTGAGATCCTGATGGACAAGACGCTGATCAACGAGCAGATCGGGCACATCGGCGTGTTTCTCGACAGCGAGGGCAACCGCATCGGGGTGCATGCACCACCCGCGTGAGGGGTGGGCGCAGGCGGCACGCGATGGCGCGCCGCCTGCCTGCTTGCTGTATGCCCGGAATTCCCGACAACTGTGCATGGTGTTGCGACGGTGGCGCGGGTAGTGTCGCGCAGATCGGGATTGCGAAAGGTGGCACCAGATGGGCAATACGCTGTTTTACTTGGCCACCGTGGTCATCTGGGGATCGACCTGGATCGCGATTACGTTCCAGCTGGGCGTGGTCGACCCGCTGGTATCGGTGGCGTACCGCTTCGTGCTGGCGGCCGTGCTGCTGCTGGCGTATTGCGTCGCGCGCGGTTTGCCGCTGCGCTTCGATGTGCGCGCCCATCGTTTCGTGCTGCTCCAAGGCCTGCTGCTGTTCGGCTTCAACTACTGGCTGGTCTATTTGAGCACCCAGTACCTGACCAGCGGTCTGATCGCGGTCTTGTTCTCGTCGGTCATCGTCATGAATATCGTCAACGGCCGGCTGTGGCTGGGTTCGTCGGTACAGGGGCACGTGGTGGTGGGGGCGAGTGTCGGCCTGCTGGGCATCGCGTTGGTGTTCTGGCCGGAGTTGGCCGGCGCGTCACTGGGTCACGATGCGTTGCTCGGCATCGGGTTTGCGCTGGCGGGCACCTACTCGGCGTCGCTGGGCAACATCGTTTCGGTGCGCAACCAGCGCAACGGGCTGCCGGTGGTGCAGACCAATGCGCTGGGCATGGCCTACGGCGGAACGGCGATGCTGGCCGTAGCCGGGCTGGTGGACAAGGCGTTTGGGTTCGAGTTCACGCTGCCCTACGTCGGGTCGCTGCTCTATCTCGCGGTGTTCGGTTCCATCGTTGCGTTCGGCTGCTACCTGACTCTGGTAGGGCGCATCGGTGCCGACAAGGCCGCCTACGCCATGCTGCTCTTTCCGGTGGTGGCGCTGCAGCTCTCGGCGTGGTTCGAGGGCTACCACTGGAGTCCGCAGAGCCTTGTCGGCGTGGCACTGGTGCTGGCCGGCAACGGCATCATCCTGATCCGCCCCGCACGCTGGTTGCGCGGGTGGCGGAGCCGCAAGCAGGGCGCTGCGCCGCAAGAAGCGGAATGCGGGAGCTGAGCCGGCGCGCTAGTGTGTAGCCGGAGTTTCCCGACAACGGAGTTGCAGAGTGGTCAATCAATCGATGTCCGCTGCCCACTGGCTGATGCTGGTCGCGCTTTCGGTGATGTGGGGCGGGTCGTTCTTTTTTGTCGAGGTGGCCGTCGATGGGCTGCCCCCGTTCACCATCGTCGCCTCGCGCCTGGTGTTGGCGGCGTTGGTGCTGAACGCGGTGATGCTGGCCAGCGGCAGGCGCATGCCTGCCCAACCACGCGTCTGGTTCGCCTTCGCGGGTATGGGGCTGCTCAACAACATGCTGCCCTTCACGCTGATCGTCTGGGGGCAAACGCACATTGCCGGCGGACTGGCTTCCATCCTCAACGCCGCGACGCCGGTATTTGCCGTGCTGGTGGCGCATTGGCTGACCCACGACGAGCGCATGTCGTTCAATCGGGTAGCGGGCGTGGCGCTGGGATTTACCGGCGTGGTCGTGGTGATCGGTCCCAGTGCCTTGGCGGGGTTGGGGGTCAACGTGCTGGCCCAGCTCGCCATCCTGGGCGCGGCGCTCTCCTATTCGTTCGCCGGGGTGTTCGGCCGGCGGTTTGCGCGCTGGGGCGTACCGCCGCTGGCGGCGGCCACCGGACAGGTGAGTGTTTCGGCGCTGGTGATGCTGCCGTTGGCACTGGCCGTCGATCGCCCGTGGACGTTGTCTGCGCCGCAGCCGGGCGTGTGGGCGGCGGTCGTCGCCCTGGCGCTGCTCTCAACCGCACTGGCGTACATCGTCTATTTCCACATTCTGGCTCACGCCGGGGCGACCAATATCCTCCTGGTCACCTTTTTGGTCCCGGTCAGCGCCATCGCGCTGGGTGCGTTGTTCCTGGGTGAACGCTTGGCGCCGCACCATTTCGCCGGAGTTGTCGTGCTGGGCTTAGGGCTCGCCGCCATCGACGGGCGGTTGTTGAAGCGCCTGCACGGCGCTGCGCGAATGCGCCGTTCGCAGGCGTAAGGGTGCGGGCGGCACTCCCGTCGCGTTAGCCGTGAAAATCGGCCGGGTTGCCCAGTTCGCGCAGCATGCGTGAGTGGAATTCGCGGCGGTAGAGAACCCCCACCACCAGTACCGTCGCCGCGATGAATAGCAGCGGGTGGAGAAACCATGCGAGGTAGGCGAGACCGAAGTAGTAGGCGCGCAGACCGCGATTGAAGGTGTTGGTGGCGTTGGTACTGACGCGGGCAGCGCGCTCGCGGTAGCTGTCCGCCCAAGGCGGCAGGTCGTGGGCGGCGGGGGCGGCGCCGATCAGCACCGACAGGTAGTTGAAGTGGCGCATGGACCAGGTGAACTTGAAGAAGGCGTAGATGAAGATCAGCAGCAGCCCCGCCAGTTTGAGCTCCCACAGCTCGCGGCTGGCGTGAACCGCGAAGCTGAGTGTCTGGATGACGCTCATCGCAGTGTCGATGGTGCCGAACACCGCCAGCAGGCCGGCCAGGATGAAAATGGTGGTGGAGGCGAAAAAGGTGACGCTGCGCGCCAGGGTGCCGATGATGGTGGCATCGATGATGCGCACGTCGCGCCGTAGCAGTTCGCTCATCCACAGACGCCGATACTCGTGCATGGCGCTCATCAAGGTCAGCGTGTGGCGGGCGCGACGGTCGGCGAACAGGGTATATCCGACCCAACAGAGCAGGAACCACGCGGCGGCGCTCACATCGAGTGGCGGGATGTGCTTCATGGGTCAGGGCCGGTAGGTGGCATAGGCGGTCCCGGTTTCCCAGATCTGGACCTCGACCACCGGCAATCCGCGTCCCTGGACCTGTTCGAAGATGAGGCGGGCGATGTTCTCGGCGGTGGGGTTCTCGTCCATCACGTAGACCCGTTCGCCCGCCTCGCGAACAGCGGGCAGAAACGGATCGTCGCGATGCATCAGCATGGTGTGATCCAGCTCTGCGTCGATGAAGGCGCGGGCGATGCGATTGACGTCGGCAAAGTCGCACACCATCCCCAGGGCGTCGAGATCCGCGCTCTCCAGCACGATACGCGCGCGCGCATTGTGACCGTGCAGATGACGACACTTGCCCTGATGGTTGAGCAGGCGGTGTCCGTAGCAGAACTCGATTTCTTTGACGACTTGATACATCGTTGCCGCTTTTCGCTGGGGATTCCGATGCCGATATTCTCCTTCATCGGCGGGCACGATGCACGGCCTGTTGAGCTACGGAGCGGGACCGTAGACCCCGAAAGAGTCCACCTTTACCCCTGTGGTTGGTTTAGAATGGCGCCCCGAGCACCTGTCGGTCTCCACGGAATCAACCGAGTCGTGCACGTGCGGTGCGTTTGACAGCGATGCGCCGCGATTGAATAGTACGCAGCAGGTCAGCTCAAGGGATCTCCCGTTCACGTTGCCATGGGACGAAGCCAGCGTCGGGAGCCGGTCAACAAACAAGAACGAGCGCCGAGATGCATTGTTTTTCCAAAAGGTTCACGGAAAAGGCCAATGGGATGGCCCGCTTTCGCCACGCGAGACGGGGCTGGGTGTTGGCGTTGGTTACCGCGATGACACTGTTGGCATCGGGCTGCGCCAGTACGCCGGGGCCGCGCGATCCCAAGGACCCGTTCGAGGGATTCAACCGTTCCATGTACAAATTCAACGACGCGCTCGACCGTGCCGTGATGCAGCCGGTGGCGCGAGGTTACGTCGCCATTACGCCTGAACCGGTCAACAAAGGTGTCACCAACTTCTTCAGCAACCTGGGTGACGTCTGGGTCACGGCCAACGACGTGTTCCAGTTCAAATTCAAGCAGGCTGTCTCGGATGCCTGGCGTTTCGTCATCAACAGCACGCTCGGCATCTACGGTATTTTTGACGTTGCCAGCGTGCTGGGTCTGGAGAAACATAATGAGGACCTGGGGCAGACGCTGGGCTACTGGGGCGTCGGCCCGGGCCCCTACCTGGTGTTGCCGGTGCTGGGGCCGAGCACGCTGCGCGATGGCATCGGTGATGCCGGCGAGTCCACGGTATGGCGTGCCACCGACGCGGTAACGGACACCTCCGCGGAGGAGACCGGGCTGGTCGTTCTGGACTCCGTCGACACCCGTGCGGATCTGCTCAGCGCCAGCCGCGTGATGGAGCAGGTGGCGCTGGATCCCTACGTTTTTCTGCGCGAGTCCTATCTGCAGAGGCGCCGGGCGATGGTTTACGACGGCAATCCCCCGGATGACGAGTCGTTCTTCGACATCGACGAAGAGGACAATATCGATAACGATCCTGCCCAGTCCGATCCGAATCCGCAATAGCTGCGGCACTCAATCGGGGTGATGTGATGTGGAAGCCGGCGGCGGACGCCGGCTTCGTTTTTTCTCTAGTCCGTAAATTCCGCCACGAACGGTGCATGGTCCGATTCGGGATACTTGATGTCGGACATGAACGGCAGGCTCTCGTCGTGCAGGTTTTCGTTGAAGATTCGCGCCTGCTCGAAACGAGGCAGTAGCGACTGCGAGATCAGCATGTGGTCGAGTAGATTGCCATGGCCGTAGTGGTAGTGGCTGAAGCGCACCGAATCGGGTATCGACAAGCTGCACGGGATCAGCACCCGTGAGCGTAGTTCGGGATTGCCGGTGTTTTCGACGCGACCGGTGATGGCCTCCACCGGCACTTCGCCGGGTTCGGCATTGAAATCGCCGCACACCAAAATGTTGGCGTGGGGATCGGCTTCGAACAGGCTGTCGATGAGCACGCGTGCCTCCAACGCTTGGCCGACGCGTTTGATGGACGACAGGAAGTAGCCCTCGGCCCAGCCCGCCGCGCTGCGCCAGGTGTAGTTGTTCACCTTCTGCCCGGTCACGTTGGTGGCAAGGCGCGATTTCAGGTGCAGGTTGATGACGTGCAGCGTGCCGATCTGGGGATGATCGATCGTGACATGCAGGATCGGCCGTTCCCAACCGAGATCCTTGGCATCGGTTTCGGGTGGGTGGGCCGTCACCTTGCGGTACTGCAACTCGGCGATGAAGTCATTGCGGTACTGGTTCACTACAGCGATGGGGTAGCGCGACAACAGCACCAGGTTGCGCTTGTCGTAGGGCACGTTGTCGGAGGTGACCGTGTGCGCGCGCTCGAAGGTGGCATAGAGCGTACCGTCGAGTACGAAATCGAGAGCGGCGAGGTTGCGGCTGGGATGCGCGCTGCTGTGATCGGGCTGCTCCTGGCCATGCACCTCCTGCAGACAGAGGATATCCGCCTGCAATCGCTCAAGTGTGGTGCGCAGAATCGGCGCGCGCACCGGCAGTGACGGGTTGCTGCTGTCCGCTTGGTCGTCGAGGTTCTCGATGTTGAACGTGGCGATGCGCATGGTCATGCCTCCTTGCTTGGGTGTCGAAGATGCGGGTGGTGATGGTCCGCCGGTCAGGGAAAAGATAGACCAGAATGGGTGCGCGTGGATGATGACCGTGCGAGGCGTGTTCAAAGCCTGTTTATAATTGGCCGTCCGCAGCCGCGCGAGCCGCCGTCACCGATATGCCACTGACCCTGTTTCTGAAGATGCTCTCCTGGTTTTCGTTGCGCGTGCTTCACGCGCTGGGCGCGGCGCTCGGCTGGTGTCTGCTGCGCCTACCCAACCGCGAGCGCCGCATCGCGCGGGAGAACGTCGCGCGTTGTTTCCCGGAGCGGGGGCAGGGAGCGCAGCGCCGTCTGGTGGCTGACATCTTGAAGGAGACCGCCAAGACCTTTTTCGAGACGGCTGGGCTGTGGCATTGGCCGGCGCCGCGGGTGCTGGGGTTGATCCGTGAGGTCGACGGGCGCGAGCATTTGGATCGCGCCGTCGCGCAGGGGCGCGGTGTCATCGTGGTGATGCCGCACCTCGGCAGCTGGGAACTCGCCTCGCTCTACTGCTCGTCCCAACTTCCCATGACCACGCTCTACAAGGCGCCCGACTCAACGGCGTTGGAGGCGCTGATGCTGGCCGGGCGGCAGCGCTGCGGCGCGCGACTGGTGGCGACGGATACCAAGGGGCTGCGCGCGCTCTATCAGGCACTGGCGCGCCAGGAGGCGGTCGGTATCCTGCCCGATCAGACTCCAAAGCCGGGCGCCGGTGTCAACGCGCCGTTCTTCGGACAGAGCGCTTACACCATGACCTTGGCGGGACGCTTGATCCTAAAGAGTGAGGCTCCGGTGGTCTACGTTTACGCCCGACGGCTTTCACGCGGGCGCGGGTTTCGCATCTGTTTTCGCCCGGCGGCGGACTCTTTTGCCGGGGCGGATCTGGAGCGGGCGAGTGCGCTGCTCAATGCCGACATCGAGTCGTGCGTGCGTGAGGTGCCCGAGCAGTACCAGTGGACCTACCGGCGCTTCCGTTCGGTTGCGGTGCCGACGGCTCACGCCGGGTGACCTCCTCCTTCAAAAGCGGCGTCGCAACGCCAGGCTGCCCCACTGGATGCTTCTTCCTCCCGGCCCCTCGAACTCACGGCTGCGGGCGCGAACGCCCAGGCTGAGCTGGTAACCGCTCCGAAACTCCTGGGCGACCCCGAACTAGATCTCGGCAATCAGCGGCTTGAGGCGGTCGCCGGGAATTTCCACCGTGCTGTCGCGAAACTGGCCCTGCAGCAACCCGTTGTAGAGCCGGTAGCGCAGCATTCCGCCGGCCCACACGTACGATTCCACCGGTTGGTCAACGCGCAGGCGATGCTGCGGGAGTTGCGGCGTGCTGAAGGGCACGTACTCCGTCTGCTGCGGCGCGAAACTCCACCATGGGGTGCGCAGGTTGCCCCACCGCCAGGAGAGACCGATGCCCAGGTCGGTGACGTAGCCCACCTGCGCGTCCGCCGTCCAGGTGAGCTGGTGATGCGCGGGACCGGTCAGGTCCTCTGCGAGCAGTTGCTGGCGGGCGCCGCGCCACAGCAGCGTCGGTTCTCCGCCGTCGGAGATCTGGTGCGACCAGCCGCGCGCCCGGGTGCCTTTCGCTACGCTGTGGGCGAAGTTTTGCAGCGATTCGCATACATTGGTGCCCAGCAGGCCTACTACCAACGTGCTGTAGTAGCTGCTGGCGCGCGCCGGCACCACTGTCTGGCGCGTGTTGTGGAGAAAGGTCAGGCAGGCGTAGGGCCGTTGATCGAAGCGCGGCGCGGTGTCGCCAATGGTGATGGGTGTGAACGCCGCCATCCCGAAGCCGAAACTGTGATAGGTCCGTGCGGCGGCGCTGCCTTCCGGGCGGTCCACGCCCAGCCAGCGGTTGATGCGACCCAGCGGACGATCGAGCGACCAGGGGTAGTCGCGCGCCCGCCGGCCTGCCAGCGACACCGAAAATCCGGCGGTGTAGTTGGCATCCGATTCGCTGGGCGAGAGTTCGTCGTTGTCCGCGTAAATCGTCCACCCGGCGTCGACGGGTTCGCTGGGCAAGGGCTCTTCGGTTGCCGCGACGGTGGAGCCGAGGCCGGCCGTCGCGATGAGGGCAACGAACAGCCGCGCGGCGCAGCTACAGGAGTGACGGACAGAATCGAGGTTAGGACGGTTGCGCGGCATCCGGTTGTTGTTGACGGATTGAGTGGGTGACGGGGCGTTGCCGTCGTCGATCGGCCGCTGCGGCGGTGCACGCTTCAAGTGTAGTGTGCGACGGATGTGTCGCTAGGGCGGGCCCGCGTCGAACCCCTCCGGAAACCGTCCGGCGATGATGTAGGCGAAGGCGATCACTTCGGCCACCGTGTAATAAAGCGCCTCGGGTATCTCGTCGCCCAGTGGGATGCGCCGCAACAGGCGCACCAGTTCCGGGTTTTCCTGCAGCGGTACGTCGTGGTCCTTGGCTACGTCGATGATCTGCCGGGCGACCTCACCCTCGCCCTTGGCGGTGACGCGCGGGGCGTTTTCGCCGTCGTATTCCAGGGCGATGGCGATTTCGTCGCTGCGTGTTTTCGTGTTCATGCCCGGTCGTTGATCAGTCCGTGCCCCGTCGCCGGCACGGCATCGGGTTCGGGGGCGCCGGTCAGGCAGTCGAGGTTGCGTACCGGCAGCCCGTGTTTTTCGATACGCCGGCGCAGGTCGGCGAGACGCTGCTTGAATTTGCGCGCCGTGGCCTCGCGTTCGGCCCACAGCGTGGCGTTGAGTTCTTGCTGGTAGAACACCACGCGCGCGCGCATCGGTCCCAGCTCTTCGAGCTCGAAAGCGAAGGTGAGGCTCCAGTACTCTTCGCTTTGCGCGCCGCCGGGCTGGCGGTGCTCGATGCGGAACTGGAACAGATCGGTCTGTGCGCCGTAGCGTACCGGCACCTCGGCGACCCACACCTGCGCCGGTTGCTGCTGGTGGGGGAGGGAGGCGAGCTGGCCGACCTGCACCCGTGCCAGTACGCCTTCGAGCTGAGAGGTGAGTTCCTGCACCACGCGCAGCAGCGAGATCTCCTCCTCCAACAGCTGCACGACCGTCGCCTGTGCCCGCGGTTGCGGCAGCGGCGCCTGATCACGCAACGGGGGCGCAATGTGCGGGTTCAGCAGCAGTGCCTTGCCGATGGCGGACTGCACGGATTCGGGCAGGTTGCGCAGCAGCGGTTGCAACGCGGCCAGCAGTCGAACCAGGTTGAGTTTGGTGTCCTGGGTGGGGGGCGGCGCGTCGGCGTCGCCGCTGGTGGCGAGCTTGGCTTCGGCGAAGGTGCCGCTGTCGCGTATTGACTGTTTCACCCCCTCGGGCGTGGCGAAACGCCGCGCTTCCGGCAACGCGTCGAAAAGCTGTTGCGCCAGCTTCTGCACGTCGGGTGGCAGCGGCGGGAGGGCGGGTGCCGATGGCGGGGTGGGCGCCGGGGCCGTGGAGGGTGCGGACGGGGAGGCTGCTGCTGCGCCTTGGCGCGGAGTCAGCAGGCGCGCCAGGTTTGCCAGCAACGGGGCGAACGACTGCTGCCGGGGCAGGGCAGTCCGCAACGCTTCGTTGACGGTGGGGTTGGCCTGGGGCCTTGCCCCCAGCAGGCGCAGGGTGATGGTGTCGCCCAGTTCGTCGACACGCACTCGAATCGGTTCGCCCGAGGTCAGCGGGATGCGCGTCTGCACCGGGACTGTGGTCGAACCGAAGCGCAGGGTGGCGGTCTGGGGCGTCGGGCGTCCTACCACCGTGGCCTGCAGCACCTGCCCCACCTGCCAGCCGCGCAGCGCCGAGGGCAGCGTCTCCGGTGTGAGCGGTTCGCCGCGCGACAGGGGGGGCAGGTTGACGGGGGGTAGATTCATGAGGAGGTCGGGTACGAAGTCATTTGTTCAGTATAGCGATGGAGCATTGGCCAACTCGAGAGAGCTTTGATTTAATCAGGGTTCGTGCCGATTCGACGATTGATAATGAGGCCCATGCCGGAAGATCAGCGCACAAGTCACATCTGGTACACGCGTCGCAGTGACGCGGTCAAGGGGCCGTTTCCCATCGGCCAGATCCGCCGCTACGTGTTGCTCGGTCGCCTGCGCGACAGCGACGAGGTGAGTCCTGACGGGGCGCATTGGACGCGGGTGGCCGATACGCCCGCGGTCGTTCCCGACGAGATGAAGCACCTCGACTCCAACGCCGACTACGCGCGGCTGGAGCGCGCGCGCTTGCGCGAAGACGAACGTCTCGATCCCGACCGGCGTGCCGGCCCCTCGATGCCCGAACCCAAAGACATCGAACGGCGCAACCGCGATCGGCGTCGCGACGAGGAGATGGAGATGATCCAGCACCGCCTGCTGAAGGCGGATCTGATTCAGGGGCTACGCGCCCAGCGGCCCAACTACCGCTGGCAGATCGGCGTCACCGTGGTGCTGGTCGCGGCCGTACTGGCCGGTTATCTGATTGCCCGCCCGCCGTCCACTACCGCGGCGCGCCAGTGCGGTGCCGCGCCCCGGGCTGGAGTCAACTGGGACTCCTGCCAGCTCGACGGTGCGCAGTGGGAGGGGGCCGATCTGCGCGCTGCCAGCGCGCGCAACGTCAATCTGGCGCGCGCAAGGCTGCGATTCGGGGTGCTGGCGAAAGCCGATCTCTCCTACGGCACCTTCAGCGAGACCGATTTCTCCGGCGCCGACTTAAGCCAGGCCCAACTGGTGGGTGCCAACCTGCGTGGTGCCAACCTCAACGGTGCCGATCTGCGCGGGGCCGATCTCTCCTATGCCGATCTGGCCGGGGCCCAGCTGACCGACGCCAAACTCGACGGTGCCCGGTTCGACAAGGCGGTGTGGCTGGATCAGCACATCTGCGGCGTGGGTTCGGTGGGAGGGTGCCTACAGGGCATCAATTGAAGCCCACCCGATGAGAGTGAGCGGCCCCTAACCCTGCACGCCGCCACTGAAAAAGGTAGGGTTGCGCCCTCTGCTTGCGGCGGGGGTGTCATCGCCCGGATCGGTTCCCATCCAGTATCACAGCCGCTTCGCTTCCGCACTTTCGCGCAGGACACTTGCCCGTCCTGGGGGCCGTACCCACGACTCCCTACCCCATCGATTTGATGCATAAATTCCGGCCGCTCGAACGTTTTTCATCTGCGGAGAAAATACAACTATTCGTTTCGGCTGGTCGGTGTGGCTGGCGCCTGGGGCGCGGGCGGCGCGCCAAGCCGATTGCGGGAGGGGTGGCGTGATCCAACTTCTACTTGTGGAAGATGATGAACTGGTGGGCGATGCCTTGCGTTTGTTGCTGTCGCAGGCAGGGTTTTCCGTGAGCTGGGTGCGAGACGGGCTCGCGGCGGGGGGGGCGATCGCCAGCGGCGACTACGACGGCGTGGTATTGGATCTCAATCTGCCCGGACGCTGCGGTATCAGCCTGTTGACGGAGATGCGCTCGCGCCTGAATCCCACGCCGGTGGTGGTCATCACCGCGCGTCATCGCGCGGCCGATCGGGTCGAGGCGCTCAACCGCGGTGCCGACGATGTCATCGTCAAGCCGATCGTCGTGGATGAATTGGTGGCGCGCCTGAGAGCGGTGCTGCGGCGGTTTCGCGGCCGTGCCGAAGAGGTCATGCGCTGCGGCGAGGTGGTACTCGATCTGGGTACGCGCTCGGTGACCTACCGGGATCAACCTCGCGACGTTTCCCGAAAGGAATTCGAACTGCTGCGGATGCTCATGGAGATGCCGGGCAATGTGGTTTCGCGTGAGCGGCTGGAGGAATCGCTGAGCTTCGGCAACCGTTCGCTTTCGAGCAACGCCGTTGAAGTCCACGTGCACCACCTGCGCAAAAAACTCGATGCCGACCTCATTCACACCGTGCGCGGTGTGGGTTATCGGGTGGAATGCAAAGTGTGAGCGTGGCGCCGGTTTGCCACATGCTGGCCGTCTCTACTTGCTCTATGGGTGATTGTCCGGTTTCATAGGGCACGTGGCCGCTGCACCCGAAAGGCGGTCGAGCGCCGTGTGTGGGCGCGACAGGAGCAGGGGAATGCAGTCGAAGATCAAGTGGTTCGGCGCAATCGGATTTCTGGTGATTTACGGTCTCGCCGTCTTCTTCGCCACCCGGGCGTACTACCGCCCGGCGCCGAGCGTCTCGACCGCGGTGGCGCCGGCCGTAACCCCCGCCATGCCCGCCGATCACCCCAACGTCACCGCGCAGCTACGGCCGTTCCCGCTGCAGCCGCTGGGCGACGATTTGGCCGGCATAATGGACAAGGCCAACGCCGCGTTCGACAACAAGGACTATGAAACCGCCGTCCGCGGCTACGCCCGCGCGTCGCAGCTGGCACCGGACAACGCCGCGATCTACAACGATCTGGGACTGACGCTGTTTTACCTGGGGCGCACCGACGAGGCGCTGGAGAAGCTCAACAAGGGGGTGGGACTCGACCCCGCATTGCAGCGCATCTGGCTCACCCTGGGCTTCGTGCAATTCCACGCTCAGCACCCCCAGGAGGCGCGAGCAGCGCTGCAGAAAGCCATCGATCTGGGTGCCGACAGTCAGGTCGGCCAGGAGGCGCGGCGACTGCTTGGCCAACTGCCCAACTAGCGCATCAGCTTAGCGTATCTCTCCGGAACGACTGTCGGCCCGGCCCGGGCCGCATCAGCACCTTCCCACTGTCCGCTTGCGACATCGCAAACTGCCGTTCATCCGCGTCTCCCCGTGCGTGCGTGTAGTGGGAGCGTACGGCTAACCCTACCGTAAATGCAGGGACCCTCAAGGCAGAAATACAGCCTTCCCCTACCAGATATCCCGACCTCACTCATTAAGAATTCTCATCAACGGTGATGCGGCTTGTGCTGCGCCGTTGCGCCATGGGGTTGCCTGGTTCGGTCGCGACCGTGCCGAAGCCGATCCGCAAACAGGACGGTGTGGGCAGCAGGCTGAGAACTCGCGTCGGCATTCGATATCGGGGTGAAATGATGAACGTACTGAGAAGAATGAGCACGGGGTTGGGGGGCATCGCGTGGCTGGTGCTCTTCACGTTGGCAACGGGTGCGCAAGCCGCGCAGTTCAGAATCGATGTGGTCGATGGCAACGGCGCCCCGGTCAACGGATTCCGCTGGGTGTTGCAGCAGGATACGACCTACAACATCGATCCCACTGCGCCACCTCCCATTGATCAACAGCTCGCTCTCAATTTCCACAAGAGCTATCACCCGATCGCGATGTCGCAGACGAATGCGACCAGTCCGATCAGCAACGCGCTTAAAGGTTACGTCGACGGCAACTCCATCAACGTCACCCTGGTTCCGCCCGGGCGCTACTACCTGTCGGTATTGCCTTACTCGGGATACGCCATGGGTGGTACGCCTGTGACGGTGCTGCCCAACGCGCAGGACCCGAGCCAGACGCTCGACAACGTGACGGTCACCGTTGAGGCGCACCCCATTCCGACGGCACAGATCGCAGTCTATCTGTTCAACGACTGTTACCCGCTAAACGGTGCCCCCGATCTCCCTGAAGAGCAGGCCGGCTCGACGTCGTGTCCGGGGCCGATTCCGGATTTCACGCAGTTCAGCGTGGTGGTGGAGGAACCGGGCGGCAAATACGGCGCCAACGGCGGTCCGTTGCTACAGAACGCCTTTGGCGACCCTCTGGGCACCACTTACGTGCAGACCTGCGACGCCAACGGCGCCAATCCGGGTAGCGGCACCTACGGCTGTCTCGATGCCGACGGCGCGCCCGTGGTGGACGTGGCGGGAGACGGCACGCTGCACCCCAACGCCGACGGTACCCTGCTGGTCAAGAACCTGGCGCCCGGCAAGTACGGCATCATCGTCACGCCGCCCACCGGCGGTGGCTGGGTGCAGACCTCCACCATCGAGGGCACGCCGGTCATCGACGCCTGGGTGAAGGCCAAAGAGCCGCCCTTCTTCGTCGAATTCGGTCCCCCCGGTCCGCATGTCTTCATCGGCTATACGTATGAGCACAACAATCTGGCGGGCGGTCCGGCAACGGTCAGTGGCCGCATAACCGACATGCACATGTCGCGGCCGGTCGATACCACCCTGTACAGTGGCCGTCCCTTCCCGCAGTGCTGGATTGCCATCAACGAGAACAACGGCGTTCCGGGCCTCAACCGTTACGCCATGCCGTGCAACGGCGACAGCACCTTCTCGATTCCCAACATCCCGGCCGGTTCGTACGAACTCAAGGTGTTCGACACGCCGCTGGACGTGGTCATCGCCACCATGGCTTTTACCGTCGATCCGGCGGGCACCTGCAACGGCGGTCAGTCGTGCGCGTTCGGCGACGTGCCGGTGTTTAACTGGTTCAACCGCCTGACCAACTACCTCTTCAACGACACCAATCAGAACGGTTTTTGGGATGCGGGCGAGACCAATCTGGGTGCCGAGAGCGGTCCCATCAACGTGCGTTGGCGCGACGGCACGGTCTACCAGACCTTCCCCACCGACTTCGACGGTCTGGCGCCGTTCGACGAGCACTTCCCCTGGTTCAACTGGATGGTGGCCGAGGTCGGCTTCACCAACAAGAAGGCCACCGGCGCTACGGTCATCGTGGATGCGGGCGGTCCGGTGAACAACGATGCCAGCATATTCCCAGGCTTCCAGGAGCCGCCGGGTGTGGGCGAGATGGCGCCGCAGCTGCAGTCCGAAAACGGCAATCTGCCGTGGCGTACCGAGGTAGGTCCGGTGCTGCTCGAGGCTTTCCAGGGTTTTCTCGGTCAGACCAACTGGATCTACTGGGGTAAGAGCGACTACCTGGTCAACGATTTCAGCTCCTTCCCGCCCACCTACGTGGGTGAGAACGGCGGTATCGCGGGCATCGTGTTCAACACGGTGACCCGCGCCGAGAACGACCCGCGATTGGCAGTGGGCGAGGGCTGGGAACCTGGTGTGCCGCGCGTGCAGGTGAATCTGTACGCCGACGGCGACATCGATTCGCCCGTGCTGCCGCCTATCGGGCAACCCTTCACCCCGTTCCCGGGTGGCATCGGCGACGTCGACTGGAACGGCGACGGCATCTACCAGGCCGACGACAATCAGCCGGACGACATTACCGGCGACGGTATCGTCACCAAGCCAGATATCGACAACTATCCGTTGGGCTGGGGCAATCCGGATTGCGTGAACAGCCCCACCATCCCCGGCAACGAGTGTATCCGTGGTCCCGAGGATGTCGATCAGGATGATCCCGACCATACCCTGGTCGCCAACAACGCCGCCGTGTTTGAGATGGGCGACGCGCTGGCCGTGGTGTGGACCGACAGCTGGGATGACAACACCCCCACCGGCTGCCAGGGCTCCAACCAGATGACGGCAGTGGGTATCGCCGATGATCGTTGTTTCGACGGCATGCGCAACTGGAACCAGGTGCGTCCCGGTGTGTTCGACGGCGGCTACGCCTTCGCCGACTACGACCACACTCATCTGGCCGCGGTGAACCCGAACGTGGAAAACGCACTGCAGGCGTTCTACGCCTACGTGCATGCCGCTGGCGTGCCCAACGACGCGACGCTGCAGTTGGGGCTGCTGCCGTCCGACTATATCGTCGAGGCCACCACGCCGCCTGGCTTCGAGGCCTTGCGCGAGCATCACAAGAACGTCGACCTGGGTGACGCCTACGTGCCCGCTCCGCAGGCTCTCCCAACGGCCTGCGTGGGTCCCGACCAGGAGGTTCCGCGTTACTTCTCGCTGTCCACCCGTGACGGCAGCGGTAGCGCGACCATGCTGATTCCGGGGGTGAATCCGGACGATGCGTTGGCGCCGGGCTATACCAGCACCGACGAAGTCGCCGAGCCACCGATCTTGCGTCCGGTATGCGACATGAAGAAGGTGCCGCTGCAGGCGGCGCAGAATGCGGCCGCGGATTTCTTCCTGGTCAGCGAAGTGCCGGTGGCGGCCAACGTCACGGGCATCATCCTCAACGACCTCGCCAACGAGTTCAATCCCAACAGTCCGAACTTCGGCGAGAAGTACGCGCCGCCGCTGGTGCCGGTCGCCTTCTACGACTGGAACGGCAAGCCGGTGAATCGCGTCTACGCGGATGAGTACGGCGCCTACAACGCCATGCTGCCCTCCACCTGGAACGCGAACCTGCCGCAGCCGTCCGGTATTTCGCCGAGCATGATGATTGCGTGCATGAACGACGCGGGCCCGATCCCCGACCCGGCCAATCCGGGCAACCTGATCGTGGATCCAAACTTCAATCCCAACTTCAGCCAGTTCTGCTACACGTTCCAGTTCATGCCGGGCTCCACCACGTACCTGGATACCCCGGTACTGGCGAACGCGGCATTCACGTCCCCGGTGAGCTTCCCGGTGGATTGTGAGATTCCCACCCGCACGCCGATGATCGCGTCGGTGGAGCGTCACTCCAACAGCGGCGGTGGCGGACCCTTCGTGGTCACCGGTACGGCGGACCCACAGCGAATCCGCATCTTCTCCCGCGGTACCGTGACCGTGCCCAACCCCGAGTGGGACGGCACGGCGGCAACCCCGCGCACCATCATTCGTGACTACAGCTTCGCGCAGAGCGACAACCTGGCGTTGCTGGCCGCGGACGGGACCACTTACAACCTCGATATCCAAGGGTTGCACAACGCCAACGAGGTGGACGCGGACATACCGCAGAACATCGTCCCCGGTGACTACCAGGTGATCGTGCGCAGCGACTACAGCGATAACACCGGCTGGCACGATTCACCCATGGGCGTGACGCTCACCGTCGGTCTGTGCCTGAACAACGGCAATGGCAATCCCCGCATGTGTAACGGCGAGGAGGTGGGGGTGCGTCCCAACGCCGCCGACCCGTTCAACCCGACCGCGGTGCAGACCTATCAGGTCCACAACGTGGCGGCGGGCGGAAGCATCCAAGAGGCTATCGACCTGGCCGAATCCGGCGACCTGATCCTGGTGGCCCCCGGTCAGTACGACGAGCTGCTGGTGATGTGGAAGCCGGTCAAGCTGCAGGGCTGGGGTGCCGACCGCGTGTTCCTCAACGGCCGCCAGTTCCCCACCGAGAAGGTGCAGGCGTGGCGCGCCAAGGTCGACCAACTGCTGGCCGACGGCTCCATCAGCCTGCTGCCGGGTCAGAACAACAACGTGGGCGGTTTCCCCGCGCTGGGTGCGCCGGCTTTCGCCACCGAAGAGGGAGCGGCGATCTTCGTCGCCGGGCGTAGCACCGGTCGCGACCGCTTCGTGCGTCTCGCCAACCGCGGTGCGCGCATCGACGGCTTTACGGTCGTCGGTGCCAGCAACGGCGGCGGCATCGTGGTCAACGGCTACGCCCAGTTCCTGAACATCGGCAACAACGTGCTGACCACCAACTCGGGTATCTACGGCGGTGGTATCCGCCTCGGCCATCCCGATCTGGCCTTCGAGGATGCTGAAGGCAATCTCACCTACACCGATGCCATGAACGACCGCATCCGCATTCACCACAACCGCGTGGTGAAGAACGGCGCCACGGAAGGTGGTGCGGGCGGCGGCATCTCGCTCTACACCGGTGCTGACCAATACCGCGTGGAGAACAACTGGGTGTGCGGCAACTTCACCCAGGGCAACGGTGGTGGCGTCGCCCACATGGGCCGCTCTAACGGTGGCCGCATCGAGCACAACGAGATCCTGTTCAACGAGTCGTTCAGCCAGGCCAGCGCTGTCAACGGCGGCGGTCTCTACATCGCCGGCCAGACGCCGCTGCAGGCCAACGCGGGCGGGCTGCTGCTCTCCGACGGCAGCGGCAACGTCGTGGTCAACGCCAACCGTATCAGCGGCAACCTGGCGGGTGCGGGTGACGGCGGCGGTATCGCCATCATGCAGGCCAACGGCATCGATGTGGCGGACAACCTGGCGGCCAACAACCGGTGGTACGACGTCAGCGTGTTCAACAACATCATCACCAACAACGTCGCCGGCAATGCGGGCGCGATCTCCATCCAGGACTCGGTGGAGGTGCACGTCGTCAACAACACGATTGCCCACAACGACTCAACGGCGACCGCGGCGCTGGCGTTCACGCCGGGCTTCCCCAACCAATCCAGCGCGCAGCCGGCGGGTATCGTGTCGCGCACCCATACGGTGGACATGGCCACCCTGCTGCAGGGGGCGACCATTCCCACCAACGGCGGCGCCGGACGGGCCGAGGAGTACCGCACCTTCTCCGATGCCGATGTGCGCAACAACATCGTGTTCGGCAATCGCTCGTTCTTCTGGCTGAACTACGACGATCCGTCCACGACCCTCGTCGAAACCGGGCTGTTCCCCGCCAACTGCACGGGTGCTCCCGTGGGCTGCGACCTGAACACGGTGGCGGCCTACAGCGACGACATCGCGGTGATGGACGGTGCGGTGGATACCGGCGAGCTGATGTTCACACGTAACAACCTGCTCACCGACAACGCCGACAACCAGGCCGAGTACAACGTGCGCCAGAACGTCTTCACGCTGAATCCGGCGTTCGTCAACCCGGTGTTCAACGAGGGCAAGGACGGTCTCAACATCGTCGAGTTCACGGTGCTGCAGACGGCCGGCGCCTTCGACGAGGGTGGCAACTTCATCCAGGTGGCCTTCGGTCCGCTGACCCTGGTCCAGTCCGAACCCAACCCCGGCACGGCCCCGACGCTCTACGACTACCACATCGGTGCCGGTTCGCCGGCCATCGGTGCGGGCCAGAACGTCGGCGGACTGCTGAGTACCGACTTCGACGGCGACCCGCGGCCCAACGGCAACGTCAACGACATCGGCGCCGACGAGCGGTAAGCGGCGAGACATCGGCACTCCTCCCCCGCCGCCGGCGGGGGAGGGAGTGTCCGGCAAGGTCTCATAGCGCTCCCACAGGAGATATGACTATGCAAAGCAAGCTGAAAAGAAATGTCCTCGCCTCTGCAGTCTCGCTGGTGTTGCTCGGCGGTATGGGCGTCGTGCACGCCGAGGTCAACGTGCAGTGCCCCGGTGACAACGACGGCGACGCGGCGTGGAATTCGCCAGGCGAAACCAAGCCGGCGGCCGGCCCCAACGGCGGCAACGTCAAGTGTATGCACCTCACGGCCGGCGACGGTTTCGCCGAGATGTCGGACGGTCATCCCATGTACACCTTCGGTTTCGCCGACCAGACCGGGGTTGCGCCTCAGGATGCCATCGCCAGCGGCATCCTGGCGGCGCGCTGGTCGGGATCGCGCATCGAACTGGATCAAGGCGACGAGTTCTTTCTCTCGCTCACCAACGTCGGCACCGTGATGCGACCCGATCTGTTCGATCCGCACACCGTGCACTTCCACGGTTTTCCCAACGCCGCCACCGTATTCGACGGCGTGCCCGAGGTCTCCATCTCCATCAACATGGGCTCCACGCTGACCTACTACTACAACGTGGTCAATCCCGGCACCTATCTCTACCACTGTCACGTGGAGGCCACCGAGCACATGGAGATGGGCATGCTGGCCAACCTCTACGTGCATCCGCGCCAGGACGTTACCGGCTACGACGTGGACGGCAACGGCACCATCTCCGCGGCAGAGCTCGCCGCAACCCAGGCACAGCGCAAAGGCGGCGGGGCGGGCAACCCCATGGGCTACGCCTACAACGACGGCGACGGCACCACCGCCTTCGACGTGGAGGCGCCCATCCAGGTATCGGGGTTCGACTCCAAGTTCCACGATGCCCACATCCAGGTACAGCCGCTGCCGTTTTCAACCCTGCGCACCAACTACCCGCAGATCAACGGCCGCGGCTATCCCGACACGGTGCTGGACGACGTGCACGACTATCCCAACACCGTCATGCACCCGCCGCGCAACGAAGACGGGTCGCCGTGGCTGGAAGCCAACGTCGATCTGAACAACGGCGAGGTCTCCCAGGACCAGGGTTCGGCCATCAGCGTGACGGCGGGGCAGAAGCTGCTGCTGCGGCTCTCCAACGTCAGCATCGACCGCTTTTTCACGCTCATCGCACCCGGGCTGAAGATGCAGGTGGTCGGCACCGGTGCGGCGCAGATGCGCGGCACCGACGGCAAGAACCTCTACGTCGAAACCGCCTCGGTGAACTTCGGCGGCGGCGAGGCGCAGGACGTCATCATCGACACCGCGGGCGTTGCGCCCGGGACCTATTTCCTGACGGCTTCCGAGTTCTACATGATGGGTAACGCATCCCAGCTCGACGGCGGCCTGATCACCGAGATCGTCGTCAACTGATACGGCGCCTGACAAGGAGACACTGGACATGAAAACTCGTTTCAAGCACTCCGGGCGTCTGTTGGGCGCTCTGCTACTGGGGCTCGCGCTGTTGCCCTGGGCGGGCGCGCAGGCGGCCGGTCACGCCATCCGCGGCATCGTCGGTCCCACGTTCAATCTCTACGCGGCACCGTTCAACATCAGTCTGCCGGAGGGCACCAGTCTCTACATGTGGGGCTTTGGTGATATGAACATGGGGGCCAGCGCCACCCATGCCGAGGGTAACGGCTACTACCTGCCGCAGTATCCGGCACCGACGCTGATCGTGACCGAGGGGCAGGCGGTCACCATCAACCTGATCAACTACGGCGTGCCCGACACCTTGCCGGTGAGCGACGGTGCCGGCGGTGTCACCAACGTCAACAACCCGGTATCCATCGTCGTCACCGGGCACAACGTCACCGCCAGCGGCGGCACTCCGGGCCTGGTGACCAACGGTGCCATGTACGGCCAGACGGTGACCTACACCTTCACCGCGGGCAAGCCCGGCACCTACGTCTATCACAGCCTGGGCGGACCCAACCCGGGACTGCACACCGAGATGGGGTTGGTGGGCGCCTTGATCGTACGTCCCGCCGACGCCTCGCAGAGCGCTTACGGCAGCGGCACCGGGACCGACTACGACCAGGAGTATCTCTACTTTCTGACCGAAGCCGATCCCGACGTGCACTTCCAGATGGAGCGCGGTCACTACGGCCACTTCACCAACAACGACCGCTACGCGACCATCTATTTCGTCAACGGCCGCGTCTACCCGGATCTGGTGCAGGGCGACTTCAACCCGCTGTTTCCGCATCAGCCTTACCAGTCGCTGTCGTTCTCCCACCCGCTGGACCGGGTGATGGTGCGCAACGTCAACGGCGGGCACGACAGCCACCCCTTCCACTACCACGGCGAGAACCACCGCTTCATCGGGCGCGACGGCCACATGCTCTCCTCCAACGGTTTGGTGGCAGACCTGGGCCGCTCGGACAACACCATCAACTCCGCGGCCAAGCAGTCGGTGGACACCCTCTGGACCTGGTACGGCAGGGACCTGGGATGGGACATCTACGGCACCGGCCCCGCTTACGCGCACAGCTGTAACGACCGCGGCGACGGTTACGACGACGTCACCCACGAGTACTGCCCCGATCACGGTAAACCGCTGCCGGTCACCCTGCCCGGTGTCGCCGAGCTCACCCTGGGCGGCTACTGGAGCGGCAGCCCCTACATGGGCGATGTGGGCGACCTGCCTCCGGGTGAAGGCGGCCTCAATCCCAACGGCGGCTACTTCTTCGTCTGGCACTCCCACGCCGAAAAAGAACTCACCACTTTCGACATCTTCCCCGGCGGCAGCCTGAGCGCGATGGTTGTGCTGCCCACCAACGTAACCATCGAGTAAGCGAGGGAGGGTGCAACTGTGAAAAGGCTAGAAGCTATGAAGATCAAACTGACGCCTGTGGCCGCTGCGGTAGCGCTGGCGCTCGCGGCGGGTCCTGTCGGGGCGGCCGATTTCTATCTCGCTGCCAAGGCGTACACCAAGACCCTGCCCGACGGCACCGCGGTACCCATGTGGGGTTACGTGGTGGATAGCGGCGACGGCACCAATGCCACCTGTTACTCCATCCTCTCGGGCGGAGCGAACAGCGCCGCCTCGCGTGCCGCGCGTCAGACGTGCATCGACGCCTTGCCGGCAGGTGCCGCGCCCGGACCGCGCCTGGTGGTGCCCCCGGGGGACAGCCAGGTGCGCATCTTCCTCTCCAACGGGCTGGGCGAACCGACCTCGGTGGTGATTCCGGGCCAGGAGATGCCGTGGTCGGCCACCAACAACGGCCCCACCTGGAACAACAACGCCATCGGCCCGCGCAGCAGCGCCAGCCAGCGGGTGCGTTCCTTCGGCCGCGAGGCGCCGGCCGACGGCGGGCGCATGGCCTACGTGTGGAACAACAACCGCAGCACCACCTTCCACGGCGACGGCACGTTTCTCTACCACAGCGGCACGCATCCCCAGAAGCAGGTCTATATGGGACTGGCCGGGCTGCTGACCCGCGACAGCGCGGCGGGCGAGGCCTACCCGGGCGTGAGTTACGACAACGAGGTGGAACTCTTCTACAGCGATCTCGATCCCGCCTTCAATGAGGCGGTGGTCGCCGGCACACTGGCCACGGCGGTGGACCGCCACCCCACCTGGTTCCTGGTCAACGGCGAACCTTACCAGCCGGGCATCACTGCGGACATCGCCGCCGGTGCGGCGGGCAGCAACACCTTGCTGCGCATGGTGAGCACCGCCATGGACACCCATGTCGCCGTGCTGCAGGGCATGAGCATGACGATCCACGCCGAGGACGGCCAGCCCTACACCTACCAGGACGGCAGCGGCGCGCACCCGGCGCCGCGCACGCAGTATTCGACCATGCTGCCGCCGGCCAAGACCAAGGATGCCGTCGTCACCGCACCCGCGGCGGGACGTTTCGCGGTCTACGACGGTAACGGCTACCTGACCAACCCCTCCGATCCCGCGGTGGAGACCGTGGGTGACAACGCGGGCGGCATGATCCGTTTCCTGGCGTTCGGCGCCGCCGGCAACAATGCGCCGGTTGCCGATCCCGTGACCGTTTCCACAGTGCTGGATACTGCGGTCTCAGTGACGTTGTCGGGTAGCGATGCCGACGGCGACCCGCTCACTTTTGCGGTGCAGACTGGTCCCGCCAACGGCGTCCTGAGCGGTACCGCACCCAACCTGACCTACACACCCAACACCGGCTACTCGGGACCCGACGGCTTCACCTACGTGGCCAACGACGGCACGGTGGACAGCGCACCGGCGACGGTGAGCGTCACGGTGCTGGCGGCCAACACTGCTCCGGTGGCGGATGCCCAGAGCGTCGTCACCGATGAGGATACGGCGCTGGCGGTCACCCTGACGGGTAGCGACGCCGACGGTGATACTCTGAGCTTCGCGGTGCAGAGCGGTCCTGCCAATGGCACGTTGAGCGGCACGGCGCCCAATCTCACCTACACGCCTAACGCCAACTTCAATGGGGCGGACAGTTTCACTTTTGTTGCCAACGATGGCGCGGTGGACAGTGCGCCGGCGACCGTAGACGTCACCGTTAATCCGGTGAACGACGCGCCGGTGGCCGATGCCCAGAGCGTTGTCACCGATGAGGACACGGCACTCGCGGTTACCCTCACCGGCAGCGACATCGATAGCGCAGGTCCGCTCGCCTTTTCGGTGCAGGCGGGTCCCGCTAACGGTACCTTGAGCGGCACGGCACCCAACCTCACCTACACGCCCAACGCTAACTTCAACGGTACGGATAGCTTCACGTTCGTGGCTAACGACGGCACGTTGGACAGCGCAGCGGCGACGGTGAGCGTCACGGTCAACCCGGTGAACGATGCGCCGGTGGCCAACACCCAATCGGTTACCACCGATCAAGGGGTTGCCAGCCCGGTGACGTTGACCGGCAGCGACGTGGACGGCGATACGCTGAGCTACGCCGTGGCGACCGTTCCGGCCAACGGCACGTTAAGCGGCACGGCACCCAACCTGGTCTACACGCCCAACGCCGGATTCAACGGCGCCGACAGCTTCACCTTCACGGTGAACGACGGCACGGTGGACAGCGCGGCGGCGACCGTGGACATCACCGTCAACGCCGTGGGTGCTCAGACGGCCACCATCGTCTTCTCCACCAGCGGCGCCGGCGCGGTACCGGGTGTTGCGGGCCCCTACGACGATGCCGATCTCTACGCGGTGGACGTCTACTCGGATGAGACCGCCAATCTCTACTCGCGGCTCTACGACGCCGTCAGTGACTTGGGGCTGCCGGGCAATGCCAACGTCGACGGTCTGAGCATCGACGGTGCCACCGTGTATCTCTCCTTTGCCCGCGCCACCACCAGCGTGCCGGGTCTGGGCAACGTGCCCGACGAGGACGTGGTGAGCTACAACGGCACGGCCTGGAGCACCTACTTCGATGGCAGCCAGTGCGGCCTGGACAGCAGCAACGGCCAGGATATCGATGCGCTCTCGGTCTCCGGCGGCGTGCTCTACTTCTCGACGGCGGGAGGCGGCAACGCCAACGCGGTCGCGGGTGTGAGCGGTCCCTACGATGACGCCGACATCTACACCTGGAACGGCACAAGCTGCGGGCGGGCGTTGGATGGCAGCGCAGCTGGTCTGCCGGGTAACGCCGACATCGACGCGCTGAGCGTAGCGGGTTCCACCTACTACATCTCCTTCCGCGCGGACACCACCGTGCCGGGGCTGGGCGCGGTGCCGGATCAGGCGGTGGTGAGCTACGACGGCGCCACCTGGACGCTGGTGTTCAGCGGTACCGGACAGCTCGACGGCAGCAACAGCCAGAACGTCGATGCCATCCAGGTCCAGTAACGGCAAGGGGGCGGGTGCCGTGGCACCCGCCCCGCCGCCAGCGGGAGCGCTCAGCCGATGATGTACAAAGTATCCAGACGCAGTGGAGTCCGTTTTGCCGTGTTGGCCGCCGTCATGGCCGCCAGCGTCAATGTCTCCGCCACCCAGGGGGCGACAGCCAACGGTGCGGTGCCGCAGCTCACGCCGCAACAGGTGCAGGCCGCCATCGCGGCGGCCGAGGCGCAACGTCGCGAGGCGGCCGCCCCCGATCCCGCCGTGCCGGCGGGGATCGAGGCCAAGTGGGGTGTGGAGGTGCTCAGCATCAGCTACGCCGCCGACGGCTTCTGGCTCGATTTCCGTTTTCGCGTCACCGATCCGGAGAAGGCCGGCGTGCTGTTCGACAGCAAGATCAAGCCCTACGTGTCGATTCCGGGCGAGCGCTACAAGCTGGGCGTGGCCGAGGCGTCGCGCATCGGTTCGATGCGCACCACCAACCGCGGCAACGGCCACAACATCAAGCCGGGGCGCATCTACAGCATGATGTTCTCCAACCCCGGATTCCACGTTCAGCCCGGCCAGCAGGTCTCGGTGGCGGCCGGCGATTTTCAGGTGCAGGGCCTGACGGTCCGCGGCGCCCACAACTACGTACACGTCAACCCGATCAGCCATCAGGAATAACGCCATGAAAGCATCCACCCTGGCGCTCGCCGTCTCCGCGGCGCTTCTGAGTGTCAACCCGACGGTCCAGGCGGGCACGCTGGATCCTGCGCTGCAGTCGGCGGCCGTCTCGGGCGACGTGCCGGTGATCATCCGCTTTCAGCAGACGCTGGATATCAAGCACATCCGGCGCGAAGCCAAGCGCCGCGCCCACGCGCGCCATCCGCACGACGCCGAGGGCGAACGCCGCGAACAGCGCAAGGAAAAACGCCATCTGCTGGTGGACGCCTTGAAGACTTCGGGACGTCGCTCCGAAGATCGCGTGCGCCGGCTGCTGCGGCGTCACGGCGCCGAGCGCGGGTTGAAACTGCTGTGGGCCCGCAACAGCGTGGCCGGACGCGTGCCGGCCGATATGCTGGAGTCCATCGCCGCGTTGCCGGGCGTGGAGAGCGTCACCTCGGACATCACCATCCAGGGACCGGGTGACGGCACGCCGCCGACGGCGCCCAGTTACTGGAACCTGCCTGCCACCGGTGTCGAGCAGGTGTGGGCCACCGGCAATACCGGACAGAATACCGTGGTGGCGAGCCTGGACACCGGCGTCGATGCCTCGCACCCCGATCTGGGACCGCGCTGGCGCGGCGGCGCCAACAGCTGGTTCGATCCCCACGGCCAACACGCGACGCCGGCGGACAGCAATGGCCACGGCACCCAGGTGATGGGGCTGATGGTGGGGGGCAGCGCGCTGGGTTATCAGATCGGCATGGCACCCGATGCGCAGTGGATCGCGGCCAAGATCTTCGACGATGCCAACCAGTCCAGCCTCAGTGATATCCACTTGGCCTATCAGTGGGTACTCGATCCCGACGGCGATCCCGCCACCGACGATGCCCCCGACGTGGTCAATAATTCGTGGGCGCTGGAGACCACCATCAACCAGTGCAACCAGGAGTTCCAGCCCGATCTCGCCCTGCTCAGGGAGGCGGAGATCGCGGTGGCGTTCTCGGCGGGCAACTACGGTCCCAACGCCGACACCAGCGTCAGCCCCGCCAACGACCCCTCCGTGGTGTCGGTGGGCGCCGTGGACAGCCAGCTCAACGTCGACGTGCAGAGCAGCCGCGGTGCCGGCGCCTGCGACGGCGGCATCTACCCGCGCCTGGTGGCCCCCGGCGCCGGCGTGCTCACCACCGACCGCGTGCCCAACTACTACAACGTGGTCACCGGCACCTCGTTCGCGGTGGCACACCTGAGCGGCGCCATGGCGGTGCTGAAGAGCGCCTTCCCCACCGCCACGGTGAGCCAGATCGAAACCGCGCTGGTGGAGACTGCCACCGATCTCGGCAGCGCCGGCCCCGACGACAGCTACGGCAACGGCATGATCAACGTGGCCGCCGCCTACGACTGGCTGGCGGTCAACGTCGGCGGCGGTGGCGGCGCGCCCGGCGAGCTGGCGTTGAGCGCGGCCACCTACAGCGTGGATGAAAACGTGCCCACGCTGAGTATCACCGTCACCCGTAGCGGCGGCTCCAGCGGCAGCGTGGCGGTGGATTACGCGACCGCCGACGGCATCGCCTTGGCGGGTTGGGACTACCAGGCCGTCAGCGGCACCCTCACCCTGGCCGACGGCGTGACCAGCGCCAGCTTCGACATCCCCATCCTCGACGACAGCATCTACGAGGGCGACGAAGGGTTCGAGGTGGTACTCAGCAACCCGCAGGGTGGCGCGACCCTGGGTCTGCAGAGCAGCGCCGTGGTCACCATCCTCGACAACGAAGCGGCACCGCAGCCGGGTACCCTGGCGCTGGCGGCGAGCAGTTACAGCGTCGCCGAGAATGGCGGCAGCGTGCAGCTCACGGTCCAGCGCAGCGGTGGCAGCGACGGCGCGGTCACCGTGAACTACGCCACCGGCGACGGCACGGCGCAGGCGGGTTCGGACTACGGCACCGCCTCCGGTACCCTCACCCTGGCGGACGGGCAGAACAGCGCCACCTTCTCGGTCGCCATCATTGACGATACCGATTACGAAGGCGACGAGAGCTTCAGCGTGACGCTCTCCGCACCGGGCGGCGGCGCCACCCTGGGCGCGGCGGCCAGTGCGGTGGTGACCATCACCGACAACGATGCACCGCCGGGACCCGCCGACAACGACGGTGACGGCTACGCGGCCGACGTCGACTGCAACGACGCCAACGCCTCCATCTACCCGGGTGCCGTGGAGATCAAACACGACGGCGTCGATCAGGACTGCAACGGCTACGACCTGACCATCGACATCAGCCGCGCGCGCTACGTCTCGCGGCAGGACAAACTGGTGATGTGGGCCACCAGCGATCTCGGCAAGCAGGCGCAGCTCAGCGCCACCATCCGGCTTGCCAACGGCGCCAGCGTGACCCAGGCGCTTAGTTGGAGTCGGAAGCAGAACCGCTGGCAGAAGACGCTGCAGGGATTTGTGGCGGCCCATGGCAGCGTGCCCGTCGCGGTGACCATCAGCGGTGTCGAAGGCAGCGAAAGCAGCGCGGTGGAGCAGCGCTAGGCGTTATCACGGGTGGCGTAAAGTCGTGTGGGAGGTAGCATGTTGGACATGAACGATAAGCCAAGCCGTGTGGCTACTTGGTCACTCCGGGGAGCGGTGGTCGCCGTTTGTTTTGCGGCGGCGGGTCCTTTGGCATCCGCTTGCAGCGAGGATGCGAACCGCGCCATGCACGGTGACGTGACTCCAGCGAAGGCGATGAGCGTCGTGGATCAGACGGCGCCCATGCCGATGGCGCACGACGAGCACGGCGCCATGCCCATGATGCAGCATGACCCTGGCGCCATGGCGGGCGCAGCGCCCATGCCCCTTCAGCACCACGATCACGGGGCGATGGGCGGGGACCACTCCCAACATCGGGCGATGATGCAGCAGGCGGGCTACCAACGCTCCGCGCACGACTACGCGGTGCCGGATCTGGCACTGACGGACATGAACGGGCGCAAGACCACCCTGGGTCAGGAGCTCGCCACCCACAAGCCGGTGCTGCTCAACTTCATCTACACCACCTGTACCACCATCTGTCCCATCCTCAGCGCCACCTTCTCGCAGGTACAGCAGGAGATGGGCAGCGACGTTCAGAGCGTGCGCATGATCTCCATCTCCATCGATCCGGAGCAGGACACCCCGCAGCGCTTGCGCGAGTATGCACAGCGCTTCGAGGCCGGTTCCCAATGGCGATTCTTCACGGGCGAGCTGGACAATATCATCGCGGTGCAGAAGGCGTTCGACATCTACCGCGGTGCCAAGACCAATCACGAACCCATCACGTTCCTGCGTGCCGCCGGCGCCGGCAACTGGGTGCGCATCGACGGCATCGCCAGTGCTTCGGAGATCATCAAGGAGTACCAGGCGCTGGCCGCGCCCAACGAATGAAGAGTCTCTTCGAGCAAGGTTGCGCAGCGCTGACGGCGCTGATCGTGATCGCCGGACCTGTTCATGCGGGCCCGGCGTCGCCGTCTGTGGAGGATGCGCGCATCGAGCAGGGCCGGCGTATGTACCTGGAGGGTGTGCTGCCCTCGGGCAAGGCGATCACCGGCAAGGTGCGCGGCGACGTGACGCTGAGCGGCGAGCTGGTGATCTGCGGCACCTGCCATCGGCGCAGTGGCATGGGTTCCAACGAAGGCGATCAAGTCATTCCGGCCATCACCGGCGAGATGCTGTTCAATCCGCTGCGCCTGCCCACCTCCAGCCAACCGCTGGCGCCGCAGCAGCGGCCCGCCTACAGCATGGCGACGCTGAAGCAGGCCATCGTCGCGGGGGTCGACGCCAACGGAGACGCACTCGATCCGCTGATGCCGCGTTACGCGCTGAGTGACGCTGACCTCGATAGTCTGATCGGCTATCTCAGAACGCTCTCCACCGACATCTCTCCGGGAGTGGGCGATGAGGAGGTCCACTTCGCCACCATCGTCTCCGACGGTGTGGCGCCGCAGCGGCGCAAGGCGCTGCTGGAGGTCATGGAGACGTTCGTGGCGCAGAAAAACAGCGAAACGCGCCACGAGACCTTCCGCAAGGAGCATGCTCCCTGGCACAAGAAGTGGCTGTTCGGGCCGTACCGCAAGTGGGCGCTGCATGTGTGGGAACTGCACGGTCCGCGCGCCACCTGGCCCGAGCAGTTGGCAGCGTACTACGACGCGCAGCCGGTGTTCGCAGTGCTCAGCGGCGCCGTCGAGGGGAGCTGGCGTCCGGTGCACGAATTCTGTCAGGCGACGAAGCTGCCGTGCCTGTTTCCCACCACCGATCTGCCGGTGCTGGCCGAGCAGGATTTCTATGCGCTCTACCTGTCGAAAGGCATGAGCCTGGAGGGCGAACTGATCGCCCGTCACCAAGGAGAAGGGGCGGCGGCTCGGGCATCCGTGGTGCAGGTGTATCGCCGCGGCGACGAGCGCGCCCGCGTAGCAGCGCAGGCATTGCGCGAGGCGATGCCCGGTGCCGCCGTGCGTGACGTGACCTGGGACCATGCGCAGGCGCCGCCCGACGCGGCGTTCTGGCGCGGCGTGGCCGGACAGGCGCAGGGAGTCACCCTGGTGGTGTGGATGGGCGAACCCGAACTGGCAGGATTGTGGGCGGCGTTGCAGCCGGATGCGCAACCTCAGCGCCTCTATCTTTCCACCACGCTGTTCGGCACCGATCCGGCGCGGGTCCCGGCGGCGCTGCGCGAGCGCGTCTACCTGGCGCATCGCAGCGCGATGCCCGATCGCACGGCGCGTCTGCTGCTGCGCTCGACCGGCTGGCTGCGCGCCAAGCGGATCTATTC
>JBNKCG010000092.1:0-14513 GCA_050287605.1 Gammaproteobacteria bacterium | reverse complement strand
CCAGTCGCCCAGAACGATACGCCGCGCCGGTGTGCCGTCGATCTGCAGGTGATGGATGGCGGGGCGGTGGGTGTGGCCGTGGATGAGCTGTGCGACGCCGTGGTTGCGCATCGCATCGATAACCGCACCCTGGTTGACATCCATGATCGCCTGCGGTTTGTCACGCGACTTGCGCCGGCTGGCGTTGCGCAGTTCGCGCGCGACGGCGTGGCGCTCCTGCAGCGTTTTGGCCAGAAACTCGCTGCGCCATGTTGTGCTGCGCACTTGGCTGCGAAACGCCTGATACTCCTCGTCGTCGATACACAGGCTGTCGCCGTGCAGCAACAGTGTCGGCGTGCCGAAGAGATCGATGACGCTGGGGTCTGGCAGCAGCCGGCACCGGCTCTGTTCGGCGAAGCGCTCGCCGATCAGAAAATCGCGGTTACCCACCATCAGCGAAACCGGCACACCGCGATCGCTCAGATTGCGCAGCGCCTCCATCACTTGCTGCGCCAGCGGTGTGTGGTCGTCGTCGCCGATCCACACCTCGAAGAAATCCCCCAGGATGTAGAGTGCCGTAGCATGGGCGGCGCGCTGTTCCAGAAAACGGAAGAACAGTTCCACCACCTGCGGCCGCTCCGCATCCAGGTGCAGATCGGAGATGAACAGGACCGGGCGTTCGTTCGAGGTCATTGTGCAGTGGTCGGTGGGATCAGTTGCGCCTTTTCCAGCACTACGTCGATCAACGGCACCTGTTCGGGGAACGGTCCGCGCGGGCCGGTGGGTACGGCACCAATTTTTCGCACGACGCCCATGCCTTCTACTACCCGCCCAAACACGGCATAGCCCCACGGGCTGGGTTTGGCGCCAGCGTGGTAGTCAAGCGCCGGGTTGTCGCGCAGGTTGATGTAGAACTGACTGGTGGCCGAATGCGGGTTGCTGGTGCGCGCCATAGCGATGGTACCGGTGCGGTTGCTCAACCCGTTGTCGGATTCGTTGCGGATCGGGGGGCGCTGGGGTACTGCCCTCAGCGTGGGGCGGTAGCCGCCGCCCTGGATGACGAAACCTCCCACCACGCGGTGAAAAATCGTGTGATCGTATGCGCCGGTGCGCAGATAGGTGAGGAAGTTGTCCACCGTTTTGGGGGCGCGTTCGGGTTCCAGTTCGATGGTGATCTCGCCCAGGTTGGTGATCAGGCGCACCCGCGGCCTGTCTGCGCCGTCTGCCGCGCTGGCGGTTGCCGCTAGGGCGACCATCAGGGCGAGGGTCAGCAGGCGGGAGAATGACGTGATGGTTGGCATAGTAGATGTTGAACGGCGGCCGAGGCCTAAATGATAGACGTTTTCTCACGTTGGGCGGAACCGGTGGTCGTCCCTTGGGGCTCGACGGGCAGGCCGGCGTTTGGTCCGGGTGGGCCTTTCCGGTAGTATGCGCGCGATGCAGACCCAGCCCAGTGAACCCACCGTCAAAACACGCTTCGCGCCCAGTCCCACCGGCAACCTGCACCTGGGCAACGTGCGTACCGCTCTGTTCAACGCCTTGTACGCCGCACAGTGCAGCGGGGTGTTTCTGCTGCGTATCGAGGATACCGACCACGCGCGCAGCGACGAACCCTACGTCGGCGCGCTGATGGAAGATCTGCGCTGGTTGGGATTGCCGTGGCAGGAGGGCCCGGAGGCCGCCGAACCCCACGGCCCCTACCGTCAGTCGCAGCGCGATGGCGTTTATGCCAGCCATTTCCGGGACTTGGAGGCGGCCGGGCGCGTTTACCCCTGCTTTTGCACGGATACCGAACTCAAGCTGGAGCGTAAAGCGCAGCTCGCCGCCGGACGCCCGCCGCGCTACTCGGGGCGTTGCGCGCGACTGGACCCCGCCGAGGCGGCGCGGCGGCTCGCTGCGGGCGAGGCCGCGACGCTGCGGTTTCGGGTTCCCGACGGTGAGGAGGTCGGCTTCGACGACCTGGTGCGCGGCCCGCAGCGCTTTGCCACCGACGACATCGGCGATTTCATCATCCGCCGCGCCGTGGGCAGCCCGGCGTTCTTTTTCAGTAATGCCGTTGACGATGCCGAGATGGGCGTCACCCACGTGCTGCGCGGCGAAGACCATCTCACCAACACCCCGCGCCAGATCCTGCTGCTGCAGGCCCTGGGGCTGCCCATCCCGGCCTACGGGCACATCTCCATGATCGTCGGCGAGGACGCTGCGCCGCTCTCCAAGCGCCACGGTAGCTTCTCTCTGGCGGACCTGCGCGAGCAGGGCTACCTGCCGGCCGCCATCAACGCCTACCTGGCGCGTCTCGGCCATCACTTCGAGGACGACGCGCGCTTTACCTGGGAGGAACTGGTGGCCGGTTTCAATCTGCAACACCTTGGAAAAGCGCCGGCGCGTTTCGACGAGACCCAGCTGCGCCACTGGCAGCGCGTCGCGGTGGATCGCAGTGCGGTCCCCGAGTTGATGGAGTGGTTGGGACGCGACAACCTCAACCCGATACCACGCCACGACCGTGCGGTGTTTCTGGAGATGGTGCGCCCCAACATCCTGTTCATTGCCGACGTCCACCACTGGTCAGAGGTGGTTTATGGCGAGCTGCCGCCGCTGTCCGATGACGCCCGCACAGAGTTGCGCGCGGCGACGCCGGGCCTGTTCGCCGCCGCCGCCGAAGCCGTCGCCCAGGGCCACGCCGACCTGGTCAGCCTCGGAACCACGTTGAAACAGCGACTGGGCGTCAAAGGCAAAGCGCTGTTCCACCCGTTGCGGGTGGCGCTCACCGGCGAGGCGGGGGGGCCCGAGCTGGGCCGGTTGCTGGAGCTGATGCCCGAGCCCGTCAAGATCCTGCGCTTGCGTGCCGCTGCGGCGCTGTGCGAAGAATGAGAAACGCCATGCTGAAGATCTACAACACCCTCACCCGCACCAAAGAGACCTTCCAGCCCATCGAGCCGGGCAAGGTGCGCATGTACGTCTGCGGCATGACGGTTTACGACTTCTGCCACCTGGGTCACGCCCGCGCCATGGTGGTGTTCGACGTGGTGGTGCGTTACCTGCGCCATGCTGGCTACGACGTCACCTACGTGCGCAATATCACCGACATCGACGACAAGATCATCCGCCGCGCGGCCGAGAACGGCGAACCGTTCGCAGCGCTCACCGAGCGTTTCATTGCCGCCCTGCACGAGGACTCCGGCGCGCTGGGCATTCTGCCGCCCGATCTCGAACCCCGCGCCACCGGCCACATGCCCGGCATCATCGCCATGATCGAGCGCCTGATCGCCAAGGGCCACGCCTACGCGGCGGATAACGGCGATGTCTACTACGACGTCAGCAGCTTCACCGGCTACGGCAAGCTCTCCGGCAAACAGGTGGAGGATCTGCGCGCCGGGGCGCGGGTGGAGGTGGACGAAGCCAAGGCCGATCCCCTGGACTTCGCGTTGTGGAAGGCGGCCAAACCGGGCGAGCCCAGCTGGCCCTCACCCTGGGGCGACGGCCGTCCCGGCTGGCACATCGAGTGCTCGGCCATGTCCACCGAGACCCTGGGGGATCACTTCGATATTCACGGCGGCGGCCAGGATCTGCAGTTCCCGCACCACGAGAACGAGATCGCCCAGTCCGAAGGCGCCACCGGCCACCCCTACGTCAACGTCTGGATGCACAACGGCTTTGTGCGCGTCAACGAGGAGAAGATGTCCAAGTCCCTGGGCAACTTCTTCACCATCCGCGAGATCCTGGAGCAGTACCGCGCCGAGGAGATTCGCTATTTCATCCTCACCAGCCACTATCGCAGCCCGCTCAACTACTCCACGGAGCAGCTCGATCTGGCACGCTCGGCGCTCACCCGTTTTTACACCGCGTTACGCGGAATTGACGCGGAAGCGTCCAGCGGCGAGACCGAGTTCCACGCTCGCTTCGCTGCCGCCATGGAGGACGACTTCAATACGCCGGAGGCGTTGTCCGTGCTGTTCGATCTGGTGCGCGAGATCAACCGCTGCCGCGACGAGGCGCCGAATGATGCGGCGCGGCTTGCCGGCGTGCTAGTCGAACTGGGAGGAGTGCTTGGGATACTTCAGAGCGAAGCCGATGCTTGGCTGAAAGTTGCACCTGGGTCCGTTGTGATTACGGTGCAACCTGCGGAAGTAAGGATTACGGGGTATCCTGCCACTGTTGAAGTTGGCCTTTCAGCAAAAACTATTGAAGAACTGATTGAGAAACGCAACGCCGCCCGTCAGGGCAAGAACTGGGCGGAGGCGGACCGCATTCGCGACGAACTCGCGTCCCAGCGCATCGTGCTGGAGGACGGCCCCCAAGGAACCACCTGGCGCCGCGAGTAACTGTAGGTCGGGTTAGCGCAGCGTAACCCGACATCAACTGAATCGCGCCGGTATGCGGCGGGTTACGCTGCGCTAACCCTCGCGCAGCTTCTGCGCCTCCAGGGTGTTCTGCAACAGCGTCGCAATGGTCATGGGGCCGACACCGCCCGGCACGGGAGTGATCCAGGAGGCGCGCTCGCGCGCGGCGTCGAACTCCACGTCCCCCACCAGCCGCCCGTCGTCGAGGCGGTTCATACCCACGTCGATTACCACCGCGCCTTCACGGACCCAGGCCCCCTTCACCATTTCGGGTTTGCCGACGCCCACCACCAGGATCTCGGCACGGCCCACATGGCCCGGTAGATCGCGGGTGCGGCTGTGGCAGGTGGTGGTGGTGCACCCGGCCAGCATCAGCTCCAGGGTCATGGGACGGCCGACGATGTTGGAGGCGCCGACCACCACGGCCTCTTTGCCGGCGAGTTCGACGCCGGTGCGCTGCAGCAGGTGAATCACGCCGTAAGGGGTGCAGGGGCGCAGCTTGGGGATGCGCTGCACCAGCCGTCCCATGTTGTAGGGGTGGAAGCCGTCGACATCCTTGGCCGGATCGATGGCCTCGATTACCGCTTCCGGGTCGATGTGGGCGGGGAGGGGGAGCTGCACCAGGATGCCGTCCACGTTGGGGTCGGCGTTGAGCTCGGCGATGCGCGCCAGCAATGCCTCCTGGGTGGTGTCGGCGGGTAGGTCGTCGGAGAACGAGACCACGCCCAGCTCTTCGCAGCCGCGTCGCTTGCTGCGCACATAGACCTGCGAGGCGGGATCGCTGCCCACCAGGATCACCGCCAGGCCCGGCGCGCGCCGGCCGGCTGCCACCCGCTGTGCGATCTCCTGTTTCAGTTGCTGGCGGATGGCGGCGGAAACGGCCTTGCCGTCGATGAGCTGGGCGGTCATAGGCTCTCCTCATGGACCGGGGTGGGGAAAAGCCCGGGATTTTCGCATGCTGCCGTTTGGCGGAACAAGGCGTTAAACTGTTTGGGCCGCGCGGCGGCGGGTCGGCCGCGCAATTGACTGTGCCGCGGGGGCTGCGTATCATCGCCCATCTTGCGCGGCGGCCGGCTCCGGCCTGAGTAGAATCGGTCGGTCCGACAGGTGTTTCACGGGGTATAGCGCAGCCTGGTAGCGCGCCAGCTTTGGGAGCTGGATGTCGGGGGTTCAAATCCCTCTACCCCGACCAACAGCCCGCTGCACGGCAGTGCGATTCAATCGATGCGCCCGTAGCTCAACCGGACAGAGCATCGGCCTTCTAAGCCGAGGGTTGCAGGTTCGAGTCCTGCCGGGCGCGCCAGCTTTGCCCGTGCAACCGTTTTCAATGGTGAACGTAGCTCAATAGGTAGAGCTCCGGATTGTGGATCCGGCGGTCGTGGGTTCGATTCCCATCGTTCACCCCATTCGTGAAAAAGCCCGGCTTTGCCGGGCTTTTTTATGTCTGTGGTATTGGTCGATTGCGTTCTGTCGAGGACGACGTTTCGGTGTCCCGCTCAGTGCGATCTGTCGTGCGGCTTCGCCGCGCCAACTGAAAACGCCTCACACCACCCACCCACCAAACCGCGTCATATCACACACGGTGCGTCAAACCCCCGATTTTTATACGGGATAGCGCCGCCTACCATTCCTTCCCGACTGCAACCACAGGCCGCCGAAAGAGCGGCATACGGGGAGGAACATGACAGAGAACGACTCCGGGCGGCGGCTGGTCGCGGCGGGTCTGGCTTTGGCGCTGGGAACGCTGGCGGGTGCATCGGCTGGTTACGCCGAGGACTTGGGGACCATCTACGTCGAGTCCACCACCATCGACGACCGCTTCGAGGCCAAACGCGACGAACCCTCCAACATCGGCGTCGTCAGCGGCGAAACCGTGGACCAGTCGCACATCGAGAACGTCCAGCAGGTGCTGCAGGGCATACCCGGTGTTACCACCGAGTGGCAGAGCGGCGATTCGCTGAAGATCCACATCCGCGGAATCGAAAACCAGGTCTACATGGGCGAGCGCCCCGGCGTGGCGGTGGTGATCGACGGGGTGCCGGTGTTCGAGCGCACCGGGCGGGTCAACATCGATCTGGACAACATCGAGTCCATCAAGGTGGTCAAGGGCGGGGCCTCGTACCTGTTCGGCGACGATGCGCTCTCCGGTGCGGTGATCATCACCACCAAGCGCGGTGCGAACTACGACAACGTCCACCTGGCGGCGGAAGGGGGTAGTTTCGGGTATGACAAGGCGCTGGCCCGTGCCGGGTTTGCCGGCGAGTGGGGCAGCGGACACATCCAGGTGTCGCGCCGTGAGACCGACGGCTATTACGACGATTCCGCCTCGCGTTCCGATTACCTGAACGGCAAGTTGCAGTACTACGTCGATGATCACAGCGACATCACGTTGGGCATGGAACGCGCCGACCGTATGAAGAACAGTCACGGTTCGGTGCGCGGCGTGACCGCGGCGGAGCAGGATCCGCAGAGTGAAAACGTGGTCGACTACAACGACTACTCCAACCACTACCAGGTCGATCTCAACAAGTTCTTCATCACCTACGCGCGGGATATGGGTGATACCGGCAACCTCATGCTGAACGCCTATCGCTTCACGGACGATACGGCCTTTCTGACCAAGCCGTTGGATGCCGATCCCAGCGCCTACACCTTCGACAACGACTACGAGCAGCTCCAGCGGGGGGTGAAGGCGGAATACCGTGCCGGGGGTAAACGGTTAGCCTGGCTGGCGGCCGCGGATCTGCGCGACAACCGCTATATCGTGCGCGACACCTATCTCGATTGCTCGGAGCTGGCGTGGGATCCCGCCTGCAGCCCCGGCGCGCTGGCCGAGGACAATCATACGGATGAGCGGGTGGCCGCCGTGTACGGCGAACTCAAGGTGCGTGCTGCCGAGCGCTGGGTGGTGACCCTCAACGGCCGCTACGACAGCATCGATCTCGACTACAGCGACACTCTCGACAGCGCCAACGACGGTGGTCGCGAGTTCGGCGTCGCCTCTTGGCGCTTGGGCGTCAACTACGCGCTGCGCGAACAGTTGGATCTTTACGGCAATCTCTCCACCGGATTTCGTACGCCGACCGCCGAACAGCTTTTCGTCGGCAACAATTTCCCCACCATGCGTACCGATCCCAACCCCGACCTGGATGTGGAGACTACGCTCAACGCCGAAGTGGGCCTGCGCAGCCGCACCCACTGGTTCGGTACCCCTATCGATCTTGATCTGGCGCTGTTTCAAATCGACCGCAGCGACTACATCCAATCCAGCGCCGGGCAGTACACCACCAGTTCCGGTGCCCGCTTCGAGAACGTCGGCGACGTGCGCAGTCGCGGTATCGAGCTGGGATTGCGTAGCGACGCGGCCCATCGCTGGTCGTGGGATTTCGCCTACACCTATCTCGATTCGAAGTACACGCGCTACGACAGCTTCGTGCTCGCCACCTCGCCCGTGGCCGGCAGTTGTCCCCCGGGCGCCACGCCGGTAACCAACCCGTGGCCGCCCTTCGCGGTGGTGTCGTGCGAGACCGCCTATGACAACACCGGCAACGAGGTGCCGCGCGTACCGGCGCATCATCTCAATCTCACCGTGCGCTACCGTGCCGCGGAGCACTGGTTGGTGACGACGGAGCTCGACTCCAGCTCGTCCTACTACGCCGACGAGATCAACCAGGAACGGGTGGATGGCCGCACCGTGGTCAACCTGCTGGTCAACTACGAGCGCAAGCGCGGTGATCACAACTGGTCGTTTTTCGCGCGTATCGACAACCTGTTCGACGAGACCTACTACAACACGGCGCGCGGCTATGGCGATACCAACGAGGACGGCGCCTACGACGCAGAAGACCTCTCCATCGTGGTCAATCCGGGACGCACCTGGACCACGGGATTGGCGTTGACCTTCTGACGCGTGCCGACGAAAGGGGGAGCGATGAAAACGACAACGAGCGCGGCGATGTTGGTGCTGGTATTGGCTGTCGCGACGGGCGATGCCTGCGCCGATCTGGTGTGGCGCTCGCCGGCTACGCTGGCGCCGCTGCGGGTGGCGGGTGGCGATCAACGGGCGGCAAACGCCGGTGGCCATGGCGGCCACGGGGGAGGTGCGGAGACGTTGCAGTTGCTGGAGAGCGATGGCGCGCGGGTGGAGCTGTGGATGCCGGACCTCAAGCGGGACGCGGTAATCGTAGCCGGGGATACGCTCACCCTGCCCTGGACGGGTTGGGGCAACTACCACGCCGTGGTGGCGCAGCGCGACAGCGCGGCACTGCATGAGTCCGCCATCCGCTACGCCTATCTGCACGGCGAGCCCAGCGGGCGTTCGCCCTCGGAACTGCTGGCGGTATCCAAGCTACCTTTGGAAATCGTGCCCAGCCCGCTGGCGCGCGAACACCATCGCTACCTCGCCGATCGGGAAGCGCACTTTCTGATCCGCTATGGCGGGCAGCCGTTGGCGGCGACGGTCAGCCTGGAAACCTCCAACGGGAGCGTGTTGGAGGCGCAGAGCGACGCCGACGGGCGGGTCGCGATTCGACTGCCCGATGATTTCCATCGGGTGCAGGTGGGGCGGAGGAACAACCGGCCGGCAGACTTCATCGTTCGGGTCGCGTATACGGCCAACGATCGGCAGTATCGTGCGAGTCTCAGCGCCGCCTATCACGTCAATCCCCACCACTGGGAGTCGAACCGCGCCGGTTTGGTCGCCGCGGTTTCGGGGTTTGCCGTCGGTCTGGGCATTCTCGGGGTGACCGCACGGCAACGCATGCGCGGAAATGGAGGGCGCGGGGTATGAGCGGCATCTTCAATCTCTCCGTGGGGCGCAAGCTGGTGCAGCTCGCGGCGTTCGTCTTTTTGGTCTACGGATCTGCTCTGGTGGGCTTCTATCTCGCCGACAAGATCAGCGGCGCCTTCCCCGCGCTGGCCTGCGCTTACGATTTCCAGACCGCCGACTACTGCGTGTTGATCTCGTTGCAGCACCAGATGGATCATCGCGTCGGGGCTGTTCTTGCGACCGGCGGCGCGCTGGCGGCGGCGCTGATGCCGACGCTGATCACGCTGGTGACCTTTGTGCTGCTGTTCGTCCTGCTCAACAAGGCGTTTTGCGGCTGGATCTGCCCGTTGGGATTCTTTCAGGAGCTGGTGACCCTGGTCGGCCAGAAGTTGGGCTTTACGACCCAGCAGAACCTGCCCGAGACCGCGGTGCAGCGGCTGCGCCCTGTGAAGTGGTTGATCCTGACCCTGCTGGTGCTGGTGTTTCCGCTGCTGACCGGATTGGGGTTCGTCGGTCACGAGTTGGGCAGTCCCTATTGCAGCATATGCCCCAGCCGCATCCTCACCACCCTGGCGGGCGGCGACACCTCGCAACTGGTGGTCGACAACACCAGCGCGGGTTACATGACGCTCTCCATCATCGGTACGTCTCTGTTCGGCCTGATGGTGGCGCTGGCGCTACAGGTGCGCCAGCCCTTCTGCCGCATCTGTCCCATGCTGGCGCTACATGCCGCATTCCGCAAACTGGGGCTGGTGCGGCTGGTGAAGAACGCCACGCCGCGGTGCGAAAAGTGCGGCCTGTGCGCGCAGGCGTGCCCCATGGACATTCGCGAGGTGCATACGGAGATGGAACGCAAGGACGTGCTGTTTCCCGATTGCACGCTGTGCGGACGCTGCGTGGAGTTCTGCCCCGACAAAGGTGTGCTGAGCCTGAAGTACGCCGTGTTTCCGCTTTTCACGTCCGACCCCGGTTATTTCAAGCAGCGCAAGCGCGTGCAGACGCGCTGGGAGCGTTTCACGCTGTTCGGATTGTTGCGCGGTGGCAAGCGCGCGGCGGCGCCGGTCCCCGAAGAGCGGTGATCGCCGTGGAGCCGTTCTCATTCAGTCTGCCGGCGATTTTGATGACGGGGTTGGCCTTCGGCGCCGGGCCGTGCAACGTCGCTTGCCTGCCGTATCTGGGACCTGTCCTGCTGACCCGGGAGTCCGATCGGCGTTGGCGCACGGTCATGCCGTTCTTCGCCGGCCGCATGCTCGGTTACACGCTGCTGGCAGCGGTGGCGGGCGCAGCGGGCGAGTCGCTGATCAGCGCGTCGTTGCTGGATGGACGCGGCAGTCTGGTGTTGGGCATTGCCACTGCCGTGCTGGGTCTGTTGGTGCTGTGGCGCAGTCGCAAGGCGGTGGATAGCTGCCCAGCCTCGCTCTACCCGCGCGAGAGGTCGCGGGGGAGTCTTCGGGGGGTGCCGTTGGGGTTGTTCGGGATGGGGATGGGTATGGCGCTCAACCCCTGTCTCCCTCTGACCAGCGTCCTGCTGGCAGCGGCCGCCACGGCGCAGGCGGGTGCCGGTGCGCTGCTGGGGCTCACTTTCGGGGTCGGTGCGGTGCTGATCCCCCTGTTGCTGTTCGGTACGCTCGTCACCCTGCTGGGCAGCCAAATCCGTATTCATGCGCAGCGCTGGAAACCGGTGCTGGAGCGCGGGGCTGGCATATTGTTGATCGCGCTGGGTGCCGTGACGGCGTTGGGATGGGTGCGGCCGTGAGCGTCGAGGAGCTGCTGGCCAAGGGCGGCGTGGTGGTCTGGATTCTGGCCGGCTATTCGTCCGTCGCCGTGGCGGTGATCGTCGAGCGGTTGGTGAGCTTCCTGTCGATGGGCCGGCCGCAGCGCGGGCTGGAAGACGAACTGCGCCAGGCGCTGGAGAATGGTACTGCGGCTGAACTGCTGCAGCATGGCGTGGGACCCGAGATCGCCGTCCTGCGCGGCATCGTCGCCGCCGCGGGAGAGGGTGTGAAGCATCTGTCGCTGGTGGCCGTGCGTCTCGGGTCGGAACAGCAGCAGCGCATGGAGCGCGGTTTCCGCACCCTGGCGATACTCGGCAACACCGCCCCCCTGTTGGGGCTGTTCGGCACCATCCTCGGGCTGATCAAGGCCTTCATGGTGATCGAGCAGGCGGGCGGGCGTGTCGATGCGCAGGCGTTGGCCGGCGGGATTTGGGAGGCCATGGTCACCACTGGCGTCGGGTTGGCAGTATCGATACCGGTGCTGTTGATCCTGCACTTTCTGGAAGGGATGACGGACCGGCGCGCGCAGTCCATGCGCAGCTACGCATCGCTGCTGCTGGAGCGGCTACCCCACGGCAGTGTGCCGCAAGACGGCGATGCCGTTCATCATCGCGAAGGCAGCGTCCATGCAGTTTGAGGGGAGGCGGCGCAGCAGTCGGGTGCCCAATCTCACGCCGCTCATCGACGTGGTGTTCCTGCTGCTGGTCTTCTTCATGCTGACCTCTCACTTCGTGCGCGAAGAGGCGCTGAACGTGGAGCTGCCCAGCGCCGCCAGTGGCAACGCGCTGAACAACGACGAGGTGCTGGAGATCGTGGTCGATGCGCAGAACCGGCTGCAGATTCGTAACCACTTCGTTGATGCGGCGGAACTGGAATCCGTGATCCGCAGCGCGTTGACGGACATGTCGCAACGCACGGTCCGGCTGCGTGGTGACCGGCAGGCGACGCTGGATGTGACGGTGAAGGTGTTGGACGCGGCGCGTAGTGCGGGGGCCGACGGCGTGGATATCGTCACCGAAGAGCCGTGATGCGCCGCGAGTGGCACGCCTGGCTCATCGGCTTGACCGTCTCGCTGTTGCTGCACGGCGGGGTGCTGTGGCAGCGTGCAGCGCTGATCAGCGCGACCGACGGACGGGCCGTGCGGCAGGCGGGACCGACCCGGGTCAGTTTGCGGCACTTGTCGAGGTCGCAGCCGCAGCTGCAAACACCGGAATTGCCTCCACCGATTTCTCAACCGGAGCCGATTCCCAAGCCGAAACCCCGTCCCACGGCGGAGCCTAAGCCACATCACGAAGCCCACCGCCTCCAACCGTCGCCGGTCCCGGCCAGCGAGGCGGCGTCGCCGGCCGCAGCGGCGCAGCAGCGCGGCAATCCTGAACTCGCCGAGCTGGCACGGCGCACCTACCTGGGCCGCTTGGCGGCCCATATCGAGCAGTACAAACGCTATCCGCGTGCTGCCCGGCGCCGGCGGTTGGAGGGCGTGGTGCAGGTGAGCTTTACGCTGCAGCGTGGCGGAGATATCACGGCTTTGGCCGTGGAGCAGGAGGGGGCCCATCCGCTTCTGGTGCGGGCGGCCGAACAGACGATTCACAGTGCCCTGCCGCTGCCGGTGGTTCCTCCGGGAGTGGACTGTCCGATGCCGGTCAGATTCGGCATGGAGTTCGCGTTGCGTTGAGCGAAGGCGAGCCTCCCGCTTTGCTTGCACTGCACGCCGAGGTACCCGTAGACGGTCCGCGAATACGCGAGGGTCTATCTGTCGGTGATGATGTCGGTCTGGTACATGAAGCCGCGCAACGAGGCATTGCCACGGGCGCTGGTGGGTGTGGAGTGCTGAAGTGCGGCCCCGGATCAGCGCATCGCGTACTTCTTCAGCCGGTAGAGTAAGGTGTCGCGCGTGATGCCCAGCAAGCGTGCCGCCCGACTGCGATTGCCCACGGTGCGCTCCAACGCCTGCTGGATCATGTCGCGCTCCAGCTCGTCGAGGCAAAGTCCCCCTTCGGGCAGTTGGAAGCGCGTGGACTGCGGGACGGGGTACTGCATCTCGCGGGGCAGGTTAGTGACGTCGATGGATTCACCGGCGAACAGGATCACCAGCCGCTCGCAGAGGTTCTTCAGTTCGCGCACGTTGCCCGGCCAGCGATGACGTGCCACGGCCGTTTCGGCTTCGCGCGTCAGGTAGGGACGGGCCACGTCGTAGCGGCGAGCGATCTCCAGGGTAAAGTGTTCGAACAGCGTCAAGGCGTCGCCGGTGCGTGCTCTCAGTTCGGGCAACTCCAACGGCACCACCTTGAGGCGGAAGTAGAGGTCGCGCCGGAATTCGCCGCCGTCGACCCGGCCCCGCAGATCGCCGCTGACGGTGACGACGATGCGGACGTTCTGTATCTGGCCGCGCTGGTCGCGCCGGTGCCGCTCGGGGTTCCGTTCCAGCAGCGCCAGCAGGCGCGCCTGATTGTCGCTGTCCAGATTCTCCAGATCCTCCAGCAGCAACGTGCCGCCGCGCGCTTCGTTCCAGCCGCTCTCCAGGACTTCGGCTTCGAGCAGTGCGCAGTTGAGCGTCACCAGCGGGCCGCGGCTGCGCGGGCTGTGCTGGTGAACCGCTTGAGCCAGCAGGCTCTTGCCGCTGCCGCTGGCGCCGACGACCATCAACGGGACATCGGTGAGCGCCGCCACCTGCGCGGTGCGCAGCAGGGCCTTGAGTTCGGGGGAGTTCCCAACCAACAAACGGTCAAAAGCACTCATGGCAATCGTTTCATCCGATTATTGTGGTGATGCGGGAGGCATGGCGATGAGACCGGGTACGAACAGGCTTGCCAGCGCCATGGCGATCAGCAGGCTCCCAACGGCCGCCCTAAGATAAGGCAGTCGCGTGAGGCGTGTCACCCACCCGGTCAGGATACCGGCGCTGGCCACCGCCGGCAGGGTGCCTACACCGAAGGCAAGCATGAACAGCGCTCCCTGCTGAGTGTCGGGCGAGGTGAGCGTCATCAGCAGCGCGGTGTAGACCAGTCCACACGGCAGCCAGCCCCAGATCATGCCGTAGAGCAGGGCGTGGAGCAGGGATCGCACCGGCACCAGTCGCCGGCCCAGGGGCTCGAGTCTGCGCCAGATGGGGATTCCGATGCGCTCCAGCAGCGCGAATTTGGGAAACCACCCCGCCAGGTACAGGCCGATCCCGGCCAGCAGCAGCGCAGCAACGGTTTGCAGCAGATGGTGGGCGAAGGGAACGTTGACGGTCTGGTAGAAAGCCTGGCCGAGACTCCCCAGCAGCGCGCCTGCCAGCGCATAGGTTGCCAATCTGCCGATGTTGAAGGCCGCCACGTAGAGCAACAGATGGCCGGAGCGTTGCCGGACCTCCGTGGGCAGGCTGAAGGTCAGCGCCCCCATGATGCCGCCGCACATGCCCAGACAATGGACGGCGCTGAACAGGCCGATGAGCAGTCCGGAAAGCAGCGAGAGATCCAAAGTGAGAGTGCCCCGTCGCGGGTCGTTCGAGAGTTCGCCATGGTAGCATCTCGGGGCGCCATATGCCCTTGAGATCTAACAAGGTTTCTGGTTTACTATGCAGCCTTTCGCGGGGCTGTTAGCTCAGTTGGTAGAGCAGCTGACTCTTAATCAGTAGGTCCGGGGTTCGAATCCCTGACAGCCCACCAA
>JBNKCG010000091.1:0-18737 GCA_050287605.1 Gammaproteobacteria bacterium | reverse complement strand
GGCGAGTTTTTCAAACTCAAGTCGAGGAACCGATTGGAGCAACTGAGAGAGTACGGTAGGATGATACGCCATAGCCCGATTTCCTGGTTTCGCTTCAATGGTTTGTGGTGAACTCATTGTATCGAATTGCCATGCGAAATCGGGCTTCTTTCATTCGCTAAGTGGGACAGCTGTGGCTCTGACCCCTTTAACCTAATTGTTATCTGACTCCAATTATTTTCAAGCGGTTCAACTACCGAGGCAAGCGCAAGGTGGATGGGCAATGGAAATTGATGATGATGTTGCACAACATCCCGAAGATTCACCGCTATGGATGGGAATGGGGATAGAATCCGGGGAAAGGGTGCACTGATTCGCCGTGAACAGCGACAATAAATCAATCAACGAGAAACAATGAACGAACCGAGAGAATACTTGCCGCACCTGAATCTGGCTGTCTTCAACAGGGTTTTTCGACAAGCTCGTTAGGGTCCGAATGTTGACGAGGGATCAAGTCAAACTTGTTGCATACTGGATAGGTTTATCCGTATGGACAATAGCTAGCTATTGCTACGTTGTAGATGACCGATATCCGCGAATATTTTATGGAGGGTTTTTTGCGCTAGGCGTGATTTACATTTTTGTAATCAAAGAATCGGTTGATAATTACTCTACGAGTATTTTGGAAAGCTTCCGAAGTGAGATAGCCAGAAACAGGTTCTACAGACTATTCGTTGTCGTGTTTTATGCGTTTGTTGCGATGTTCTCATTGATCCTGCTAATTGGCAGCAACAAAGAGACAATGCAGTACTTGGCCACAAGCGAGAAGCGTCTTTTGGCTTCTGTAATTGTACTTATATTCGGTCCTCTACTCTGGCCAATTGGAAAGAACCAGTATGAGCTGTTTCTACGCTTGGGAAATGCACCCTAACCAATCCATCAACCATCGCCCACTGCGCGGGCTGGACCTCTGGGTCGCTACCCGCCCCTCCGGCCGATTGCGGCAGCACTAGGTACTCATTCGAATCCAATTTATTTTTGGGCATCACATGTCAGCAATGACTGTTAATGAAAAGACATCTCAAACAGTATCCCCTCGCCAGTGGATACGATTGGTTGTGGTGTATCTCCTAATTCCGCTGATTTTGTTGGTATGCGGTGGAGATCTAAGTTGGTGGCAGGCGTGGCTCTATTCCCTGCTGATCTTGGCCGCCGGTCTTGGTGGGCGCATGTGGGCCGAACAACGGCATCCCGGATTAACCGCCGAAAGACAAAATCTTGAAAAGATCAAAACCGCAAAAGCCTGGGATAGAGTGCTTGCTCCACTGATGGCTGTGAGCATCGCGTTTCCCATGGTCGTTGTGGCGGGACTGGACCACCGCTACCACTGGTCCTCGGAATTTCCGCTATGGCTCGTCGTGGTTGGCTTCGTTTTGATCTCGTTTGGATACGCGTTCGCTACGTGGGCGTTGGCGGAGAATCGCTTCTTCTCCAGTGTGGTACGCATTCAGACGGATCGAGGCCATGTGGTGTGTGACAGTGGCCCGTACCGGTTTGTGCGGCATCCGGGTTATGCCGGAAGTATTCTTGCACTGTTCGGTCTTGTTCTCGCTCTGAGTTCGGTATGGACACTGATTCCCGCGGCGGTGGCATCGATCATCGCGGTGATGAGAACCATACTTGAAGATAAGACGTTGCAGGAGGAGTTGCCGGGCTATCGAGACTATGCGCGACGCGTGCGCTATCGGTTGATTCCCGGCATATACTGAAACGCCAGAGTGGCGGGTGTCCCGGAGAGGTGTGCGCCGTCCAACTGGCCATCAATCAGCGCCTACCCACTTCGCGGGTTTGACCTTCGTGCTGCTGTACGGTGCTTCGGCCAGTCGTAGCAACGTCGTGCGCGTTACGCCTAGAAGGACCGAGAAGTCCGGAGTGGCTCAGATTCTCTTGTAAGAAAAAGGATAGGGGCATGCTGTTTCGAAAATCGCCTGAGAAGTTCTGGAATCTGATCGCCTCAAAATATGCGGCTTCGCCGATTGCTGACCTTGAGGCTTACCAGAAGAAGATCGAGAAGTTGAAGTCCTACTTGTCGTCTGAGGATTGTGTGCTGGATATCGGTTGCGGTACCGGCACCCAATGCGACGACCTTGCAACTAGCGTGAAACGCTTGGTGGGTATTGATATCTCCAGTAAGTTGCTGGCCATCGCGGAGAGGAGAAAAGTCGAGCGTGATATTACCAATGTCGAGTTCGCACTAACCACGGTCTTTGACGAGCGTTTTGAATCGGAAAGCTTCAGCGTGGTGATGGCGTTTTATGTGCTGCACTTCTACGAAGATATCGATGAGGTTGTAAGGCGTATCTACGATTTGCTGAAACCCGGTGGGCTCTTCATTTCTGAGACCGCTTGCCTGGGTGAGCACAACAGACTCATAGGCAAGCTCGTTCGATCCGCCGGGAAGCTGGGGTTTTTGCCGTTGATCAACCGGCTATCGACACAGCAGATAGAACGGGCACTTGAACATGGCGGATTCACCGTGGTGGAAAAAACCAAATTCAGCGGGTCCAACGGTGAGTACACGTTGATTGCCAGAAAGCCACGGGGTTAAGCGGTAAAAACTGTTTTCAAATGGATATCATCCGCCCGGACCTCCGCTCTATCGCAGTAGGTGTTGCCTCTCCGCGATAGAGCGAAAACCGGTCGCCAGCGCATCGTAGTCGTCGACTTCCGACCTCAGTACTCCATCTCCCCCCGCGCAATGGCGAGGTGATGCATGCCATGGTGCGTGCCGTACACCATGATGCCCATGAAACCCAGCCCCTGAATCTTGATGGCCTGGGCGGGATCGTCGGATTCCACCGTCAGCAATTCACCGTCGGGTAGCGGGCTGTTGCTGAATTTCCAGCCAGCGCTGCCGTTCATGGTCAGTGCGTGCATGGTGACCATGCGCTGTATGGCCTCCAGAGTGCGTCCGTTTCCGGTGACTTTGATGCGCACGCCGGTGGGTAGGCGCGTGATTTCGGCGTTGGCGTTGGCCGCCACCTCTTTCATGTCGATGAGGTGTTTGCGCAGGGCGGGGATGTTCACTTTGGACCAATCGGTGTCCGGCGTCGCTTCGAGGATGTTCACGATTTCGGCGATGGTGCCGAACGTCTCCTCGCCCGGTTGCGTGGGCGTGAGGCCGGGCATCGCTCCGTGCATCGCCGCACTGTGCATCATGGTGTGATCCATGCCGGGATGTACGGCGGGGGGATTCGGCTCCGCGGCGGAGGCTGCGAGGGGGAGGCTCAGCAGCAGGGGCAGGACGGCGAAGGGACGGGCGTGTAGTTTCATTGCGCAGATCTCCGGAAAAGGTTGCCGTACTTTAGCGCCGCACCGCGGGTGCTGCGTATGATGGAGGTCATACCTGGGCCGGGAATCGGCCGGGATACCACTGCGCGCCAATGTAGCCTTTGTTACAGATAGGCAGCCCCCGCGGAACTACGCTCCTTTCCGTCGTTTTCACATCTCACCTGGGAAGGAGATCACCATGCAGCCGATGAAGTTCTTTATCGATACCCACTCGGTGGACACCGAGACGTTTCCCGCCGGCCTCACGCCCGAGCAGTTCGAGAGTTTCTTCGCGCTCTACGAAGAGGCGTGCTACGCCGAAGGCGTGGTACCGCTGCGGGTTCACGTCGGGTACGAGGAGGGCCGTGCCTTCTGCTTCACCATGGCGCCCGATGCCGAGGCGGTGCGCCGCGCGCACGCACGGGCGGGGCTGCCGTTCGACGCCATCACCGAGGTGACCACCGCCACGCCGGGCGACACTTTCTTCCGCCGCGCAGCGTAGCCCGCGCATTGCACGAAGGTGGGCAGCACAGGATGACGTCTCCACGCGGAACCCTGCGTTGGAGCGCTCTTTCATGCGGGGCGCCTAGTCGCTGGTTTGTCCTGTTAGGCCCTGACCCCGAACTCTTCGTGAAAACCGCGGGCTAGCCACGCGAACCGGCGCGGCGCCGGAAAACGGATCGACGGCGCGCACCCCACGCCGCGATCGCGGCATCGCCGTGCAGGCGCCGTGCCGGTCGCTCCATGTACGTTCGTCCGGAGACGATCATGACCTTTGGCAACTTCGACATCCTGGGAGCCGGGCTGCTGGCCGTGCTGGTGGCCGGCGTCGGCCTGGCGGCGATGGTGCGCTTCGATCTCGCGCCCAAGGGGCGGTTGGCGCGCGGTGGCCGCTGGCTGCTCACCATCGCGCTGGGTACCGGCGTGCTCGCCTTTGCCCTCAAGCTGGGGATCATCGTGGCGGTGGCCAACGCGCCGCAGGTGATGATCGATCCGCTCATCGCGCGGCCGCCGGCGCCGCAACCCGAGCCGACGAACGATCCCCTGCTGGGGCTGCTCGATTCGAACCGCTTCGTCTGGACGCCGCTGCCGGCGGCGGTGGGTGGCGACCGCACGCGCACACCGGTGTGGCAGGCGCTGCCGACGGTGGCGCCGGCGCCGCCCGACAATCCCACCACGCCGGAGAAGGTGGCACTGGGCAGGCAGCTCTTTTTCGACACGAACCTGTCGCGCGACCGCACCGTGGCCTGCGCCAGTTGCCACGACGTACCCGGTGGCACGGGCGTGGACGGCCGTCCCACCTCCATGGGCATCGGCGGCCAGGTGGGCGGGCGCAACGCGCCGACGGTGTGGAACGCCGCTTTCCAGGCGGTGCTGTTCTGGGACGGCCGGGCGCCGTCGCTGGAGGCGCAGTCCAAGGGGCCGCCGCTCAACCCCATCGAGATGGGGATGGAGTCGCCGGCGGCGCTGGAGGCGCGGGTGCGCGAGAGCGCTGAGTATCGGGATGCGTTCGCCCGCGCGTTCGGGGATAGCGGCCCCATCACCCTGGACCGTATTGCCAAGGCCATCGCCGCCTACGAACGTACCCTGATCACGCCCGATGCACCCTACGACCGCTTCGTGCGCGGCGATCTCGATGCGCTCACACCGGCGCAGTTGCGCGGCATGGGGCTGTTTCAGGCGCTGGGCTGCGTCAACTGCCACTCGGGCCCCAACTTCAGCGCCGCCAGCGTGTTCGACTCCCAAGCGCCCATGCGGGCCTTTCCCACCTATCCCACCCCCTACGCGGTGCGCTACGACCTGACCCGCGACGTGGGCGCGGCGCCACCGGGCAGCAATCGCGGCAGCTGGCGTGTCCCCTCGCTGCGCAACGTGGCGCTGACCGGCCCCTGGTTCCACAACGGCTCGGTAACCGAACTGGCGGAGGCGGTGCGCATCATGGCCAACGGCCAGGTGGGGCGCACCGGCCCCATGCTGGTCTGGTCGGATCGCAACAAGGTGCTGGTGCAGTTGGATCAGCCGGCACTTACCGAACGCGAGGTGCAGGACATCGTCGCCTTTCTCCAGGCGCTCACCAGCGATTCGCTGTCGGCGATGCAACAGGCGTCGGCCAAGGAGTAAGCTATGGCTCCCACTGACACGGAGCGTCCGTTCCGGCTGGGGGCGCCACCGTGAACTACGGTCCGTGTGCCCCGCCGCGGGCGGCAGCGGAGGGCGCAATGGCGGACTTGGCGGCGGTGCAGCGGTATCTCCACCTCTCCCCCGAGGGAGCGGCCCTGCTCGGGGGCGGCCTGCGCGCGGTGAGCTTCGACCGGCCCAGCGCGGTGATCCACAAGGGCCAGCGCGTCTCCGGCGCCTACCTGGTCACCCGCGGCCAACTGCGCGTTTTCACCTACACCCCGCAGGGCAGCGAGGCGACCCTCTACTTCATCCGCGCCGGCGAGACCTGCGTGCTGGCGCTCAACTGCCTGTTCAACGACTTGCGCTACCCGGCGTGGGTGCAGTCCGATGTCGGCACCGACGTGGCGGTGATCCCCGGGCCGCTCTACCGCGCGCTGTTCGAGCGCGAGGCGGCGGTGCAGGACCTGACGGTGAAGGCGCTCTCCACCCTGGTGTTCCGGCTGATGGGGGAACTGGAGCAGATCCACTCCTGCAACCTCGATCAGCGTCTGGCCAACTTCCTGCTCAGCAACGCCTCGGAGGAGGGGCTGCTGCACATGACCCAGCAGCAGTTGGCCGGGCACCTGGGGACCACGCGCGAAGTGATCGCCAGGCTGATGCAAGGCTTCACCGCCCAGGGGCTGGTGGAAACGCGGCGCGGTACCGTGGCGGTCAACGACGCGGCACGGCTGGCCGAGGTGGTACACAGTTAGCCCGCCTATTGCGCGAAGGCGGACTGTACACGATGCAGTTCTCACGCAAGCACAATAGGCGGGCTAGCCCCGCCGTCCCACCTCGCGCGTCAGCAGCAGGCACTCGCCCAGAGCGCGGAAGTCCGGGTGGTCGAGGGGCGGTCGCCGCGCCTGTTCCGCATAACCCATCTTCCGGTAGAGTCGCAGCGCGCCGCGGTTGCCGGCGAACACGATCAGCGAGCTGTGCGCGCAGCCGGCACCGCGCGCCAGCCGGTGCGCCACCTCCAGCAGACGCCGTCCCACCCCCTGGCGCCGGGTGCCCGGGTAGACGGCCAGCGCGTTGACGTAGAAGGTCCCGGGCACGCACGCCTCCAGTTCGACCAGCGGCACTTCCAGCGGATGAAGGTCCGCCAGATCGGGCGGTTCCTCGGGCAGGCGGTAGGCCAGCACCATGCCGGCCGCCGCCGCGCCGTGCCTGGCGAGATGCACGTTGCGCCAGGAGAAGTTGCCGCTGCCGACGGCGGCGCGCTCCGCGCCGAAGGCGTGCGGCTCCTGCTCCGCCGGGGCGTAGTGGCGCCAGATGGCGCGCGGGATGCCTTCGCCGGCCAGATCGATCAGATCGGCAATGGCGGGCGCGTCGCCCGCCGTCGCCGGAGTGATGGTAAACGCCGGTGCTGCGCTCACGGTGGCGTGTTCCCCACGGTTGGAGGCGCGGTTCACGGCCGCAGCACCCAGTAGTCGTTCTGCACGTCGTGGGGCAGTTGGTGGACCTCGATGCTGCCGAAGCCGGCGCGCGTGAAATAGTCGCGTGCCCGTTCGCGGCCCCACATGGTGCCCAGCCCCTCGCCACCCTGTGCCAGGGAGACGCTCATGCAGTGCATGGTGGAGACGGCGTAGAGCAGTGCGCCGAGCGGGTGGTCGCGGTCGCCGTGGTGGTGGCTGGAGGCGTGGATGTCCTGGGCGAGGTAGACCCCGTCCGGGCGCAGCGTGCGGCGAATACCCTTGAGCAGGCCGAGCGGATGGGCCTGGTCGTGGATCGCGTCGAAGGTGACGGCGAGGTCGTAGGCGCCAGCCGGGGCGGTGGCGTCGAAGTCGCTGAGGTCGCGTACCTCGAAGCGCACGTTGTCCAACGCCCGCTCGGCGGCTCGCTCCTGCGCCCACTCCACTGCGGCGGCGGACAGGTCGTAGCCGGTGAAGCGGCTGGCGGGGAAGCGCTGCGCCAGTTTCATGAGCGCCATGCCACGTCCGCAGCCCAGGTCGACCGCGTCGATGCCCTGCTCCAGCCGAGCGGTCAGTTCGGGCGCCAGCGGCAGGATGGCGTCAAACAGCACCGGCAGCACCGTCTGCCCGCTGTCTTCGGCCATCACCTCGTGAAAGCGGCCGTAGCGTTCGTAGGGGACGCCGCCGCCGTGGCGGAAGCAGTGCAGCACGTCGTCCTCCACCTGACCCAGCAGCGGCAGGTATTGGGCGTAGACGGCGAGATTGACGTCGCCTGCGCCGCTGATGAGTGCGGCGTGTTCGGCGGGCAGCCGGTAGGTCATGGCGTCGGGGTCGTGGTCCACCAGTCCGGCCGCGCACATGCCGCCCAGCCATTCGCGCACGTAGCGTTCGTTGAGTCCGGCCCGCCGGGACAGCTCGGCACTGGTGACGTCCTCGCCGTCGGCCATCCGGTTCAGCAGTCCGCTGCGATGGCCCAGGGAGGTGAGCAGCAGCATGCCGCTTTCGTTGAGCGCGGTGACGAACCGCTCCTCGAAGGCTGCGGCCCGATGGGAACCGAGGTCTTGGTGACGGGTTTCTGCGACTACGTTGCACATGGTGATCTCCTTGAGTGTGGTGCCGGATCGGCGTTTCCCTGGCGGTATGGGCAGCGATGCGCGGGGCAACTGCTCTCCAGGTGCGGCCATTGTGCGTGGGCTCGGTGACCTACACTTAAGCCGTTCAGGTCGAAATAAGGTCATTTCTGCCATGTCCGAACCCATTGCGCGCATCGCGCTGCTGGCGATACCCGAGGTGGCGGCGTCAACGCTCTACGGTATCTACGATCTCTTCTCCTCGGCGGTGCGCGACTGGGCCGGCCTGATCGAGGGCAAGGAAGCCGATTCGGTGCTGGAGCCCCGCGTGGTGGCAGTGGGCGGGGCACGGCCGCTGCGCGTGGCCAACGGCGTGCAGATCGTGCCCGAGGGAGGAATCGACCATATCCCCGACGTGGTGTGCGTGCCGGAGGTGGCGGTTGCGCCGGGGGCTGACCTGGGGCAGCGCTACCCCATCGAAATCGCATGGCTGCGCCGCTGCTACGAGGCCGGCGCGATGGTCGCCACCGCCTGTTCGGGCGCCATGCTGCTGGCCGAAACCGGTCTGCTGGAGGGTGAGGAAGCCACCACCCACTGGGCTTATTGCGATGCCCTGGCGGGTTATCCGGGGGTGAAGGTCTTTCCCCACCGGGCGCTGGTGGTGAGCGGCGCCGGCGGGCGGCTGATCATGGGCGGCGGCGGTACGTCGTGGGAGGATTTGGCGCTCTATCTGGTGGCCCGGCTGGTGAGCGTCGAAGAGGCGATGCGCCTGGCGAAACTCTATCTCATCGATTGGCACGACATCGGCCAGCTGCCCTTCGCCGCGCTGGCGCGCAGCCGCCAGGTGAGCGACGGGGTGATCGCCCGCTGCCAGACCTGGATCGCCGAGCACTACGACGAGCCCTCACCCGTTGCGGCGATGATCCAGCTTTCCGGCTTGTCCGAGCGCAGCTTCGCGCGGCGCTTCAAACAGGCCACCGGCCTGGCGCCCATCGAGTACGTGCATACCCTGCGCCTGGAGGAGGCGAAGCAGATGCTGGAGGCGGTCGATGAGCCGGTGGAGGCGGTTGCTCAGGCGGTGGGTTACGAGGATGCAGCCTTCTTCGGCCGCCTGTTCCGGCGCAAGGTGGGGGTGACGCCGGCGCAGTACCGGCGCCGCTTCGGCGGCCTGCGCCAGGCGCTGAACGAATGGTTGTAGACGGAGTACCTGTCAAACGAAAGAGCCCCGCATGGCGGGGCTCGGGTTGCGGAACGTAAGTCCGCGTTACTGCACGGCAATCTTGGAGCCGCCGGTGTAGTGCAGTTGGGTGATCTCCTGCTCGCCTTGCGTCGGGCTGACAAGCTGCGGCTGAATGCGGCCGACGAACACCCCCAGCGAAACGGTGGTCTTGACGTATTTGGTCTCTCCCGCAGCCAGTACGAAGGTCAGCTCCTTCTCCACCTCGGTGGAGGTCTTGACCACGCACTGACCGGGCGCCTCGTCCACGTAGAAGACGCTGCCGCGCTCGGATATTCCCACCACCCGCCGTTCAGGGTGATATCCGAGGTGACGGCGGCGCCCAGCATGGTGTCCGGACGATAGAAGTAGATGCGGCCCTTGTCTGCAGAAACGGTCGGAATGTTTTGCGACACCGTCGAAAAGAGCGGGCCGGTGGCGGTACACCCGAATAGCGAAAAGAGCGCGATGACGATAATGCCCCAACGGAGTTTTCTCATGGTTTTCTCCCTAAGTTGATGTCGGTTATTGATTCTGCAGGCTCAAATGCACCGGTTTTCGCAGCGGTGCGAAGGTGTGTTTGACGGGCAGGTAAAAGCCCACCAACTGGTCGTCATTGATGACGCTGTACGCCTCGTGCATGTTGGCCCCTTCCACCATGAACACGTCGTTTTCGATCTTGTAGACCTCCCCCTCGGGAACGCTGCCCTGATGGCGCCAGCGCGATCCGGCCTTGATGACGCGGGGATAGCCGTTTGCAGGCGTCACTTGGACGGCTTGAGAAACGACGATGTCGCGCTGCTGTCGATCGCCGGCGTCGAGAAACCGCGTGGAGCGCTGTTCGATGGGTGAGGCGCAACCTGCGACGAGCAATAAGCCGGCCGCTCCAGCCAGTAGGCCCAGACGGTATGCGGGTTTCATCTCCTGTTCCCCCTTTTCGAAAAACAACACGAATCGTAGCACTTTCGCGTGTCATCCGGGTGGCCACCGCGGACGACTTCAAGGCGTACCCGGTTTGCACGCCTGCGGGCAATCGATGCTGTAGCGCTGCGGCGTTTCGCCGTCGAGGCGCAGCGCGGTGAGTTGCCCGCCCCAGATGCAGCCGGTGTCCAGACTGTAGACGCCCTGTTCGCTGCGGTACCCCAGCGTCGACCAGTGGCCGAAGACGATGCGCTCGCCTTCGCTGGCGCGCTGGGGCACGGTGTACCAGGGCATGTAGCGCGGCGACTGGGTGCCGGGCGGGCCCTTGGCTTCCAGAGCCAGGCGCCCTTTACGGTCGCAGTAGCGCAGGCGCGTCAGGCAGTTGGTGATGAAGCGCAGGCGTTTGATTCCTTTAAGTTTGTCGTCCCACACCGCGGGACCGTCCCCGTACATGTGGGCGAAGAAGTCGCGGTGCTTGGGCCCGCGCAGCACCGCCTCCAATTCGGTGGCGCAGGCGGCCGCTTTGGCGAGATTCCACTGCGGCGGCAGGCCGGCGTGCACCATCGCCCAGCCGGACGCCTGGTCCCGGTGCAGCAGCGGCCGGTGGCGCAGCCAGGTGAGCAGTTCGCCGCGGTCCTCGGCGTGGAGGATGGCGTCGAGGCTGTCTTTCTTGCGCGGTGGGCGGGTGCCGGAGGCGGTGGCCAGCAGATGCAGGTCGTGATTGCCCAGCACGGTGACGGCCGTGTCGCCCAGGTTGCGCACGAAACGCAGCACCTCCAGCGACCGGGGGCCGCGGTTGACCAGATCGCCGGTCAGCCACAGGGTATCGGAGGCGGGGTCGAAGCGAATGTGGTCCAGCAGGTGCAGCAGCTCGTCGTAACAGCCCTGCACGTCGCCGATGGCGTAAACGGCCATGGAGGCTCCCGGTTTGTAAAGGTCGGGAAGTATAGCCGCTTATGCCGCCGGCAAAACCCCGATGGTGTCTCGCACCGCGTCAGCGCCCGGTTTGCCCCGAGGCGCAGAAGGCGGCGCCCAGCAGTCCGACGCGCGGGGTGGTGATGAGATAGATGGGGATGGCCTCCATGATGGGTGTCATGCGCCCCTTGTCGCGGAAGCCGCGCAGAAAGGCGTGGCGGAACGAATCCTTGAGCACCCGGGCGGCGATGTCGCCGGCCAGATAGAGCCCGCCGCGTGGCAGCGTGGTCAGGGCGAGGTTTCCCGCCTGGGCGCCGTAGAGCCGGCACAGGCGGGTGAGGGCGTCGCCGGCGATCAGGTCGCTGCCGTCGAGTGCGGCGCGGCTGACGGCCGAAGCGTCGTTGAGGGAAGCCTCCCGGTCCTGACAGCTGCACAGCCAGCGGTAGACGAACAGCAACCCCGGACCCGAGACGGCGCGCTCCCAGGAGGCGTGGCCGTACTGTTCCCACAGCGCCTCCAGCAGCGGCAGGTCCATGGCCTCGCCGGGGCCGAAGTCGGCGTGCCCGCCTTCCGAGGGGAGCACTTGCCACGTCTTGCCGTGGGGGATCGCCAGAACCGTGCCCAGGCCGGCGCCGGCACCCAGTACGGCGCGCGGCCCGTTGCGGTCAGGGGTGCCTGTCTGGAGGGTTTCGTAGTCCTCCTCCGGGAGGCTGCGCACTCCCCAGCCGATAGCCTCGAAGTCGTTGATCAGGCGCGTCGGGGTGGCGCCGAGCTGCAGCGCAACGTCGTCGGCGACGACGTTCCAGGGACAGTTGGTGAGGCGGGCGACAGTGCCGCCGTTCTCGTGGCGGATGGGCCCGGCCACCGCCAGGCAAGCGCGCTGCAGCGGCAGGCCGATGCCGGTCTCTTTGAGGAAAGTGCCCAGCAGGCCGGCGAAATCGTCGAAAGCCTCGTTGCTGTAGTAGCGCTCTTCGGCGGTGTGCAGGGCATTGGCGCGCCACTCGCCCAGCCACAGGCGTGACGTGGTGCCGCCGATGTCTCCTGCCAGTAAATTCATGCTACCCGACGGATTTCAGTGGTTGAGGTGACAGATCGCTTGGAACCGCGGGGAAGGCGCCGCGGCGGCGGGCCGCACGCCGGTCAATCCGTCTCGCTATCGACCAAAAACGGTCCCTGCGGGTGATCGGTGACGATCTGAACGGCGCGCTGTACGGCATCGTTGATGCGCAGCTCCATGCTCTCCAGCTCGCCCTCGCTGAGAAAGAATCCGGTATCCACGTCTTCGCGCACGTAGCGGGCGGGCAGCTGGTTGAGGGCGACGCAGGCAACATCCTCCACGAAGCGGGGGTCGTGGCTCTTGCCGCTGTCCATCAGTGTTTGGCGAATATGCTCGTAGACGAGGTGTTCGTAGTAGTTGTGGCAGTTTTCGAACAGGGCCATTGCGGCCTCCTTGTCGGCGTGGACGGCAAGCGGTGCGCTCGAACGCGTCAATCGCTCCCGTTCTTGGGGACGCGGATCGCCAGTACGTCGCACTTGGCGCCGTGCAAGACGGCGTTGGCCGTGGAACCCATCAGCAGCGCCAGTCCGTGGCGGCCGTGGCTGCCGACCACGATCAGATCCGCCTCCCGCTCCTCGGCGATGCGCAGTATCTCGTTCTTGGTGGCGCCCAGCTCGACGCGCTGTTCGACCCCGGCCAGACCCAGCCGCTCGGCGAACTCCGCCAGTTTGCCGCGGGCATCCTCGATCAGCTCGTTGTCGATGTCGGCCGGCTGCGCGAGGATCAGGTCGTTGGAGAGATCGAGGGGAACATGCTCGACGACGTGCACCAGCGTGATGGCCGCATTGCACTGTTCGGCCATGGTTTTGGCGCGTTCGCCGATATAGGCGCTTTCGGGTGAGAAGTCGACCGCCAGCACGAGGTGCTTGTAGATGCTCATGGTAGTTTCCTCACGTCCCCGGTTTGGACCGATTCGATTCAGGAAGGGCCCGGAAAGCGAGCGCTTCCTTTATTGGATTAAGTATATATGTTGTAATCACGCACCCATTGAGGGTGACTTTAACGCAGTTGGAACGCTGGTGTCACCGGTCGCCGGATCGCCCCTTCGAGGACCCGTTTTGCACGCGATGCCCCACCCTGAGGGCGGCGTATCGCCGTTGTGCAATCCACGTGGGCAGGGAGTGTTTCGCGTCACGAGCGCCCGCTGGGACGGGGGGCGGTACGCGGTCCACTCCGATACCGCGATTCACCGGTGCCAATGTCGACCAACTGATCTGCTGGCGGACGAACAATGACCGATACACTGCGAGTCGGCGTAGTTGGGGTGGGTTATCTGGGCAAGATCCATGCGCGCATCTACGGCCGCCTGCCGGGTGTGGAGCTGGTGGGGGTGGTGGACACCGACTCCGCCGCGGCCCAGGCCTCCGCCAAGGAGTGCGGGTGCGCCGCCTACACCGATCCGGCGCAGCTGCTGGACAAGGTCGATGCGGTCAGCATCGTGGTGCCCACCGTCCATCACCTCGCCGTGGCGCGCCCGTTTCTGGAGCGCGGCATCCATATGCTGCTGGAAAAGCCCATCGCCTCCACGCTGGAGGAGGGGGCGGAGATCATCCGCCTCGCCGAGCAGAGCGGGGCGGTGCTGCAGATCGGCCACCTGGAGCGCTACAACGCCGGCGTCATGACGCTCGCCTCGCGCATCAAGAACCCTCGCTTCATCGAGGTTCACCGCATCGGCGAATTCGTCGCCCGCGCCACCGACGTGGACGTGGTCACCGACCTGATGATCCACGACATCGACATCATCCTGTCGCTGGTGGGCGCACCGCTGCGCGCCATCTCGGCCACCGGCCTGCCGGTGCTGACGCACCACGTGGACATCGCCAACGCGCGCCTGGAATTCGAGAACGGCTGCGTGGCCAATGTGACGGCAAGCCGCGTCTCGTACAAACGGCTGCGCCGCATCCGCATCTTCGAGGAGCACAACTACGAGGCGCTCAATTTCATCGACCAGCAGATCGACTCGGTGAAGACCCTGCCGCCCGGTGAGGATCAGGAGTGGCCTGAGATCGTGCGCGAGAAGATCGAGATCGAGCCGCGCCAGCCCCTGGATGCGGAGCTGGCCGATTTCCTGCGAACGATACGCAGCGGCGGCAAGCCGCTGGTCGATGGTGCCACCGGCCTTGAAGCGCTGCGGGTGGCGATGGAAGTGAAGGAGAGAATTGAACGATGAGTACCCAGCCTGCCCCGGTTCCCTACCTCGATCTCAGCGGCGAGTTCGCCGGGCTGAAGGACGAGTGGTTCCAGCTCATTGCCGAGACCGGCGCCAGCGGCCGCTGGATTCTGGGTCCCAACGTCGGTGCCCTGGAGGAGGAGATCGCCGCCTACGCGGGCGTGCGCCACGCGGTGGCGGTGGCCAACGGCACCGACGCGCTGATCCTGTCGCTGCGGGCGCTGGGTATCGGTCCCGGCGACGAGGTGATTACCTCGCCGTTCACCTTCTTCGCCAGCGCCGAGGCGATCTCCATGGTGGGCGCCACGCCGCGCTTCGCCGACATCGACGAGGTGAGCTTCAACATCCACCCCGCCAGCATCGAAGCGCAGATCACTCCGCGTACCAAGGCCATCCTGCCGGTGCACATCTTCGGCCATCCCTGCGACATGCAGGGGATTCAGGCGCTGGCCGCCGCACGTAACCTGGCGGTGGTGGAGGATCTGGCCCAGGCCTTCGGCGCCGAGCAGGGCGGCAAGCGGGTGGGCAGCTTCGGCGACGCCGGCGGCACCAGTTTCTACCCCACCAAGGTGCTGGGCGCCTACGGCGACGGCGGCATGATCTTCACCGATCGCGACGACGTGCGCGAGGCGTTGCTCAAGCTACGCAATCACGGCGCCACCGCACCGTTTCTTCACGACGAGCTGGGCTACAACAGCCGCCTCGACGAGGTGCAGGCGGCGCTGCTGCGCATCAAGCTGCGCACCATCGAGGAGGCGGTGGCGCGCCGCAACGCCGTGGCGGCGGGCTACAGCGAGCGCCTCGGCGATCTGGCGCTGATTTTGCCGCGCACCCCCGACGGCGGGCGCCACGCCTTCAACCTCTACACCGTGCGAGTGCCGGAGGGGCGCCGCGACGCGCTGCGCCAGCACCTGGGTGCACAGGGTGTTCCCAGCGCCCAGTGCTATCCGCTGCCCATGCATCTGCAGGCGGTCTACGCCCACCTGGGCGGCAAGGCGGGGGATCTGCCGGTGGTGGAACGGCTGTGCGGCGAGACGCTGTCGCTGCCCATCTTTCCCGATCTGGGCGAGACGCAGATCGACCGGGTCAGCGATGCGGTGCGGGGATTCTTCGCCGCCTAGGCCGGTGCGTCATAACAAGGGCCGGACGAACCACGACGATCCGGTTTTCCGGGGAGAAGCGGTCCGCGGGCCGCTGCGACTGAGGTCAACACATCCATGAAGATGGCGAGCTATTTCCATCGCTTGTTGGTCACGCTCTACGCGACCTTCAACGCGATCATGATCTACCTGTTCCTGCTCAATCTGCCGTTCGGCTACGAGCCGTTTGCGGCGACCCTGGCCCACTGGAACGACATCGAAGGGATCAAGGCGGTGGCGGGTGCGGGGCTGGTGATCGCGGTGGTAGCGCTGTTGATCGCGGCGCAGCTGGGGACGGAGTGGAAGAATGCGCTGACCTATTTCAGCATCAAACTCAGCCACCCGGCGTGCAACGTGTTCATGACCACCCGGCGCCAACCCTTCGATACGGCAGCGGTGTTGAAGGCCTACCCCGCCGTCAAAGAGGCCGCCTTTGCGGCCGACGTACAGTTTCAGGTGTGGGAGTCGCTCTACCGGCGCCATGCGCAGAACCCGCTCATCATGGGTACTCGCGCTTACTGGCATCTGCTGCGCGATCTCTACGTGCTGAGCGCCTATTTTCTGGCGATCTTCCTTGGGGTATGGGCGCTGAAGTGGGGCGTGCCGTTCGTGATCTCCAGCCCCTATCTGTTCGTGTTCGGGGCGCAGACGCTGTTTCTGCTGCTCTCGGCGCGCAAGGTGGGATACCGCTTGGTCGACAACGTGCTGGCCACCGACTTGGGGCTGAAGCTGGGGGAGACGGCGGAGCCCGACAAAAAGCGCCGCTGATCAGCTCTTCAGAAACTGCCTGAGCGCGGTGTGTTTGCCGGCGGCGCGGCGGGCGGCCTGGGCCAGGAACAGCTCGCCGGCGGCGATGGCGTCGGTGAGCGCGTTGTGCGCTGGGTAGCGGGGCAGATTGTAGCGGCCGCGCACGGCCGCCAGGCGCAGGTCGCCGCGTCCCGCCAGCTGTCCGGCCTTGCGGATCTGGCGCGCCTCCAACTCCAGAGTGTCGACGATGGGAACGATGAGCGGGAATCCGTAGAGGCGTTCGCAGGCGGTGCTCAGGAAGCGCGTTTCGATCACCCCGTAGTGCGCCACCATCACTTTGCCCGCCAGCGCGCGCAGCACGCGCGGCATCACCGTCGCCAGGGTTTCGGCACCTAACGCCTCGTCGTCCAGTATGCCGTGGATGACCGCTGTCGCTTCGGGAATGTCGCGCGTCGGGCGCGTCAGGTAGTGAGCCGATTCCGCCAGCCGCAGGCTCTGGCCGCGGATGGTGGTGAAACCGATGCTGAGTATCTCCTCCGTCTCCGGACTCAGGCCCGTGGTCTCCAGGTCGATGGGCAGGTAGTTGACCCGGCGCCAGTCGGAGTAGGGATCGGGAAAGGGGATCTCGTAGTAGTCGCGCAGCGGCCCTTCGGGAATCTTGGGCAGCAGGCGCCGGCGGCGCTCGTCGAGGCTCAGCAGTCTCTTCCAGAAACCCATTTGCGGTTGACCGAACCCGTGGCGGCCTGCGGGCCCTAGAACCGGCCGGCCTGGTAGCGCTGCGCCAGCACGCTCTGCATGGTGCGCACGATGGAGAAGGCATCTTTGAGGTGGTTGCGCTCGAAGTGGGAGAGCTCATCGGGCGACATGTAGTTGTTGGCGCCCTTGTCTGCGTTCAGCATGCGCGCCTGATGCCGGATACGTAACGAGCTGATGAACTCCAGCGCATCGCGCAGGTCGCGCGCGCCCTCTTCGCTGATTTCGCCGCTGCTTGCGGAGATGGTGAGCCGATCCTGGGTGTTGACCGCCTCGTGGCCCGCGGCCAGCGCGTAGATCCGCGCCAGGTCGACGATGGGGACGATGCCGGTCAGCTTGAGGTCGAAGGTGTGGTTGTGCTCGCCGCCCTTGATCAGCACGAAATTGCGGAAAAACCCCAGCGGCGGCTGGTGGGTGAGGGCGTTGCCCACCATGTAGGCGAGGAAGATGCTGTTGTCGCGGGTGCGTTCCAGCACATAGTGGCGCAGCTCCTTGAGCAGCTTGTTGTCGCCGTAGATGTGGCGCAGATCGAAGAACACGCAGGTGAGCATCAGCGCCTTGGGGTCGGGTTCGTGGACCCATTTGGCGAAATACTCTTTCCACACGCTGAGCGGTTGGCGCCACTGGTCGGTCATCGCCATCATCTCGCCGGGACAGTAGACGTAGCCGCAAGCGTTGAGTCCGTCGCAGACGAATTGCGCGAAGTTGCGGAAATAGTCGCCGTGCTGGGCCGGGTCGTAACTGTCGTCGAGGATCAGGCAGTTGTCCTGGTCGGAGTGTGCCGTCTGCTCGTTGCGCGCCTGTGAACCCGCCGCCACCCAGGCGAAATCCACCGGCGGGGGGCCGAACTTGGCTTCCGCCAATTGCAGCAGGCGCGTGGTGATGGCATCGCCGATGGCAGTGATGATGTGCCCGGAGCTGTGCGCGGTGGCATCAGCGGCGGCCAGGCTTTGCAGCAACTTCGGCAGTTTGCTGCTCACCTCGCGCAGTCCCTCGATGGTGTTCTGCTTGTAGATGTCCCCCGCCAGGTAGACCGCGGAGGTGGTCTGGCGTTCGGTGAGATCGGTGGCGGTAATCATGCCCACCACCTTCTGCTGGTGTATCACCGGCAGATGATGCAGGTTGTGGCGCGCCATCATCAGCAGCGCGTCGAAAGCGAAACTCTCCACCGGGAGGGCGAGGGGCGCTACCGTGGCGATCTCCACGATGGGCAGATTCAGGTCCAGTCCGGCGGCGACCACGCGGGTGCGCAGATCACGGTCGGTGACGATGCCGAACAGGTGGCCCTTCTCGAGGATCAGGATCGAAGAGATGCGCCGCTCGCTCATCACGCGTGCGGCTTCGCGAATGGTGGTGTCCGGGGCGACGTAGATCGGATCGCGGCCGTCGATGAGGTCGCGCACCGGGGTGGTCATCAGGTTGAGCTGGCTGGTGGTGTCGTGTTCCACATGCGCGATGGCGCCGCGCAGCCGTTTCCCGCCCACCGGGCCGAAAAAATAGGCGAACTGCGCGTGGGCATCGCATAGGTTGTCCACGTCTTCGGGGGCGAGGCGGTAGACCAGGCTGTCTTCCATGGCGATACCGCGGTAGTCAGCGACCTCCGCCTGCTGGGAAGCGCGATACCCGAACAGGTCACCCTCGCCGAGACGGGCCATCAGTTCGTCGTTGGTGCCGCGCAGCTCGATGGCGCCGGTGCGGATGATGTAGAGGTGGTCCGGCAGCAGTCCTTCGTCGGGTACCTGGGAGCCGCGGCGGAAGTAGCGTATCTCCAGCTTGGCGGGTAGTTCGCTCAGCGCTGCGCTGGGCACCTGGTCGAAGGGGTGGTGCGCTGCGAGAAAATCCCGGATTTCGAGCAATTCAACGTCCAT
>JBNKCG010000090.1:0-21528 GCA_050287605.1 Gammaproteobacteria bacterium | reverse complement strand
CTGCACCACGCCATGATGGGCACCGCCGCGGTGGCTATCGGCACCGCAGCGGCCATCCCCGGCACTTTGGTGAATCTGGCGGCCGGTGGCGGCGAGCGCAACGTCGTGACCTTCGGCCACCCTTCCGGCACGCTGAAGGTGGGCGCCGAGGTGAGCCAGACCGACGGCCAATGGCGCGTGGACAAGGTGGTGATGAGCCGCAGCGCCCGGGTGCTCATGGAAGGTTGGGTGCGCGTGCCGGGTGACTGTTTCCCGTAGCAGAGGCGAAAGCCGCGAGTGTTACCGCGCGTTTTTCAACGCGGACGCCAGGATCGCCATACAAAACCAGACCTTCGCGTCCTTTGCCCCTTAGCGCCTTTGCGTAGAGAGAATTCCCTATAATTCGCGGCTTTCGCCGCTCCTACGCCTCAGGCCCAAAGGGGCTTTCTCTGTGCGGATCTCCGCACATCTAAGCTACAGTAGTGGCAGGTTGCCGCCCATCTCGCCGCCCCCGGTTGATACCGAGCGCGGCGCGGAGGGCGTCCGGCAACGGTTTGCGTGTCGATTCCGGCGGGCGTCTACCTTTGGTACAACCGTTGCTTGGCGTTTCGTTTTCACTACGCCCCGTTCACTGACAAGAAAGCGCCGCCATGGCCGAAGATCTGCGCGAGAGCTCGCTTCACTACCACCGCTTCCCCAAACCCGGCAAGTTGGCCATACAGGCCTCCAAGCCCCTGGCCAACCAGCGCGATCTGGCCATGGCCTACTCTCCAGGCGTCGCCTTCGCCTGCGAGGAGATCGTCGCCGATCCCGCGGTCGTCGCCGAACTCACCTCGCGCGCCAACCTGGTGGGGGTGATCACCAACGGCAGCGCGGTGCTCGGCCTTGGGGCCATCGGTCCGTTGGCCGCCAAGCCGGTGATGGAGGGCAAGGCGGTGCTGTTCAAGCAGTTCGCCGGCATCGATGTGTTCGACATCGAGGTCAACCAGCCGGACCCCGAGAAGCTGATCGAGACCATCGCCGGTCTGGAACCCACCTTCGGCGCCGTCAACCTGGAGGACATCAAGGCGCCCGAGTGCTTCATCGTGGAAAAGGCGTTGCGCGAGCGCATGAAGATCCCGGTGTTTCACGACGACCAGCACGGCACCGCTATCTGCACCGCCGCGGGGGTGCTCAATGGCCTGCGCGTAGTGGAGAAGGCCATCGGCGAGGTGCGCCTGGTGGCCTCCGGCGCAGGTGCGGCGGCGCTGGCCTGCCTCGACCTGCTGGTGGCGTTGGGCCTGAAACGGGAACACATCGTCGTCACCGACATCGCCGGCGTGGTCTACGAAGGGCGCAGCGAGCAGATGGACCCCTACAAGGCGCGCTACGCCGTGGCCACCGAGGCGCGCACCCTCGACGATGTGATCGACGGGGCCGACGTCTTTCTCGGACTCTCCGCGCCGCGCGTGCTCAAGGGCGAACAGGTGGCGCGCATGGCGCCGCGCCCGCTGATCTTCGCGCTGGCCAACCCCACGCCCGAGATCATGCCCGAAGAGGTGCTGGCGGTGCGCGACGATGCGGTGATCGCCACCGGTCGCTCCGACTACCCCAACCAGATCAACAACGTGCTCTGCTTTCCGTTCATCTTCCGCGGTGCATTGGACGTGGGGGCCACCACCATCAACGAGGCGATGAAGATCGCCTGCGTGCAGGCCATCGCCGACCTGGCGCTGGCCGAGGTCTCCGACGTGGTGGCCGACGCCTACCAGGGGCAGTCGCTCACCTTCGGCCGCGACTACATCATCCCCAAGCCCTTCGATCCGCGGCTGATCACCGCCATCCCGCCGGCGGTGGCCGAGGCGGCCATGGTGAGCGGTGTGGCCACGCGCCCCATCGACGATATGCGCGCCTACCGCGAGCAACTGAGCCGCTACGTGGTGCGTTCGGGCACCATCATGAAGGGGGTGTTCAACGCCATCCGCGAAAACCCGCGCCGCCTGATCTATTCCGGCGGTGAGGACGAGCGTGTGCTGCGCGCGGTGCTGACGCTGGCCCAGGAGAACGCCCTGCCGCCGCTGGTGGTGGGGCGGCGCGCCGTCGTCGAACAACTGATCAGGCAGTTTGGGCTGCGCATCCGTCCCGACGTCGATTTCGAACTGCTCGACCCGGTGCAGTTCGACGGTTACGGTGAGCTGGCGGAGGAGTACCACGACCTGATGGGGCGGCGCGGCGTGCTGCCCGCCGACGCCGAGGGCATTCTGCGCACCAATCCCACCTCCCTGGCGGCGATGCTGCTGCGGCGCGGCGTGGCCGACGCCATGATCGCCGGGCCCAGCGGCGGATTCCACGAGCATTACCGGCAGATCGTCGACATCATCGGGTTGCGCGACGGGGTGCGCGTGCCCGCCGCCATGCAGCTGCTGATTCTGGACAAGGGCACCTATTTCCTTACCGATACCTATATCAACTACGAGCCCAGCGTCGACGATCTGGTGGAGATCACGCTGCTGGCGGCGGCCGAGGTGCGGCGCTTCGGGCTGGAGCCCAAGGTGGCGCTGGTGTCGCACTCCAACTTTGGCAGCGTCGACAACCCCTCGGCGCTGCGTCTGCGCGAGGCGCGCGCCATTCTCGAGCGCCGCGCCCCGGAGCTGGAGGTGGAGGGCGAGATGCAGACCGATGCCGCGCTCTCCGAGCAAGTGCGCCAGCGGGTGTTCCCCAAGTCGCGCCTCACCGGGACGGCCAACCTGCTGGTGATGCCCAATCTGGATGCCGCCAACATCACCTTCAACGCCCTCAAGGCGCTCGCCAACGGCGTTTCGGTGGGGCCGATCCTGCTCGGCACCGCCAAGCCGGTACACATCCTCAACCGCACGGTGACCACGCGCGGCACGGTGAATCTGAGCGCGCTGGCGGCGGCGGATTCGGCGGTGTCGTAGCGGGCGCTGGTGCAGCGGCGGGTAGAGCGAGGTGCGCGCGGCTTGTCAGGTGCGGTGGAGTCGGTGAACACTGTGCGGATGCGTCCCCGCTGGATCATCGCTGGAATATTGCTGGTGCTTTCCCCGCTGATACTGTGGTGGGTTTGGGCGACGGCCACCGAAAGCGGCTTGCGCGAGTTGCAGTCGCGCGGCAGCGACAAGCTCGATCTCTACCGTTTCGGCCTGCAGGGGGAGTTGGAGAAGTTCGAGTTCCTGCCGCGGATTCTCGCCCAGAACAAGGACGTCATCGCTCTGCTGCGGCGGGGGGCGGCGGTGACCGGTGACGCTCCCATCAACCGCTACCTGGAGCGCTTCAACGACATCAGCGGCGCGTCCGACACCTACATCATGGACCGTGCGGGTCTCACGCTGGCGGCCAGCAACTGGGATTCCGAGCTCACGTTCATCGGCCGGCAATTCGCCTTCCGGCCCTATTTCAAGCAGGCCGTCGAGGGGAGCGCCGGGCGCTATTTCGCATTGGGCACCACCTCCCAGCGGCGCGGGTTCTACTTCTCGTTCCCCATCCGGGACGAGGACGGCATCCTCGGCGTGGCGGTGCTCAAGGTAAGTGCCGAGCGTCTGGAACAGGTGCTGACCAACGAGGCCGACACCGTCATCGTCACCGATGCCAAGGGGGTGATCTTCCTCGCCACGCGGCCGGCCTGGGTGTTTCGCACCGTCAAACCGCTGGAGCCGGAGGTGCTGGGCGAGCTGCGCTCGAGCCGTCAGTACGCCGACGCCGAACTGCAGCCGCTGCCGGTGAGCGAAGAGTCGTACCCGATGAGCGGGCGGCGCCTGCTCACCCTGCGCGAATCGGCCGAGAGCGGCCGTCGGGTGGTGACCCGAACCCAGTACCTGGTGCAGACCTCGCAGGTTCCGTACGCCAACTGGATCATCCACGTGCTCACCGATACCGCACCGGTGGAGCATGCCGCGCTGATCCGCATGATTTTCGCCGGCGTGCTGATGGCGGCGTTGGCGTTGGCCAGCGGCTACTTCTACCAGCGTCGGGTCAACCTGCTGGTGCGTCTGGAGTATCAGCGCCGGGCGCGCGAGGTGCTGGAGCAGAGCGAGGCCAATATCCGCTCCATCATCTCCAGCACCCAGGCCGGTCTAGTGACGGTGGATGGAGCGGGCGCGGTCGATTTCATCAATCCCACCGCAGAGCAGATGTTTGCGGTTCGTTCGGTCGACGTGGTGGGTCATCCGTTTGCCAACCTCATTGCTGCGCCCACCGACGGGTTGCCGGAGCATTGGCTGGACGCGGCGCTGCGCCGGATGGGCACCTCACCCCCGGTGCTGGAGGGGGTTGCCTGTCGTGCCGATGCAACCACCTTCCCGATCGAGATGGCAGTAAGCCGCCTCGCCACCGGACGCGATGAGCGCTATCTGGTCACGATTCACGATCTCACCGAACGCAAGCGTGCGGAGGAGGCGTTGCGGCGTGCGCACGATCAACTGGAGGAGCGCGTGCGTCTGCGCACCAGCGATCTGGTGGAGGCCAATCGGCGCTTGCAGGATGAGATACAGGAGCGCACGCGTGCGGAGGAGGTGTTGCAGCAGGCGCAGGACGAACTCGTTCAAGCGGCCAAGCTGGCGGCCATCGGACAGATGTCGGCCGGTATTTCCCACGAACTCAACCAACCGCTGGCGGCGATTCGCTCCTACGCCGACAATGCGAGGGTGCTGCTCGAGCGCCAGCGACGCGGCGACGCGCTCGACAATCTGGAGGCTATCGTCGAGCTGGCCGATCGCATGGCCGGTATAACCAAACACCTCAAGGCGTTCGCCCGCCGCAGCAGCGGCAAACCGCAGCCGGTGGCGTTGGGCGAGGTGGTGGACTACGCGCTGGCATTGATTGCCTCGCACACGAAGCTGGAGCGGTTTCGGATTCACCGCGAGGCGCCCGCCGGCGAGGTTCGGGTGTGGGGCGACTCGATCCGACTCGAACAAGTGGTTCTCAACCTTCTGAAAAACGCCCTCGACGCTATGGCCGGCGGCGAACGGTGCGAGCTCTTTGTCGAAATCAAACCCTGCGAGGGTATGGGTGTGCTGAGCGTACGGGATACCGGCACCGGGATCGCCGCCGAGCAGTTGAGTCACATCTTCGATCCCTTTTACACCACCAAGAACGTGGGTGACGGGCTGGGTTTGGGATTATCCATCTCCTATGGCATTGTGCGCGACTACGGCGGTACGCTGCGCGCGGCCAACCATCCGGACGGCGGCAGTCTGTTCACCATGGAGTTGCCGTTGGCGGAGGAGAAAACACCCGGTGTTGCGGCATCACGGCACTGAACTTTTTGCTTCGCGCGAACGCGCGAGACTGATTCGATCGAGGGAGCAACATGAGCGAAGGCACCGTCCTTCTGGTCGATGACGAACCCCACGTGCTGAGCGCCGGCAGACAGACGCTGGAGCTGGCGGGCCTGTCCGTGATCGCCTGCCCCGACGCCGAGATGGCGCTGTCGCACGTGGCGGGCGACTGGCCGGGCGTGGTGGTGACGGACGTGAGGATGCCGCGCATGGACGGTTTTGCGCTGCTCAAACGCTTGCGCGAAATCGACAGCGAGTTGCCCGTGGTGCTGGTGACGGGGCACGGCGAGATCGCCATGGCGGTGCAGGCAATCCGCGACGGCGCCTACGACTTCATCGAAAAGCCCTACCGCGCCGAGTTGCTGATCGACGTGGTGCGGCGCGCGCTGGAGATGCGGCGTCTGGTCGTCGAGAACCGCGTGTTGCGTTCGGAGCTGGAGGAGAAGGCCGGCGAAGGGCCGCTGATCATCGGCAAATCACCGGCCATCAGCCGCCTGCGCCAGGTCATCGCCAACGTGGCGGATACCGATGCCGACGTGCTGATCCTGGGCGAGACCGGTACCGGCAAGGAGCTGGTCGCGCGCGCCCTGCACCAGCAGAGCGTGCGGCGCAAGCAGCGTTTCGTGGCGCTCAATTGCGGTGCCATTCCCGAGGCGCTGATCGAGAGCGAGCTTTACGGCCACGAGCCGGGGGCCTTCACCAACGCGCTGAAGCGGCGCATCGGGCGCTTCGAGCATGCCAACGGCGGCACGGTGTTTCTCGACGAAATCGAGAGTATGCCGCTACCGCTGCAGGTGAAACTGCTGCGCGTGCTGCAGGAGCGGGTGATCGAGCGCCTCGGTTCCAACGAAGGCATTCCGGTGAACGTACGCGTGGTGGCGGCCACCAAGGTGGATCTGCGCGACCTGGTGGCGCAGGGGCTGTTTCGCGAGGATTTGCTCTACCGCCTGGACGTGGTGCGCATCGAGATCCCGCCGCTGCGCAACCGCATCGAGGATGCACCGCTGCTGTTCGAGCATTTTCTCACCGCCGCCTGCGCCCGCTACGGACGCCGCGCGCTGGCGCTCACCGGGGAGACCGTCCAGGACCTGCTGGCGCAGAGCTGGCCGGGCAACGTGCGCGAACTGCAGAACGCCGCCGAGCGGTTTGCGCTGGGCTGCTACGAACCGGCGCTGGTGGCGCCCGCCGGCGGCAGTTCCACCCACCCCGCCCTCACGCTGCCCGCGCAGGTGGAGTTGTTCGAGAAGAGCCTGATCGTCCAGGAGCTTGCGCACCAGAAGGGCAACATCAAGGCGACCTACGAGGCGTTGGGGCTGCCGCGCAAAACCTTCTACGACAAGCTGAAAAAGTACGACATCAGCCGTGTCGACTACCTATAGAAAACCTTAATCCGCCGCAACTCGGCGCGCGTATTGCGCGAAACCCGCTATACGTTTGTGTGGGATTCCGCCGATCCGAATCCGCGCTGTGCGGATCTTCGCCTCTTGATGCGACGCAACAATTCTATGTATAGCAGAGATAAGCCCTTGTTATAACAACCCTGCACCGGGGCGCGGGGATGCGGGACGGCGATTGGCCCCTGAATTGCACTTTGGAGCGACACCGGCCAATGCGGCTGCCGAGGCGAAGTTCGCCGGCACAGAGCCGGATCCGTACAACGAGCCGATTCCAATCCATCTAGAGCCATAGGAGACGAAAGTCATGCGTTTTCGCACATTCGCAACCGCCGCGGTGGCTGCCGCGGCCCTGACCCTGGGTTCCATGCAGGCCACGGCCGCGCCCATCGTCATCAAGTTCGCCCACGTGGTGGCGGAGAACACCCCCAAAGGCCAGGCGGCCAACAAATTCCGCGACCTGGTGGCCGAGCGCCTGGGCGGCAAGGTGGTGGTCGAGGTCTACCCCAACTCGCAGCTGTTCGGTGACAACAAGGTGCTGGAGGCGATGCTGCTGGGTGACGTACAGATCGCCGCACCGTCGCTCTCCAAGTTCGACCGCTACACCAAGAAGCTGCAGGTGTTCGATCTGCCGTTCCTGTTCAAGAACATGGATGCCGTGGACGCCTTCATGGGTTCCAAGGACGGCAAGAAGCTGATGCGCTCCATGGAGAAGAAGGGACTGATCGGTCTCGGCTTCCTGCACAACGGCATGAAGCAGCTCTCGGCCAACAAGCCGCTGCACACCCCGGCCGATGCCAAGGGGCTGAAGTTCCGTATCCAAACTTCCGACGTGCTGGCCGCGCAGTTCGAGGCGGTGGGTGCTACGCCGCTGAAGAAACCCTTCTCCGAGGTGTTCACGCTGCTGCAGACCAAGGCCATCGACGGCCAGGAGAACACCTGGTCCAACATCTATTCCAAGAAGTTCTTCGAGGTGCAGGACGACATTACCGAGTCCGACCACGGCTACCTGGGCTACCTGGTGGTGACCTCCGCCGAGTTCTGGAACGGCCTGCCCAAGGATATCCGCGCCGAGCTGGACAAGGCGATGGACGAGGCGATCGCGTTCGGCAACAAGGTGGCGCGTGAGAAGGATACTGGCGACATGCAGCGCATCGCCGATTCCGGCCGCAGCAAGATCATCAAGCTGACCGCCGCCGAGCGTGCCGAGTGGGTCAAGGCGATGAAGCCGGTGTGGAAGAAGTTCGAGGGTGAGATCGGCGCCGATCTGATTCAGGCCGCGGAAAAGGCGGGTAAATAACTCCTCCCTCCGGAGTCGCAAGATGTTCTTGAACATCGTCAACAAAGTGGAGGAGGGAGTTATCTCCCTCCTCCTCGTTTTGATGACCCTGCTGGTGTTCGCCGACGTGGTGTTGCGCTTCGGTTTCAACACCGGATTGCTGTGGTCCCAGGAGCTGACGTTGCACATGTCGGCGTGGTTCGTGCTGTTCGGCGCCTCTTACGGTATCAAGGTGGGCGCGCACATCGGCGTCGACGCCGTGGTGCGGCTGCTGCCGGACAAGCTGCACCGGGCGGTCAGCGTGCTGGCCATCGCCCTGTGTCTGGTTTACTGCGGGATGTTCCTGTTCGGTTCGTGGGTATACCTGGCGAAGATGTACACCATCGGCATCGGTCTGGAGGACGTGAAGTTTCCGCGTTTTCTGCTGGCGTTGATGTCGGAGGAGACTGCGTGGGACGTGCTGCGCGTTGACAGCGAAGATCCGGCGCTGCCGGTGTGGCTGGCGCACGGCATGCTGATCGTGGGTTTCGGGTTTCTGGCGATTCGCCTGCTGATGCTGATGTGGGCCGTGATCGTGGGTAGAGCGAGCGGATTCAGCTTTGCCGACGAGGCCAAGGAGAGCATGCATCTGGCCGCCGCTGAGAAGCCGGCGGGGGAGGCCAAGCCATGACCACGGCCGCGCTGTTCATCCTGCTGTTTCTGTGCATGTTCATGGGCGTGCCGGTGGCGATCTCGCTGGGGTTGGCCAGCGTGACTACCATCCTCTTTTTCTCCGGCGACTCCCTGGCCTCGGTGGCCCTGAAGCTGTTCGAGGCGCTTTCCGAACACTACACGCTGCTGGCCATCCCCTTCTTCATCCTGTCGTCGGCGTTTCTCTCCACCGGCGGTGTGGCGCGCCGCCTGATCCGCTTCGCCATCGACAGCGTGGGCCACATCCGCGGCGGTCTGGCCATGGCCTCGGTGATGGCGTGCATGCTGTTCGCTGCGGTGTCGGGCTCGTCGCCGGCTACGGTGGCCGCCATCGGTACCATCGTCATCGGCGGTATGGTCAAGGCGGGATATCCGGAGAAGTTCGCTGCCGGCGTCATCGCCAATGCCGGCACGTTGGGCATTCTGATTCCCCCCTCTATCGTGATGCTGGTGTACGCGGCGGCCACCGAGGAGTCGGCGGCGCGCATGTTCATGGCCGGTTTCGTCCCGGGCATCATGATGGGGTTGCTGCTGATGCTGGCCATCTACGTCGTGGCGCGGCGCAAGGGGCTGCCGGCACAGCCGTGGCCGGGTTTCCGTGAGCTCGCTTCGTCGGGCTTCAGCGCGCTGGGCGGTTTGATGCTGATCGTCATCGTGCTGGGTTCCATCTACGGTGGCATAGCGAGCCCCACGGAAGCGGCCGCTGTGTCGGCGATCTACGCCTTTCTGGTGGCCTGCTTCGGCTACCGCGACATGGGTCCGCTGAGGAGTGTGCCGTGGCGCAAAGAGGGCGAGGGGCTGGGCGCGCTGGTGGTGCGCAATCTGGTGCAGATGGCCTGGGCGCTGCCCAAGTGCGTGACCGACAAGGAGGTGCGCGGCGTGGTGATGGATGCCGCCAAGGTCTCCATCATGCTGTTGTTCATCATCGCCAATGCCATGTTGTTCGCCCACGTGCTGACCACCGAGCGCATCCCCCACGCCATCGCCGAGACCATCGTGCATTGGGGATTGCCGGCGTGGAGTTTCCTGATCGTGGTCAACCTGCTGCTGCTGGCGGCGGGCAACTTCATGGAGCCTTCGGCCATCATCCTGATCATGGCGCCGATTCTGTTCCCCATCGCCGTCAAGCTGGGGATCGATCCCATCCACCTGGGCATCATCATGGTGGTGAACATGGAGATCGGCATGATCACCCCGCCGGTGGGGCTCAACCTGTTCGTCACCGCCGGCATCACCGGGCACGGTCTGAGTTGGGCGGTGCGCGCGGCGGTGCCGTGGCTGGGGCTGCTGCTGATCTTCCTGGTGCTGATCACCTACATCCCGCAGATCTCGCTGTTTCTGCCGGAGCTGCTGGACAAGTTGCACGGCTACAAGTAGGAGCGACGGGAGCCGGGAAGGCTTTTGTTGAATGCGTTTTCACCACAAAGTACACGAAGTACACAAAGTGACTTCGTCAAGCCACGGCCCGCTTTTGCATTTGAAACGTCGTGAACTTGGTGTACTTCGTGGTAAAGCGTGTTTGTTTTGTCCAACGACAAAGGCCCTCTGCTGGAGGGCCTTTGTGTATCGCCGAGCTGCGATGGGTGCCTACTTGGCCTCGTCGATCTCCTGAGGCTCTTCGTCGCCGGGCAGCTCGTCGCAGAAGCGCAGGTTGTTCTTGCGGGCAAACTCCATGATCTGCCGGTACTGATCGGGATCCTTGTGCTCCAGCGAGCGGTCGAGCACCACGCACTTCACGCCGTTTTTCACGGCCGGCTTCAGAAACGGCGAATACTGGATGCGGCGCCCGCGGAAGGTGGAGAGATTGCCGCTCATGCGCTCGGCCCAGTCGCTTGGGCGAAACTTTGCGCCCTCCTGGGTGACGCCTTCGATGATGATCTTCCCTGGTTTGTCAGACTCGGGCATGTAACCTCCTGAATGCGCTTTGCCCTATAAATATACGAAAATAACCAATAACGTGTGTTTATTATACGCTGCGCGCGAGAGAGATTACATCCACTTTGAACACATTCGGGCGCTTTTCAACCGTGCCCGAGCGGGTCGGGCACCGCGCTGGTGCGCGACGGCGGATTGGGTTAGAACTACGCCGTTTGGACAGCGACCGGGAGCGGATATGGCGGCCACGCCGCAGGTGGTGGGTTGGCGCGAATGGGTGGCGTTGCCGGATCTGGGGATCGCCTGGATCAAGGCCAAAATCGATACCGGCGCGCGCACCTCGGCGCTGCACGCCTACTTCGTCGAGCCCTACCAGGATCACGGCCGTCGCCGGGTGCGCTTCGGCATCCACCCGCTGCAGGGACGCAACGACGTGGCCGTGGAGTGCAGCGCCGACGTGGTGGACTATCGGTGGGTGACCGATTCCGGCGGCCACCGCGAGCAGCGCTATGTGATTGCGACGCAGGTGCGCCTGGGCGGGCGCGACTGGGGCATCGAGATGACGCTGACCAACCGTGATACCATGCGCTTCAGGATGCTGTTGGGGCGCACCGCCCTGCACCGCCGCTTCCTGGTCCATCCCGGTAAGTCGTACCTCTGCGGCCAGCCGCCGCGGCCTCGCTGAGGAGCCGGGAAGCGTTCACCCCCGTTCGGAATCATCAATGAAGATCGCCATTCTTTCGCGCAATCGACAGCTCTATTCGACGTCGCGCCTGGTCGATGCGGCCAAGGAGCGCGGACACGAGGTCATGGTCGTCGATGCACTGAAGTGCTACATGGATATCGCCACCATGCGCCCGGGGATCTACTTTCGCGGCGAAAAACTGGAAGGCTTCGATGCGGTGATCCCGCGTATCGGCGCTTCTATCACCACCTACGGTTTGGCGGTGCTGCGCCAGTTTGAGATGTTGGGCTGTTACCCTTTGAACGAATCGGTGGCCATCGGCCGTTCGCGCGATAAGCTGCGCGCGCTGCAGCTGCTCTCGCGCAAGGGCATCGGTTTGCCGGTGACCGGATTCGCCCACCAGGTGGGCGATACCGGCGACCTGATCCGCTTGGTGGGCGGTGCGCCGCTGGTGGTGAAGTTGCTGGAGGGAACGCAGGGGCGCGGCGTGGTGCTGGCCGAGACCCATAAAGCGGCCGAGAGCCTGATCGACGCCTTCCGCGAACTGCACGCCAACTTTTTGGTGCAGGAATTCATCAAAGAGGCGGGCGGCGCCGACATCCGCTGCTTCGTGGTGGGGGAGAAGGTGGTGGCGGCCATGCAGCGCCAGGCGAAGGCGGGCGAGTTTCGCTCCAACCTGCACCGTGGCGGCAGTGCCTCGTTGGTGCGCCTGACGCCGCAGGAGCGCGCCACCGCCGTGCGTGCTGCCCGCACCATGGGTCTGAACGTAGCGGGTGTCGACATTCTGCGTTCCAACCACGGGCCGGTGGTGCTGGAGGTCAACTCGTCGCCCGGCCTGGAGGGTATCGAACACGCCACCAACAAGGACATTGCATCACTGGTGATCCAGTTCATCGAGAAGAACGCCAAGCCCAACCGCACCCGCACCCGCGGTAAAGGCTGAGCGCTCGCCTCCCGCGCGCATGGCGAACCACGGATTCTCCATCGCTGGCCGCGAGGTCAAACCCGGCAGCCGTGCGACCATCGAGCTGCCCCTGCCGCATCTCTACACCCATTCGCCGGTGGCCATGCCGGTACACGTGGTGTGCGGCCGCCGCGACGGCGCACGGCTGTTCGTTTGCGCGGCGGTCCACGGCGACGAAATCAACGGCGTGGAGATCATCCGCCGCCTGGTGAAAGCGCCGCTGCTGCGCCAGCTGCGCGGTACGCTGGTGGCGATCCCCGTGGTCAACGTGCACGGCTTCATCACCCGTTCGCGCTACCTGCCCGATCGGCGCGATCTCAACCGCAGCTTTCCCGGCTCCGAATCCGGCTCGTTGGCTGGGCGGCTGGCGCGGCTGTTCATGTCCGAGATCGTCGAGAAGTGCAGCCACGGCATCGATCTTCACACCGGCGCCGGACACCGCACCAATCTGTCGCAAATCCGCGCCAATCTGGAGGATGCCGAGACGCTTCGCTTGGCGCGCGCGTTCGGTGCGCCAGTGCTGATCAATGCCAACCTGCGCGACGGGTCGCTGCGTCACGCCGCGGCCGAGTTGGGTATCCCCACGCTGCTCTACGAAACGGGCGAGGCGTTGCGTTTCGACGAGATCTCCATTCGCGCCGGTGCGCGCGGCATCATCAACGTTATGCGCGCGTTGGAAATGCTGCCCGCCGGCAAGCGGCGCAGCTCGAGCCCCGATCCGGTGGTTGCGCGCGCCACCGCCTGGGTGCGCGCGCCCATGAGCGGGGTGCTGCGCCTGCTGGTGGCGCCGGGGGCGCGCGTCGAGAAGGACGGGCTATTGGCCGTGGTGGCCGATCCGTTTGGCGAACTCGAGGCGGAGGTGCGGGCACCGTTTGAGGGGATCGTCATCGGGCGCACCAACCTGCCGCTGGCCAACGAGGGCGACGCGCTGTTTCACCTCGCCCGTTTCCGTCGCCTGGACGAGGTGGCCGACAGCGTGGAGGAGTTTCACGAGACCTTGTGGCCGGAGACGCCCGAGGAGACGCACGCCGAGGGACCGATCATCTGATCACAACAAAAGGCCCCCGTTCGGGGGCTTTGCGTTCCGGTTTCCCAGATGGAGTGCAGCGAGGTTGGCGGTGGGGCGTCAGCCCGCCTTCTCTTCCAGCTTCTTGGCGCGGATCACCTGTCCGTCCAGTCCGGCATCCTTGGCGTTGCGGCCGAACGCCACCGCGAACAGCTGCGAGTAGTAGACCACCGGCATCTCGAATTGGGTGTTGTAGGTCTGGTTGATATGGTCCTGGTAGACCTCGACGTTCATCTGACACACCGGGCAGGGCGTGACGATCAGGTCGGCGCCGCCGTCGTAGGCCGCTTCGATGATGCCCTTGACCAGGGCCTGACTCTTTTCCGGTTCGGAGAACATCAGCGCGCCGCCGCAGCACTGCACCTTCTTGTCATAGCTCTTCACCGCGTCGGCGCCGGTGGCTTCGATCATGCGGTCGAGGTAGAGCGGGTTCTCGTAGCTCTCGCCGGCGATGCCGAAGGGACGGTTGGTCTGGCAACCCACGTAACCGGCGATCTTCAGCCCCTCCAGCGGTCTCTTCACCTTGGCCTGCAGGGCGTCGAAGCCGATGTCCTCGATCAGCACCTCCACCATGTGGCGCGCTTTGGGTTCGGCTTTGGTCGAGAGCCCGCCGGCCTGCAGCGCTTCGTTGGCCTCGTCCATGAGCTGTTTGTCTTCCAGCAGCCGGTCCTTGGCCTCGCGGGTGGCGAGCCAGCAGGCGGCGCAGGTGGCGACGATGTCCTGGCCCGGCAGGTGTTTTTCGGCCAGCGCGATGTTGCGCGCCGAGAGCGCCAGGCGCGGCAGCTCGCCGCCCTTTGCGTAGCCGATGGAGGCCGAGCAGCAGTTCCAGTCGGGGATCTCGTTGAGGGTGACGTCCAGCTCCTCGCACATGGTCTGCACCGATTGCTGGAGATTGGATGAGGAGGCCTTGGTCTGCGACGAACAGCCGGGGTAGAACGCGTACTCTTTCTTTGCCATGTCCGATTCCTCACTCCGCAGCCGGTTTGGCCTTGGCCGCTTCGATTTCGCGCGCCTTGGCGATGATGGCCTGCAGACCGCTGATGTCTTTGACGGCGTGGCCGCCCGTCATCTCGCCGACGCTCATGCGCTTGGCCTTGAGCATGCCGAGGCCGATGTCCTTGTGCTTGAGCGCGGTCTTCACGCCGGCGCCGAAACCGTTCATGAAGTAGAGGCTGAGGCCGAGCTTCAATTCGTTGACGCGCCCCTTCTTCATCAGGTTGTCCCAGAACTTGGCCGCGAACTTGGCGGTGGGCTGGCCTTCGGGCGCCATACCCTGCTTGGCGGCGTAGTGTGCCAGGCCGTGCATGATGTGGGTGATGGGCAGTTCGCGCGGGCAGCGTACGATGCAGTTGTAGCAGGAGGTGCACATCCACATGGAGGCGCTGGAAAGCACCTCGTCGCGCTTGTTGGCGCGGATCATCATGAAGATCTCCTGGGGCGGATGCTCCCAGTGCGGGCCCAGCGGGCAGGAGCCCGAGCAGACGCCGCACTGCATGCACATCTTGACCCAGTTGCCCTCTTCGACGTTGGCCTCGACCTCTTTGAGGAAGTTGCCGCGGTAGTCGGGTTGAACGGCAGCGCTCATGATCCGGCTCCTAGAACTTGAAGGGACTGAGGCCGATCTGGTCGATCGTGCCCATGTAGTCGTTGATGATCTCGGGGATACGCTGGATGTCGGTGATGCTCACCTCGTGGGTCATCACCCGCTCCTTCTCGAGGTTGAGGGTTTGCAGCGTATCCTCGATCTTGCTCATGCGGTAGGCGGCCATCTCCGAGCCTTTGACGAAGTGGCACTGGTAGTTGTCGCCCTTTTTGCAGCCCATGAGCAGTACGCCGTCGTAGCCGGAGTTGAGCGCGTCGGAGACCCAGATGGTGTTGACCGATCCCAGACAGCGCACCGGGATGACGCGCACGTACTGGCTGTACTGCTGGCGGGTGACGCCGGCCATGTCCAGCGCGGGGTAGGCGTCGTTCTCGCAGGCCAGGATCAGCACGCGCGGTTTCTCCTCGAACTCGTCGGGGATCTCCACCGCTTTGAGCTGTTGGCCGACGGTCTCCACCGAGTAGTTCTCGAAGGAGATAACGCGCACCGGGCAGGCGCCCATGCAGGTGCCGCAGCGCCGGCAGCGCGCCTCGTTGAACACCGGGTAGCGCTTCTCGTCCTCGTCGATGGCGCCGAAGGGGCACTCCACCGTGCAGCGCTTACACTGGGTGCAGCCCTCCTTGCGGAAGCTGGGGAAGCTGAGGTCGCCCGAGCGCGGGTGCGCGGCGCGGCCCAGCGCGGCGTTCTCCACCGCCTGGATCGCCTTCAGTGCGGCGCCGGTGGCATCCTCGCGTGCCTGGGCCAGATCCATGGGGCGGCGTACCGGACCGGCGGGGTAGATACCGGTGCGGCGCGACTCGTAGGGGAAGCAGATGAAGTGCGAGTCGCTGAAGCCGTGTTTGAGGTGCGGCAGGTCGGGTCCCTGACGGTAGTTGAGGTTGAGGATGGAGTCGGCGGGTTTGATCTCCACCTCGGGCACCTCGGCGTTGTCGTCGCCCTCGGCGGCGGCGGCCGCCTGTAGCTGCGCCTCGATGTCGACGCCGGAGTTGGGGACCTGGCCGGTGGCGAGCACCACCAGATCGGCGTCGATGCGCCCCGGTTCGTTGAGGATCAGATCCTGGAATTCCACCGCCAGCCCATTGTCCTCGGGGCGCACGTCGTTGACCGTGCCCTTGCTGAAGGTGATGCCGCGGTCCTGGCCGGCGCGGTAGAAGTCCTCGCCGCCGGAGCCCGGGGTGCGCAGGTCGCTGTAGATGATGGTGGTGTCCACCTCGGGGTTGGCATCCTTGAAGTACATGGCCTGCTTGATGCTGGTCATGCAGCAGTGCCCGGAGCAGTAGGGGAGGTGGCCCTCTTTCTCGCTGCGCTGCCCGGCGCACTGCACGAAGACTACGCTGGTGACTTCGCGGCCGTCGGAGGGACGTTTGATGGGACCGCCGTCGGCGGCGCGCGCCAGATCCTCCAGGGTGAGCTGGTCGATGACGTCGGCGCTGGCGCCGAAGCCGAGCTCCGGGAGCTGGTTGGCGTCGTACGGTGCGTAGCCCGAGGCCATGACGATGGCCCCGAACATCTCGGTGGCGCTGGAACCGCTTTCGGTGGTGATCTGTGCCTCGAAACGTCCGGGTGCGCCGCTGGTCTGGGTGAGCGTGCTGTTGAGGTGCACCGTGATCTTGGCGTCGGCCTCCACGGCGGCGATCAATTCGGCGACGCCGCTATCGGCGGGACCGTGGTAGGGGGCGCGCTGCGGCACATCGCGCCACAGCTGTGCCGCTTTGCCGCCCAGGGCGCCGCTCTTCTCCACGATGGCCACCTCGTAGCCGGCCTTGGCCGCCTCGCTGGCGGCGGTCAGGCCGGTCACGCCGCCGCCTACCACCAGGATGCGCTTGTTGCCGCCCACCTCGGTGTTGGCCGCCGGCACCTTGGTGAACTTCGCCTCGGCGCAAGCCATGCGGATGTAGTCGTCGGCCATCTCCTGGGTGGTTTCGCTGGCTTCGGGGTCATCGGGTCGCACCCAGATCACGCCTTCGCGCAGGTTGGCGCGCACCATGGCCACGCCGTCGAAGTTGAAGGCCTCCGTTTTCACGCGCCGCGAACAGGCGGCGATCATCAGGTGGGTCACGTCACCGGCGTCGATGTCGTCCTGGATCATCTTTACGCCCGCGGCCGAGCACAGGAAATCGTGCTGCTTGGCGAAGGCGGCCTTGCCCTCGCGCTCGGCGATGGTGGCGAGCTGGTTGGTGTCGAGGCGGTCGCCGATGCCGCAACCGCTGCAGATGTAGGCGCCGATCTTCTTCTCGGACATGTTACTGACCCTCCGTCGCGGCGACGCGGTTGATGACCTGTATGGCGCGCAGCGCGCTGGCGGTGGCGTTCTGCACCGCGCGGTTCACGTCCAGTGCGTCGCTGGCACAGCCGGCGGCGTAAATGGCCTGGCCGTCGGCCTCGAATTCCAGGAACCCGTCGGGGTTGACGCGCAGGTCCGCGGCCGGGATCTGGCTGGCGTGCACGCTGGGCTCCATGCCCACGGCCAGCACCACCAGGTCGTGCGGATTGTCGTAGCGCTGGTAGCCTTCGGTGTCGACGCCGTGCAGGACCAGGTCGCCGCTGGCTTTGTCCTCGGTGATGTTGGCCACCTTGGATTTCACGAAGCTGACGTTGGGATCGTTTTGCACCGTACGGTAGAAATCGTCGATGCGGTCGATGGCGCGGATGTCGATGTAGTAGACGGTGGATTTGGCCCCTTCGGAGCCGCGCTCGCTGACGTAGGTGGTCTGCTTGAGGCTCGCCATGCAGCAGATGCGCGAGCAGTGGCGCAGGTGGTTGCGGTCGCGCGAACCGGCGCACTGGATGAAGGCGATGTTGGTCGCCTCCTTGCCGTCGGAGGGTCGGAGCAGTTTTCCGCCGGTGGGGCCGTGCGGATCGGCGAGGCGTTCGAACTCCACGTTGGTGATGACGTTGGCGAAGCGATCGTAGCCGTAGGGCTGGATCTTGGCCGCGTCGTAGGGGCGCCAGCCGGTGGCCCATACCACGGCGCCCACTTTGATCTCGACACTCTCCTCGCCCATGGTGAGATCGATGGCGTCGTATTTGCACGCCGCCTTGGCCTTCTCGCCCTCGCCGTTGGCGGCGCTGCGCGGGTCGAGCACATAGCGCTGGGGAAAGGCGTGGGTGTGGGGGAGGTAAGCGCCTTTGCGCTTGCCGAGGCCGTAGTTGAACTCGTCGTCGAACTCGGTTTCCATCGCCGCGGCGCAGTCGCCGCACGCGGTGCAGTTTTCGTTGACGTAGCGCGGGGTTGTACGCAGGGTCACGCTGTAGTCGCCGGGTGTCCCGTCGACCTGGGTGACCTCGGTCATGGTCAGCACCCGCACGTTGCGGTTGCCTTTAAGGCGTCGGTAGTTGATTTCCATGCCGCAAGTGGGGAAGCAGAGCTTGGGGAAGTATTTATAGAGTTGGCTGACGCGCCCGCCCAGTGACGGACCCTTCTCCACCAATACCACCTGTTTGCCGCATTCGGCGGCTTCCAGTGCCGCGGAGATGCCGCTGATGCCGCCACCCACCACCAGCAGCGTCTGGTTGGTCGCGATCACGTCGGTCATGTGCTGTCCCTCCCCCAAGAGGTGTGTTTGGCGCGGTTGCCCGCCCACGCTTGCGGCCGACCCAGCAGAGGGTATGCTACCCTCAATGATATGGCGCGGACGGTCGGGAACGTGCGGTGGGTCGAGAGCCATAGGATACGGTGAGGCAGGTGTGCCCAGGATTCAAATTTCCAATGGCTGAATAAACTCGGTCAATCCGCTGTATCGATAATGACAATTAGCAAAACAATTCAGCGCCAAAATTCGGCGGCGTGATGCCGCCAAAGGCTTTCGGGGGGGGTATGGACAACGCAAATCGCTGTGACGGTGCCGTGGAACATCTGCGCGAAGAACCCTACTACGAATCACAGAGCGACGAGATCGCACTGTTCGAGTCGGCCTATCGCCACAGTCTTCCGGTATTGCTGAAGGGTCCCACCGGTTGCGGCAAGACGCGTTTCGTCGAGCACATGGCGTGGCGTCTGGCGCGGCCGTTGGTTACGGTGGCCTGTCACGACGACCTGACCGCCGGCGATCTGATCGGCCGCTTCCTGATCCGCGGCGGCGAAACGGTATGGACCGACGGACCGCTCGCCCGTGCGGTGCGCTCCGGCGCCATCTGTTACCTGGACGAGGTGGTGGAGGCCCGCAAGGACACCACCGTAGTCATCCACCCGCTGGCCGACGACCGGCGCCGTCTGCCCATCGACAAACTGGGCGAGGTGTTGGAGGCGCCGCCGGAGTTCTGCCTGGTGATCTCCTACAACCCCGGCTATCAGAGCGTGGTCAAGGATCTCAAGCAGAGCACACGCCAGCGCTTCGTCGCCCTCGAGTTCGACTACCCGCATCACGAGCTGGAGGAGCGCATCGTCGTGCAGGAGGGCGGGGTCGACAAGCAGACCGCCCAGCGCTTGGTGCGTTTTGCGCATATGACGCGCAACCTCAAAGGCAGTGGGCTGGAGGAGGGTGCCAGCACCCGGCTGTTGGTCCATGCCGCGCGGCTGATCGCCGGCGGCATTGCGCCGGAACGGGCCTGCCGCACGGCGGTGGCCCAGGCCCTGACCGATGACCACGAGGTGCTGGCGGCGGTGCAGGAGTTCTGCAACGCCGTGTTCTGATCGCGGCGTTGCCCACCGTCGATGTCGCTCGAACGCCGCAAGCATTACCGCATCGAGGAGCGCCTGGAGGATATCCTCGCGCCGGTGCTGTCGTTCAGCCGCACCGCCACCACCGCGGCCAAGCGTCTGGTGCTGCTGCGGCGCGATCGCCAGAAGCGTGCGCTGCACTGGATCGAGGTGGTCGCCGATACCAGCCTGGAACTGGCGTTTCAATTGGCCGAGCGCTACACGCAGGCTGCGCAGGCGCTGGGTGAGGAGGACATCGAACGCTGGATCAAGGCGACGCTGGATGTCTTCGACCATTCCGGTTTACAGGGCGCCGTGGAGGAGCTGGAGCGCTACCGCGCGTACACGCTGACGCAAGCGGCGATCTCCTGTCCGGTGACGCTGCCGGAGGTGCGCCGCCAGTTGGAGATCTTCCTGCGCGGGCTCAGCGGCCGTGCGCTGTTCATCGAGGCGGCGGACGAGCCCTATACCGACAGCGAAACGGTCTTTCTGCCCAAACTGATCGACCGCTACCCGGATCGTGAGTCCAATTTCGCGCTCTACCGTGCGCTGACGACGCACCTGTGGGCACAGACCCGGTTCGGCACCTGGCAGTTGCCGAGCTTCTTGGGGGCGACCACGGAGGTCTTCGATGCCGCGCATTTCTGGCGCATGGGCGCCTGGGAGGCGGTCGGTTTGAGTGCCAAGGATGGCGAGTTCATCGATCCTGAGCGCCTGGCCCGGGTGTTTCACGCTTTGGAGACCGAGCGCCTCGACGCCTGCATTGCCCGCGAGCTGCCGGGCCTGTCGCGCCTGCTGCAGGGACTGCGCGTGCCCGATCCCCGAACCCTGGACGATTCGGACTGGCGACGCTGCTTCGATCGCCTGCGGGACCCGGCGGCCGAGGTGCACGACAGCTACAACCTGCTGGCTCAGGCCTATGCGCTGCCGCTGCCTGATGCGGTGGTCTACCAGGGCACCCTGCATCCCGAGGCGGTGGAACGGGTGCGCGGGCGGCGCATCCAGCAGCAGGAGAGCGACTTCCGCAAATGGGTCGTGGAACAGGGCGGGCGCCCGCCGGCCACGCTGGCGGAGAAGAGCGAGGCGCCGACGGCCCGCTCGCGCGACGAGGGCGGGCTCGGCGAACAGCCGCAAACCTCCGAGTTCGATCCCCAGTCGCTCGAGCTGCTGGCTGCCCCCGGCCGGGCTCGCAGTCTGCTGGAATCCATCATCCAGGACCTGGGCGAGCTGCCCCGCCACTACATGGACGGCGAGGGTGACGGACTCTATTTCTGGAGTGCCGACGAATCCGGTACCGCCGCCGCCGACGCCGCGCCGACAGCGTCCGATGTGCTGCGCTATTCCGAATGGGATTACGTGCGCCAGGACTACCACCACGATTGGTGCATGCTCACGGAATTGGACGTCCCGGTGGGTGACCCGGGATTCATCACCCGTACCCGCGACAAGTACCAAGGCGTGCTGAAAACCCTCAAGCGCACCTTTGCCCTGCTGCGCGACGAGGATCGGTTGCTGCGCCGCCAGCCCGACGGCGACGACATCGATATCGATGCCGTGGTGGCCAGCTGGGCCGACCAGCGCCGCGGCGAGGAGTCGGCGGCCGGGCTCTACATCAAACGCCACAAGGTGGAGCGCGATATCGCGGTGCTGTTCATGGTGGACATGAGCGGATCCACCAAGGGTTGGGTGAACGAGGCGGAACGCGAATCGCTGGTGCTGTTGTGCGAGGCGCTGGAGACGCTGGATGACCGCTATGCGGTCTATGGATTCTCGGGCATGACGCGCCAGCGCTGCGAGATCTACCGCATCAGGGGCTTTGACGATGCCTACGACGAGGCGACGCGCGGGCGCATCGCCGGTATCCGCCCCGGCGAGTACACGCGCATGGGGGTGGCCATACGCCACCTCACCCAACGCCTCTGCCAAGTGGATGCGCGCGTCCGCCTGCTGGTGACGCTCTCCGATGGCAAGCCCGACGACTTCGACGGCTATCGCGGCAAGTACGGCATCGAAGACACCCGCCGCGCCCTGGACGAAGCGGTGGAGCGGGGGCTGCACACCTTCTGCATCACCATCGACCG
>JBNKCG010000089.1:0-7634 GCA_050287605.1 Gammaproteobacteria bacterium | reverse complement strand
GCTCCACCAGACGCAAATGCCTCTCCAGTGCCATATTCCTGCTCCCGATAGATCGAGCGATAGGGATCTATCTCACCCTTGTGCAGTTCCGACATCTTGTTGGCCAGTTCATACAGCGTGTTGCGGATACCCTGATAGCCGATCCAAACGCGCGCGTGGCCGCCCAAGCGGTCGTACTGGGGGAATCCTGCCCGCACCAGGGGCAACCCCAGACGCTGTGCCGTCTCCGCGGCGTGGGAGTTGCTGATGATCAGTTCCGCCCCGCGCTCCCGTGCCAAACGCTCCAGTTCCTCCAGGTCGCCGATCTTGACCGACTCGCTCGCCACCCGTGCCAACACCGGCGCGTTGGCCGGCGCCACCGCGGCCACCGTTTCCGCACCCACCGAGCGCAACAGATGACTCAACCCGTTGAGCAGGTCGGGATCGGACGCGACGCCGACGCGCGCCATGCCGAGCAGGAAGTGGGTATCGAGCATCGCATCCTGGAGCTGTGCGCGCTGACGCTCCCAACGCGGCGGCACCGGCTTGCCCGAAACCTGACTCAACGTATGCACGAACGCATCCACCGCCTCCAGGTCCATCAAATGATCGAAGCGATGGTCGGTAACGCCGGTCCGCGCCTTGAGCAGATCCGCCGCCTTGTGCTGCGACGCGCCGATCACCAAGGTGGCCCGCGACTCGTGCAGCGTTTTCAACGCGCCTGCCGGCGTGCCCCCCATGGTGAGCGGATTGAAATCGGCGTCGTCAAGGTGTCCATCCAGCGAATCGGAGAGATCGGGAACGACGATGGGAACCAGATCGAACGACTCCACAAGTTCCTTCAACACCTCCAGATCACCCGGCGTGAGGTGAGCGCCCGTCAGCAGCGTCACCTGGCGTTGGATCGCATCCGCGGGCGCGGCCAGGCGCGGCACTTCCGGCACCAGGGCATCGAGTATGGCGTGGGTGGCGAGGGCAAAGCCCGACTCCAGACACCCCACGTAATCGGGGGTGGCTACCGGCACCACGCCGATGTAATCGTACTCTGGGTAACGAGTGCGAAACTCGCGCACCGCACGCTTGATATCGCTGCCCTGGGTTTCGGCCAGCCCGGTGGTGGGGATACCAACGAGATCGGGCTGATGCTTTTCACAAAGGGTCTTCAACCCTTCAATCACGTTGTCATCCGCCCCCATGACCGAACTCACCTGATCCATGGCGGTGGTCTGCAGCGGAATCGGCTCGCGGAAGTGGCGCACGAAAAACACCTTGCCGAAAGCGGTGCAGCCCTGCGACCCGTGCAGCATGGGAATGGAACGCCGGAAGCCGAGAAAGGCCAGCGCCGCACCGATGGTCTGGCTCGCCTTCAGCGGACTCACCGACAGCGCCTTGTTGCGTTTGACGATCTCGGCCATGGCTCAACCCTCCGCCGCGAGCGCGCTCGGGCGCTGGCGCCAGGGCGCGCTCGATCGCGCCGCGGCCCACACCGGGCTCTCCAGACTCAACGCCAACTGCCGTGCCAGTTCGATCATGCCCTGGTAGCCGGCATAGCCGAATTCGCGCTCCTGATTGATGTCCAGAAACGGTAGTCGCGCCTTGAGGGCGGTGTACATGTTGCGCCCGCCGGCGATGAGGATGTCCACACGCTGCTCGCGCACCATGTCCAGCAGCGCACGCGGATTGCCGTCTTCGATCATGCGCGCATCCTCGCCCATCAGTTCGCGGATACGCGCCTTATCCTCTTCGGTGGATTTCTTGGTGCCCGTGGCCACCACCTCCATGCCGAGATCCTGCAGCGCGGAGATCACCGACCACGATTTCACCCCGCCGGTGTAGAGCAGCACCCGTTTGCCGCGCAGCCGCTCGCGCCACGGCTCCAAGGCGGCATCGATACGCGCCTCTTCGCGGGCGATGAGCGCTTCGGTGCGCACGCTGAGACCGGGGTCATCGATGACGCGGGCGAAATCGCGCAGCGCCTGCGAAACATCGGCCACGCCGTAGAAGCTGCCCTCGAACCAGGGCGTGCCGTAGGCCTCCTGCAGCTTGCGGGCGACGTTCACCATCGCCTTGGAGCAGACCATCATGTTCACCGCGGCGCGGTGCATGGTCTGTACGTCGCGAAAGCGAGCGTCACCGGAGAGCGTGCACAACACTCGCAGGCCCAACTCGTCCAGCAACGGCAGTACGTGCCACAGTTCACCGGCAATGTTGTATTCGCCGATCAGGTTGACGTCGTGCACCGTGACGCCGCAACGCTCGCTGCCGGGTGGCAGCGGATCGGGTTCGCGCGTGCCGCACACGTGCTTGACCATCGTCTCGCCCGCGATGCGGTTGCCGAGATTCTTGGTACCGTAGAAACCGGCGGCATCCACCGGCACTACCGGCGTGCCCCAACGCTCGGCCGCAGCTTTGCAGACCGCGCCGATATCATCGCCGATCAACGCCGGCACGCAGGTGTTGTAGACGAACACGGCGGCGGGATGGTAACTCTCCACCGCCTGCTTGATGGCGTGAAACAGACGCTTTTCGCCGCGGCCCATGATCACGTCCTGCTCGGTCAGGTCCGTGGTCATGCCGATGCGATAGAGACCGGGGCCCGACGAGCGCGTGCCGCGATTGTCCCAGGAGCTGCCGGCGCAGGCGATGGAGCCGTGGACGATGTGCGCCACGTCGGCGATGGGCAGCAGCGCGATCTGCGCACCGTCGAAGGCACAGCCGCCCGCGGTGGCGCCCGGTTTGGGGCGCGCACAACCCGACTTGGCCTTGTTGTTGTGGGCGCAGGCCGGTTCGTCCAGCAGTGCCGCGAGCTGTTTCGGGTTCATCGGTTTACATCCAGAGTGACATCCGTACCTTGTACTGAGCAACCCGCATGCCAACTCATAAACGACTGATGCAACGGACTTTTACGCCAGTTTCAAATGTCGGTTTTGCGACATGGCCCCCGCTACCGTGGAGCGTGTGCGACACCCGGAGGGCTGCCGGTTACGGCGCGTACGGCCGCTCCACCCAGGTACGGAGAATCTTCAGATCACGCGGCGGAAGGTAGTCGTAGGCGCCCATCTGGTCGTCGTACACGGACTGGGCGATGTGGTAAGGCACGCGTCCCCCGGCCAGCAGATGGAAATACCAAGCCATGGGATAACCCAGAGCGCGATCAAAGCCGTGGATGAAATTGGCCAGCCGCGCGCCGCTCAATGCCGGTTCCGGGGCCGGATACGGCGCACTGGGCGTGCAGGCGGGAACCGGTTTCATGCTCACCACCGCCTCACCATAGCGGTCCACGGATTCCTGCATGCTGAGCACCCAGCAGTGGCAAAACGCCAGCGTCTCGCCCGCACTGCTGTGCTCCCAATCGGCAAGAAAACGACGCAGCGGCACGCACTCGCCATCGCTACTCGTCAGCGCTTCCACGTGGACCGCCACGTCCAACCAGCGGCGGAACTGGTAACGCGGCGGGGAGGCGGGATCAGGTGCCAGCGGCGTGTACTCCAGGGGATCGACGAACTCCTCCAGGCAGTCGGGCAGGCGATCCACCTCGACCAGCGGGCGATCCACCACCTCCAGCACCTCCTCCACTTCGAGCTGGACGAAATCGCAGGGCCGCGGGCCGCAAGGTGCCGTCAGGTAATGGGTGCGTCCCTGCAAGCGGGTGACCCGATAGTCGGCATCGGCATAGTTGGCCAGCAACGCACTCAGGTCGCCGCGGTACGCCTGCCGCGCCCATGTGGTCACGTTGTCGGCAATGCGCTGACCCTGCGCCGAAACCACCCCACCCAGCCGGTGCCAACCGCCTCGGGTGAGTACATGCCGAAACGCCAGTTCGGGAAATACTTGCCGCAGACCTCGCAGCAATTCGCCGTGTTCGGGTTCAGGGACGATCTGCGTGCACAGCACCGCGCAACTGGCCATTCCCGAAGCGCCCAGGGGATCGCGGTTCATCACCGTACCGGGTGAGCGCGCGCGCACGATACCGCCCGCGGTTTCACTCCCCCACCTCCGCCACGACCACGCCGGTAGCAGCCGCGGCGTCGTTGGTCAGCGTCAGGCAGTGATCACGCCCGTCCACCAGATAGAGATTGAAGGTGTTGGATTCGTGAACCGGTTTGGGACCGACCACGTCGTCGTCGTGGCATAAGGTGAAATGAATGTCGGGCAAGGCGTCGCGCAGGCACGCCAACCCCTTCTCCCCTACGCCGATCTCTTCGATCAGCGCAGCCACCTTGTCGATCACATCAAGCGTTATTGCCATAGCTCAGACTCGTTTCATCCGGAGTCACCCCGGCATCGACGGGGACTTCAAATACGCTGCGGCACGGTGCGAGACCGGCACTCTCGACCTACGCCTCGTCACGCTCGAATCGCACGCGTTGTTCCGCCGCGCGGCCCATCACCTTGGCCAACCACGGCGGTGGGGAGCCGCTGAGGACCGCTTGCAATACCTCCAGGCGGGCGCGGGCGGGCCCCCCTTGCGGGTGCTTGATGGGGTGAACGCCGGCGCGCACCACCTTGGCGGCCGCCGGACCGCCGATGGAAGCGACGAACAGCACCTGGCAATCGTCGATCAGCGAGGCGCGCTGCGCATTCTTGTCGCCGTCAGCGGACACCACCTCGCACGAACGCACACCGATGAGTCGAATCTCCTCGCTCCCCACCTGGTAGACCAGGAACCGGCTGCAGGAACCGAAGTGCCCGTCCAGCTCTTCGCCGCGGTTGGAGGCGCAAGCCACGCGGACCGAGCCGGGCATATCGCCGTCGCGGTAGGGATGCACTTGTGGAAGCACCTCCTCCACCTCCGCCGCCAGCGAGCCGGTGAGATAGCCGAGGGCGGTCTGCAGAAGGTGCTTGTCGATTTCAGCCAGCTCACCGTCGGCCCCCTGGCGCAGCTGTTTCAGTTTCAACGACGCCAGTTTCTCAGCCGTGGGTGGCAGACCCATGAGATCGTCCAACACGCGCAACAGGCGCCGCGGATCGGTATCCGGCAGCGCGCGGGCCGCCAGTGCGATGCGCAGCGCAATCTCGCGCGGCATCGGTGCGATATCACCCATTTCGTTCTCCTGTCGCTTACCTATTGAGGCGAGTGCCGATGTCGCCATCGCTCCTAGAGCGTCTTCGGCGTGCGACGCTGTCACACGGGCACGATACAACCGTCTTCCATACACGCGTCCAGACACTGGGGCATGTCCGACTCGCCTTCGCATTCGGTGCAGGTCTCCGGGTCGATCTTGTAGACCCCCTTGAACGGAGTGATGGAATTGGTAGGACACACCGATTCGCAATCGGTGCAGGCGGTGCAGATTGAAGCGACGATTTTCAACGCCATGGATGGATCTCCTGTTTGCGAAACCTGCCCCCAGTGCCAAACATGGCCACGGCAGAGCGCCTGATGGACAGGACACCCGGCAACCCGCTGGGTGCGGTTTCGCTGCTGTTCGGGTTAGTCAACACGCTTGAAGCGCAGCGTGGTGGGGAACTGCGGCGGCGGGCTCATGGGATCGATGTAGTATTTCGTGCCATCGGCCAACGCCACTTCGCCGCCCCACTGCTGTTCGCTGTCGTACTCCACCGAGGAGATCGACTCCTCGAGGTCTTTCTTGGCGACGTAGAACAGCAGCGCGCCTTGCGCATCGCGCCGGATCATTACACTGGGCATGGGTACACTCTCCCGCTGGTCAGATCATCTGCCGGTAGGGACGGCGCAAACCCGGTGCACGAGTTTGCGCCGCCCCGCGCAATCACCTGATCAGGTCGTAGTTGTAGTCCGTGACGCCCATTCCGCGCGTCTCTTCGTCGAGCCGTTCCAGGACCGCGTTGACCAGGGTCTTGAGGATGTACATGGCGCCCTCGTAACCCAGCGTCGTGTCGCGATGCATGTGGTGACGGTCGAAGATAGGGAACCCGAGCCGGATCAGCGGCACCTCGAACTCCTTGCCCTTGTGCAGCGTGTCGCGCTGGATGAACTTGCCGTAGGAGTTGCCGATCAGGAAATCGGGCTTGTCGGTGAACACCAGCGAGCGCATGTGCCACAGGTCGGCGCCGGTGTAGACGGTACCGTTGACGCCGTAAGGCGAGCTGGCCAGCACCTCCTCTACCCGCTTCTTCCAGCGCTTGTTGGCGTGGTTGCAGAGGATGTGGGTCGGTTCGGCGCCCAGCTCCAGCAGAAACCTGGTCATTCCGAGCACGAAGTCGGCGTCCCCGTACAGGGCGAACTTCTTACCGTGCAACCAGGCGTGGGAGTCGGTCATCATGTCCACCAGGCGACCGCGTTCCTTGGTGAGCGAAGCCGGGATCGGCTTGCCCGTCAGTTCCGACACCTTCATCAGGAACTCGTCGGTTCCCTCAAGCCCCATGGGAATCTCGATGGCGCTGGCGGGTTGGTTCCAGGTGTCCTTGACGTACTTACGCGTCTTCACCAACTGCCAGGGCTGCAGCAACAGCGTGTCGATAGCGTTGGGCGCATCCTTTACCTCGTCCTGGGTGGTGCCGCCCGCGTACATCTCGTAGTGACCGTCGGCGGGGGTGTCGAGCACTTCGCTGGGATCGCTGAGCAGGGTGTACTCGACGTCCATCTCTTCCAGCATGCGTCGCAACACACGGAAGTTTCCGAGGTAGGTTTCGAAGCCGGGCACGATGTTGATCTTGCCGTTGCTGCCCACCGCCTTGTCGTCCATGTGGTTGAGGGTGAAGTAGCGCAGGATGCCTTCGAACATGTTGTCCCAGCCGGTGGTGTGCGATCCGACGAAACTGGGCGTGTGCGCGAAGGGTACGGGGAACTCGTCCGGGACGTGACCTTCCTTTTTCGAGTTGGCGATAAAGGCGTTGAGGTCGTCACCGATCACCTCGGCCATGCAGGTGGTGGAGACCGCGATCATGTCGGGCTTGTAGAGCGCCTTGGCGTTCTCCAGACCGTCGAACATGTTCTTCTGCCCCCCGAACACCGCGGCATCCTCGGTCATGGAGTCAGACACGCAGGCCACCGGCTCTTTGAAGTGACGGTTGAAGTAGGTGCGGAAATAGGCGACGCACCCCTGCGAACCGTGCACGTACGGCAGGGTCTTCTCGAAACCGAGTGCGCACAGCACCGCACCCAACGGCTGACACGCCTTGGCGGGGTTGACGGTGAGCGCCTCGCGCTGGAAGTTGAGCTCCTGGTACTCCTGGGTCGTGGTCCAGTGGAAGATCTCCTCGATCTTCTCGTCCGGATGACGCTCTTCGAACAGGGCGCGCTTGTTGGCCAAGCTCTCCTTGTAGTCGTCATCCCGGAACAGCGGATAACTGGGTTTGATCTTTTCTACGGTCTGACTCATGACTGTATCTCCTGCCGCGCCGCCAATCCGCGGACGCCGGCTGATGATGAAACGCTGTACGGTTAGGAGGGACCCCGCTGCCTAGTGGAGGAACTGAGGGGGAGAGTGTTGAGCAGCGGAGTCCCAGAACAGAGGCGCCGTCAGGCGGCCGCTTCCGTCACCTCCGTGTCCGGTTTTTCCCACGGCGCCTTGAGCTTGCTCCAGCAGGGATTGTTCAGGGTCATGTCCATATCGCGGGCGAAGATGGCGAAGCCGTCGTAGCCGTGATAGGGACCGGAATAGTCCCAGGAGTGCATCTGGCGGAAGGGAATGCCCATCTTCTGGAAGATGTATTTCTCCTTGATGCCGGAA
>JBNKCG010000088.1:0-77184 GCA_050287605.1 Gammaproteobacteria bacterium | reverse complement strand
AACTGGCGCACCTCGTCGGTGGGGCCGCGCAGCACCACCGTCTCCATACAGTTGTCGTGGTCCAGATGCACGTGCAGCGTGGAAAGGGCCAGATCGTGGTGGTGGTGCTGGGCCTGGGTGAGGCGTGCCGCCAGCTCCCGCTCGTGGTGGTTGTAGACGTAGGTGAGGGTGCCGATGCACTGGGTCGACGCCTCGTCGGCCAGCCGTTCCGCCCCCAGCGTCTTGCGGATCAGGTCGCGGACCGCTTCGGAGCGATTGCGGTAACCGCGCTGATTGATGTAGGCGTCGAACTGCTGCGCCAGTGTTTCATCCAGAGAGATGGTGATTCGCTCCATTGCGGGTCTCCTCGTCGTGGGATGCCGATACGCCGGGTATTGTAAGGGACGGTTTCCTCAGCCCCCGCATTCGATGCATGGGGGTTGACGGCGCGCACGTTCACCTCTACTGTTCACACGAATTATAAATAATTCATACCTCATATGATTCGTGAGCAGCCAGTGTTCGGTATCCCGCATCGATCGGAGCGGTACGGGGGCCACGGGGGGCGATCATCGTGAACAGTCTGTTGGCGTTGGGGTTTCTGATTGGCATGCGCCACGCGGTGGAAACCGATCACGTGGCGGCGGTGGCGAGTCTCGCGACCCGCAGTCGGTCGGTTCGTCACACGGTGATGCAGGGAGCGATCTGGGGGCTTGGTCATACCCTGACGCTGTTTCTTTTCGGCTCGGCAGTGTTGCTGCTGGACACCGTGATGCCCGAGCGGCTCGCCTTCGGGTTGGAATTCGCGGTGGGGCTGATGCTGATCGCGCTGGGGGTTGATGTGCTGCGGCGCCTGATGCAGGAGCGGATCCACTTCCACGTCCACCGGCACCGCGACGAAACCGTGCACTTGCATGCACACTCCCACGCCCCGGGTACGGTTCACGATCCCCAACGGCACGCTCACGAACATCCACAGCGCTTCCCACTGCGTGCCCTCATCGTGGGCTTGATGCACGGTATGGCGGGGTCGGCGGCCCTGATTCTGTTGACCCTGCAGCAGGTGCAATCGGTGGCCCAGGGCTTGCTGTATATCGCGCTCTTCGGTTTGGGGTCGGTCGCGGGGATGGCGGCGCTGTCGGTGGTGATCGCGGTTCCGCTGCGCTATTCGGCGCGCAGTCTGACCCGGCTACACCACGCGCTACAGGCGGCGATCGGCGTGGTGACCCTGGGTATAGGGTGCAGCGTCGCTTACGAGGTTGCCGTCACGCGCGGTTTCCTGCTCTAGCAGGTCGCTGGGTTCCTCTCCCCGATGCCGCTGTGCGCGGCGAGAATACGTTGCTTCGCCGCCTCGTAGGAGGGTGCGTCCACAATGCCGTTCTCCTGCAGCCGCCGGTGCTCACGCAGCTCGTCGGCCAGCAGGCGCTCCAATCCCCCCTCGTGGTTTCTCTGCGCCTCGCGAATCGCCCCCGACAGACGCGCCACGAAATCGTGGTATTGGTGGCGGGAAGGGCGGCCCCACAGCAACTCCACCAGATTCAGCTGGCCGTAGCGGGTCCGGTAGTGCAGCAGCAGGCGCGATCGGTAGAACATGCCCAGCAGGCACACAATGGCGAAGGCGATGCACAGAATGACGCCGGGGAAGAGCGGTACCGGGAGGCGTGCGCCGAGCGACGTGTTGCCGATAACCCCCAGCACGATTGCCCCCAGCAGGCAGGCTGCGGCGAAGTAGCCCCAGGCCTTGGCGATGATCAGGTGCCGAACCGGTTCCGGATTCAGATAGGCCAATCCCACCTGGTAACTGCGTTGCTGGCGCCGGATCTGTTCGCTGACGTGCAGCCGCTCGTCGCTGCCGACGGCGAACTGCCGGAAGATGCCGCGGCTGGGGTTTTTCTGGACCAGATCGAATCGCAGGCGCACGGGCGGTGCGTCGGAAACCGGCGGTTCGTCGGGAAGAGCGGATGCGGTGAGGTGGATCTCCTCGACGGATAGGTCTGGGGTGACCATGGTTTCCCCTGCCAAATCGGACCAACCTCAGAATATAGCGGGCATCGCCTGCGGCGCCGGTCAAATCCATCACATTTTCGCGAGGCGCCGATTACTCGACAAGCAGTTTTTGGATGCGCCGCTCGATCGCTTGGGCGCGCGCATCGCCGGGGTGGGTCTCTCCGATGAAGTGGGCGCGGATGCGCCCCTGTTTGTCCACCAGGTAGAAAGTCGGCCAATAGCTGTTGGCCAGGGCACGCCAGTACGCGTAGTCGTTGTCCATCATGACCGGGTGCGTCAGGTCGAATTCGCGCACTTTGCGCTCCAGTACGGTGCGGTTTTTCTCGCGGTTGAACTCGGGTGTGTGGATGCCGATCAGGGTCAAGCCCTCCGAACCGAAGCGTGCTTGCAGCGATTTCAACCAGGGGAAGGAGCGGTAGCAGTTGGCGCAGCCGAAGGTCCAGATATCCAGCAGCACCACACGGCCGGTTAATTGTCGCCAAGTCAGGGGCGGCGAATTGATCCAGCCCTCGGCGCTTTTTTGGGTGAAGGCGGGTGCGGGAACGGGAACGGGGTAGTCGCGGGCCAGCGCGGCCGTCGACGACAACCCGTTGAGTAACACGATGAGCATGCCGCCGGCCGACGCCAGCAGGCGGCGAGCAAGTGCAGGCATGAACAGCTCCCGACGACCGAATCTGCCTTGATTCGATGGCGGCAGGGGAAAAAGGTTTCGCGCGGCGAGTTACGCGGCGGACTACAGACCGGCTTCCAGCTCGTCGGCGTAGCGGCCGAGGGTGTCGAGCAGGGCGAGCTGGGCCGGGGTCCGTTGCGGGTCCTGGCTCAGCGCGGCGAGTTGGGCTCGGTAGGTGGGCAGCGTGAGCAGACGCTCGTCGTTGCCCTCCAGCAGGCGCGTGCGGCGCCACTGCTGCCAGCGGGCCTGATCGGGTTCATTGAGCGTTTCGGGGTAATTGCGCGCCCGGTAGCGAAACAGCATCTCGGGCAGGCGTGCATCGTCGAACGCGGCGGGACTCAGCGCGAGCTGAGTCGGCGTCAGGGCGCGCAGCCGTTCCATGCGCGCGCGGTCCGCGTCGCTGAAGAAACCGCCGCTGTAGATCATCAAGTCAGGGTCGTGGTGCGGCTCCCACTCCGGCGCCTCGAACACCGCCTGCAGCTTGGCGCTCAGCGGTGGTCCCTGTTCGAGGGCTCGGCGATGCGCCTCGCAGCGTGCCCGGTCGATGCCCAGTCGCTCGGCATCCTCGGCGCGCAGCGTGGGGTAGGGGACCACCACCGAGGCCTTGTTGACGTGCACCAGCTTGAGCGGGATGCGTTCGATCCCCTCGGGCAGCGCATCGGCGGCGGTGAAGACCCGTTCGCGAATCGCCTCTGCATCGAGGCTCAGCAGCGGTTCGGGGTCGGCGCTCAGATCGTAGACGATGACCGCATTGCGGTTGACCGGGTGCCAGGCCAGGGGCATCACCACCGCCAGGCAGCCGCGGCTGGCCGGATAGCGCGACGAGACGTGCACCACCGGCTGCGCACCGGCCGGGTTCAGCGCGGTGCTCAGGTGGCGCTTGTCGCGATGGGTATAGACGTAGTCGAACAGCTTGCCCTGGCGCGCGCGGATCAGCTGGGCCAGCGCGAGGGTGGCGTGCACGTCGGCCAGGGCATCGTGGGCGGCTCCATGCTCGATGCCGTTGGCGGCGGTGAGGTCTTCGAGCCGGAAGCTGGGGGTGCCGTCGGGATGGTTGGGCCACTGGATACCCTGCGGGCGCAGGGCGCGGGTGAGGCGGGTGACGTCGATCAGGTCCCAGCGCGAGTTGCCGTGCTGCCACTCGCGGGCGTAGGGATCGAAGAGGTTGCGGTACAGGGTGTTGCGCGTCACCTCGTCGTCGAAGCGCAGGGTGTTGTAGCCCAGCGCGCAGGTGCCGGGGCGGGAGAGTTCATCGTGGATGCGGGCGATGAATTCGGCTTCGGGCACGCCGCGTTCGCGGGCCACCTGCGGGGTGATGCCGGTAATCAGGCACGCCTCCGGCTGCGGCAGGTAGTCGTCCGCGGGTCGGCAGTAGACCACCAGCGGTTCGCCCACGGGATTGAGCGCTTCGTCGGTGCGCAGGCCGGCGAACTGGGCGGGGCGGTCGCGCTGCGGATCGGTGCCGAAGGTCTCGTAGTCGTGCCAGTAGAAGGTCTTCTTCATGCGCTTCCTTGGGCTGCGGTCTTGGGCTGGCGTGCCATTATAATCACCCTCTTTTGCCAGGATTGTCATGCACTCACTCCCCACCCTTGGCGGGCTGCTGGAAAAGGCCAACGCCCGCTACCGCGTCTTCGATCTCGGACGGCGGGTCGTCAAGCTGCCCAACAGCCGGTTCGGTCAGATCGAACGAGGCGAACAGCCTTATCCGTTACCGCTGCAACAACAGGCGTGGCTGGGCATTCTGTTTTGGGACCGCAGCGATCCCGGTCAGCACTTCGTTTGGTTTTTGCGTTTCCCGCTTGACGAGGTGGGGCAACTGCAGGTTGCCGCCCGCGATGAGTTTCTGGAGAGCGTGCTGCGCGCGCTGGGGGATTCGCGGGGTGACGCGGCTGGCATCCAGACCGCGCAGGAGGAGAGTCCCTACGCCTTCCGGCCGCGCGAGGAGCGTCTGGCGGCCTTCCACGCCAAGGCGCTGGTGGCGCTGGGGCAGGCGCCGTCGCGCTACTACGCACATGCCCGCGACTATCTTGCAGGCAAACCCGGCTACGAGCAGTGGGCCTTCGTCGGGTTGCAGGGACTGGCCGACGTGGTGGCGCGTCTGGATGACGACGACAACGCAGCGCGGGTAGCGGGCGCGTTGCCGCATCTTCCCGGCGAACCGCTGGTCCGACTCTGCCAATTGCTGGAGAACGAGGCGCTGCCGGGGCGGGTTGGCGAGGCGCTGCAGCGGCGCCTCACACGCGCGCTGGAAGACTCGACCGGCGATCCGGCCGAATTGGCGGCGTTGGTGCGTGCCATCGGCAACACGCCACGCGGTACCGTACGCCAGGCCATGGTCGCGGCGGCGCTGGCGGGTCCGCGCGACACCGATGCCGAGCTGCTGATAGCCATCGCCGGCCGTGCCTGGGAGGCGCTGCACGACGATGCGTTGCGCCTGCGCTACCTGGAGGCGCTGGTATCCACCGCGCAGGGCCGTGAACTGTTTCCCGCGCTGATGCGCGATCTGCTGTTCGTGCCGGGCATGCGTCCGCGGCTGCTGGCCAGTTTTCGCGATGCCGCGCGCTCGCCGCAGCTGGTGGCGGCCATCGGCGCATTGCTGCAGGGTGCGGGTTGAGGGTCAGACGGAGGCGGCGCGCAGGTCGTCGATGAGCTGCGCGTAGATCTGCTCCAGCGCGCTGCCGAAGGCCGCCACCGTGGCGTGCAGCGTGCGGTCTGTGGCCTCCAGCTGCACCGCGTAGCGCTTGGTGGGGAGCTTCGCGACGTCGCCCGTCTCCAGCGTAAACTCCAACGCCACGTGCACCAGGATGCGCTCGGCGCTCACTTCGCGCTCAAAGCGGACCAGCCGGCCGTAGAGCTGCAGCGGCGCGCGCGCCTCGTTGGGATAGCGCACGACGTCGGGGGCGACGTGCGCCGCCAGCAGGTAGTCGGTGAGATGGTCGCGGATCAGCAGCGCCGGGGCGTCGCTCCAGAAGTGGTAGTGGTAGGGGCGCAGATCCAGCGGGCTGTCGGTGAGGAAATAGAGCAGCGGGCGCTCGTGGTAGAGCCCGCTCGCCTGCAGGCGCGGGATGCCCAGCGGCTGGTCGAACAGCGGCTGCGCCAGGGCGGCGGGGCGGGGCGTGGGCAGCCGGTAGTAGCGCGTCTCGGGTACCGTGCCGGTACCCACGCAGCCCGCCAGCAGCAGCGCCAGCAGCAGCGTGGATAGGATTGGGCGGAGGTGTCGGATCATGGGGGTCACTCTGCCGCCTTGTCCGCTGGCGGATCGCCGCCCAGCAGGCGTCCCGGGTTCTGGCGGATCTCGCGGCTGAACTCGCTGAAATTGCGGCTGGTGCTGTCGAGGTTGTGGACGATGCTGTCCATGTTCTGCGCCACCGTGCCGAGCACGTCGCGCAGGCTCTCCACCGTGGCGCGCAGATCGGCGCGGTTTTCCGTCACCAGCGAACGCGATTCGCTGAGCATGCGTTCGAGCTGCTGGCCGGCGCCGCGAAACTCGCCGGCGAGCTGCGCCAGATCGCGCGTGATGCGCTCGCCCTGGGTGAGCACGGCGGTGACGCGCTGGCGGTTGTCGGGGCTGAGCAGCCGGTTGAGCTCTTCGGCGCTGCGGTTGAGGGTGGCCAGCAGACGCTCCACCTGCACGCTCACCCGGCCCAGCGTCGCACCGGCGTTGTCGGCCAGTTGACCGGCCTGCTTGCTGAGGCCGCTGAGCAGCGGGCGTATCCCTTCGCGCGACAGCGCTTCCAGCTCCAGCGCGACACGGTTCATGGTGGCGAACAGATCCTGGGGATCGGCCCCGCTCAAGGTGGCGCCCGGCTCCAGCATCTGGGTGCTGCGCCCCTCTTCGATATTGACCACTTTATCGGAGAGCAGTCCGGGGGCGACGATGTAAGCGGTACTGTCGTTTGGGATCTGCCAGTCGGCGCGCAACGCCAGGGTGATACGGTAGCGGGTGTGGTTCTCCTCGCGCAGCGGCCGGATGCCCACCACCTGTCCGATGCGGTAGCCCCCATAGGTGACGGCGGTGCCGTTGCGGATGCCCGGCACCTGCGTGAACAGGGCGTAGTAGGTCTCGGCGCTCACGTCGCGCCCGGTGATGCGGAACAGCGCCACCAGCAGCAGGGCGAACATGCCCAGGGTGAACAGTCCCACCAGCAGGTAGTTGACGTTGTCGCGTTTCATCTCAGATGGTTGTCGTTATTCTCAGTGGCAACGGTAGCGCAGGTGTGGCGGTGCGCGCCACTCATCCCCTTCCGGTAAGGCGTCGCAGGTACTCGTCCACGTCCGGCACCAGTTCGCGCGGCAGGCGATTGATCAGACCCTGAACGCGCTCGTGATCGGAGTTGCGTACCTCGGCGACGCTGCCGGTGAGCAGAATCTCCCCCTGGTCCAGCACGGTGATGCGGTCAGCGATCTTGAAGGCGCTCTCCAGCTCGTGGGTGACTACGACGATGGTGATGTTGAGTGCGCTGCGCAGCTTGAGGATCAGCTCGTCGAGCTCCGCCGCGGCCACCGGATCGAGCCCCGCCGAGGGTTCGTCGAAGAACAGCATCTTGGGGTCCATGATCACGGCACGTGCCAGCGCGGCGCGCTTGGTCATGCCGCCGGAGAGTTCCGCCGGCATGAGGTTTTCGAACCCGGCCAGATTGACGATCTCCAGTTTCATGCGCGTCATGATCTCGATGGTGCTGCGGTCGAGACGGGTGTGTTCGCGCAGCGGCAGGCTGACGTTCTCGCCGACGGTCATGGAACCGAACAGTGCGCCGCCCTGGAAGGCGACGCCCATCTCCTTGCGCAGCGTGTCCAGCTCGCGGCCGCTCATGCGGGTGATGTCGCGCCCCAGCAGGCGGATGCTGCCCGCGCTGGGACGGGCCAGTCCCAGCAGGTGGCGCAGCAGCGTGCTCTTGCCCGAACCGCTGCCGCCCATGATCACCATGATCTCGCCGCGGTAGACGGTGAGGTTGATTCCCGTGAGGATCTGCCGCTCGCCGTAGTGGGTCACCAGATCGGTGACCTCAATGACGGGTTCACGCGTAGGGATTGTCATCAGCGGTTGAGGAAGTAGGTGAAGATCATGTCGGCCAGCACGATACCGCTGATGGAGAGCACCACCGCGCGGGTGGTCGCCCGGCCCACCCCTTCGGCACCACCGCGCACCTGAAACCCGTTGGTGACGCCCACCAGGGTGATGATGACGGCGAACACCACGCTCTTGATCAGGCCCTGAGCGACGTCGTCGACGGAGAGCACGTCCAGCGTCTGGGCGGTATAGACGTTTAACGGGTTCTGCAGCTTGGCGGAGGTAAAGATGCCGCCGCCCAGCAACCCCATGAAATCGGCAAGGACGGTGAGGGCGGGGACCATTACCACCATGGCCAAAAGCAGCGGCGCGGCCAGGTAGCGCACCGGGTTGACGCCGATCACCTGCAGCGCATCGATCTCCTGCGATTCGTGCATGGTGCCGATGCGGGCGGTGATGGCCGACCCCGAACGCCCCGCCACCAGGATGCCGACGATGAGCGGTGCGAATTCGCGGGTCACCGAGAGGGCGATGCCCACCACCACCTGCGCTTCGGCGCCGAACTTCTTCAGCGTCTCGATCCCCTGGATGGCCAGCATGATGCCGACGGCGAAGGACAGTACCCCGACGATGGGAATGGCGTTGACGCCGATCTGCATCGCCTCGCGAAATACGCTGTCGATGCGTACCGCCTGGCGCCGCGATGCGCCGAAGAACACCCAGTAGAGGCACTCGCCGAACAGGGCGCTGAGGTAGCCGAGCTCTTCGACCGCGCCGACGACACGTCTTCCCAGCTGTTCGATGGCCGCGCGCATCACTGGTCGGCCGCCTCCCGCAGCCACTCGGCGATGGAGGGACGAATGGCGAACACCTGGTCGAGGCGTGCCAGGTGCAGCACCTGCATGGCGGTGTCGCTGACCCCGGCCAGTCCGAAGGTGCGGCCTTTTTCGCGGGCGAGCTGAAACCCCTCCACCAGGCTGGCGACGCCCGAGCTGTCGATGTACTTCACCGCGGAGAGATCCACCAGCACGTGGGCGCCGACGCGCACGTGCTGCAGGATCTGCTTGCGCGCCTGGGGCGAGTTCTGCAGATCGACATCGCCGTTTAGCGCAATGACGGTGAACGGACCTTCAACGTGTACCGGGTACTCCATCGCTGCGCTCCTGGTCGACCGCGTCCCACCGGCCGGTGGGTATGGTCATGAGGTGGTGGGTTCGCTCTCCATCGGCTCGTAGCGCTTGCGCATCTCCACCACGTTGCCCGCGCCATCGGGCGGCGTGGGGTAACGGACGTCGTCCATGATGGTATGAATCAGGCATAAACCCAAGCCCCCCGGGCGCACCTCGGCGAGGTCGCGCGGATGCAGCACGCTGAGGTCTACCGCCGGAGCAAAATCGGTGATGCGGAAGATCAGCCACTGCGCGTCGCGCTCCAACTCGACGACGATGTCGCCGCGGTGCCGGTCGCCGTAGGCGTGCTGGATGACGTTCATGCACGCCTCGTTGACGGCCACCACCATCTGCTGGCGAGGCTCCTCCGCCACCCCGGCCGCCTGCAGGGCATGGCCGAGACGGGTACGTATCCCCTTCAGCTGCGGTGCCTCGGCCGCTACGCGCAGGTGCAGCAGCGTGCCGCTCCGGGCGAGGTGGTTGCCGAGCATCAGAATGGTCATGTCGTCGTGCAGGACGTGCGGGGTGGCCCGCAGCTGCTGCACGATGTTCTCCAGCCGTTCGCGCGGTCCTTGGGCCTGGGAGGCGGCGATCATCTCCACCAACCCCATCACGCCCAGCGTGCGGCCGTCCGGGCGCTGCGCCTCGGTGATACCGTCGCTGACGATTACCAGGGTACCGCCGCTGAGCTCGACCTCGCCGCTGGGAAACACCCCGTCGGGCAGCACGCCCAACGGCGGCGCCTGGGCGCCGAACGATTGGCTGAGTTGAGTGCCGCGAAACAACAGCGCCGGAGGATGCCCGGCGTTGGCCAGGCGTACCACGTCGCTCTGCGGGTCGTACAAGCCGGCGATCATGGTGACGAACATGCCGCGGATGGTGGTTTCGCAGATTTCGGCGTTGATCTGGGCCAGCAGCTCGCCCGGATCGTGGATGCGCTTGCCCAGGCAGCGGAACAGGCTGGTGGTCTTGGCCATCAGCAGCGCGGCGTTGACGCCTTTGCCGGAGACGTCGCCCAGGTTGAACAGGATGGTGCCGTCGGGCAGGCGGAAAAAGTCGTAGAAATCGCCCGACAGGTCGCGCGCCGGGACGTTGACCCCGACGATTAGCTCCCCCGCCAGGGGCGGCGGCAGCAGATTGCGCTGGATCTCGCGCGCCATCTCGATCTCGCGGTTGAGTTCGGCGGCCAACTCGTCGCGCTCGCGCAGGGTCTGTTCCAGGCGCCAGGTCAGCTCCTGGTAGCTCAGGTTCTCTTCGCTGAGGCGCAGATTCGCTTCGCGCAGGATGTCCTGGAAATCGCTCTGTTGCGGGATGGGTAGATTCAGCGCGGTGGCCGCCTCTTCCACCTGGTGCGGCACCTCGGAGAGCAGGGCGTCCGTGGTCTCGGGAGTGAAAGCGAAGTGCTGCTCCAGCAGTTGTCGGCAGTGGTCGATGACGTGGGTTTTGTCGTCCACCGAGTAGACCGCGGCCAGCCAGTCGGCGCAATAGAGGACTTCGTAGCGTGCGTCGTCCACCCCAGTTGCAGCGCCGCGCTGGTGATGCTGCTGAAGCACCTCGATCATCTCCGCCGGCAGGCCCCACTGCGCGGCCAGGAAGGCAGCGACGCGGTCGTGGGTGGTGCCGAAGTGCTGTTGTTCCAGCGCGTAGCGGGTATCGGGGTCCGCCTTGAGCAGATCCGGCAACGCGCCCACCCGCTCGGGCCAGCGCATCAGCATCACCAGCAGCCCGCAATCCTGCAGCAGGCCGATGGTGAAGCACTCGTCGGCATCCCGCCCGAGCTTGCCGGCCAGCAGTTTGGCGCCGATGGCGCGGCGCAGGGTGTCTTCCCAGTAGCGTGTCGGGTCGTGCCCGCTGATGGTCTCGGGGTGCAGGGCGTCGCGCACCGCGAGGCACAGCGCCAGGTTGCGCAGCGCGCGGTGACCCAGCACGGTGACGGCCCGCTTGATCGAGGAGACCTGTTTGCCGAGTCCGAAGAAGGGAGTGTTGACGATGCGCAGCAGTTCCGCCGTGAGGGTCGGGTCCTGCTGCACCAGCGCACCCAGTTCATTGAGGGTGACGTTGGACCGGGTGCAGGCCTGAATCAACGCAATGGCCGCCTGACGCGGCTGCGGCAGATCGCGCGGTTTCAGGTCGGCGAGTTGGTCCAGTGCGTCGGCTTCTTCCATCGTGTGGTGCCCGCTAGTCGGTTCTAGTATGGCGCCAGTCGCGCGTTTTCCCAAATTGCGACCGCGGCATTAGGCGTCCAGCGGTCGAAGGGGCTACTCTATTCGGGTACCGATCGGTAAAACAGCATCGCCATCACAAACCGCCGAACGATGGATTCATGGTCAGAACCCGAAATCAGTCCCTCCACTTACGAGTGGTCGGTGCGGGCGTTCACCACCCTCAAGAAGCTGCTCAAGGTCAACATCAAGCTGCATCACAGCGAAGGGCAGATTGCCAACGGCCAGATCTTTCTCTTCAATCATTTCGCCCGATTTGAAACCTTCATACCGCAGTATCTGATCTACCAGGAAACGGGCGCCTACTGCCGTTCCATCGCCGCCAGCGAGTTCTTCAAAGAGGGCGACACATTTTCCAGTTTCCTGCTCAGTTTGGGCGCGATCCCCAACGATCATCCGCGTTTGTTGCCCTGGCTGGCCGAGGAGGTGCTGCGTGGGCGCAAGGTGATCGTCTTCCCCGAGGGGGGGATGGTGAAAGACCGCCGCGTGCTGGACAAGAAGGGCCGCTACAGCATCTATTCGCCCACCGCCCACGAACGGCGCAAGCACCACACCGGGGCGGCGCTGCTCGGGTTGACGCTGGATGCCATCAAATATGTCCTGCGCAATGCGTTTGAACAGCGCGACGAGGCACGCATCGAGCGCTGGATGACGCACCTCGGGTTGGAGCGCGAGAGCGATCTGCTGGATGCGGCGCGCAAACCATCGCTGATCGTGCCCGCCAACATCACGTTCTACCCTATTCGTATCGGCGGGAATCTGCTGCACAGCGGCGTGGAGCTGCTGTCGCGGGGACTGAATCGGCGCCTCACCGAGGAGTTGCTGATCGAAGGCAATATTCTGCTGCGCGATACCGACATGGATATCCGGCTCGGCGCGCCGGTGGATCCCGCGGCGTTCTGGCACCACTGGGAACTGCAGCTGTTCCGCCACTTCACCCGCAACGTGGAGTACACCGACCAGCTGCTCGCGCTGTCGCGCACCGGCGGGAACTGGGCCGATCGGGCCGCGGCGCGCTGGTTGCGCAACAAATCGTTGCGGGTGCGCAACCTCTATATGCACCGCATGTATTCGGGGGTGACCGTCAATTTGAGCCATCTCGCGGCGAGCTACATCGTGCGCATGGTTCGCCGCGGCGAAACCCAATGCCCGCGCGAGCGCTTCGCCAAGGTGATCTACCTGGCGGTCAAAGAGCTGCAGCAGCAGCCGACGGTGTTCCTGCACCGCAGTCTGCGCAATCCCGACGGTTATCGCGGCGTGCTGGACGACGATTGCAAAGGTCTGGCGCAGTTTGTCGCCGTGGCGACGCAGGCCGAGCTGGTGACGAGTGACGCTGCCGGCTACCGCTTTCTTCCCAAGCTCTGCGAGGATCACGAGTTTCATAGCATTCGCCTGGAAAACCCCATCGCGGTCTATGCCAACGAGGTGGAGCCGATCACGGCGGTGGCCAAGGCGCTGGACAGTGCCGAGCGATCGGCCGGGCGGTTGGATGCGCGGGGTCTGGCCGCGCTGCGTTTCGACGACGAACGCGTCGCGTTCAAGTGGGATTACGCCCATTACCGCAAGCCGCGTTACGCGAGTATCAACCTGCAGGAGACCGCCACCGAGAGTGGTGCACCCTATCTGCTGCAACCGGCGCAGCCGCGCCCGGTGGGTGTACTGCTGATCCACGGTTTTTTGGCCTCGCCGGCGGAGTTGGCCGAATTCGGCGCCAAATTGGAAGCACTGGGCTACCCGGTGCTCGGCATCCGCCTGCGCGGGCACGGCACCTCTCCTTGGGACCTGCGTGATCGAAGCTGGGAGGAGTGGCTGGCGTCGGCGCGGCGCGGTTACGCGATTCTGGCGCCGCTGGTGGATAGGGTGGTGGTGGTGGGCTTCTCTACGGGCGGCTTGCTGGCATTGCTGCTGGCAGCGGAGCGGCCGCCGCAACTGGCGGGCGTTTGCGCCGTCTCGGTTCCCATGCGCTTTCGCAACCGCAACCTGATCTTCGTACCGCTACTGCATGGTGCGAACCGGCTGGCGAGTTGGCTGCCGTCGTTCGAAGGCATCATTCCCTTTCGGCCCAACGAATCGGAGCATCCGCACATCAACTATCGCAACATACCGGTGCGCGGACTCTACGAGCTGCGCCTGTTGGTGGACGTGGCGGAAAAACGCCTGAGCGAGGTGGCTTGTCCGGTACTGGTGATGCAGGGGGATGCCGACAAGGTGGTCGATCCCAAGAGTGCCGAGATCCTGATGAAGAAGCTGGGCTCGGCGCACAAGCAGCTGCACAAGGTGCGTTCGCAGCGCCACGGCATTCTCAACGAGGACATCGATGACACACACGCGGCGTTGATCGACTACCTGCGCGAGCTGGAGGAGGGACAGATGCAGCGCACGGGCGACCTGGGCGGTGCGGAGAGGGTTCCGGGTTTAGTGTGATTGGCGGTCCATCTCCTGGTCGCGGCGCTCGAATGCCTGGCGTATCTGCTCTTCGGCGCTGCGCGCTTTTTCGATGGCCTGAGTCTGTGCGTTGCGCGTGGGGTCTTGGCGGGTGTGGTCGTCTTCGCCTGAGCATCCCGTCATCACCAGTGCAACCAAGGTCACAGCGAGTCCTGCGCTGCGCATGGTGGGACTCCTCCCGAGGTCGGATGGTGGCAGCGTAGCGCAGTCTCGGGGCGCACGCCAACGGATCTGCGGCGGAGCGCGGTTACGGGTCAGACCGGTGCGAGGTGGATCAGTCGCCGGTAATCCAGACGGCGGGAGGGCGCAGAAAACGTTCGAACTCGTCCGCTGGCACCGGGCGGCCGTAGCGAAAGCCCTGGATGGCGTCGCAATCCTGTTGGTGCAGGAATACCTCCTGATCGGCGTTCTCCACCCCTTCGGCGATCACTTCCATCTGCATGCTGCGTCCCAGGGCGACAATGGCGCGTGCGATGGCGGCGTCGTTGTCGTCGCCCGGTATGTCGCGCACGAACGATTGATCGATCTTGAGTTTGTCGATGGGCAGATGCTTGAGGTATCCCAGCGACGAATAACCGGTGCCAAAGTCGTCGATGGCCAGGGAGACACCGAGCTCTTTCAGCGCCTGCAAGGTGTGGACGACCTGCGCGGACTGATCCATGAACACGCTTTCGGTGAGCTCCAGCTCCAGCCGGTTGCCGGGCAGCTGCGCGGCACGCAGCGATTCGCGCACGGACTGGACGACGCTGCCGCGTACCACCTGCGTGGCGGAGAGATTGACCGCGATGGAGATCGGGGGGTACACGGCGCTCTCCCACGATTTGGCCTGGGCGCAGGCGGTGTCGAGTATCCACCGCCCCAGCGGCTCGATCAGTCCGATCTCTTCGGCAAGGGGGATGAAGCGCACCGGACTGATCAGGCCCAGTTCGGGGTGGCGCCAGCGTACCAGCGCCTCGGCACCGATCAAACGTCCGCTGCGCAGGTCGTACTGCGGCTGGTAGAAGAGTTCGAACTCCTCGCGCTCCAGGGCGCGGCGCAGGCTGGTCTCCAGCGCCAGGCGTTCGATGGCCTCGGTGGTGAGTTCCTTGGTGTAGAACTGGTAGTTGTTGCGTCCCTGGTCCTTGGCGCGGTACATGGCGGAATCGGCGTTTTTCAACAGGGTGGCGCTGTCGGCGCCGTCCTCGGGATAGACGCTGATCCCGATGCTGGCGGTGACGAACAGCTCCTGGTCGTCGAACTGGAACGCCCCCTTGAGCGTCTGCAATATCTTTTGGGCGACGGGCACGATGTCGCGCGTATCCTTCACGTTCTCCAGGATGACGGTGAATTCGTCGCCTCCCAGCCGCGCGACGGTGTCGTCTTCGCGCACGCAGCTCACCAGACGTTGGGCGACCTTGCGCAGCAGCTGGTCGCCTACCGGGTGGCCGAGAGTGTCGTTGACGTTTTTGAACCGATCCAGATCGAGAAACAGTACCGCCACCTTGGAGCGGTCGCGATGCCCGCGGTGCAGCGAATGGGCCAGACGCGCGGTGAACAACAGCTTGTTGGGTAGATCGGTGAGCGGGTCGTGGTGAGCGAGATGCTGCAGGCGCTCCTGGGACTCTTTGATCGTCGAGATGTCGGTGAACACCGCGACGAAATTGACGATCTCGCCTTTGTCGTCGGTGACGCGGTTGATGTTCAGCCACTCCGGGTAGATCTCGCCGTTTTTGCGGCGGTTCCAGATTTCGCCGCGCCAGCGTCCGGTGGCTTTGATGGACTCCCAAAGGGTGAGATAGAACGACGGGTCATGGCGACCGGACTGCAGCAACCGCGGGTTTTTGCCGATCACTTCGTCGCGGCGATAGCCGGTGACCTGACAAAACGCCGGATTGACGTCAAGAATGGTGTTGTTGGCGTCGGTAATTACGACGCCTTCGGAGGTGGCCTCAAATATCTTGGCGTACTGGCGCATTTTTTCTTGCGTGGCCATGCGCTCGGTGAGGTCGCGAAAAATGCCCTGAATGAGCATTTGGCCATCCAACTCGATGACGGTTGCGCTGATCTCGACGGGGATATGGGAACCATCCGCGTGCACCACCAGCGCCTCGTCGGTAACCGAGTGTCCGGTTTCGACGTGGGCTGCGAACATGGTGCGATAGCGATCGGCCATTTCCGGGGGATGGAGCACGGTCTGCGGCTGACCGATCAATTCGTCGCGAGCACGCCCGGTCAGTTGCGTCGCTTTGTGGTTGGCTTCGAGCAGTATGCCGGAACGTGCGTCCGCCACCAGGATGGCGTCGCTGGCGCCCTCGAGCAGCGCTCGATAGCGCTCCTCGCTGTCCGAAAGTGCGTGTTGGGTGCGCACCGTGTTTTCGATGCTGTAGGCGTTCTGCAGCGCCATGGAGGCGGCGGCGGCGAGGGTTTGCAGAATCGACCGGTCATGGTCGTCGAACGGGCGCTGATCGCGGGTGTTGTGAATCTCAAAACTCCCCAGCAGGTCGCCGTCGGGTGCCGGGATGGGGCAGTTGATCAGGTTGTAAAATCCCAGTTCGATGCGGATCGCCTGGACGACGTGGGGATCGTTCTCGGCGTCGTTACAGAGGTAGGGCTGGCGGGTGCGCAGCACTTCACCGGGCACCCCCTCGCCCACGCCAAAACGGTAATCGACCGGGCGCCATTCCCCGTGTGACAGGTAGTGTTTGTATTCCAGGCGCTCGTCGACGCGGATACCGGCGGTACCGCAGGTAGCGTCGGTGAGCTGCAGGGCCAACTCCACCAGGCGCTGCAATATCTGCGGGACCGCCTGGATCCGGTTGATTTCGTGGATGGTCGCGGCCAACAGCTCAAGCTGCTGATCGTCGATCTGCCGACCACCGGCGACAGCAATCGTATCGACTGGGTCGCCCAGCCTCTGATCCATCGCGCACTTCCCCCGACAACGTAGGGCTCCGTTCGGCCGGCACGCTCCGCGCGGAACCGTATGGGAGACCGGGAAACTCGGTTATTAGACACTTATGGCGCCGTAGTGTAGCACCGCCAACGATGACATTTTTAAGAGTAAATTACATGGGAATTGAGGAGGGAGGCATGCGGCTCGGGACTATCCAGCCAGGGGCTCCAGCTGAAACGCCGCTGCCATCAGCGCGCGGGTGTAGGGGTGCTGCGGGGCTTCGAAAATCCGCTCGGCGCTGCCGTGTTCCACCACCTGACCGTCTTTCATCACCAGCACCTCGTCGCTGAGGGCGCGGACTACCTTGAGGTCGTGGCTGATGAACAGGTAGGCGAGGCGGTGGCGTTGCTGCAGCTCGCGCAGCAGGTCAACGATCTGTGCCTGGACCGACACGTCCAGTGCGGAGGTGGGCTCGTCCAGCACCACCAGGCGGGGTTTGAGCACCATGGCGCGGGCGATGGCGATGCGCTGGCGCTGGCCGCCGGAGAATTCGTGGGGGTAGCGGTGGCGGCTCTCCGGGTCAAGACCCACTTCGGTCAGGGCCTGAACGATGAGTGCCTCGCGTTCGCCCGGTGTGCCACCCAGCCCGTGCACCGCCAGCCCTTCGCCAACGATCTGGTCCACCGAAAGGCGCGGGCTGAGACTGCCGAAGGGGTCCTGAAAAACCACTTGCAGCTCGCGGCGCAGGGGACGCATCGCCTGGGGCTTGAGCCCCTGCAGTTCGCGCTCGGCGTAGCGGATGCTGCCGCGGCTGCGCTCCAAGCGCAGCAGGGCCATGCCCAGGGTGGTCTTGCCGGAACCGCTCTCCCCGACGACGCCCACGGTGTGCCCCTCCCTGATGGTGAGCGATATGCCGTCCACGGCCTTGACGTGATCCAGCGTCCGGCGCATCACCCCGCCTTTGATGGGGAACCAGACGCGTACGTCGTCGGCGCGCAGCAACTCGGCCGCATCGGCGGGGCGTGGGCCGGGGCGGCCCTTGGGTTCGGCGGCCAGCAGGTGGCGCGTGTAGGGATGGTGCGGGTCGGCAAACAGCGCATCGCGCGCGGCGCTCTCCACCAGTTCACCGCGTTGCATCACGCACACGTGGTCGGCCACCTTGCGTACGATGCCGAGGTCGTGGGTGATAAGCAGCAGCGCCATTCCCAGCTCGCGCTGCAGGTCCTTGAGTAGCTCGAGGATCTGCGCCTGGATGGTGACGTCCAGGGCGGTGGTGGGTTCGTCGGCGATGAGCAGGTCGGGTTCGTTGGCGAGCGCCATGGCGATCATGACGCGCTGGCGCTGGCCGCCGGAGAGCTGGTGGGGGTAGGCGCCGAGGCGTTGTTCAACGTGGCTCAGGCCTACCAGGTCGAGCAGTTCCAGAATACGTACGCGCGCCCGCTTGGGGCTGAGACCACGGTGCAGCTGCAGGGTCTCGCCGATCTGTTTCTCAATGGTGTGCAGTGGGTTGAGCGAGGTCATGGGCTCCTGAAAGATCATGCCGATCTGGTCACCGCGAATGTCGCGCAGCACCGGCTCGGGTTCCCCCACGATTTCGCGGCCGCGAAAGCGGATGCTGCCGCGCGGGTGGCTGGCCAGCGGGTAGGGCAGCAGTTGCAGGATGGAGAGCGCGGTGACCGATTTGCCCGAACCGCTCTCACCCACCAAAGCCACGGTCTCGCCTTTGTCGATGTCGAACGATACCCCGCGTACCGCTTTGACTACACCGCCAGGCGTCTCGAAGTTGACCGCGAGATCGCGGACCTGCAGGAGTTTGGATGGACGCGCGTCAGGCATTGAGTCGTTGCCTCGCGCCATGAACTGCGAAATGACACGATTGGATTCTTCGCGAACTGGGTGGCTTTGTGTTTTTGCGCGAGACCATACTTTTACAACCTCGTCTTCCGGGGATCGAAGGCGTCGCGCACCGCTTCGCCGATGAAGATCAGCAGGCTCAGCATCACCGCGAGGACGAAGAACGCAGTTAATCCCAGCCACGGCGCCTGCAGGTTGTTCTTGCCCTGATTCAACAGTTCGCCCAGCGACGGTGAGCCCGGCGGCAGCCCGAAGCCGAGAAAATCGAGCGAGGTGAGCGCCGTGATGGAGCCGCTCATGATGAAGGGCAGAAACGTGAGCGTGGCCACCATCGCGTTGGGCAGGATGTGGCGGAACATGATGACGCTGTTACGTACCCCCAGTGCACGCGCCGCTTTGACGTAGTCGAAGTTGCGCGCGCGCAGGAACTCGGCGCGCACCACGCCCACCAGCGACATCCAGGAAAAGAGCAGCAGCAACCCCAGCAACCACCAGAAATTGGGCTGTACGATGCTGGCCAGGATGATCAGCAGAAAGAGCTGTGGCATACCCGACCAGATCTCGATGAAGCGCTGGAAGATGAGATCGGTCCAGCCGCCGAAATAGCCCTGTACGGCGCCGGCGGCGACGCCGACGATGGAGCTGAACAGGGTCAGCGTCAGGCCGAACAGCACCGAGATGCGAAAGCCGTAGATCAGGCGCGCCACCACGTCGCGGCCCTGATCGTCGGTACCCAACCAGTTGATAGCGGAGGGCGGGGCGGGAGCGGGTACCGTGAGCGAGAAGTTGATGCTGTCGTAGCTGAACGGAATCAGGGGCCAGACGATCCACCCCTGAGCGTTGATCATGGCGCGTACTTCGGGATCTTTGTACTCGGCCTCGGTCTGCAGAAAACCGCCGAAGGTGGTCTCCGGGTAGCTCTTGAAGATGGGCGTGTAGTATTCGCCGTCGTAGTAGACCAGAATCGGTTTGTCATTGGCGATGAAGTTGGCGAACAACGACAGAAAGAATATTGTCAGAAAGAGCCACAAAGACCACCAGCCGCGGCGGTTGGCGCGAAAGCTCTGCAGGCGGCGTTGATTGAGAGGGCTCAGCTGCATGCTTGAGTTTCCTGCCTCGCGCGAAGACACCTCGATTCAGAAGCCCGAATGGAGTGGGTATTCTTGGCGCGTTTGGCGTTGTTGCGCGAAACCGGTTCGACAAACATGCGTCTATACTTCCCGGCTTTCGAAATCGATGCGTGGGTCCACCACCACGTACATCATGTCGCCGATCAGGTTGAGCAGTAGCCCCAGCAGCGTGAAAACGTAGAGCGTGCCGAACATCACCGGGTAGTCACGATTGATGGTGGCCTCGAAACCCAGCAGTCCCAACCCGTCGAGCGAGAAGATGATCTCGGTGAGCAGCGCGCCGGTGAACAGGATGCCGATGAAGGCGCTGGGGAAGCCGGCGATGACGATGAGCATGGCGTTGCGGAATACGTGGCCGTAGAGCACGCGGTGCTCGGTCAGCCCCTTGGCGCGCGCGGTCAATACGTACTGCTTGTTGATCTCTTCCAGAAACGAGTTTTTGGTGAGCATGGTGAGTCCGGCGAAACCGCCGATCACCAGGGATAGGATGGGCAGCGCGATGTGCCAGAAGTAGTCCACGATGCGCTGCGGCCAACCCAGCGTGTCCCAATCCTCGGAGGTCAAGCCGCGCAGCGGAAACCAATCCAGGTAGTGCCCGCCGGCGAACAGCACGATGAGCAGGATGGCGAACAGGAAGCCGGGGACGGCGTTGCCTACCACCACCACCATGCTGGTGGCGGCGTCGAAACGCGTGCCGTTACGCACCGCCTTGTTGATGCCCAGCGGGATGGAGATGAGGTAGACCAGGAGTGTGGTCCACAGTCCAAGAGAGATGGAGACTGGCATCTTGTCCAGCACCAAGTCGAGCACCGGGCGGTCGCGGAAGAAGCTGGTACCGAAATCGAACTGCAGATAGCGCTTCATCATCAGCCAGAAGCGCTCGGGCGCCGGTTTGTCGAAACCGAACTGCTTTTCGATCTGGGCGATGAACTCCGGATCCAGTCCCTCTGCACCGCGGTAGCTGCTCTTCGATTCGCCGCCGCCGGAGGTTGGTGCTCTGCGCGAGCCGCCCGCGCCTCCGGTCTCGCTGCCACCCCCACCGCTGACCCGCGCCGTGGCCGATACCGATACGCCCTGGATCTTGGCCAGGATCTGCTCCACCGGTCCGCCGGGCGCGGCCTGCACGATGATGAAATTGAGCACCATGATTCCGAACAGCGTCGGAATGATCAGCAACAGACGGCGCAGAATGTAGGCGAGCACGGGTGCGTATCGCTCAGCAGGTGGCCACTAGCGCGGTACCGACTTGATGCGGCCCTTGAGGCGGGTCTCTTTCACCGCGTCCACCCACCAGGTGTCGAACTGCGCACCCTGCAGCGGCGTTACTTCGGGGCGTCCGAACTTGTTCCAGTAGACCAGGCGGTCGTAGTCGAGATACCAGTGGGGGATGACGTAAAAGCCCCATTGCAACACCCGGTCCAGGGCGCGTGCTCGCGTCACCAGGCTGTCGCGGTCGGGGGCGTTGATGAGTAGCCCGATGAGCGCATCCGCCGCCGGGTTTTTGATGCCGGCGAAGTTCTGGCTGCCCGGCTGATCGGCGGCCCTGGAGGACCAGAAGTTGTTCTGCTCGTTGCCGGGCGAGAGTGACTGTCCCCAACGGAACACGATAATGTCGAAGTCGAAGGTCTCCAGACGCTTGAGGTACTGGGCGGAATCGACGGTGCGCACGGTGGCGGTGATGCCCAGGCGCTCCAGGTTCTTGGCGAAAGGCAAGGTGATGCGCTCGAACAGCGGGCTGACCAGCATGACCTCGAATTCGAAGGGCTGGCCGGCGGCGTTGCGCAGTTTGCCGTCCTGGACCGTCCAGCCGGCCTCTTGCAGCAGCTTTACCGCCACCCGCAGGTTGCTGCGGATGCGTCCGCTGCCGTCGGTGAGGGGCGGGTCGTACTCCTGGGTGAAGAGCCTTGGCGGCAGCTGGTCGCGGAACGGTTCCAGCAGTTTGAGTTCGGCAGCGCTGGGCGTCCCCTTGGCCTCCATGTCGGAATTTTCGAAATAGCTGCGGGTACGCTTGTACTGCCCGTAGAACAGCGTTTTGTTGGCGCGCTCGAAATCGAAGGCGTAGGCCAGCGCTTCGCGCACCCGGGGGTCGCGGAACAGCGCCCGCCGGGTGTTGTAGACGTAGCCCTGCATCCCTTCGGGACGGTTGTGGTGGATCTCCTCCTTGAGCATCTGCCCGTTGGCCACCTCAGGGATGTCGTAGGCGGTGGCCCAGTGCTTGGAGGAGTTTTCGCTGCGGAAGTCGAACTCGCCCGCCTTGAAGGCCTCGATCTGGACGCTGGCGTCGCGGTAGTAGTCGTAACGGATCTCGTCGTAGTTGTTGCGCCCGACGTTGACCGGCAGCTTGTCGCCCCAATAGTCGTCGACGCGCCGGTAGCTGATGTAGCGCCCCGCTTCCAGCGATGCGACGCGGTAGGGGCCGCTGCCCAGCGGCGGGTCCAGGGTGGTTTTGGTGAAGTCGCGGCCCTGCCAGTAGTGCTTGGGCAGGATGGCCTGCTCGCCGATGATCAGGGGCAGCTCGCGGTTGTCGCGGTTGGCAAACGTGAACTTCACCCGGTAGGTGCCCAGTTTCTCCACGGCGCGGATGTCCGCGTAGTAGAACTTGAACTGCGGGGCGCCGTCGCGGCGAATGGTGTCGAAGGTGAAGACCACGTCGTCGGCGGTGACCGGTTTGCCGTCGTGCCAGCGCGGCTCCTTGCGCAGGTTGAAAACGATCCACGAGCGGTCCGGCGCCAACTCCATGGACTCGGCCAGCAGCCCGTAGCGGGTGAACGGCTCGTCGGCCGAGGCGGCGGTCAGCGTATCGTAGACGCCGCCAATGCCGTCCGCTGTCTCGCCTTTGATGATGAAGGCGTTGAGGCTGTCGAAGCTGCCGGTGGCGGCGAGACGCACTGTGCCGCCCTTGGGGGCGACGGGATTGACGTAGTCGAAGTGCGTGAAAGCAGGGCCGTATTTGGGCGAGCCGTGCATGGCCAGGGCGTGTACCGGCGCCGCCGGCGCGCTGCCTGCAGCGAACGGGAGCAGCAGCGAGATCAGTAGCGCAGGGAGAACGGGGGTTCGCATCGCACCTCTCTTGTGGGTGGTGGGGCAAATCGTAGTGTAACCAATTCCCTTGTTAGTGGCCGCGCGACCTTGCCGGTTCCGCGGTGTCGGGCACCGGCCCGCGCGTCCCGGGGACAGTCGCGGTATACTTTGCCGCCCGTTTGTCGCTCAACCCTGTCGGCCCTGGGAGCGGGTCTCCCGGACTGACGGGTACCCGGAGCGGGGTATCGATCGACCGCAACAGTAGGGGAGTAATCATGCCAAATGCGACTAGACCCGCGGCCTCGGCGCAACCCAGGCTCATCAGCCACTACGTCGACGGACGTCACGTGGCAGGGACGAGCGGGCGCTTCGGCGAGGTCTACAACCCCTCCACCGGCACGGTCGCCGCGCAGGTGCCGCTGGCCAGCGCCGAGGAGACCGCCGCAGCCATCGCGGTGGCCGCGCACGCGTTCCCTGGCTGGCGCGACACGCCGGCGTTGCGCCGCGCGCGGATCTTGTTCCAATTCAAAGCGCTGCTGGAGCAACACCTGGACGAACTGGCGCAGCTGGTCTCCGCCGAGCACGGCAAGGTGCTCTCCGATGCGAAGGGATCGGTGGTGCGGGGCCTGGAGGTGGTGGAGTTCGCCTGCGGGGCGCCGCATCTGCTGAAAGGCGCCTACTCCGAGGATGTCGGCACCGCGGTCGACAGCCACTCCCTGCGCCAGCCGCTGGGCGTGTGCGCGGGCATCACGCCGTTCAATTTCCCCGCCATGGTCCCGCTGTGGATGTTCCCCATGGCGCTGGCCTGCGGCAACACCTTCGTGCTCAAGGTCTCCGAAAAAGTGCCCAGCACCGCGGTCAGGATGGCGGAGCTGCTCACCGAGGCGGGTCTGCCGGACGGCGTCTTCAACGTGGTGCACGGCGACCGCGAGGCGGTGGATACGCTGCTTACCCATCCCGATGTGGCGGCGGTGAGCTTCGTCGGCTCCACGCCGGTGGCCGAGCACATCTACCGCACCTCCACGGCGCACGGCAAGCGCTGCCAGGCATTGGGCGGGGCGAAGAACCACATGGTGGTGATGCCGGACGCCGATCTCGACCAGGCGGTGGACGCCCTGATGGGCGCCGCCTACGGTTCGGCGGGCGAGCGCTGCATGGCCATCTCCGTTGCCGTCGCCGTGGGCGACGACGTGGGGGATGAGCTGGTGCGTCGCCTCACTCCGCGCGTGGAATCGCTCAAGGTACTACCTTCCGAAGACCCCGAAGCCGAGATGGGTCCGCTGGTGACCCGCGAGCATCGTGACAAGGTGAAAGGATACGTCGACCTGGGGGTCGAGGAGGGCGCGGAGCTGGCGGTGGACGGCCGCGGCTATTCGGTGCCGGGACACGAAGCGGGTTTCTTCCTGGGTGGTTGCCTGTTCGACGGGGTCACACCCCAGATGCGTATCTATCGGGAAGAGATCTTCGGCCCGGTGCTGTGCGTGGTGCGCGTACCCGATTTCGAGAGTGCGTTGCGGCTCGTCAACGATCACGAGTTCGGCAACGGCACCGCCATCTTCACCCGCGACGGTGACACGGCGCGCAACTTCTCGTCGCGGGTGCTGGCCGGCATGGTGGGCGTCAACGTGCCCATTCCCGTGCCCATGGCCTTCCACAGCTTCGGCGGCTGGAAGCGCTCGCTGTTCGGTGACACCCACGTCCACGGTCCCGAGGGCGTGCATTTCTACACCCGGCTGAAGACAGTCACCACTCGTTGGCCGACGGGGATTCGTGCCGGCGCCGATTTCCACATGCCGACCATGAAGTAGCCCTCACGCGCGGGTACCCGCGCCGGAAATGCCAATTCGGCGTGCCGGCGCCTACTACTTGCGCAAATCGCGTACCCGCACCGCCTTGCCCTGGGAGCGGGGCACTTCGCCCGGTTTCTTCATCTCCACCGTGCAGGTGACGCCGATCATCGATTTGATGTGGTGGCGTGCCTCAGAGGCGATCTTGCCGTAGTGCGATGCATCGGTGTCGGGCATGGCCTCCACCTCGACGGTGAGTTCGTCCATGGAGCCCTCGCGGCGCACCACCAGCTGGTAGTAGGGGGCGATCCCCTTCATGCCCAGCAGTACCGCCTCCACCTGCGACGGGTAGAGATTGACGCCGCGGATGATGAGCATGTCGTCGTTGCGTCCGGTGACGCGCAGGATGCGCACGTGGGTGCGCCCGCAGGCGCAGGGTTCGTCGGTCAGCCGCGTGATGTCGCGCGTGCGGTAGCGGATCATGGGCAGCGCCTGCTTGGTGAGCGTGGTGATCACCAGCTCGCCGGTGTCGCCCATGGGCAGCGGTTCGCCGCTCTCGGGGTCGATGATCTCGAACAGGAAGTGATCCTCCCAGCCGTGCAGCCCCGCCTGCGCTTCGCAGCACTCCACCGCCACCCCCGGTCCCATGATTTCTGAAAGCCCGTAGATGTCCACCGCCTTGATGCCCAGGCGTTGCTCCAGTTCGGCGCGCATGGCGTCCGACCACGGCTCGGCGCCGAAGATGCCGATGGCGAGCGGACCCGAACGCAGGTCCACGCCCTCCTGCTCGGCCAGCTCGGCGATGTTGAGGGCGTAGGAGGGGGTGGCGCAGAGGGCGCGGGCGCCGAAGTCCTGCAGCAGCACGATCTGCTTCTCGGTATTGCCGCCGGACATGGGTACCACGGTGGCGCCCAGACGTTCGGCGCCGTAGTGCGCGCCCAGCCCGCCGGTGAACAGCCCATAGCCGTAGGCGTTGTGAACGATGTCGCCGGGGCGCACCCCGGTGGCCGCCAGCGAGCGCGCCATGAGGTCGGCCCAGTTGTCGATGTCGTCGCGGGTGTAGCCCACCACGGTGGGCTTGCCGGTGGTGCCCGAGGAGGCGTGTACGCGGATCAGTTCCTCGCGCGGCACGGCGAAGAGGTCGAAGGGATAGGCGTTGCGCAGGTCGTTCTTGACGGTGAACGGCAGCCAGCGCACGTCGTCGAGGTCGTTGAGCTTCTCCACCGGCAAGCCGCAGCTGTCGATGGCCCGCCGGTAGTGCGGCACGCTGGTGTAGGCGTGCTGCAGGGTCTTCTGCAGGCGTTTGAGCTGCAGTTTCTCCAACTGGTCGCGCGGCAGCGCCTCCACCTCCGGCTGGAACAGGTAGCCGTCACCGCCTACGTTTTTCGTTGTCATGGACTCCCCCTCTGTTCACATGCGGTTTGCGGTAGTTTACCCGGTGGATGGTGGGGTGATTAAGTGGTTGCGTCGGTGGGTGATCGGGGCCGGAACGGGCGCCGCCGCCATCCCCGTTGATCAACCCGTCGCCGGATCACCCGATAGAGCGCCGGTCCGGCATCCCGAATCCGGATCGTCGCGCGCCGACTTGAGGGCGGCCGCCACCGCGTTGCGTAGCGCGTCGGGCTCGCTCGCCAGGCGCTGCTCCCATCCCGCGAACAGCGTCGTCAGCCACTCCAGCCCGCGTTCGCGCACCGCGCCGTAGCCGCGCGCCCAGAGGGCCAGTTCAGCCGTCTGGCAGGCCAGCCCGTAGTCCCGCGGGGCGGCGGTGGCCACTGCGCCCAGCCACTGTCCGATGAGCGCTTGTTCGCGGGCGTAGCCGATGCTGCGCGGGCGCCACGGGCGCAACGCGGCCAGCAGGCGCAGCGCCAGCCAGCCCCACGGCGAGGTGGTGGGCAGGCGCAGCGGGCGTCCGGCCGTCTGGCCGGGCGTCGGCTCGCGGATGAAGCGGGCGAGGGCAGGAGGCAGGACGGCGCGCATCTCGGCGGAACCCGGTTTGAGATACTCCACCACCCGCAGCGGTTCGCCTGGCCGTGTGCCCACCTCTGTGCCGATGCGTGCCAGGCGTCCGGTGCGGGTTTTGAGCTGGGCGACGCGGATTACGTCCTCGTAGCTCATCCAGGCGGCCAGGCGGCGCGCCACGTCGACGGCGAGGCGGAAGGCGCCGTCGCCGTGTTCGGCATCGAGGGCGATGATGGGCTGTAGACGCTCCAGGTAGCGCGCGGCGTAAGCGGCATCCTGGTAGTCGACCAGGCGTGCCAGACCGTGACCTACCATGGGCTGCAGCGGCGCGGGCAGCGCCGCGACGGCGCTGCGAAATGTTTCTGGCGCCGAGTGAAAGCGCATCTCGGATTCGGTGGGCGCTTCCTGGTGCCCAGAGCGGGCGAGGGCGAAGCCGCTTTCAAAGCCGCGCAGGTTGGCCTGCACCGCTACTCCGCGCTGTTGGATGGCGTTGCGGTAGTGATCCGGCTCCAGGGGCAGTACGTCGCTGCCGGCGATGGCCCCCAGCATCACCGCATTGACGGCGGCCTCGGTGTCGGCGGCGTCGAGGCGGATCAGGCGTTGCGCCGCGGCGTGCAGCGCCTGCAGGATGGGCAGGGGTGCAATGGTGCCGTCGCCGGCGATCACCTTCTCGGCGGTGCTGAAGATGCGTTTGGCGCTGCTGATGACGATAGTGCGATCGGTCACCAGGCCGCGCTCCAGGGCGCGGCCGGCCTCGGTGGGCTCCAGGGCGGCGACCAGATCCACGTCGCCGGCGCTGGGGAAGAGCGAGAAGACCGGTTCTCCGGCCGGCTCGCGCTGGGGAAAAAGTTCGAAGTAATAGGTGGTGGCACCGGTGCGCTGGGCGACGCCGGGAATGGAGGTCCCTTGGGCCGGGTAGCCCGCCGTGCGCGCCGCCTCCACCAGCCAGTCGGCCAGCAACCCGCCGCCCTGGCCGCCGAGGGCGCCGATGAGCAGGGTCAGGGGACGGTCAGGTGTCATCGCGTTCCTCCGGGTGTTGGCGTGAACTCGCTCCCACGGCGCCTTCCGTTTGTATGCCGGGTCGCATCACGACGCCCCCATCATCTTCAGCAGCCGGGCCGAGACGCCGGCGCGCAGGCGCTGCCAGGCGCTGGGGTTGGCGATCGTTTCCGCGCGGTAGAACGAGGGGCACAGGGCGGCCGCCTGGGCGGCCGAGCCGCACAGGCCGCAGGCCACGCAACTGGCTTCGACATGGGCGGTGGGACCGTCCTTGAGCGGATCGTCGGCGCGCTTCAAGGTCAGCGAGGGGCAGCCCGACAAGCGCATGCAAGAGTGGTCCCCCGTGCACACCTCGGCGTCGACCCCGAAGCGCGCTTTGGGCACCGGGCGGCCCGCCTGCGCCAGCTCAGCGCTGCGGCGCTTTTCGCGGCGCTGGCGCGCCAGCATGCACTCCTGGTCGGAGATGATCACGCGCAGCTCCGGCCCGCGTCGTGCCAGCGCTTCGCGGAGCACGCCCAGGGTCTTGGTCACGTCGTAGGCGTCGACGCGGCGAATCCAATTCACCCCGAGCCCGCGCAGGGTGCGCTCGATGGAGATGCGCCGCGGATCGCCCCACGGCGTCGAGCCGGTGGAGGGGACGTGCTGCTGGCCGGTGGCCGAGGCGTAGCCGTTTTCGATGATGATCAACACCGCGTCGTGGCCGTTCCAGAAGGCGTTGGCGGCGCCGGTGGTGAGCCCGCCGTGCCAGAAGCCGCCGTCGCCCATCACCGCCACGGTGGGTTGGTTGAGTGCACGGCCCACCGCACCGCCGCTGGCGAGGCTCAGTCCGTAGCCCAGCACCGAACTGCCGAGGTTGAACGGCGGCAGGGTGGCGAAGGTGTTGCAGCCGATGTCGGAGGAGATGTGCAGGGGGCCGATGTCGCGCATCAGCAGCTTGAGCGCCGTGAACAGCGGCCGTTCGGGACAACCGGTGCAGAAAGAAGGTGGCCGCGGCGGGATGGCGCCGGGCGACAGGGCGCGTGCCGCGGCGACCGCTTTTTCGCGCTTGGCCTGCCGCTCGCCGGCCGTTTTCCCCAAATCATCCGGAGCGGCCAGCGCCAGCCATGCGGCCAGGCCGTCGCGCACCACGTCGGCGACGTATTCGCCCGCCTCGGGCAGCACATCTTTGCCGGTAATGCGCACCGCAATGCCCTGCGCCTGGGCCAAGGCGCGCACCTGCTGTTCGATGAGCGCCGGGTTGCCTTCCTCGACGATCAGCACCTCGTCCTTGCCGCGCAGGAATTCGGTGATCTGATCGGGCACCAGCGGGTGGATGGCGTTGAGCACCAGCAGCGAGATGTGGGTGTTGCCCAGCGCGTCGGCCGCACCCAGCAGCCGCAGCCCGCGCAGCACCACGCCGTAGGTGCCGCCCTGGAGGATAATGCCCAGCTTCTCGCGCTCGCCGGGGAAGTGCTCGTTGATGCCGTGCTCGACAATGAAACGCCGTGCCGCCGGCAGGCGCTCGTCGAACTTGGCCTTCTCCTGGGCGTAGGTGGAGGGGGGCAGCACGATGCGCCCGTAGTCGTAGCGCGCCTCCGGGAACGGGTTGTTGGGGCTGAAGGGGGGCGGGCGGTTCTCCTTGCAGGTGAAGGCGCCGGTCAGGTGCGCGGCGCGGATGCGCAGCGACATCATCACCGGCAGCTGGCACGCCTCGGAGAGCTCGAAGGCCTGTTCGGTGAGTTCCACCAGCCGCGGCAGGTGGTAGCGCGGATCGAGCAGCGGGATGGAGGATTTCAGCGCCGTCGGATGCGTGCGTTCCTGGATCACGCTGGCGCCCTCGCCGTAGTCCTCGCCGATGACGATCAGCGCCCCGCCGGTGACGCCGGCGGAGGCGAGGTTGGAGAGCGCATCCGAGGCGACGTTGGTGCCGACGATGGATTTCCAGGTCACCGCCCCGCGCAGCGGATAGTGGATGGAGGCGCCCAGCAGCGCCGCGGCGCCGGCCTCGCTGGCCGAGGCCTCGAACTGCACGCCGAGCGGCTCCAGCACCTCGGTGCGGCAATCGGCCAGCACGTCCATGAGGTGCGAGACCGGGGCGCCGGGATAGCCGCCCACGTAGGCCACACCCGATTGCAGCAGCGCCTTGGTGACGGCGAGGATCGCCTCGCCGTGGAAGGTCTCGCCGGCACCCAGGCGCAGCTGCTGGGCCTGCTGGGCGAAGGATCGCTCCGCGCCGCTTACGGCGCGGGCTGCCTGTGCTGCCATGGTCTGCTCCTACGTTGTTGAGCTTTTTTTTCGCGCAAAGACGCGAAGGGCGCCAAGGAGCGCCAAGAAAATGATTCGCTTGATTAAGCGACCACCATGGCGCCGCACAGAGCGACTCCTTTCGCCAGGACGCTGAACTTGGCAACGAGAGGCAATAATCCCTTTGCGCCTCTTTGCGTTCTTGGCGCCTTTGCGCGAGATACAGCCCAATCCATTCGCGGCCAGCGGCCGCTCCTACAGGTGCCGCAGGTCGCGCACCCGCACCGCCTTGCCCTGCGAGCGCGGTACCTCGCCGGGCTGCATGATCTCCACCGTGCAGGTGACGCCGATCAGCGATTTGATGTGGTGACGGATGGCTTGCCCCAGCGCCGGATAACCGTCGGCGGGGGTTTCCGGGGTCGCTTCCACCTCCACCGTCAGCTCGTCCAGCGAACCCTCGCGCCGCACCACCAACTGGTAGTAGGGGGCGATGCCCGCAAAGCCCACCAGCACCGCTTCCACCTGTGAAGGATAGAGGTTGACGCCGCGGATGATGAGCATGTCGTCGTTGCGTCCGGTCACCCGCTTGATGCGCACGTGGGTGCGGCCGCAGGCACAGGGCTCGTCGGAAAGATAGGTGATGTCGCGGGTGCGGTAGCGGATCATGGGCAGCGCCTGCTTGGTGAGCGTGGTGATCACCAGCTCGCCGGTTTCGCCCAGGGGCAGCGGTTCGCCGCTGTCGGGATCGATGATCTCGAACAGGAAGTGATCCTCCCAGCCGTGCAGGCCGGCGCGCTCCTCGCGGCACTCGGCGGCCACGCCCGGGCCGAGGATCTCGGACAGCCCGTAGACGTCCACCGCGGTGATGCCCAAGCGCTCGTCGAGTTCGGCACGCATGGCGTCCGACCAGGGCTCGGCGCCGAAAGCACCTACTGCCAGCGGTCCCGAACGTAGATCCACCCCTTCGGCCTCGGCCACCTCGGCGATGTTCAGCGCATAGGAGGGGGTGGCGCACAGGGCGCGGGCACCGAAATCCTGCAGCAGCACGATCTGTTTTTCGGTGTTGCCGCCGGACATGGGGACCACGGTGGCGCCCAGGCGTTCGCAGCCGTAGTGCGCCCCCAGCCCGCCGGTGAACAGCCCGTAGCCGTAGGCGTTGTGCACGATGTCGCCGGGGCGCGCGCCGGTGGCCGCCAGGGTGCGGGCCATGAGATCCGACCACATGTCGATGTCGTCGCGGGTATAGCCCACCACGGTGGGCTTGCCGGTGGTGCCGGAGGAGGCGTGCACACGCACCACCTGTTCACGCGGTACGGCGAAGAGGTTGAAGGGGTAGGCGTTGCGCAGGTCGTCCTTCACGGTGAAGGGGAACCTCGCGAGATCCTCTAATCGGTGCAGATCGTCCGGCGTTACGCCGGCGGCGTCGAACGCGGTGCGGTAGTGGGTCACGTTGTCGTAGGTGCGGCGCAGCGTCTGTTTGAGCCGCTCGAGTTGCAGCTTCCGGAGCTCGCTGCGCGGTAGGGTTTCCCACTCGGGCTGGAAGTAGTAGCCGTCGTGGGTCGTCGCCCCGGCGGCCGGATTCGTCGCACTCATCTCATCCCCTCCTGCTGCTCCTTGAGCCGGGTTTCGCTCCGCGGTGCACAGGTACGCCGACCTTGCTAGGTGCGCAACCGTTTATTGTCGTTAATCGCGGCTGGTGCGCGATTCTGTTACCAGCCGGGTTTGGTTCCCGGTCCCGGTTTGCCGCCGCCGCGAGCCGGCGTGCGGTTGATGGCGAAACCCTGATTGTAAGACGCGCGGGTAATAATGACCGCCTTCATGTGCCAGCCGCCGTAGAGGGCCAGGGCGCCGGCCGCGAAGCCGAACGCGGTGGCGTAGTTGCCCAACAGCAGCCCGACGGCGGCAAGCAGGGCGGGGGCGACGCCGCCCAGCAGCGCGACCACGCCGTCGGCATCGCGTAGCGCCCGCAGCGCGGCCAGCGGCGCCGCGCCCTCCAACCCAGCGCGATAGCTCTTCCAGGCGCCGAAGCGCATGACGCTGAACGCCACCAGCAGCACCAGCGCGGTCCGGCCGCCGGCGGCGAAGGTGGCGGGTGAGGCCAGCGGCATCAGCAGCAGAAACAGCGCGGCACCCTCGGCCAGCCCGGTGATGAAGATCAGCGGTACGATGCGCGGCGTGCGCCACACCGGGATGCCGCGTGAGGCGTGCAGGATGCGCCCCTGGCAGTAGAGAAAAACCGCGGCGATGACGGCCAGCAACGCCGCCACTCCGATCCATTGCAGCCACAGCGTCAACGCGCCGGCCAGCATCAGCGGAACCGAGGTGGCCGCCTCGCGCGTCATCCACGAGGTCTGCGGGTGGAAGAAGACGTGCAGTGCGCGCAGCGGGCGCCCGATCTCCAGCCACACCATGGACAGTCCCAGCGCCACGCACACCAGGCCCGCCAGTGCGGGGGCGAACACCGGTGCGCCGGTGAGTGCTGCCACCAGGGTCACCATCAGCAGGCCGCTGCCGGTGCCGCCGCCGATGAAGTTGCCGGCAGCGCGCCAGTCCCACACCTTCTGCAGCGTCGGTTCGGCGGGGTTGAAGCTCATGACTCCTCTTCCTCTTCCTCATCGTCACCGCGCAGGCCGTCCCACAGGTAGTAAAACCCCGGATCGGTGCCGAGCTCCTCGTGCATGCGAAACCACTGGTTCTCGGCGAGCAACTGGTTGACGCGGCTGGCCGGGTCTTCGATATCGCCGAACACCAGCGCGTCGGCGATGCAGGCGTTGGCGCAGGCGGGCGTGGCTTCGGGATCGACGCCGGGGGTGAGGCCTTTCTCCAGCCCGTCGTCGATGCGGTCGGAGCAGAAGGTGCACTTTTGCGCCACCTTGAGGCGGCGCGGGTCCTCGCGCTTCAGTTCGTGGAGCATGCGCTTGAGACCGGTATACGCCTGCGCCGGCTCCACCACCTTGTAACGCGCCTGGTAGGGGCAGGCCACCATGCAGTAGCCGCAGCCGATGCACAGGTCGTAGTCGATGGAGACCAGCCCGTCGTTGCGCTGGCGGGTGGCGGTGGAGGGGCAGACGTGCATGCACGGCGGATCGGCGCAGTGCTGGCAGCCCACCGGCACGAAGGCGCGGCGTACGTCGGGGTACTCGCCCACCTCCAGATCCAGCACCTTGCGCCACTGCACGTGGGGGGCGGTGGCGTTGGTGTGCTTGCAGGCGGCGGTGCAGGTCTGGCAGCCGACGCAGCGGTTGAGGTCCGCCACCATGACGTAACGACTCATGCGCGGCCCCGCAACTTGGTGATCTTGACCTTGGTGAGGTCGGCGCCCGACCCGGTGGAGTCGGTGAGGTCGAGCAGCATGGGCACCAGGGTGTTGAGGCTGGGCGCGTTGAACTCCTTGGCAAAGGGCGTCGCCCAGTGGTCGAACTGGCCGATCATCAGCACCGTGTCGGGGCGGATTCCCTGGCGGGTGAGCAGCGGGCCGCGCGTGGCGTTGAGTGGCGAGGCGATCTCCACGACGTCGCCATCTTTTAGTCCCAGCTCGGCGGCGCGCTGGGTGTTCATCACCACGCAGCGGTGGCCGGCGACGTTGTCGGAGACCTCCTTGATCATCTGGATGCCCATGTTGCCGCCCCAGGCGTATTGCATGCTGCGCGAGGTGACCGCCCAGAACGGGTAGTCGCGGATGTCGACGTTGAAATTGCGCTCCAGGGCACGCTCCCACATGCCGGGGTAGTCCTTCCACTCGGGCATGGGGTCGTACTCTTCGAGCTGCTCGTCCCACCAGGAGATGCCGTGCTCGTGCAGGCGGCGGCCCAACTGTTTGCCGACGCGCATCAGCCGTTCCTGGTAGGGCAGTTCGAAGCGCAGGTTCTGATCCTCCAGGGTGGCGTAGAGGTACCACTTGACGCGCGGGAACTCGGAGACACGCACGGCGTTCTCCTTGTACCAGTCGAGTCCCTGCGCCTCCTGGCCGTCGCTGATCTCCGCGCTGGCGGCGCGGCAGGTGGCGTCCCAGATGGCCTCCACCGAATGGACCTGATCCTCGGCCAGCGAGAAGTCGTAGGCGTCGCCTTTCAGCGGTACGCCGGCGGCGCCGCGGTTGATGGCCTTGTTGTATTTCTCCAGCACCCCGGCGCGGCGTGCAAGCTCGGTGGAGATCCAGGTGAAGTCACGGGCGTCGCCTTGGGCTTCGACTACCGGCTGGCGCAGCGCGAAGCCCTGGAAGTCCCAGAACTGCTCGATGAACTTGGTGCCGCCGACGCGGATCAGCTGCAGCCCCTCCAGGTCGGTACGGTCGGGCAGCAGGATGTCGGCCATCCAGTTGGTCTCGTCCTGGGTGTAGGCGAAGCAGACGGTGAAGGGGAATTTGGCCATCACCTCGGTGATCTGCTTGGTGTCCCAGAAGGAGATGGCGGGGTTGGTGCGGTAGACGAACCAGATGTCGGGCGGGGTGGCCTGCGCCCAGTGTTCCGGGGCCTCTTCCTGCTGCATCCAGGCGAGGTGGGTGGGGCCCAGTGCCTGGCTCCAGGGAGAGTTGGCCACCAGCGGAATCAGCGTGCGGTTGGCGTTGCGCACGTCGGGTTTGGCCAGCCAGTTTTCCTTGTCGGTGGGGTTCATGGGGTAGTCCATGAAGCCGTCCGGGTGCGCGGTGACCGACAGGTTGCGGTCGGTGGCGGGGCGATTGAGGCGCACCGTGGTGCCCAGGGTGCCGCCCGGCACTTCCAGCGCGCCCACCAGGCACGCCATCAGGGTGCGCGACCAGCAGCAGTCGAAGCCGCCCCAGCCGTTGTTGACGGTCTTGCCCAGCGCGATGCCCACCGGCCGGTAGGGCAGAGTGCGGCCTTCGATCTCGATGGTCTCGCCGACGCGGGCATGGTCGAGGAACTCCAGCGCCAGGCGCCGGATCACCTTCTGGTGCACCCCGCAGATGCGTGCCGCCCACAGCGGCGTGTACTGCTCCATGTGGTCGCACAGCTTCTGGAAGGCGGGTATGACCTGAGCCTCCTCGTGTTCCCAGAAGTCGTCGTCGGCACCGACTTCGACGCCGGAGACCTTGAACTGCCCTTCCAGCGCCGGATCGGTGTCGGGGGTGTCGAAGGGGACGGCGCGCTTGGTCTTGAGGTCCCAGATCAGCGGCTTGCGCGTTTCAGGATCGCGCAGGAAGAAGCCGTGGGGTGCGATCAGGTAGGGTGAGGTGGTGCGCTGTTTGAGAAACGGGATGTCCAGGCGCGCGCGCTGTTCGTGCAGCATCACGTGGATCAGGCCGAACATGAAGGCCGCGTCGGTCTTGGGGCGGATGGGCACCCATTCGGCCGAACAGGCGGCGGTAACCGACAGGTGCGGTTCGATCTGCACGCGCTTGCCGCGCCGGGCGCGGAACTCCGCGTGGCGCGCCACGCCGGCAACGCCGCCTGACGCCTCCACGTTGTAGCCGAAGGAGAGCACGTAGTCGCAACTGGGGGTGTCCGGCGCCACGGTGAAGGCGCGGTGCCACAGTTCGCCGTAGAGGTGTTCGGAGTGGTAGCACTTCACACCCTGGCCGCTGCCGAAACCGAAATCGATGGGACCCAACGAGGCGAGGAACGCCGGCAGCGTGCCCATGTAGTAGGTGGGCGTACCCCCGCCGCCGAAGCTGGCGGCAATGCGCGGGTAGCCCGATGCGTCGGTGGCGCCTTGGGCCTGAATGGACTTGAGCCGCTCGGCGATGGTGTCCAGCGCCTCGTCCCAGGAGATGGGGACGAACTTCGGGTCCTGGTCGCGCCCCTTTTTTGGGTTGGTGCGCTTCATCGGGGTGAGGATGCGATTGGGGTTGTAGAGCTTCTGAATCAATCCGTACGCCTTGACGCACACCTTGCCGTTGGAGGGGGTGACCGAGCAGGCGGAGAAGTTGGGCTCCACCTCGGTGGCCACACCGTCCACCACCTTGACGGTGAGGAAGTCGGGGCCCGCCACGCATTGGTAGCAGTAGGTGGGGACCTTTTTCACGGATTGCGGTTTGGCGGTGGCGGCCATGGCTCAACCCGCTTTGGCGGCCTTGGCTTTCAGGCGCTCCGCGGTCTTGGCCACGTCGACGATGAACCGGTTGTGCTTGCCGCGGCAGATGGCGTCCACGGGGTCTGTGCCGCTGATTTCGAAACTGACGGCGCGACCTTGCACCTCGCTGATCGTCGCGGTGATTTGCGCCGTCATGCCCAGCAGGGTGGGGGCGAGGTGGTCGACCTCGACGCGCGAGCCAACCGAATCTTCGCCGGGGTCGAGATGCTCCAACAGCAGTTCGCGGCAGGTCATCTCAATGTCGCGCACCAGGTTGGGGGTGGCGTAGACGCGGCACTCATCGCCCATGAAGTCGATGGTGCGCTCGCGATCGACGGTTACCGTGACGGTCTTGCTGATACCGGCTGCCAAGCTGTCTTTCATGGTCACTCCTCCAAACGCGGCATCGGGGACGGTGGATTGTTTGACTCCAGTGAACTGCGTCAGCGCGATCTGGTGTGACGCTCCTGAACTGGGAGACCTTGCGTTGCGTAAGTAATTTACGTTTACGTAAGGGTAATGACAGGGATGATAAGTGCCTCGCGAAAACAAAAGCAAGCCCGGACCGACGGAGGCCGCGCAGCGTCCCGGGTGGTGCGACGCAGCATCGAAGGGTGCGAGATGCGATGTCTCCCGCGACGCGGGCATCGCGCGCCTCGTTCCCCGCTCCAGCGGTTGTCAACCAGGCGCAAATCGTGATAACTCTTGACGTTGACGTAAACGTATTGGTATGGGCGGTTTGGGGGGGCTGCCCGGATTTCCGAGTGGTTTGTTCCGAGGCAGCAAACTTGTTAGCTTTGCTGCTTTGCTGGGCAATCTGTCTGGTTCAGCCGGTCACCGTGCAATAACTACCCATCGGGCCGATGACTGAGCCTCGTGTAGTGCATCGATCCAACGTGAGGAGGGGATTTAATGTTCAATCGTCGTGAATTTCTCAAATATTCGTCGGCTGTAGTGCTGGGGGCCTCCGTGGCCACTTCGGCCATGGCGGCCGATCCCATCAAGATCGGCACCTTTCTGGCGGTCACCGGCCCGGCATCGTTCCTGGGCGATCCGGAGCTGAAGACGCTGCAGATGTACGTCGACGAGATCAATGCCAAGGGTGGGGTAATCGGCAGGCAGTTGGAACTGGTGCACTACGATTCGGGAGCCAACCCGCAGAAGGCGGTCGGCTTCGTCAAGCGGCTGATTCAGCGCGACGACGTCGACGTCATCGTGGGCGGTTCGGCCTCCGGCGAGACCATGGCCGTCATTCCCGAGGTGGAGAAGGCCGGTGTTCCGTTCATCTCGCTGGCGGGCGCGGTTGCCATCGTCGAGCCGGTCAAGAAGTGGGTGTTCAAGACGCCGCACACCGACCGCATGGCCATCGGCAAAATCTACGGCGACATGAAAAAGCGCGGCATCAGCAAAGTGGCGCTGATCAGCGGCGATGGCGGCTTTGACAAGTCGTGCCGCGCCCAGGCCCAGGGTCTGGCCGGCGCCTACGGTATGCAGATCGTCGGCGACGAGTCCTACGGCGCGAAGGATACCGATATGACCACCCAGCTCACCAAGCTGCGCGCCACCGATGCGCAGGCGTTGGTGAACTGCGGTTTTGGCACCGGTCCCGCCATCGTGACCAAGAACGTGCGCCAGTTGGGCATCGACCTGCCGCTGTATCAATCGCACGGCGTCGCTTCCAAGAAGTACATCGAACTCGCCGGGGATGCCGCCAACGGTGTGCGTCTGCCCGCTGCGGCGTTGCTGGTGGCCGACAAGCTGCCTGACAGCGATACCCAGAAGGCGGTGTTGATGGCGTACAAGAACAAGTACGAAGCCGCGTATGGTTCGGTGTCCACTTTTGGCGGACACGCCTACGACGGTCTGATGATTGCCGTGCAGGCCATTGAGCGTGCGGGGAGCACCGACAAGGAAAAGGTGCGCGCCGAGATCGAAAAAACCAAGGGCTTTATCGGTACCGGCGGCGTATTCACCCTGTCGCCGAACGATCACCTGGGTCTGACGCTCGACGCCTTCAAGATGCTCGAGATCAAGAACGGCGACTGGACGCTGGTCGAGTAGTTCCCGCTCTTTCGCAGTCTCTCATGTGCCGCTCTCCCTGCTGTCCCCGGGGATCATCCCCGGGGGCGGTGGGAGAGGGTGTGCGCGAGTGCGCAAGTTATGTTTGATCAGCTGTTGCAGTTTCTCATCACCGGAATCACCGTCGGTTCGACCTACGCGCTGGTGGGACTGGGATTCGCCATCATCTACAACGCCTCCGATGTGGTGAATTTCGCGCAGGGGGAGTTCGTGATGGTCGGCGCCATGTCGGCGGTCTGGTTCCTCGGCGTGGGACTGCCGCTGCCGGTGGCGCTGGCGTTTGCCGTGGCAACGACCGTGGTGGTGGGCATGGCGCTGGACAAGTTGGCCATCGAACCCGCGCGCGGTGCGTCGGTGGTGACCACCATCATCATCACCATCGGCGCAGCGATTTTTCTGCGCGGCGCCGCACTGTTGCTGTGGGGCAAGGACATCTATTCGCTGCCGCACTTCTCTTCGGAGACGCCGATTGCCATCGGCGCCGCCACCCTGTTGCCGCAGAACATCTGGGTCATGGTGGTCACCGCGCTGGTGGTCTATCTGGTGCGCTACTTTTTCGACCGTACGCTGATGGGCAAGGCGATTCTGGCGTGCGCCTGCAACCGCACGGCTGCACATCTGGTGGGCATTAACGTCGGCATGATGATGCTGGTCTCCTACGGGCTCGCCGCGCTGTTGGGCGCTATCGCCGGGATCCTGATCGCGCCCATCGCGTTTACCTCCTACGACGCCGGCATCATGCTGGGGTTGAAGGGATTCTCCGCCGCCATACTCGGGGGTATGGGCAGTTCCATGGGCGCAGTGGCCGGCGGGGTGTTGCTGGGCGTACTCGAATCGCTGGGGGCCGGGTTCATCTCGTCGGGATACAAAGATGCCATGGCGTTCATGATCATCCTGCTGGTGCTGTTCTTTAAGCCCAGCGGATTGTTCGGACGCAAATCGGCAGAGCGCGTATGAAGCGTCTGGGGGGCTTTTTCGCATTCGCAGCGGCGGTGGTGATTTTACCGTTGTCGATGCCCGACAACTATTTCGTCACCGTGGTGGGGGTGACCGTCGGTTTGCACGTCATCCTCGCGGTGAGTCTCAACCTGTTCATGGGGTTCGCCGGCCAGATTTCGCTGGGCCACGCGGCCTTTTTCGGTATGGGGGCGTACACGTCGGCCATCCTGACCACGCGTTACGGCGTCAGCCCGTGGATCGCGATGGTGGTGGCGTTGGCCATCGTCGCCATCGTCGCCAACGCGATTGCGCGCCCGATCCTGAAGCTCAAAGGACACTACCTCGCCATGGCGACGCTCGGCTTCGGGATTATCGTCAACATCGTGGCGGTGCAGGAGGTGAGCTATACCGGTGGACCGGACGGCATGTCGGGAATACCGGGCCTGTCGCTGTTCGGGTGGGGGATCGACAGCGACCTCAAATGGTACTGGGTGGTGGCGGTGGTGATGCTGGGCGTGGTGCTGGCGTCGCTCAACATCGTCGACTCGCGCGCCGGGCGCGCGCTGAAGGCGGTGCACGGCTCGGAGATCGCCGCCCAGACCATGGGGGTCGATGTTGCCAAGACCAAGGCCCAGGTGTTCGTCCTCTCCGCGCTGCTCGCTTGCTTCGCCGGCAGCCTGTTTGCTCATCAGCAGGGATTCGTCAGCCCCGTCTCGTTCAACTTCTTCGTCTCTATCGAGCTGGTCACCATGGTGGTGCTGGGCGGGATGGGTTCGACGTTTGGGGCTGTATTCGGCGCCATCGTACTGACGTTCCTACCCGAGCTGCTGGTGGTGTTCGAGGATTACGAGGTGCTGATCTACGGCGCCATTCTCATGCTGATCATGATCTTCCTGCCGCAGGGCCTGTTCGTCGGCATCGTGCAGCTGCTGCGCAACCTGCGGATCAAACGCGGCGCCGCCGCCGTGCAGGAGAGCTGAGGTGGGCCTGCTGAAGGTCTCGAACCTGGAAAAGGCGTTCGGCGGCGTGCTGGCGGTCAGCGATCTCGACTTCGAGGTGCCGCCGGGCGTGGTCTATGCGGTGATCGGACCCAACGGTGCCGGCAAGACGACGCTATTCAACATGCTGTGCGGCATCTACACGCCCACGGACGGCGACATCCGATTTCAGGAGCGCTCGCTGATCGGCATGCAACCGCATCAGGTGGCCGCCTTGGGTGTGTCGCGCACGTTCCAGAACCTGCAGGTGTTTTTCAACATGTCGGTGCTGGAAAACGTCATGGTGGGGTGTCACTTGCGTGCCCGCAACGGGCTCTACCGCGCTGCGGTGCGCTGGCCGGGAGTGATCGGCGAAGAGAAGCGCATCGAGCGCTGGTCACTGGAAGCGCTCAAATTCTGCGGTCTGGAGCATCTGGCGCAGCGCGAATCGTCCGCGTTGCCCTACGGTGAACTCAAACGCATGGAGATCGCGCGCGCTCTGGCCACGCAGCCCAAGCTGCTGCTGATGGACGAGCCGGCGGCGGGACTCAACGACACCGAAACCAAGGAGATGCGCGAACTGATCGGACGCATCCGCGACAGCGGGATCACGGTACTGCTGGTGGAACACAATATGGGTTTGGTGATGGGTATCTCCGACACGGTGCTGGTGCTCGATTACGGCAGTCGCCTGGCGGAAGGGACGCCGACGGAGGTGCAGAACAACCCGCAGGTGATCGCTGCGTATCTGGGCGGGGAGGTGGAGTTTGCCGGCTGAAGCGCTGCTACAGGTCAGCGAGCTGACGAGCCACTATGGGCCGATCCGTGCCATCGACAAGGTCTCGTTGCACGTCGATGCCGGGGAGCTGGTGGCGATTGTCGGCGCCAACGGGGCAGGCAAGACGACGCTGCTGCGTACGCTTTCCGGGGTGCAACCCGCCAGCGGCGGTTCGATCACTTTCGAGGGGGTGGAATTGACGCGTCGCAAGGCGCATCGCATCGTGGCGGGAGGGATTTGCCAGGTGCCCGAAGGGCGTCAGGTGTTCGGGCCCTTGAGCGTGGAGGACAACCTGCGGTTGGGGGGCTACACCCATCGTAGCCGCGGCGGGTGGGTGACGCAGGAGATCGAAAAGATCTATGCGATGTTCCCTATTCTCAAAGAGAAGCGCAACCAGGCGGCGGGTACGTTGTCAGGCGGCCAGCAGCAGATGCTGGCCATCGGGCGGGCGTTGCTGGGGCAACCCAAACTGCTGCTGCTTGATGAGCCGTCGATGGGACTGGCACCCCTGTTGGTGGAGGAGATCTTTCGCGTCATTCACGAGCTCAACGCCAGCGGCGTGACGGTGCTGTTGGTGGAGCAGAACGCGCGCGCCGCCTTGAAGATCGCCCACCGTGGCTACGTGCTGGAGACCGGCAAGGTGGTGATGACTGCGCCCGCCGTCGATCTGCTCGAAGACGAAGCGGTGCGCAAAGCGTATTTGGGGCAGTAAGATCGCCGCTATCTGAGCGGGCAGCGGCAATCACGGTTGCAAACACCACAGTCACCGTGGGTGACTCGTAACAGGGAGCACAGCGGCCATGTATGTCGAGAAGATCATGACCCACGCGGTCATCACCGTGACTCCGCAGACCAAGCTGGCGCGCATTGCCGATCTGATGCAGCAGCACAAGCTGCGTCACCTGCCGGTGGTGGACGGCGACAACCGTCTGATGGGAATCATCTCCCACCGCGACGTTCAGCGCGCGGGACCTTCGTGGATCACCACCCTGGATCGCGGCGAGGCTAACTACCTGCTGGCCAAGGTCACCGCCGAAAAGATCATGCACCGCGATGTCGTCACCTGCTCGCCCGAGACGCTGGTGGAGGAGGCGGGATGCCTGATGCGCGGCGACAAGATCGGTTGCTTGCCAGTGGTGGCGGACGGCAAGCTGGTGGGGATTCTGACCAGCGTCGATCTGTTGGATTTTTTCCTCGACATCACCGGTTGTCTGCAGGCGGGCGTGGCGCGCATTGCAGTGCATCTGGAAGACAAGATGGGCGAGCTGGCCAGGCTGCTGGACGCCATCAATGCGGCAGGCGGAACGATCACGACGGTGGTATCGCCGGTGCATCCCGATGACACCGGGATGCGTATCGTCATTGTGCGGTTTCATTCCGACGATCCCGTCGCGGTGGACATGCACTTGCGGGATGCGGGTTATGATTTGTTTGGTGAGCGGTTGTCAGCGTCTATGTAGGTAGGGTTGGCGGAGCGTAACCCGACGATTACTCCATTTTGTGCGGCTACGCCGTGTTTTATTGAATGCGGGGACGGTCCCCCGCATTAGGTAAATCTGCGGCGTAGCCGCTCAACATAATGGTTACAACGTTGGGTTACGCTTCGCTAACCCAACCTACATCGGGACAAAAAAAGAGCGGGCATTGCCCGCTCTTTCATCGATCACACACTATTCCTGCAACGTCGGCGGATCGGGATCTTCCGCCCAATCCTCGTCAGGCTCCGGCACCTTCTCCAACCACTTCTGGAGAAGAGCGACATGCTCGTGCTCTTCCGCCGCGAGGGTTTTGGCCAGATCGCGCACTTCTTCTTCGCTCGCCGTCTCAACGACCTCGGCGTAGAAATCGGCCGCCTGCTTTTCGTGTTGGACGGCCAGTTGGAGTGCGTGGTGAGGTGTCATCAAATAGTGGACCGCGGACGAATCGAGCGCTTCCGGCGATTCGCCCTCCCATTGATGATCCCAGGGAGAGATGTGTGGCAGTTCGCGCCCTTCGCTGAGGTGATTCACACGTTCGACGTGTTTGCCTTCGATCACGGCCATCTTGCGAAACAGCTCGGCAACTTCCATGTTGTTGTGCGCTTCCATCTGATCGGCGAGCAGGTTGTAGCGATCGACCGCTTCGGCTTCCAGCGCGTGGGCGTGCGCTAGCAACTCCTCGATGGTGTGGATTTGCGGTGAGTCACCGGATTCGAGCTGGATCATACGTAGAACTCCTGCTCAAGCGTGGTGACGTTCTCCACCGACATCTTTTGTTCGGGCGCGTAGACCCGGCGATCGCCTTTGTAGAGCACACCCAGGTTGAAGCCGTCGTCGGTCATCAGGCGGCGTGCGGCGCGTGCCGGGTCCGAAGTGGCTTCCAGATCGATTTTGCGCACCACTTTCTTCCAGTTGCGCTGCTCCTCGCGGAACGTGACGCAGGGGCTCATCAGCTGCACGAAGGAGAAGCCCGGGTGTTTGATGGCCTCCACCAGGATTTGCGCGGTGTAGTTGGGATCGCCGGTGAAGCTGCGGGCGATAAAGTTGGCGCCGGAGGCGAGGGCAACGACCAGCGGATAGAACGGGTTGATGCCGGGTCCGCCGGGGGTCAGTTTGCCGCGCTGCCAGTCAGGCTCGGTGGTGGGCGAAGCTTGGCCCTTGGTCATGCCGTAGACCTGGTTGTCCATGACGATATAGGTCATGTCCACGTTGCGCCGGCAGGCGTGCAGGAAGTGGTTGCCGCCGATGGAGAACCCGTCGCCATCGCCGCCTGCAGCGAGAACGGTGAGATCCGGACGCGCCACCTTCAGGCCGATGGCGAGCGGCAGGGCGCGCCCGTGCAGGCCGTGGAAACCGTAGCTGTTGACGTAGGCGGGGATACGCGACGAACAGCCGATCCCAGAGATAACGGCAACGTTGTGCGGCTCAAGATGGAGTTCGGCGAGGGCCTTGGTCACAGCGGACAGTACGGCGAAATCGCCGCAGCCGGGGCACCAGACCGGTTTGACCCCGGACATGTAGTCCTTCGCAGAGAGGGGGGCGGTAGCGGTATTGGTGTCCATGATCAGCTCCAGCTCGCAAGTTGGTCGTGAATTTCGTTGGGACGCATGGGTAGCGGTCCCGGCCGGCGGAACGATTTGACCTCGTTCGGCAGATCGAAGTGCGCGCGCAGGTAGCGGTAGAACTGTCCGCCGTGGCTCTGTTCCACCACCAGGACGCGTTCCACACCTTCAAGGGCTTGTGCCATCTTCTCCGGCTGAGCGGGGGAGAGCAGGCGCATGCCGATCAGTTTGACGTCCTGCCCGGCGTTGCGCAGACGGCTGATCGCTTCGCGCACCGGCCCCGAACACGATCCCCAGGTGATCACGGCGGTGGTGCCTTGGCCGTCGATCTCGGCCCAGTGATCGCCGTAGTTGAACTGGGTGAGTTTCTTGAGACGCTTGTCCATCTGTGCGTAGTGATCGTCCGCCAAGCTGGAGGGCGTGCCCTTGATGTTGTGCTCCAGTCCGTCGGCGCAGTACTGGCCACCGGGCATGCCGGGGACGGCCATGGGCGAAACGCCGGAGGCGGTGATCGCGTAGCGCCGGTAGTTCTCGTCCAACTGCTGCGGTTGCTCACGTTTAGCCATGAAGGCGATGTCGGCGGGCCGATCGATGATGGCGCGCGACTGCCCCATGGACTGGTCGGAGAGCACGATGCAGGCCGTCTGGAGCCCTTCGGCCAGATGCACCGCCCACTGCGTGGTGAACAGACAGTCGCCGATGGAAAGAGGAGCGACCACCAGATGCGGGGCGTCGCCGTGCAGACCATAGAGGGCGATGTTGAGGTCCGACTGTTCCGATTTGGTGGGGATGCCGGTGGACGGTCCGCCACGCTGCACGTCAATGATCACAACGGGGGTTTCCGAGGCGACAGCCAGGCCGATGGATTCCATCATCAGCGCCAGACCGGGACCGGAGGTGGCGGTGAGCGACGGACGACCGCCGAAGGAGGCGCCGATGATCTGCGTGATGGAAGCCAGCTCGTCTTCCGCCTGTACCAGCACGCCACCGAGTTTCTTCAGCGAGGGCGCGAGCCACTCCAGAACCTCGGTGCCCGGGGTGATGGGGTAGGCTGCGACGAATCGGACACCGCCGCGCACAGCACCCAGGCCCGCGGCTTCGTTGCCGGTGATGGACCAGCGGTTGCTGACGTCCTCCGAACCTTTGCCCAGTTTGGGAACCTCGGGCATCTCGCCGGCCGCCTTGATGCCGGCCTTGACGGCGTCGACGCTGAGCGCGATGGCCTCTTCGCCCTTGCGCTTGAGTTTTTTCTCGATCAAACCGAACACATGCTCCTCGGGGAGACCGATCAGGGCGGAGACGGCACCCAAGGCCAGCATGTTGGGGCGCCAGCCCTTGTTCTCCTTGCAGAGCTCCTGCATAGGGAGTTCAGCGTTGCGCGCTCCCATGGCGACGACCTCTTTGGGGGCCTCGCCCATGGCCGGATCGCCGATGACCAGACTATCGCCGTCCAGCGGCATCTCGGCGGCGAAACGACCCACGTTCTGCCAGTCGATGGCGAGCAGCAGGTCGTAGCGGTCGGTGTGCGATGCAATGGGATCGGTGGAGAGGCGGATCATGGCGGCCGCTTCGCCGCCGCGGATCTGCGGTCCGGACGAACGGGTCATGTACCCGTACAGTCCAGCTCGAGCTGCGGCGCCGAGCAGCATTTCTCCGGCGGTCATCACGCCGGAGCCGCCACTGCCGGTTAGAACAATTGAAACGGATCGCGCGGTCATCAGTATGCTTTCCAGTCACTTCCCCAAACGTAAAAGACAAGGTGTCGATTGGGCACCCCTACACGCCTGCACGATGCGGAGAGTCTCTTCGGACTGGATTGCGAGTCCAGATAACCTATTGTTGTACTTACTGCTATTCATGCCGGGTGAGACTCCCCTGGGACCCCCAAAATTCCGCACCGCAGCAGGGATTTCGTAACCATAAACAGTTGCTGCTCGTCGCGTCAACAAATATTTAGCCACTCATAATGGAAAATTATCCATTGTGTGACAGCGGCGGCAAGCCGCTGAAAATTCGACAGATATCGGCGGCGTTGCCGTTGCCCCAATTGCGTGATCGCGCAAACCAAAAAATATTGACGTTTACGTAAACGGAAATTATAGTCGCTCAAAACAACGGGAGGAGAAATACCTATGGCTACAGCCTATCGCTGGTTGATGACCGAGGTTGGTCAACCGATGTCCAGGGAGTCGTTCGAGCCGCAGCAGCCGGGTCCGGGCGAGGTCCTGGTGCAGATCGCCGGGTGCGGTGTCTGCCATACCGACCTGGGGTTTATCTACGACGGCGTCCCGCTCAAACAACCGCTACCGTTGACGTTGGGCCACGAGATCAGCGGCCATGTGGTGGCCTGTGGCGAAGGTGCCGGGGAGTGGCAGGGGCGTGCCGTCATCATTCCCGCCGTCATCCCCTGCGGCGAGTGCGATCTTTGCAAGCGTGGGCTGGGCACGATCTGCCGCACCCAGAAGATGCCCGGAAACGACATCCATGGTGGATTCGCCACTCACATCACCGTACCCGCCTACGGTCTATGCGGCGTCGATGAGACTCGCCTCGGTGCGGTCGGGCTCGAATTGGCGGATTTGTCGGTGGTCGCCGATGCCGTGACGACCCCGTATCAAGCGGTGGTGCAGGCCGGCATCAAGCCGGGTGACTTGGCCATCGTCATCGGCGTGGGCGGAGTCGGCACCTACGCCGTACAGATCGCCAAGGCCATGGGGGCCACGGTAGTGGCCGTCGATATCGACGACGCCAAGTTGGAACTGGTAAAGCAGTACGGCGCAGGCCTTACGCTCAACGCGCGGGAAGTGGCCGGCAAAGAACTCAAGAAGGCGGTACAGACCTTCGCCAAGAACGAAGGTTTACGCTCCACCGAGTGGACGATTTTCGAGTGTTCGGGGACGTCCGCCGGACAGGAGACCGCCTACGGCCTGATGACCTTTGGCGGTACCCTGGCCGTTGTCGGATTCACCATGGACAAGGTCACGTTGCGGCTCTCCAATCTGATGGCCTTCCATGCCCGTGCCTTGGGTAATTGGGGCTGTTTGCCCGAGCTCTACCCGGAAGCCTTGGCGCTGATCCTCGACGGTAAGGTGGCGCTCAAGCCCTTCGTTGCGCAACACCCGCTGGACGATATCAACGAGATCTTCGCAGCGGCCCATGCGCACAAACTCACGCAGCGCGCGATTCTGATTCCGGATCACGGTTAACCCGTAACGACTTATCCGAGGGGAAGCAACGAAATGTCCAAGAAAACCGATGCGATTGTCGCCGCCACGGCGCCGCAGCACTTGATCGATCACAACCTGATTGGCGCCTCGGTGGAGGAGCTCTCCGACGGCATGGTGTTGTATGAAAAGCGCCCGGCAAAACGCCGCGACGGCAGCGTTGCCGACGGGCTCTACAACGCCTGGATCATCTTCAACAATCCCAAGCAGTACAACAGCTACACGACGGCCATGGTAAAGGCCACCATCATGGCGTTTCGTCGTGCCTCCGTGGATCGTGAGGTCAACGCCGTGGTGTTCACAGCGGTGGGCGACAAGGCGTTCTGCACCGGCGGTAACACCAAAGAGTACGCGGAGTACTACGCCGGCAATCCGCAGGAGTACCGCCAGTACATGCGCCTGTTCAACGACATGGTGAGCGCCATCCTGGCCTGCGACAAGCCTGTGGTGTGCCGCGTCAACGGCATGCGCATCGGCGGCGGGCAGGAGATCGGCATGGCCTGCGACTTCACCGTTGCGCAGGACCTTGCCAACTTCGGTCAGGCGGGACCCAAGCACGGTTCGGCCGCCATCGGTGGTGCTACCGATTTTCTGCCCGTGATGATCGGCGCCGAGCAGGCGATGGTCTCCGGCACGTTGTGCGAACCGTTCTCCGCGCACAAGGCGTACCGGCTGGGGATCTGCGCCGACATTGCCCCGGCGCTCAAGATCGACGGCAAGTTCGTAGCCAACCCCACCGTGGTTACCGATCGCATGCTCGACGAATACGGCCGTATCGTGCACGGCGAATTCAAGACCGGCGCCGAGTTCAAGGAGGGCCGCGAACTGATGAAGCAGGGCGAGGTGGATCTCAGTTTGTTGGACGAGAAGGTCGAAGCGCTGTGCGCCAAGCTGATCGAAACCTTCCCCGAGTGCATGACCAAGAGTCTCGAAGAACTGCGCAAGCCCAAGCTCGAAGCCTGGAACCACAACAAGGAAGACAGTCGCGCGTGGCTGGCGTTGAACATGATGAACGAGGCGCGCACCGGATTCCGTGCCTTTAACGAGGGAACGAAAGAGACCGGCCGCGAGATCGATTTCGTTGCGCTGCGCCAGGCGCTGGCCAAGGGCACGCCGTGGACGCCCGAACTTATCGACAGCCTGATGCCGGGCGCCAAGGACTGAGGCCATGAGTGAGACGCCGCTCAACGTCTGGTCGGAGCGTGAGGGGCAGTTGCTGAGACTGCGCCTCAACCGTCCCAAGGCCAACATCATCGATGCTGCGATGATCGCCGCACTCAGCGCCGCGCTTGGCGAGCATCAGGGAAACGCCGCTCTGAAGGCCGTGATCCTCGATGCCGAAGGTCCGCACTTCAGCTTTGGCGCCAGTGTCGAAGAGCACCTGCCTCAGCAGTGCGCAGAGATGCTCCGGGGCCTGCATCGTCTGGTGATTCAGATGCTGGAGTTTCCGGCGCCCATCCTGGTGGCGATTCAGGGGCAGTGCCTGGGGGGCGGTCTGGAGGTTGCGTGCGGCGGCAGCCTGCTGTTCGTCGCGCCGGGCGCTGCGTTGGGACAGCCCGAGATCAAACTCTCGGTGTTCGCGCCGGCCGCATCCTGCTTGCTGCCGGAACGTATCGGCCTGGCGCATGCGGAGGACATTCTCTACTCGGGGCGGTCGGTGTCGGGCGAAGAGGCCGGCGCCATGGGTTTGGCCAACGTGGTTGACGACGATCCCAGTGGGGCGGCGCTGGCTTACGCCGAACAACATCTGTTGCCGCACAGTGCCAGCACCCTGCGTTTTGCCATGCAAGCGGCGCGCGAAGAGTCCGTCGCGCGCATCAAAGCCAAGATCGAGCGCGTCGAAGCGCTCTACCTTTCCGGCCTGATGGCCACACACGATGCCGTTGAAGGGCTTAACGCCTTCCTGGAGAAGCGTCCTGCCAAGTGGGAGAACCGATAATGGGTAGCGAAGCGATCATCAAGCGCTGCGAGGCGCTTTACGAGGACCTCAACTTCACCGCCGCGCGCGAGTGGAAGGCCGCTCAGGAGGGGCGCAAAGTCATCGGATTCATGCCGTACTACGTGCCGCGCGAGATCATCCACGCAGCGGGGATGCTGCCGTTGGGCATCTTCGGCGGCGGTGACCAGATGGAGGTCATCCACGGCGACGCCTACTACCAGAGCTATATCTGCCGCATCCCGCGCTCGACCATCGAGTTGGGTGTCACCAACAAGATCGATTTCGTCGACGGCATGCTGTTTCCCAGCATCTGCGACGTGATCCGCAACCTGTCGGGTATCTGGAAGATGATGTTCGCCGACAAATACGTGCGCTATTTCGATGTACCGCAGAACTTCGACGACGAAGTGGGCGTTCCCTACTACGTCGAAGAGCTGAACGAGCTGCGCCACGGTTTGGAGAAGCTCTCCGGTCGCGAAATCACCGATGATGATCTGCGCAACTCCATCAAGGTCTACAACGAGAACCGACGCCTGGTGGAGGCGGTTTACGATCTGCGTTCGGCGGAACCGTGGAAAGTCCCGGCTTCGGAGACCTATCTGTTGATGCGCGCTGGCATGGTGCTCCCCGTCGAAGAGCACAACCAGATGTTGAGCGATTACCTCGATGCGGTGCGTGCCGAGGACCGGCCCATGCGCGACAACTGCCGCATCATTATCAACGGTTCGTTCTGCGAACAGCCGCCGCTCAACCTGATCCGTTCCATCGAGATGTCGGGATGCTACGTGGTCGACGACGACTACATGGTGGTCAACCGCATGATCATGGGCGACGTGGTCGAAGAGGGTGATCCCATGGAGGCGCTGGCCAAGGCGTTCGTGCACTCGTCCATCGATACCGCACCCAAATATTCACCCACCGAAGAGGAGAAGGGCGTCTATTTGCTCAAGCAGGTGAAAAGGCGCGGTGCCGAAGGCGTGATCTTCGCGGCACCCAGCTTCTGCGATCCGGCGCTGCTTGAGCGCCCCATGCTGGCCGACCGGATGAAGGAGAACAACGTGCCGTACATCTCCTTCAAATACGCCGAGAACTCCGGCCAGATGCAGCCCATCCGCGAACAGGCCGGCACCTTCGCCGATTCCATCAAACTGTGGAGCTAACACTCCGCTAGGGAGCATTCGTCATGAGCGAGAAAACAACGCCCGAGGTGATCAAAGAGCCTTCCATGCTGCTGCAGAAGGACATGATCGCCAGCAACTACGAGCGCCTCACGAGCGGTAAAGAGAAGATCGTCTCCACCTTCGTGCCCGGCAACCTCAACGAACTGATCATGTGCTTCGACATGGTCAACAATCTGCCCGAAATCAACGCCATCCAGAACGGCATGCGCAAGCAGAGCGGCGGCATGATCATGGATGCGGAGAAGAGCGGCCATTCGGAGGACGTCTGCACCTACGTCAAAGCCGATATCGGCATGATGGGTCGTGGCAACATTGCCCCCAACGGCAAGCAGATTCCCAACCCCAATTTGCTGCTGCTCTCCTACACCGGCTGCTTCACCTTCATGAAGTGGTTCGAGCTGCTGCGTCACGAGTACAAGTGCCCGACGGTGATGCTGCATATACCCTACGAGGGCGATGGCGTCATCACCGACAACATGCGCAACTATGTGGTCAAGCAGTTGAAGAACGACGTCATTCCTGCCTTCGAGAAGGTGAGCGGCGTCAAGTTCGACATCGATCGCCTGCGCGAGTACATGGCACTCTCGGCCAAGGCGGAAGACGATCTGGTGTGGTGTTTGGAAGCGGGGAAACAGACGCCGTCGCCCATCGACGCCTACTTCGGCGGAGTCTACTACATCGGGCCGGTGTTCACCGCGTTCCGCGGCACGCAGAGGGCGGTCGATTACTACACCATGCTGCGCGGCGAGGTGGAGCAGCGCCTCAAAGAGGGCCGTGGTCCCGTCACGCCTGACGGCGACATGAACGAGCAGAAGTACCGCCTGGTGGTGGAGGGGCCACCCAACTGGACCAACTTCCGCGAGTTCTGGAAGCTCTTCTACGACGAAGGCGCGGTGGTGGTGGCGAGCACCTACACCAAGGTGGGCGGTAGCTACGATCTCGGCTTCCGTCACGATCCCGAACGCCCGCTGGAGTCGCTGGCCGAGTACTGCCTCACCTGCTACACCAATCGCAACCTGCCGGCGCGCGTGGACACGCTGGTGGACTACGTCAACGAATACCAGGCCGACGGTCTGCTGATCAACTCCATCAAGAGTTGCAACAGCTTCTCCGCGGGGCAGCTGATGATGATGCGCGAGGTGGAGCGCCGCACCGGCAAACCTGCCGCCTTCATCGAAACCGATCTGGTGGATCCGCGTTACTTCTCGCACGCCAACGTGAAAAACCGTCTGGAGAGCTATTTCCAGATGATCGATCAGAAGCGCCGTTCGGCCACGGCGGCTGCTTGAGGAGGGGGCAATGAAGGGTTTCATTGGTATTGATCTGGGTTCCACCACCACCAAGGCGGTGGTGATGGACGACAAGGGCAACGTGCTAGGGCGCGGTATCACCAACTCGCGTTCCAACTACGATACCGCCAGCCAGGTGGCCAAGCAGGAGGCGATCGTCGATGCGCGTCTTGCCTTGGTGCGCCGCGAGTTGAGCGGGTTCGATGCGCTCAGCGAGGACGACGTGGCCGATATGGTCAAGGGGCTGGAGTCCGGGTTTCGACTCGAACAGTTCATCGAGCAGTTGGACGATCTTGAGGCAACCTGCAAGAGCAACGTGGATTCCGAGCGCCACAAGGGCCACGAAGAGGCGCTGCGCGATGCGTTGACGGAGTTGTTCGGGCGTCTGCGCGAGGATGTCGTCGGGCTGTTTGCTCCGGGCGCCAAACGCAAGTCGGACTTCTTCCGCGATCTCGCCGGGACGCGCTACATGCATTTTGGAGAAGTGGTCTCCGGCGAGACGGGGCAGTCGTTCGATACGCTGATCAACCTCTACGACAAGTCCATCATCGAGGTGGAGAACCGCCCGCCGGCGGGCGATATGAGCAACAAGTTCGTGCGTGCGCTGAATCGCGTGCTAGAGGATGGACGCATCAAGGCCGATAGCGCGCAGGTGGAAACGGCGGTCAAGAGCGCATTGGGTGTGGAGATCGATGAGACCTACGTGGTGGGTACGGGTTACGGGCGTGTGCGCCTGCCGTTCCCCAAGGAGCACATCCGCTCCGAGATCCTTTGCCACGGGTTGGGTGCGCACTTGATGTACCCCAAGACCCGCACCGTGCTCGATATCGGCGGCCAGGACACCAAGGGTATCCAGATCGACGAAAAGGGAATCGTGGTCAACTTTCAGATGAACGACCGCTGCGCCGCGGGTACCGGCCGCTATCTGGGCTACGTGGCCGACGAGATGAACATGGGCCTGCATGAGCTGGGGCCGCTGGCCATGAAGGCCAGCAAGTCGGTGCGTATCAACTCCACTTGCACGGTGTTCGCGGGCGCCGAGCTGCGTGACCGGCTGGCGTTGGGCGAAAAACGCGAAGACATCCTGGCCGGTCTGCACCGCGCCATCATCCTGCGCGCCATGTCCATCATCTCCCGTGCCGGCGGCATCACCGACGAGTTCACCTTTACCGGCGGCGTCGCCAAGAACGGCGCCGCGGTGAAGGAGCTCGAACAGCTCGTGGAGGAGAACTACGGCAAAGTGACCATCAACATCGATCCCGACTCCATCTACACCGGTGCATTGGGTGCAGCGGAATTCGCGCGCCGCGCGGTGGAAGAGTAGGCGAGAGACGAGAGGAGAGACGATATGACCATCAGCGCGGGAATCGATATTGGAACGGGCGCCGTCAAGACCGTGATCTTCAAGGTCGAGGACGGTAAGAGCGAGTGGCTGGCGCGGCGCAACGACCGCATCCGCCAGCGCGATCCGCTGGAGCTGGCCGAGAACGCCTTTGGCAGCCTGCTTCAGGAGACGGGGCTGGAGAAGGACGACATCCACTACATCGCCACCACCGGCGAGGGCGAGAACGTGCCGTTTCGTACCGGCCACTTCTACACCATGACCACCCACGCGCGCGGTGCCATCTATCTGCGGCCCGACGCACGGTCGGTGTTGGACATCGGCGCGCTGAACGGTCGCGCCATTCGTGTCGACGAGGCGGGCAAGGTGCTCAACTACCGCATGACCAGCCAGTGCGCCTCGGGTTCGGGGCAGTTTTTGGAAAACATCGCCCGTTACCTGGGCATCTCGCAGGATGAGATCGGCTCGCTGTCGCAGCAAGCCGACGACCCCGAAAAGGTGTCGAGCATCTGCGCGGTGCTGGCCGAGACCGACGTCATCAACATGGTGTCGCGCGGTATCTCCGCGGCCAACATTCTGCGCGGGATTCACGAATCCATGGCCGGGCGACTCGCCAAGCTGCTCAAGGCCATCGGCGCCGGCAGCGACGGTGTGACCATGATGACGGGTGGTTTGGCACTGGACACCGGGCTGGTGGCGGCGTTGAATGACGCGCTGGTGGAGCAGAAGCTCAAGTTGACTGCGGTGTCGCATCCCGATTCGCCGTTTGCCGGCGCCATCGGCGCGGCGCTGTGGGGCGCGTTCCGTTACGAGAAGCTGGCCGCACTGGGCCAGCTCCCCAAGGCTTCCTGAGCGGGTGTGGGAGGGGAAGGACATGACACAGGTGAAAACCGATCTGCGGCCGGTCTCGGCCAACGATCTCGATCAGGTGGCGGTGCTGGATGAGCAGGTCTCCGGCGAGTCGCGGCGCGGCTTTTTTGAAAAGCGCCTTAAACTGCAGGCCAAGGAGCCCGAGGCGTTTATCTCGCTGGCCGCTATTAGCGGCAGTCAGCTGGTGGGGTTTCTGTTCGCCCAGCTGCTGGATGGTGAGTTCGGACACCGCGAACCCGTAGCAGTGCTCGACGCCATCGGCGTTGCGCCCGATCAGCAAGGCAAAAGTGTGGGACGTCAATTGATGGCGGAACTCGACCGCATCATGGAAAAACGCGGGGTCGCCGAGTTGCACACCCAGGCGAGCTGGCATCAGCCGGGTCTGGCGGAGTTCTTCTCCAGCGTCGGTTTCGAGTTGGCGCCGCGGCTGGTACTGGAACGCCCCGCCGAGCGTGTGGAATTTTAGGAGGCCGCCATGAACAAACACAACTCTCAAAGCACACCCGAGATGATCGCCCAGTTCTCGGAGGAGCCCAACTACAGCGACCCCATGGCGGACGACTATCAGGCGTTGTCGCGCGACATGATCCCGGTGCGCTCGCTGACCGAGGGTGATCTCAGCGCACTCATCCGCGTGGATCGTCGCATCACCGGCCGCGACCGCACCAACTACTATCGGCGCAAAGTCGACGAGGCGATCAACGGCTCCGGCGTCCGTATGTCCGTGGTGGCCGAGATGCAGGGTGAGGTGGCGGGTTTTCTCATGGCGCGCGTCGACTACGGCGAGTTCGGCCGAACCGCGGCGGAGGCGGTCATCGATACCCTGGGTGTGGATCCTGCCTATAAGGGTCAGGGTGTGGGCCAGGCGATGCTGTCGCAGCTGCTGATCAACCTCTCCAGCCTGCGCGTCGAGTCGGTGCGCACCGAGGTGGAGTGGAACAATTTCGGGCTGCTGGCGTTTCTTGACCGTTGCGGTTTCAAACCGGGGCAACGTCTCGCCTTCGTGCGCCGTCGCGCGGGCTGAACGGGGATGGCCTCGTTTCTCCAATTCGGCGGACGCGGCGCCGTGGTGACGGGTGGCGCGCGCGGTATCGGGCTGGCTATCGTCAAGGCGTTGCGCGAGCATGGCGTCGAGGTTCATGCTTTCGATCGCGAGTCCTCGCCCGAGCTGGAAGCGACCGGTGCACGGTTTCACGCCGTGGATATTGCCGATGCCGGCAGTGTCAACGCCGCGGTGGCGCAGCTCCCTGGTAGCGTCACCATGTTGGTCAACAACGCCGGTATCACCCGCGATCGCAGTCTGCAGAAGATGTCGGACGATGAGTGGCGGGCGGTCATCGACGTTAACCTCACCGGCACGTTCAACATGATGCGCGCATTGGCCCCGCGTCAGCGCGAGGCCGGCAGCGGGCGTATCGTCAACATCACCTCCATCAACGGTATCCGCGGCAAGTTCGGCCAGGCCAACTACACTGCCGCCAAAGCGGGCATGATCGGCCTGACCAAGACGGCGGCGCGCGAACTGGGGTCCAAGGGCGTGACCGTCAACGCCGTCGCGCCGGGTATGGTGTTGACTGATATGGCAATGCAGCTGCCGCAGGAGATCCTCGACCGGGCGCTGGCAGAGACGTTGTTGAACGCGCTGGCGCTGCCGCAGGATATCGCCAATGCCGTGGTGTTTTTGCTTTCCGACGCCGCCCGCATGATCACCGGTGAAGTGATACGTGTCGATGCCGGTCAGTACATTTGAACTCACAGACGATTTTCAACGCAGAGATGGGGATGTGGGCGATAGGAATTTTCAGACCTACGAATCTGGATCAGGGGTATCGTGCCGTTCCCCCTCTTTGCGTTGATCCCTTTATCAATTGGAGCACCGATCAATGAGCGCAACCACTCAAAGCGTACAGAATCAGTCGCCGGCAAAATCCAGTCGGCCGGTTTTCGACTGGCAGGATCCGTTGCTGCTGTCCGAGCAGCTCAGCGAGGAAGAGCGCATGGTGCAGGAAGCGGCCTACGCCTACTGCCAGGAGAAGCTGATGCCGCGCGTGTTGCTGGCCAACCGCGAAGAGCGCTTCGATCGCGAGATCATGAACGAGCTGGGCGAGCTGGGTTTCCTGGGGTCGACACTACCCGAAGAGTACGGTTGCGCGGGCGTCAACTACGTCTGCTACGGACTCGTCGCGCGCGAAGTGGAGCGCGTCGACAGCGGGTACCGCTCGGCCATGAGCGTGCAATCCAGCCTGGTCATGTATCCGATCTACGCCTACGGTACCGAAGAACAGCGCAACAAGTATCTGCCGCGACTGGCCACCGGCGAACAAGTGGGCTGTTTCGGTCTCACCGAACCCAACGCCGGTTCCAACCCGTCGCAGATGCGCACCCGCGCGCGCAAGGTGGACGGAGGTTACGTACTGAGTGGTTCCAAGATGTGGATCACCAACTCGCCCATCGCCGATGTCTTCGTGGTGTGGGCCAAGGACGACGAGGGGGAGATTCGCGGCTTCGTGCTGGAAAAGGGCATGAAGGGGCTGAGCGCCCCCAAGATCGAAGGCAAGTTTTCGCTACGCGCCTCTATCACCGGCGAGATCGTGATGGACGAAGTGGAAATACCGGAAGAGAACCTCCTGCCCAACGTGAAGGGGCTCAAGGGTCCCTTTGGCTGCCTCAACCGCGCCCGTTACGGCATCGCCTGGGGCAGTCTCGGCGCCGCAGAATTCTGTTGGCATGCCGCGCGCCAGTACACCCTGGACCGCGAGCAGTTCGGTCGCCCGCTGGCAGCCACCCAGCTGGTACAGAAGAAGCTGGCCGACATGCAGACCGAAATCACGCTGGGCCTGCACGCCTGCCTGCAGCTGGGTCGTCTGTTCGACCAGGGCAAGGCGGCCCCGGAGGCGATCTCACTGCTCAAGCGCAACAACTGCGGCAAGTCGCTGGAGATTGCCCGTATTGCGCGCGACATGCACGGCGGCAACGGCATTGCGGATGAATTTCACGTTATCCGTCACGTCATGAATCTCGAAGCGGTCAACACCTACGAAGGCACGCACGACGTGCACGCACTGATACTCGGTCGCGCCCAGACCGGGCTGCAGGCCTTCACCGGGTGATCTGCTGAATCGGTTTTGGGCTCAAACTCCTCTGCGCTCTGACCCACACCCGCGATCTCCGGCTACTGTGCCGGGGACGCGGGTTTTTTTCGCAATGACCCTGCGTGCGAGCTAGTCTTGTAACGGTAACGGTGGGCGCTGCGGCAAAGTTGCGGCGTATCGTCGCGTGACTACACACAACGGGGGGAGCCAGCGGGTGTCAGAATTCACACTGTACTGCTTTGCCCAGTCGGGCAATGCCTACAAGGCGGCGTTGATGCTGAATCTGTGTGCTGCCGACTGGCAGCCGCGCTTCGTCGACTTCTTTCACGGCGAGACCGACACTGAGGCGTTTCGCGAGATCAACGAGATGGGCGAGGTGCCGGTGCTGTGGCATGGCGCCCACCACCTCAGCCAATCGGGCGTTATCCTTGATTACCTCGCCGCGCATTTTGGTCGCTTCGGCTGGGAGGACGAGGCGCAGCGGCGCGAGATCCTGCGCTGGCTGCTGTTCGACAACCACAAGCTGACCAGCTATACGGCCACGCTGCGTTTTCTGCGCGTGTTCAAAAACGTGGGGCAGACGCCCGTTACCGAGTTCTTGGAAGCGCGCATGCGCGGTGCACTGACGATACTGGAACGGCACCTGCAGGAGCGCCTCTTCACGCTGGGGGATCGTCCCACCATTGCCGATTTTTCCCTGTGCGGCTACCTCTACTGGCCGGAGGAGATCGGCGTCGACTTCACTGAATTCCCCGCCGTTGGGGGTTGGTTGGAGCGGATCCAGGCGCTGCCGGGCTGGGTCCATCCTTACCAACTGATGCCCGGGTATCCGTTGGCGGAATAGCCGCGCGATCCGCCAGATAAAAAAAAGCGGTGGCACGAGGCCACCGCCAGGCTGCAGTGATGTGGACGATTGCGCGGTACGTCCTCAGCCCTGGGTGGGGAACGGTTGGCGGGCTCCTGTCAGAGCTCGCGGATGAAATTCACCAGCTGACCGAGGGCGGCGGGACGATCCGCGCTGGGATGGATCCAGAACTCGCGCCGTCCGCGCTTGCCGTTGACCGTGAGGCGGGCGGCGAAGGAGCGATCGCCGTGGACGTTGTTGAAGTCCTGGGGCAGGTCTTCCACCAGACGATCCAATGCCTGACGATGCTCGGAGGTGAGCGAGCCGGTGCGCGGCCGTTTGTTCTTGTACGAGCCGGATTCGATGACGAAATGGCCGTCGTCGCCGATCTCCACTTTTTCGAAGAAGTCGTACTGGCCGACGGTGAGGTATTCGATCTGGGTCATGCTGTGCTCCTCCTGACGATTGAAAACGGAACCGTCCTTGCGGCGGCGGTATCAGGAATCACCGCTCTTATGCATGTCAGGGGTGTCGTAGGGCCTCGAGTGGTGTTGCACGGCCCATGGGGAGGCCGCTATTCCCCTACATGCGATATGTGTTGAACCCGGAGTCTAAGCGGGGCGGAGCATCAACGATAATTGCAAATTGTTATCGTAATGATAAGAGGCGGATTAGGGTGGATTGGCGCCACCGGGGGCGGCGTCGAGAAAGATCTTTCCCGGGTTGAGTAGATTGAGCGGATCGAGCGTGCGTTTGATGTCGTGCATCACCGCCACGGCGGGTCCGTGTTCTTCCACCAGGTACTCGCGCTTGCCGCGGCCGATGCCGTGTTCGCCGGTGCAGGTTCCGCCCATGGCCAGGGCTCGCTGCACCAAGCGGTGGTTGATGCGGTTGGCTTCGACGCGGTCCGCTTCGCTGTCGGGGTCGATGAGGATGACGAGGTGAAAATTGCCGTCGCCGACGTGACCGAGAATGGGGATGGGGAGAAACGAGGCATCGATATCGCGCTGGGTTTCGTCGATGCATTCGGCCAGTCGCGAGATGGGTACGCAGACATCGGTGGCAACGGCGCGGCTTCCCGGGCGAAGCTGTAGCGCCGCCATGTAGGCGGTGTGCCGTGCGTGCCACAGGCGGTTGCGTTCCTCCGCTTGCACCGACCACTGAAAATCGTTGCCGCCGTTGGCGTGCGCGAACTCCTGTACCGTCGTCACCTGTTCGGTGACGCCCTGCTGCGTGCCCTGAAACTCCAAAAACAGGTGCGGCTGTTCCGGGTAGTCGGTCTTGGAGTAGAGGTTGACCGCCTTGATCTGCAGCGCATCGAGCAGTTCGATGCGGGCGATGGGCACGCCGGCCTGGATAGTTTCGATGACGGTGGTTACCGCGTCGTGAACGTTGGGGAACGAACAGACCGCCGCCAGGATCGCCTCCTGTACCGGATGGATACGCAGCGTCACCTCGGTGATGATGCCCAGCGTGCCTTCCGAACCGACGAACAGGTGGGTGAGGTCGTAGCCGGCCGAGGATTTGCGCGCCCGGCTGCCGGTGTGGATGACGCGTCCATCGGCCAGCACCACGGTCAGCCCCAGCACGTTTTCGCGCATGGTGCCGTAGCGCACCGCGTTGGTGCCCGAAGCACGCGTGGCGGCCATGCCGCCCAGGGTGGCGTCGGCGCCCGGATCGACGGGAAAGAACAGCCCGGTATCGCGTAGGTAGCTGTTGAGCTGGTTGCGGGTGACGCCGGCCTGCACGGTGCAGTCCATGTCGTCGCTGCTGACGCGCAGCACCTGATTCATCGTGCCCAGGTCGATGCAGATGCCGCCGTGCAGGGCGTGGATGTGGCCCTCCACCGATGTACCCACGCCGTAGGGGATGATGGGCACACGGTGGCGGCTGCAGATACGCGCGATCTCCGCGACTTCTGCGGTGGTGTGGGGCGTGACCACGGCATCTGGCGGCGTCGGCGGAAAGCTGGATTCGTCCTGGCCGTGATGGTGGCGTACCGGTTCGCTGGTATTCAGGCGTTCGCCCAGCAGGGCGGAAAGTTCCTCCAGGGTTGCTGGGAGGCCGGCGTTGGGATCGCTGTTCACGGCGTGCGCCACCTTTTCGCGAGTCTGCGGGAATGCGGAGGGGAGACCCTTGCGGGGGGGCTTCCCTCCGCAGTTCAACAGCTTAGCAGTCCGGGTGAAGCATACAAGCCGGATTTGCGCAGGCTACGGGTGGCAGGGGTCCGTGATTCGGGGCTTCGGCGACGCTGCCGTCACCACCAGGCGTACAGCCTCCCGTTTTCGGTCTTGGTGTCGAACTGCTTGAGGGGGTGGTTGCCTTTGGCAATGCATTCGCCGCTGGTGACGTCGAACTGCCACTGGTGTTTGGGGCAGGTCAGGGTGGTTCCCTCCAGCGCCAGGTTGGGGATGTCGGTCACCTGGTGCGGGCAGCGGCTGTCGTAGACGCGGTACTCTCCGCCAGCGCGGTGGACGAACAGGTGGCGCCCGTCGCAATCGAACAGTCGCGTCTCGCCGTCGGCAACGGCGTCCAGCGATGCCACCTCGCGCCAATGTGCCTCGGACCCCAGATTCTCGGGCCGGAACTCGGGGATGTCCATGTCCAGCAGGATGTCCACCGCCCAGTTGATCTTTGCCAGACCCAGGATAGGGAAGGCCATCAGCAGTGCGTCGACCACCTCATCCGCCGAGGCGCCGTTACGCAGGGCGCGCGACAAGTATTGCCGGAAGCCGCGTTCGGTCTGCACGTGAACCTTGGAGATCACCGAGATCAGATCCCGGGTGCGGGTGTCGAGGTGCCTACCCGATTCCTTGAGGAATTTGAAATAGGGTTTGATGGCATCGGGGCGGGCGGCCAGCAGGTATTCCAGCGCGTCGCTCATGGGCGTCGGGTCTCCTTGAGTAGCGGATTGATATGGTCAAGTATCGCCGCCACAAGTACAGCGCGGATGCGGATAATTGAAACTGATGTACATCAACGCCGGCGGCATTTCGATGTGCCCTCTATCCACAACAGGATAGCGCCGCCGGCATCGATCAGCCCGCTGCGGCGTCGGCCAGCCACTGCTCCGCCGTCAGCACCTGCGCGAAGACCCCGTTCAGAGCGGCGAGGAATGCCAGTTGAACGGCATCGGCCGCGACTTCGCGATCGCCGTGGATCAGTGCACGCGTCGCCGTTGCGTCGGCGATCAACTGAACCTTGTAACCCAACTCGAAGGCGGCGCGCACCGAGGTGTCGATGCACATGTGGGTCATCATGCCGCACACCACTAGATGGGTGACCCCGGCGCGCTGCAATTGTTCGTGCAGCGGGGTCGCCTGGAAGGCGTTGGGGTAGTGTTTGGTGATCACCGCTTCGTCAGGCAGCGGCACCACGCTCGGGTGGATGGCCTGCCCGGGCGTGCCCGGTAGCATGAAGCCGGCCCCCGGCCGGAGGCTTTCGTGTTGGATGTGAAAGCGCGGCCACTGCCGGGCGCGGAATTGCGCCAGGATGCGCGCGGTTTCACTCGCAGCCTGCTCGGGTCCGCTCAAGGCCATGGCGCCGCCGGGGAAATAGTCGTTCTGTACATCAATGATGAGCAATGCGGTGTGGTTCATGGTTCGGCACTCCGTTGTGGGTATGCTGCCCAGGCTAGTCGAGAACGGCTTGCAATCGTAGTGGCCGAATCGACAAAATAGTTGCAGATTCCGACAAGGTGGGCGTGGTGAAGGTTGCTGTTCTCTCGTATCCCAGGGTCATGACCTCGGCCGTGTTCGGCATCCAGGAGATGCTGGAGGTGGCCAACCGCTACCTGGGCGAGTCGTCGTTCGAGGGATTCGATCCCTATGTCGTGGCGACGTCCGGTGCGCACGGCGCGGCTGCGCTGCAGGCCGTACCCATGGTGCAGGATGCCGACGTGGCCGACGTGGTGATCGTCCCCCCGTCGGTACAAGATTCCGCCCACATCGAGGTCGATACCCAGACGATGGCGTGGCTGAGCGTGCAGGCCGAACACGGCGCGGCGATCTGCTCGGTGTGCGCGGGCGCCTTTCTGCTGGCCGAGGCCGGTCTGCTGAACGGCTACGCCGCCACCACCCACTGGGCGTTGGCATCCGTTTTCCGTCATCGCTACCCGCATATCCGCCTACGCGTCGAGGAGATGATCGTCGACGAGGGCGACCGCATCACGGCCGGAGGCGTCACCGCCTATTTCGATCTCACCCAGCACCTGATTCGCCGCTACGCCGGAGAGCGCGTGGCGCGTTTGGTGGGGGGCGTCTTCCTGATCGATCACCACGGCCGTGTCCAATCCGCTTACCAGCGCTTTCTGCCCGACACCCAGCACGGCGACAGTGTGTTGGCGCGTGCACAGCAGGTGTTGGAGCGCGATTTCCGCAAGACGCTGCGTATGGGCGAACTGGCCCGCGAGGCGGGAGTTTCGGAGCGCACCCTGTTACGGCGCTTCCGCAACGTGTTGGGCATGACGCCGGTACAGTACCTGCAGGCGCTGCGACTGGAGCGCGCCCGCGAGCTGCTGGAGTCGTCGCGCGAGTCCATCGACCGGATCACCCAGCGCGTGGGCTACGAGGATGTCAGCTCGTTTCGCCGCCTGTTCAAACAGTTCACCGGCATCTCGCCAGCGGAGTACCGGCGCAAGTTTTCGGTCTGATCCGGCTACCCAGCGGCATCTGCCCGCATCAAGTTAGCGCGGCGACTGCCGTCACTGAACGGAGGAGGGCTGTCCCGTCCCGCAGCGTGGCTCCCATCGACCATGGCGGCACTACAAGCAACTGGCGCGTTGTTGATATTCCGGGTGGGACCGGTCTACTGCTGTGCGCCGACGGCGCCGGTGCAAGCCATCATCGTCCCGCCCAAACTGACGCGTGTGCCAGGCAGCAGCGCCGCCGGGCCTGGCATCTTTCGCCACGGCGGACGCACGGTGCGCGTCGTGGAGCTGCGCGAACGCTTCGGTGTCGAACCCGGCGACCGCGACGCGGTGGGGCGCATGGTGATCGCGGCTCTGCGCGACGGTTATCTGGGCTACTGGGTCGACGCCATCGGCGACGTGATCCCCATGCCCGCGCAAGGGTGGAGCGCGCTGCCGCCGCAAATCCCGCGGGATATTTTCTCGCGCGCCCTGATCTACAAAGAGCAGATCACGCTCTACACCGAATTCGAGCGCATCAAAGACGTGCACGAAGAGCACCTGCGCGCGCACATGGCGCGGTTGAAGCAGGAGCGCGAACAGGCGATGGTGCGGAAAGCGCCGGTCGATCCGATGCCGCGTGCGGCACGGCGGGGCGAAGCGCCGCAGGAAGCTGAACGTGCACCGGTCGAATCCACTCCGCCGCCGGTGCCCGTCAAGCAGGACGCGCCGACGCTAACCCCGCAGACGGCGCGCGCCAATCCACTTCGCGTGAGTTCGAAACCGACGCCGTCGCGTTCCGCGGAATCCGGCGCGCAGCGGACGCACGGGGCGATTCCGCCGCGGCCTGTACCGGCGGCACGTGCTGCCGCTTCGCCGATGCCGGCACGAAAGACGGTAGCCCCATCGGCATCACCGCCGTCGCCCAAACCACCGCCGCCCCGCCCGAACCCCACGTCGATTCGGGAGCCCGCTCCCGCGATCACCACGAGGGCCGCAGGCACACCGCCCGCCGTGTCGCGTCGAGAGTCGGTACCCCCAGCGGTCACGGCGGTGCCCATCCGCTGGCCGCTGTGGAGCGCGGTGCTGCTGATCGTGGCAGGTGGTGTGGGGTTGGCGGTGGTGTGGTTGAACGGCGAGGTGCCGCAGCGTTTCGAGCACCCGCCTCTGGTCGTAGAACCTTCGTCGCCGCCGGCCAGTCAGCCGATCGCGGTTATCGTGCCGCCGCGGGTGACCCCGCGTGAGCCACCCGCGGTTGCACGAGCCCAGCCGCAGGAGCCTGCTGCCGTACCGCCGCCCCAGGAGGGATCGACGGCCGTACCGGATGCGTTGCCGTCTCCCCTAGTAGACGACGTGGTGCCTGCTATCGCGTCGACTGCTTCAGCCGAGCCGGAACTCGTGACCGAGCTGCCGCCGCCGGCTGCCTCGGCCACGGTTACCATCAGCCGTGACCGCGAAGGGTTGGTGATCGAAATCGAAGACCGCGCGCCCGTCACAACCGAACCGGAGACAGCTGCTGCAGCGGCGCAGAACTCGCAACCGTTGGAAACTCAAGTGCTGCCCAAGAGCGAAGATCTCGCCGCTGCCGCCGAAGACGCGGGGAGAGGTTCCGACGCGGCAATGGAGCAAAGCGCAGCGTCGCCATCGGTAGTCATGCCACCCGACGCATCGCCCCCCCCCGCTGCCGCCGAGTCGTCTACTGCGGCGCGGCCGAACGCGAGCTCCCCGCCCTCCACAGCACCCAAATCGCGCCGGCGCGTGATGGTCGTGCACACCGTGGTCAAAGGCGACACCCTGTGGCACATCGCGATCCGCTACCTGGGCGATCCGTACCGTTATCCGGAGCTGGCGCGCCTCAGCCGCATCCCCAATCCCGACCTCATCTACCCCGGCGACAAGGTCAAGATCATCCGCACCATGGAGTGACTGGCCCTAAGTTGGGTTGGCGCCGTGCAACCCGGCGCTTCCGTCCCGCGCTCAGCCCACCAACGACCGCGCCAGCAACACCGCATTGCGCGGGTTCTCACCGATGCGCCGCACGGCGTAAGGCCACCAGTCGCGCCCGAAGGGCACGTAGAGCCGCACCCGTTCACCCTGCGCGGCCAATGCCTCGGCGACGTCGCTGCGCACGCCCAGCAGCATCTCGAACTCGTATTCGCCGGGTTGCCAGCCGTTGCGGCGTGCGGCGTCGCGGGCCAGCGCGTGCAGGCGATGATCGTGCGTGGCGATGATGGGGTAGAATCCCAGTTCGCGCGCCTCGCCCGACAGCATCTGGCCCACCAGACGGCGGTAGTTCTCTTTGATGTCCGCCTGCCGCGTAAACGCGATGTCGGCGGAGCCGACGAAGGCACCCTTGACCAGCCGTACCCTGCCACCGGCCGCAATCTGGCGCGCCATGTCTTCCTCGGTGCGCCGCAGATACGCCTGCAGCGTCAGTGCCACGGGGAACCCTTCCGAGCGCAGCAGCTCACACAGCGCGATGGTGTCGTCCACCACCGTGTGATCCTCCATGTCGATCATCAGGCAGTGAACGCCGCTACGCGTCCCGATAGCCGCACGGATGGAGGCGGCAATCTCGCGGGCGTTGTCCGGCATCGAGGTTCCCGCGACGAAGTAGCCGATCTGTGTCGGGTCGACGGAGATGTGGAGATCGAGATCGCTGTGCGCCAATAGCTCGGCGATGGCGAGTTTGTTGGCAACGTTCTCTTTCACCCGATCGAGACGATCGACGTACTCGCCCAGGTAGAACAGCGAACTGCGCAAGCCCTTGACCGTCCACAACTGGTTAGCGGTCGCCAGCCCATCGGCCGGCGTCTTGCCCGCGACGTATTTGTGGGACAGCCTGCTGGTCGTGCGGTGCTCCTGCATCAGACGGGTAACGCGCGGCGAGCGGGCCAGCGCGATCATGGAACGCTGCCAAAGGGACTTGAGCATGAACGAAGATCCGGATTTCGAAGTGCCGCCATAGTAACCGACGAATCCAACGCCCACCGTGGTGTCAGCAGGCGGGTCACCCCGCCGTGTTAGGCGCCGCGGTGCGAGCCATACTTCTAGTCATGCCATCACTTCACGGTCACTCCATGCCCGAGATGCTCTTTTGTCCTCCCGTCGCGGCTTGGTTTCGTGCCAGCTTCGCCGGGCCCACCCCAGCGCAGGCTGCCGCCTGGCCGGCGATCAGGGCCGGACGGCACGCGCTGATCGCTGCGCCCACCGGTTCGGGCAAGACCCTGGCGGCCTTCCTGGCCGCCATCGACGATCTGGTGCGCCTCGGCATGGAGGGCTGCCTGGCGGACGAGACCCACGTGCTCTACGTCTCGCCCTTGAAGGCGCTCAGCAACGATATCCAGCGCAATCTCGAACTGCCGCTGCAAGGCGTTCGGGAACGCCTGGCCGACCTTGAACCCGCCTTCGAGATCCGCACCGCCGTGCGCACCGGCGATACGCCGACCCGGGAGCGCGAGCGCATGCGTCGCCGCCCGCCGCACATCGTGGTCACCACGCCGGAGTCGTTCTACCTGCTGCTGACCAGTGAATCGGGTCGGCGCATGCTGGGCACCGTGCGCACGGTGATCGTCGACGAGATCCACGCCCTGGCGGGCAGTAAGCGCGGTTCGCACCTGGCGCTCTCGCTGGAGCGTCTGGCGGCCCTCACGCCGCGGCGACCGGTGCGCGTGGGCCTGTCGGCGACCCAGCGTCCCATCGAGACCGTCGCCCGCTTTCTGGTCGGGACACCCGCCGCCGCGCCCGACTGCGCGATCATCGACACCGGCCACGTGCGCGCCCGCGACCTGGCCATTGAGGTGCCGCCGTCGCCGCTGGAGGCGGTGATGTCCAACGAGGTGTGGGAGGAGGTTTACGATAGGCTCGCCGAGCTCATCCAGGCGCACCGCACCACTCTTATCTTCGCCAATACCCGGCGCCTCGCCGAACGCGCGGCGCGCCACCTTTCCGAACGTATCGGCGTCGCTTGGGTGACCGCCCACCACGGCAGCCTGGCCCGCGAGCAGCGCCTGGACGCCGAGCAGCGCCTTAAGAACGGCCGGCTGCGCGCCCTGGTGGCCACCGCTTCCCTGGAACTGGGCATCGACATCGGCGACGTGGACCTGGTGTGCCAGCTCGGTTCGCCCCACGCCATCGCCGCGCTGCTGCAGCGGGTGGGGCGCTCCGGCCACGGCATCGGCAGGGTGCCCAAGGGCCGCCTCTTTCCCGTGAGCCGCGACGACCTGGTGGAGTGCGCCGCGCTGCTGGACGCGGTGCGCCGCGGCGAACTGGACCGCGTGCATGTCCCAGAGCGGCCCCTCGACGTGCTGGCCCAGCAGCTGGTGGCCGAGGTCGCCTGCCGCGAGTACGGTGAGGACGAGTTGTACGACCTGGTGCGCCGCGCCTGGCCTTACCGCGATCTGCCCCGTGCCGCGTTCGACGCGTTGGTACACATGCTGGCGGGGGAGAACGGCACCCGCCAGGGTCGCAGCGTCGCCCACCTGCACCGCGACGCGGTCAACCATCGCCTGCGAGGCCGGCGCGGGGCGCGTCTCACCGCCATCACCAACGGCGGCACCATCCCCGACAACGCCGACTACCATGTGATCCTGGAGCCGGAGGGCCACTTCATCGGCACGGTCAACGAGGATTTCGCCGTGGAGAGCATGGCCGGCGACATCTTCCAGCTCGGCAACCACGCCTACCGCATCGCGCGCGTCGAATCGGGTCGCGTGCGCGTCGAGGATGCCCAGGGCCAGCCACCCAACGTCCCCTTCTGGCTGGGCGAGGCGCCGGCGCGCAGTGACGAACTCTCCCAAGCCGTGTCGCGCCTGCGCGCGGAAGTGGCCGGGCACGATGACGCCCTCGACTGGCTGGTCGACGAGGTGGGCGTTGCACGCCCCGCGGCCGAACAGATGGTGGAGTATCTGCAGGCCGTGCACGCGGTATTCGGTACCGTCCCCACCGCCGATCACGTGGTGCTGGAGCGTTTCTTCGACGAATCCGGCGGTATGCAGCTCGTCATCCACGCCCCCTTCGGCAGCCGCGTCAACCGCGCCTGGGGGCTGGCGCTGCGCAAGCGTATGTGCCGCAAGTTCAACTTCGAGCTGCAGGCGGCGGCCACCGAGGACGCCATCGTCCTGTCGCTCACCACCACCCACAGCTTCCCCCTGGACGAGATCGCCCATTACCTGCGGGCGCGGACTGTGCGGCCGCTGTTGATCCAGGCGCTGCTCGACGCCCCCATGTTCACCACCCGCTGGCGCTGGAACGCGACCGTGGCACTGGCCCTGCAGCGCATGCGCGGCGGCAAGCGCGTGCCCACCCAGCTACAGCGCATGCAGGCCGAGGACCTGGTGGGCGCGGTATTCCCCGATCAGCGCGCCTGCCTGGAGAACGTCGCCGGTGACCGCGAGATCCCCGACCATCCGTTGGTGGAGCAGACGCTGACCGATTGCCTTACCGAGGCCATGGACATCGACGGGCTGGAGCGCATTCTCGACGGTCTCGCCAGCGGCGCCATTGCCGTCACCGCACGCGACTTGCCGGAGCCGTCGCCCCTGGCCCACGAGATCCTCAACGCGAAGCCTTACGCCTTTCTCGACGATGCCCCGCTGGAAGAGCGCCGCACCCAGGCGGTCGCCAGCCGCCGCTGGCTCGATCCTGAGACCGCCGCCGACCTTGGTCGGCTGGATGCGGCGGCCGTCGACCGTGTGCGCGCCGAGGCGTGGCCCGATGCGACGAACGCCGACGAGCTGCACGACGCCCTTGTTCTACTGGGCTTTCTCACCGCCGCGGAGGCGGCGCGCGAACCCGCCTGGTCCGACCTGCCGGGCGAGCTGGCCGCGGCCCGTCGCGCCGCCGTTCTGCGCAGCGGCGATGTCGAGCTGTGGGTCGCCGCCGAGCGGCTGCCGCAACTGTTGGCCGTGTTTCCCGCCGCGGCAGATGCCGCTTCCACCGTGCGGCTGACCCCCGCCATCGCCGCACCGCCAGAGTTCGCCGCCCAGTCCTGGAGCCGCGAGAGCGCCCTGGTCGAGCTGATCCGCGGTCGGCTGGAGGCGCTGGGGCCGGTGCGCGCCGAGGAACTGGCACGGAATCTGGGGTTGGCAGTGAACGAGATCGAAGCGGCCTTGCTCACACTGGAGGCCGAGGGTTGTGTGCTGCGCGGCCGGTTCACCCCGGACGCGGCGGGGGAGGAGTGGTGCGAACGCCGCCTGCTGGCGCGTATCCACCGCTACACTCTCAAGCGCCTGCGCCAGGAGATCGAACCCGTCAGCGCGGCGGACTTCATGCGCTTCCTGTTCGCCTGGCAGCGCCTCACCCCGCAGACCCAGGGCGAGGGGCCCGAGGCGTTGGCGGCGGCGGTGGAGCAGCTCGAAGGTTTCGAAGCGCCGGCCGCCGCCTGGGAGGGCGATCTGCTCCCGACGCGGGTGACCGACTACTCGCCGGAGTGGCTGGATTCGCTGTGCTTGAGCGGGCGGGTGCTGTGGACACGGCTCACGTTACCCAAACCCGCCGCCGAGCGCGAACGTGCTTCCACGCCGGTGCGCGCGACACCCATTGCGCTGCTCGGTCGCAGCCGGGCCGGCCTGTGGCAGGGGTTGTTGGTGGCCACGCCCACTGCGACTCCACCCAATCTGTCGCGCGACGCCGAGCGGGTCGCTTCATACCTGGAAGCCCACGGTGCCTCCTTCTTTGACGACCTGGTGCAAGGCTCGGGATTGTTGCGCACCCAGGCCGAGGCTGGACTGGGCGAGCTGGTGGCCGCGGGTCGGGTGACGGCGGACAGCTTCAAAGGGCTGCGCGCGCTGCTGGTACCCGCCGAGAAACGCCGCCCCCTTGCCGGCGGACGACGGCGCCACAAGACCGTGACCTTCGGTGTCGAAGACGCCGGACGTTGGTCTCTGGTCGGTGGCCGCCCGCGCGAGGATGGCGGCACCCAGCCTATCGACGTGGAGACCGTCGCCCGCATTCTGCTGCGCCGCTACGGCGTGATGTTCCGTCGCCTGATGGAACGCGAAGGCGGCTGGTTGCCCACCTGGCGCGAGCTGGTGTTGGTCTACCGCCGCCTGGAAGCGCGTGGAGAGATCCGCGGCGGGCGCTTCGTCGCCGGCGTCAGCGGCGAACAGTACGCCCTGCCCGAAGCGGTCGGCGCGCTGCGCGCCCAGCGTCGCGAACCGCGTGAGGGACAGTGCGTGTCGCTGAGCGCCGCCGATCCGCTCAACCTGGTCGGCATCCTCACCCCCGGCGCCAAGGTGCCGGCCATCGCGGGCAACCGCATCCTGTTCCGCGACGGCGTCCCCGTCGCCGCCCAGCTCGCCGGCGAGACGCGGTTTTTGGAAACCGTAGAGCCGGAAGCGGAGTGGGCGCTGCGCAATGCGTTGGTGCGGCGTCCGGCGCCACCCGAACTGCGGAGTTACCTGCGATAGGGATTTCTCTCGCCAAGGCGCTGAGCGCGCCAGCAAGACCCAAGAGAAAGCGAACGAGCTGCATGCAGCGTGCGAAATGTGGCCCCAGCTTTCGTTTGAAGAATGCGCCCCATGCATAAGTGGTACTATTTGGCCCCGCAGCGACGGCGCGTCGTTCCCTCTCTCCATCGCGGGAGGGGGTGAGGGGGAATCAATCAGCAAGACGAGTCCCATCAACTACAAGCAGTCGGGCTCCGTATCGTCACCAAATCACACAGCCAATGGATCCGGTATCCACAATTACACCTCGAATCGCCAACGAACTGCGCCTGCTGCAAGTCCTGGTACTCACCGCCGCGATACTCCTCGCGATCGGCCTTGCGTCACCCATCATCACTCTTCACAAGTTCGTCGTCGTTAGTACAACGTTTTCCGTCTTGAGCGGCGTGTGGCAGTTGCTTCAGGAGGGCAAGTGGTTTCTGTTCGTGGTGATCACCGCATTCAGCGTTCTGCTGCCCGTGCTCAAGCTGGGTCTGCTGTTGCACCTAACCCGGCCGAGCGTGGGCGGCCACCGTCATTCGCGCCGCTATCTGAAGTGGATGCACGACCTTGGGCGTTGGTCCATGCTCGACGTGTTCGTGGTGGCGGTGCTGGTAGTGGCGGTCAAACTCGGCATGATCGTTAGCATCGAGACACACTATGGGCTGTACGCCTTCGCGGTGGCGGTGTTGGTGACCATGGTGGTTACGGCGAGGGTGGTTGTGATATACGATCGGATAGATTCAGAGTTGAACTCGATCCCTAGCTGAACAAATTGGATTTGTTGCTAGCGACGCCCCCGGGGCTCTGCTAGAGCAATGATTGAACTCCGGATAGGGGAGACCGAATTTATCGCGTTTACCCGTTGGCCCACGATTGGGTTGCCACGGGCTTATCTATTCGATCGGTATCAAAGACTGATTGTTCGACTCAAGAAAATCGTGTCCGGTCGCTTCGAGAAGAAAGCATGTTGATCGCCCGTCGTTAGGGCATCACAGGCGGGGAAGCGACGACGGACTCTCGGTGTGAGAAATATCCTTTCGTGATGCCTGGACAGCGCTTAACGAGGGCGTATATTCTCGCCGTTCACATAAACAAGAAAAGCCGGGAGTAACACCGGCGAGGGGCGTGTGGAATAGGGTGCGCTGTTGACAGGCGGCTTGCAGGCTTGCACAAGGAGTTACCCAATGATCACAGCTGCTCGAAAAGTATCCTGGCATCAAGCGCTTTGCGTATTAACCCTCATTGTTATCGCTGCTTCCGGTTGTGCAACATCCTCGATTAACACGGCAATCGCTAGGAACGATCGCGAGCGTGCTTTGGAACTGGTTTCCAAGGGACAGGGGATAAGCGAAAAAGATGCGTCAGGTAGAACTCCACTTCACAATGCCGCCGCGAAAGGTGATTCCGAACTGGTCGCCGCCTTGCTGCAACGAGGCGCCGATGCGAACGCATCCAGCAACAATGATGTCAGACCGCTGCATAATGCAACGGTAGCGTCCCATCTGGACGTTGAGACTGTTAAGTTGCTCCTCAATCACGGGGCCGACCCGAATGTCAGAAACACGGCAGGAGCCACCCCGCTGCTTTTCGCCGCAAGCACACGGTACAACGAGGCAAAGGCTGGCAACCATATTGAAATCGTCGAATTATTGCTGCGTGCCGGGGCTGATCCAAACATCGAAAATATTCACGGCAAGACCGCGATATTCTTTGCCGCTAATCGTGGCCGTCCACTGAAGGTCGTAGAAATGCTCCTGGAGAGTGGGGCGGATGCGCGCCACCGATCTGCTAGCGGCGGTATATCACCGCTGATTGAAGCGGCTCACGGCGGTCAGCGGGAGGCGTTTAACCTGCTGGTCGAAGCCGGTGCAACTCCCCATCTCACCGTCAATCAGGAACTGAGCGAACGTTCCGAGAAGAACAGGCTGCAAGTGAATTTGACATTCGAGAACAACGCACGGACGTACTCAATGTATGGGGACTGGCTTTGTGAACATGGGCGGGATGCCGAGTCAGCTTCCTACTATCAAACTGCCGGAGCGCAGTTTGCACTGGCGACTGAAGAGTATAACCGTGCTTCGAAGGCGTACACCGAGGAGATCCCCAAAGCGAAATCCGAAAACGTCGGAAGAGTCGCGAAGAGTTTTTTGACGTCGGTATTCGGCGTCATTATGGCAGCGACTACCGGGCATGGCTTTGTTGCGACTCCGAATCTGACAGACAAAGCGGAGGTCTATGAGAAGGAGGCGGAGAAGTACGCTAAAAAGGCGACGGAATGTGACGGTTTGGCTGAGAATTCAAAGCAATTGGCCGCCAACCTCCAGGAGCAACGGCACCAAGGTGGTGACGGCGCGGGGGAGGAAATGGTCAGCGGCGATTCGAAGCTATGAGAGTGCGTGTTTCCACTTCATGAGAATAACTGGTGTTTATCACGGTTCGTGTCCGCCGATGCCTTGGCATTGGATGGATTGCAAGAACGCCGTATACGGATCCTATAATAAGGAGATATGCCGATGAACAAGCGTCCTCTGTTAGCCGCCGCGGTGGCCGCGTTGGGAATGACCAGCGCGTTCGCCGCCCAAGATCCTATGGAAAATGCAATTTCAGCCCGCAAAGCGGCGTTTAAGCTCATCGCGACCAATTTCGGCCCCATGGGGGCGATGGCCAAAGGTGAAATGCCTTTCAGTGATGACGTGTTTGCCAAGCGTGCCATCAATTTGAAGGCACTCTCCACCATGCCTTGGGAGTTTTTTGTTCCCGGTTCCGACAAAGGGGCGACGAAGGCCAAACCCGAGATATGGAACGACACTCCTGGATTCAATGACAGGGCGGTGGCGTTCGAGCGGGAAGTTGCCAAGCTGGCAGAGGCGGCTGGGGGTGGCGACCAAAAGGCGATGTTTTCCCAGTTTGCGAAGACCGCCAAGACCTGCAAGGGATGTCACAACGACTTTAAGAGTAAGGACGAGCATTAATCTGTCGGGAGGAAAGGCCGGTTCGCGATACGCGGTCGTAGGCTCTATGAAAACCGAGCACGTTGCCGCTGCCCCCGCGCGCACCGCTTCGCGGGTTTACGTCTGGGACCTACCCACGCGTCTGTTTCACTGGACCGTATTTGCACTGATGGTCGCGCAATTGCTTACGGGCAAGGTGCTCGACGATGCCATGGAACTCCACGCCAAACTCGGCTATGCCATCTTCGTGCTGGTGCTGTTCCGCTTGATGTGGGGAGCGCTGGGAAGCACCTATGCGCGCTTCGCCAAGTTCTTGCGCGGACCGGCGACGGTGGCGCGTTATGCCCGTTCCTGGTTGAGGCGAGATCACGCTTTTGTGGCGGGGCACAATCCGTTGGGTGGTTGGATGGTGGTCGCGCTACTGGCCGCCATCCTGGTTCAAGCACTGCTCGGAATGTTCGGCAACGACGACGTTCTGTTCGATGGGCCGCTAGCCTCCATCGTCTCCAAGGATACCAGTGACTTTCTCACCGGGCTGCATGCCGTAACGTCTGATGTGCTGCTGGTAATGGTCGGATTGCACATCGTCGCGGTCGTTCTGCATCGGCTCGTCAACGGTGAGAATCTGGTGTCGGCGATGGTCACCGGCTACAAGACGCTCCCCTCTGGTGTCTCGGCGGAAGATGCGCAAGGAGGCGGCGTCGTGCGCGCGCTGATTCTGCTGGCGATCAGTATCGGTGTCGTTTGCTTGATGGTTTTGTAGCCGTCGTAGATTCGGGTCCGAAACGGCTCCCGATGCCGAACGGATGGCGACGCAACGTAGGGAGGAGAGAAATTGGCTCTGGGCCGTCTGTAGCCGGAAGTACCACCATGGAGTGGCGCGTGTTCAGGCGCTACGCTTTTCTGGCCATCCCACTCCCATCCCCATTGACGTCTCCCAGCGCCTCCGCCAGTGCAGCGCGAGACAATTCGCCGCGTAGATCCCCCTCCTGATCGATCACGGGCAGCGCGTACTCGGTGTCGAGCGTGCTGGGCAACACCTCCTCCAACAACGCGTCGGGAGAAATTGCGGGGACCTCTTCCAGCAACCGCTCGCTGATTCTGCCGTCGCCGTCGCCTTTGGCGGCTTTTTGCAGCGTTTCCTGTGAGAGGATGCCCTGATAACCGTCTTCACCGATGTAGTAGCCGTACTCGCGGTTTTGATCGCGCATCTGTTGGAGCGCGTCATTGATGTTTTGCGTGGTGATGCGGCAGGCAGGCGGCTTCATCACGGTGGCCACCGTAAGGGCGCGGGCACGGTTGACGTCGCGAACGAAGGCCTCCACGTAGTCGTCTGCCGGTTGTAGCAGAATCTCCTCCGGAGCGCCCTCCTGAACCAACCCGCCATCCTTGAGGATGGCGATGCGATCGCCGAGGCGCAATGCCTCGTCGAGATCGTGGGTGATGAAGATGATGGTTTTGTGCAGCTTGTCCTGCAGTTCGATGAGTTGATCCTGCATCTCGCTGCGGATCAGCGGATCGAGGGCGGAGAAGGCTTCGTCCATCAGCAATATCTCCGCGTCGGTGCAGAGCGCGCGCGCCAGGCCAACGCGCTGTTGCTGGCCGCCGGAGAGCTGCGACGGATACTGTTTCTCGTAGCCGGAAAGACCGACTGCCTCCAGCCATTGCCGGGCCTTTTCCCTCCGTTCCGTTTTTGCTATGCCCTGCACCTTGAGGCCGTAGGCAACGTTTTCCAGCACCGTACGATGGGGCATCAGACCGAAGCGCTGAAACACCATGGAGACCTTGTGGCGGCGAAATTCCTGTAACTCCTTCATCGACAACGCCATCACGTCCACGCCGTCGATGACGATGCTGCCTTCGGTGGGGTCGATGAGGCGGTTGAAGTGGCGGATCAGGGTCGATTTACCGGAACCGGAGAGCCCCATGATGACGAAGATCTTGCCTTTTTCGATCTGCAGGTCGATGGCTTTGAGGCCTACCGCGTGCCCGGTCTTGGCCAGTATCTCGTCTTTGGTTCGGCCCTCTTTGAGCAGCGGGATGACGGAGCGCGGTTGGCTTCCGAAGATCTTGTAGAGTCCCTCGACGCGTATGAACGACTCAGTCATTGTGCATCCCCTGCAGATGTTTCTGGCTGCGTTTGGCGTAAGCCTGGGAGACGCGGTCGAAGATGATGGCCAGCGCGACGATGGCCAGGCCGTTGAACAGCCCCAGCGTGAAGTACTGGTTGGTAATGGATTTCAACACCGGTTGGCCGAGTCCTTTGACGCCGATCATCGACGCGATCACCACCATGGCCAGGGCCATCATGATGGTCTGATTGATTCCCGCCATGATGGTGGGCATCGCCAGCGGCAGTTGTACTCCCCATAATCGTTGCGATGAGCTGGCGCCGAATGCGGTGGCAGCCTCCAACACCTCTTTGTCGACCAGTCTGATGCCCAGATTAGTGAGGCGGATCACCGGGGGGATGGCATAGATCACCACTGCGATAACACCCGGCACCTTGCCGATGCCGAGCAGCATGACCACGGGTATGAGATAGACGAACGCCGGCATGGTCTGCATGACGTCAAGCATGGGGGTGACGATGGTTTGCACGCGGTCCGAGCGCGCCATCACGATACCGATGGGGATTCCCAGCGCCAGCGACAGCAGCGTGCACACCGTAATAATGCTCATGGTGCGCATGGTGTCATCCCACATGCCGAAATAACCGATGAGGCACATTGCCACGATCACCCCCAGCGACAGCTTGACGGAACGGCTCGCACCGTACGCGAGGGCGGCCACGGCAGCGATGATCAACCACCAAGGCGATTGCAGCAGCAGCTTTTCGAACCAGACGAGAAACGACAGCAGCGGATCGAAAAACGATTCGATGAGATCGCCGTAGGCGCGTGAGAACTCGCGATAAGCGGAATCGAGCGTTTTGCGGATGACCAGCAGGTCGTCGCGGTCCATCTGCGGGAAATCGGTCAACCAGGAAGCGTCAGCCATGGCGGGCGGCACCTTGCACCTTAGGGTGGGCTCTCGATTGGAGAAGAAGACCCCGAGGGTTACTGCATCCTCGGGGCCGTTTTCACCAAATTATAGTCGGGCGAGTGCGCTCTTGATTTTGGCCGCAACGTCGGCCGAAACCCATGCCCGCCAAGTCTTTTCGTTCTCTTTGAGGAAGTGCTCCATGGCAACATCACCGTCGGCCTGATTGTTCTCCATCCACGCCAGCAGCTTGTTCATCTCGGCATTGGTGAACGAGCGCTTACCGAGATAGGCGAATGCCTGCGGGGCGCGTTTGGCGAAATTCTCCGTGGTGACGGTATGCACGGGGGAGGGCGGATACATGGTGGGGTGCGGGTTTCGGCAGTCCGCGACGCTGATGCAGTCGACGTAGTGCGTAAGGTCCACCCCGGAACCGAAATCGATCTTCACCATCTGGTATTTACCAAGCACAGCGGTGGGGGCCCAGTAGTAGCCGAACCACGGTTGTTTGCGCTCGTACGCTTTGGCGATGGAGCCGGCCAGCGCTGCGCCGGATCCCGGGTCGACCAGATCGAAGCCTGCGTCTTTCAAGTGCAATGCCTTGAACAGATTGCCGCTGGTGATCTGGCAGTTCCAGCCCGCGGGGCATCCCATGAACGCCGAGCGATCGGGATCTTCGGGATTCTTGAACATCTTGGCATGGGCCTTGATGCCTTTGATGGTGGCGAAGCTGGGATCTGCGTCGACCAGGTATTTGGGCACCCAGAATCCCTCCTCACCGCCGTCGGAGAGCGATTTGCCGGCGACGCGCAGACGCTTTTCCGCGACGCCTTTTTCCAGCGCGGCTTTGAAGGAGTTGGTCCACAATTCGGGTGCGATATCGGGTTCGCCCTTCTCGGTCATCGACGTGCCGGTGGGCATAGTATCGCCGGGGACCAACTCGGCATCGCAACCAAAGCCGTTCTCGAGTATGAACTGATCCACGTGTGCAATGAGCGTGGCCGAGTTCCAATTCATGTCCGCAATAGTGACCTTGCCGCAACTATTGGCAGCGAAGCTCAGGGAGGGCATGGACGTAAAAAAGAGAGCCACTGCGATGAGACGTTTCATGTTGTGCTCCAGAGGTTTGTTGGATTTGTGAAACTTCAGTTGAATGCGTATTCCGTACGGAGAGCACGCAAAACACGAGGGATGATGCATAAAAACAAAAAGGCACCCTGAGGGTGCCTTTCGTTTTTCACCTTACAAAGGTGAACGCGCTAAGTCAATTTTGCGGCCTGTTTTCGCTGTGTTTTGCGAAATATCGCGTTATTAGCGTGGACTGATGGAGATTTACACCCCTAAGTGTTGTTGGTGTATCTCGGGTTTCGCAGCAAGATCTTCCGAAGTTCCCTCGTAGACCACTTGCCCTTTGACGATAATGAGATTGCGGTCGGCGATGCTCATTAATGCTCGAATGTCTTTGTCGACCACGATGGATGCGATGCCCGCCGCTTTGATCTTGCGTATCACCGACCAGATCTCTTTGCGGATCAGCGGCGCCAGTCCTTCGGTGGCCTCGTCGAGCAGAATAAGATCGGGGTTGGTCATCAAGGCGCGCCCTACGGTCAGCATTTGTTGCTCGCCGCCGGAGAGTTGGTTGCCCCTATTGGTGATGCGCTCGGCGAGGCGCGGGAACAAGTCGAGCACGCGATCGAGGTCCCAGTCGCGCCGACCGTCGGGACCGGGGCGCGCCGCCATGATCAGATTTTCGCGCACGGTCAGGGTTGGAAAGATGGCGCGGTCTTCGGGAACAAAGGCAATGCCGGTTTTCGCTACGTAGTGAGGCGGTCGACGAGTGGTCTCTATGCCTTTTACCAAGACGCGTCCCGCGCGCGGCGGCGTCAACCCGATGAGCGAGCGCAGCGTGGTGGTTTTACCCATGCCGTTGCGGCCCATGAGGCTGACGGTCTCGCCGCGCTGCACCGTGAGGCTCACCCCGTGCAGGATGTGGCTGGCGCCGTAGTAGGTGTGGATCGCCTGGGCTTCGAGCAGCGGGGGGTTAGGCATCGGTCTCGTCCTCCACGCCCAGGTAGGCCTCTTGCACCGCGCGGCTGGTGCGGATCTGCTCCACCGTGCCGCTCTCCAGCACCGCGCCGTTGACCATCACCGTGAGCCGGTCGGCCACGGCGAACACCGCGTCCATGTCGTGTTCGATGAGGATCAGGGTGTGGTCTTCGGCC